>NZ_MIAM01000029.1 GCF_001830555.1 Sphingopyxis sp. RIFCSPHIGHO2_12_FULL_65_19 | reverse complement strand
ATTGTCGGGGCGTTTGCCCGTCACCATCGCATAATGGTTGGGAAAGGTCTTGGTCGGGAAGGACGGGCGCAGCTTCCCATGCGCGCCGTCCGCGGCCAGCCGCGACAGGTTGGGTGTGATGCCGCGATCCAGATAATCGGCGCGGAATCCGTCGATCGAGATCAGGATCGTGACCGGCGCGCGCGCGTCGCCCTCTTGCGCCAGCGCGGCAAAGGGCAGGAACAGGGCGAGCAGAAACGGGACAAAGCGGTTCATGGTCGGTCCGCTATGGGTCTTGTGTGACCATCCGGCGACACATCATGCCATCTTGATCCCGGCGACATCGCGTTCGACCACGCCCGTCGCGCGTTTGGACAGATTGTTCACCGGGGTCGTCACCTTGTCGACCACCATGAAATGCGTCTGCCACGCCTCGCGGTTCACTTCGCACACCAGATAACCGCGCTGGTCGTTGGCGAATTTCAGTTCGGGGTTCTGGTTCAGGAACATGTCGGTGCCATTGCGCCTGTCGCTGCCGTCGCCGCCCGACGAGATCGAGGTTGCGACGAACTCGGCGCCGACGAGCTTGTCCTTTGCCACCAGGTCGCCGCAGAAATTCTGATGCTCGTCGCCGGTCAGCACGACATTATTCTTCAATCCCGCCATGCGCGACAGGATGCGCTCGCGCGGGGCTTCATAGCCTGCCCAGCTGTCCAGATTGACGATCTTCTTCGGTTCGTCCGCCTTGCGCCGCCGGTCGAGCGACATCATCGTGATTTGCTGCGCAAAGGCATTCCACGTCGCGCCGCCCCTGGCGAGGTTGCGGCCCAGCCATTCTTCCTGCGCCTTGCCCAGAACCTGCGCATCCTTGTCGAACACCGCCGGACAGGCGGGTTTGAAGCCGTCGTCGCAGGGCTGGTCGCTGCGATATTGCCGCGTGTCGAGCAATTGCATCGCCATCAGGTCGCCGTATCGGAACTCGCGGTTCATCGCGACCATCCCGGCGCGGGGCAGCAAGGCCTTGCGCACGGGCATATGTTCGTACCACGCCTGCATCGCCGCCTGTTTCTTGAGCATGAAGATTTCGGGGGGCGCGGCTTCGGGGTCGTTCACGTCGAGCCCGAGTTTCCAATTGTCGATGTCCGAAACCCAGTCGTTGCGGATTTCGTGATCGTCGAAGCTCGACAGAAAGGCATGGGTGCAGCGCGCCGCCTGCAAGTCGATGTCGCCAAGCTGCTGGGCATAGGCGCCCCGGAAATCATTGACGTCGACGAGCGCGCGGAAGGCATGTTTGCGCACCGGCCGCGTCGGCAGCCCGGTGTTGAACAGATATTCCTCGCTATATTCATAGATGAAGTCGCCATAATGATAGACGAAGGCAAGGTCCTCGCGCGCGAGGTGGCGATAGGCGCCAAAGAAACCCGCCTCGAAATGCTGGCATCCCGCGACCCCGAATTTCAGCGCATCGGCCTTGGCGCCCGGCGCGGGCAGGGTGCGGGCACGGCCGCGCAGGCTGCGTTCGCCGCCCGCGGTGAAGCGGTAATAATAGGGACGGTCGGGCTGGAGTCCCGCGACCTCGACATGGACGCTGTGCGCCAGTTCGGGGCGCGCCAGTTCGGTGCCCTTGGCGACGATGCTGCGAAAGCCGCCGTCGCTCGCGACCTCCCAGTCGACCGGCACATTCGCGAGCGGCATCCCGCCGTGCGGTTCCATCGGTTCGGGCGCGAGCCGGGTCCAGATGACGAAACCGTCGCTGGCCGGATCGCCCGCGGCGACCCCAAGGCTGAACGGGAAGTCGCGGAAAATCCCGCCCTCGGCGCGCAGGATCGCGGGGGCGGCAAGGCCGGCGAGCGTCGCCCCGGCAAGGAAATGGCGGCGGTTGTACATGGCTGGCTCCGTGCGGGCGCGAATCGATGAACCCTCGATAGACGAGCGCCGCGTTACATCAATGCGCCGCGCGCGTCAGAACCAGAAGCGCACCCCCGCGACAAACGCCGGACGCGACGGGTCTTCGCCATCGGCGCGTGCGAAGCGCGCGGTCTTGCCGACCTTGCGTTCCCAGACAAAGCCGACATAGGGCGCCAGTTCGCGTTCGATTTCGTACCGCAGGCGAAGGCCCAGTTCGACGCTCGACAGGCCCGCGCCGACGCCGCGCTCGACCACATTCTGCGCCGCAAAATTCAGCTCGGCCCAAGGTTGCAGGATCAGGCTCTGCGTGATGCGCTGGTCATAGCTCGCCTCGAAGCGGCCGGTGGCGTCGCCCTTGTGCGACACGAACACCGCGACTTCGATATCGAACCAATAGGGCGCAAGCCCCTCGAAGCCGATGACGGCGTGGGTCGGCGACGCGCCCGGCCCGAAATCCTGCCGGATGCCGGCCTGGAAATCGAAATAGGGTCCGATCGCACGGCCCCAAAGCGCCTGCACCTCACCGCCCTCGAACGGCCCGCCGAATTCGCCTTCGCCCTCGCTCTTGACGACGAGCTTGTCGATGTCGCCCCCGAACCAGGCTTCGGCGTCCCAGACATAGGTCTCTTCGCCGCCGCCGACGCGGACTTCGGCCTGATCGAGCATGATTTTCGATACGCTGCCGCCGCCATGCTCGGCATAAAGCTGCGCGCGGGCGGTGGCCATGGCGTCGGCGCCGAAGATCGCATCGGCGGCGCCGACGCGCGGCGCAGGCGGGGGAGCGGCATTGCCCACGCCGGGGGTGCCGGTTTCGGGACGCGAGCAGTGCCCCATCGCGGCATGTTCGGGGGAGCAGGCGGGCGCTGCGGGCTTGGGCTCTTCCGGCATCGTGCAGTGACCCATCGCCGCATGTTCGGGTGTGCAAGCCGGGGCGGGGGGCGGTGGCGGGGCTTCCGGCTTCGGCATCTCGCAATGACCCATTGCGGCATGTTCGGCGGTGCAGGCCGGGGCGGGGGGCATGTCGTGCCCCTGGTGCTGCGCGGCGACGAGCAGGAGGGCGAACAGGCTCATGCCGCATCCTCCGCCGGGCGGACGGTGACCACCTGCATCATCCCCGCGTGCATGTGATAGAGGAGGTGGCAGTGGAATGCCCAGTCGCCCGGCGCGTCGGCGGTCAGGTCGAAACTGACCTTGCCGCCCGGCTGGACGTTGACCGTATGCTTGCGCGGCGCATGGTCGCCTTTGCCGGTGACCAGTTCAAAGAAATGGCCGTGCAGGTGGATGGGATGCGCCATCATCGTGTCGTTGACCAATGTCACGCGCACGCGCTCGCCCAGCGTGAACGGGATCGGCGCCTTGACCTCGTTCATCTTCACCCCGTCGAACGCCCACATATAGCGTTCCATATTGCCGGTGAGGTGGATCTGCATCTGCCGCGACGGCGCGCGCGTGTCGGGGTTGCGGTCGAGCGCGACGAGGTCGCGATAGGTCAGCACGTCGGCTTCGTTCTCCAGCCCCTGACCGGGGTCGCCGGTGCGGTCGACCGGCATCGGCGATATGCTCTGCACCGTCGGCGTGTCCTTCACCGTCGGGGCCAGGCGCATGTCCCGCATGCTGTGGTCCATGCCGCCGTCCGGCCCCCCACCATGGCCCATCGCGCCGTGGCCCATCGCGCCATAATCCATGCCGCCATGCTCCGTGCCGCCCATGCCCATGTCCTGCATCGTCGCCAGCGGGCGTTCGCGCAGCGGGGGAACCGCCGCGACCATGTCGGCGCGCGGCGCCAGCGTCGCGCGCGCCATGCCCGACCTGTCCGACGTTTCGGCGATCAGCGAATAGGCTTCGTCGCCGGGTGTGATGACGACGTCATAGGTTTCGGCGACGGCGATCTGGAACTCGCCGACGCGGACGGGGCGGACGTTCAACCCGTCGGCCTGCACGACCTCCATCATCAGGCCGGGGATGCGCACGTTGAACGTCGTCATCGCCGACGCATTGATGATGCGCAGCCGCACCCGCTCGCCGGGACGGAACAGCCCGGTCCAATTGTCGCGCGGGCCAAGCCCGTTGACCAGATAGCGATAGGTCGCGCCGGTAACGTCGCTGATGTCGGTGGGGTCCATCCGCATCGCGCCCCATTCGACGCGGTCCTTCAGCGGCTGGTCCCTCCCGGCGATCAGGCCGGCGAGCGTCTGTTTGCGGTGGTTGAAATAGCCGCCCATCTGTTTCAGCTTCTTGAAGATCATATGCGGATGGAGCGCGCTGTGGTCCGACAACAGGATCACATGTTCGCGGTCATAGGCCACGGGGTCGGCGCCCGCGGGGTCGATGACGAGCGGACCATAATGGCCGACCTGTTCCTGCAACCCCGAATGGCTGTGATACCAGTAAGTGCCCGACTGCCGGACCGGAAATTCATAGGTAAAGCTCTTGCCGGGCGCGATGCCCGGAAAGCTGATGCCGGGCACCCCGTCCATGTGGAACGGCAGGATCAGCCCGTGCCAGTGGATCGAACTGTCCTCGCCGTCCAGCGCGTTGGTAACGTGGATACGCGCGTCCGTCCCTTCCTTCAGCCGGACGAGCGGGCCGGGGATCGTGCCGTTGATGCCGATCGCATGGCTGGTCTTGCCATCGATCGTCAGCATCCGGTGCGCGATCTTGAGGTGGATGTCGCTGCCGCTGACCGTCGGCAGGCCCGACGAAACCGGCTGCGCCCAGGCGGGCAGCCAGGGGACAAGCGCCGCGGCGCCGCCCGCGAACAGCAATTGCCGCCGATCCATCGTCACGGTCACATCATCCTCCCCAGCATCCAAAATGCCATGGCAATCATCATCAGATTTTCGGTCAGCGAGACAAATCCCAACGGCACCTTGCTGCTGCCGCCGACGCAGGCGCATTTGATGTCGCGCCGGTCGATATAGACCGCCTTGAACACCGATGCCGCGCCGATCGTGCCGATGAACAGCGCGACCGGGATCGACAGCCAGGGCAGCGCGTGGGCGGTCATCAGCACGCCCGCGAAGCCCTCGGCAAAGGGATAGATGCTCGCGTAGGGAACCCAGCGGCGCGCGAGCAGGTCGTAATTCAGGAACATCGTCGCAAACTTGTCGACGTCCTGCAACTTCTGCAGCGCAAGGACGATCATGCTGAACGAGATGAACCATTCGGCGGCGCGCAAGGTGAAAGCATTCCCCTCGACCGCGAAGCTTGCCGCGAGCGCCATCAGCGCGGTCATCGCGAAGAGGGCGATCACCGGGATATAGCTCGTCGCGTCGGGATCGGCGACCTTCAGCCCGAAATGGCGGCGCAGATCGTCATATCCGCCGATGCGGACACCGTCGATGAAAGTCTGCGGCGTCGTCTTGACGCCATGCTCGGCCTTGAATGCATCGGTCTCGGCGCGCGTCGTCAGCCATCGGTCGTCGACGGCAAAACCGCGGCGTTGCAGCAGATACTTTGCCTTGAGGCCATAGGGGCAGGTGTGCCCCGGCATGACCATGCGATGGAGGGTTGCTTGGCGTGTCATGCAGCCCCTATAACTTCCGTACCATAGTACGGAGTCAAGCGATGCAGCTCACGATCGGCAAATTGGCCGCCGCCGGCGCGGTTGGGGTCGAAACAATCCGTTATTATCAACGCCGCGGCCTGATGGGGACGCCGACGCGCAGCGGCGGCGACGGTTGGGGGGCGGGTGTCCGCCGCTACGACGCCGACGATCTCCGGCGCCTGAAATTCATTCGGTCGGCGCAGGCGTCGGGTTTCACGCTCGACGAAATTTCCGACCTGCTGGCGCTTGAGGAAAGCGACGACCGGGTCCGCGTCCGGGCGCTGGCCCGCCAGCGGATCGAGGCGCTCGATGCCAAGATCGCCCAGATGACCGAAACCCGCAGCGCGCTCGCCCGCCTCGCCGACCAATGCGCGGCGACCGACAAGGGACCATGCCCGATCCTGGCTGCGTTCGAGCCTTAGGTTCCTGAAAAGGCCGCTAGCGACCAATTGCGGACTTCGGCCGGTCGTCATAAGTTCGAGGGCGGCATATGGAGGACACGGGTGGCGCGGACTTTTTTATGGGTGTTAGCGGCGGCGGCCGTCCTTAGTTCGTGCAGCGCTGATTACCCGGTTAATGCCGTTTTCTTGAACGGTCGATTGGCCTTTGCAGGCGCCGGTAAGGACTGGTTCTTTGGGGAAACGGGATTTTGCCCCAGCTATTTCTCAGTTCGCGATGAATCGGGGAAGACTGTCTGGCGGATCGAGAACGCAACAGACAATGTTAAGTGCGAGATTTTTCCACTATTCTATGGCGTTGCACCGGAGAACTGGCAGTCAGTGGTGCCTGCGGAACCACTGAAGTCAGGGCATCTTTACATCGTCAATGGAGCTGGCGGGGATCAATATCATGGCGCATTCCGCTATCGCGAGCAGCGTGTGCTGGGCGTTGCCAACGAGCCGGATACTGCACACAGATTTGAACCGCCGCCTTACGACTGGCCTGCCGAGCAAGCCTTGGAGCCTTTGTAACGTCCGCTTCCCACCCCAAAGCCGACGCGGCGCCATCCAAAACGGGGCTTTCCTGCATTATTTCCCCATGCCAGCCTGATGCCCGCTCTTTGAAAACGGCGAAATTCCGTTCCTCCGCTTAAAGCGACAAGGCAGCCATTCTCGACGTGCGCCGACGCATCCTGCGACGCACTAAGGCCTCGGCAAGCCCGATCAGCTGTGCAGGAAATGCATCACGTCGCCGTCGTGGACGACATAGGCCTTGCCCTCGGCGCGCAGCTTGCCGGCTTCGCGCGCCTTTGCTTCGCCGCCCAGCGCGACATAGTCGTCATAGGCGATCGTTTCGGCGCGGATGAAGCCCTTCTGGAAATCGCTGTGGATCTCGCCCGCGGCTTCGGGCGCGGTGGCGCCGCTGTGGACGGTCCAGGCGCGCGCTTCCTGCGGGCCGACGGTGAAGAAGGTGATCAGGTGGAGCAGTTCGTAACCGGCGCGAATGACGCGCGCGAGGCCGGTTTCGTGGAGGCCCATTTCTTCGAGGAATTCCAGCCGGTCGGCCATGTCCATCGTCACCAGCTCGCTCTCGATCGCCGCCGAAACGACGACGGCCTGCGCGCCTTCCGCCGCCGCCTTGGCGAACACTTTTTCGGAAAAGGCATTGCCGTTCGCGGCGCTGCCTTCATCGACGTTGCAGACGTAGAGAACAGGTTTCGAGGTCAGGAGCTGCGCGGTCCGCAACACGCGGGCTTCCTCGTCATCCTTCGGTTCGACCAGCCGCGCGGGCTTGCCGTCGCGCAGCAGGTCGAGCGCCTGGCCCAGCACCGATGCCGCGATCTTGGCTTCCTTGTCGCCCTGCGCGGCCTTTTTGGCAAAGGCGGGAACGCGCTTTTCCAGGCTTTCGAGGTCGGACAGCAGCAGCTCGGTCTCGACGGTTTCGGCGTCGGCGACCGGATCGACCTTGTTTTCGACATGCTGGATGTCGTCATCCTCGAAACAGCGCAGGACATGGACGATCGCATCGACTTCGCGGATATTGCCGAGGAACTGGTTGCCCAGCCCTTCGCCCTTTGACGCGCCGCGCACCAGCCCCGCAATATCGACGAAGGCGAGCTGGGTCGCGATGATCTTCTTGCTGCTCGCGATGGCGGCCAGTTTCTCCAGCCGCGCGTCGGGCACCGCGACATTGCCGATATTCGGCTCGATCGTGCAGAAGGGATAATTCGCCGCCTGTGCCGCCGCGGTTTCGGTGAGCGCGTTGAACAGGGTGGACTTGCCGACGTTGGGCAGGCCGACGATGCCGCATTTGAAACCCATAAAAACTCCGTGAGATCGGGCGCGCTGTTCGGTGCGGCGCCGCTGTTGCAGCGCCCCTAGCGCCAAGTCGCGCCCGGCGCCAGTCTTTGCCGTTGCGCCCGGTTCAGACTTGGGCCTTTATCGCACCCGCCATGACGAAATCGCGCCTTCTCGCCGCCGCCGCCATCCTCACCCTTGGTGCGACGGTCGCCGTCGCCGCGCCGAGCCGGTTCGAGCAAGGCGTTTTCACCGAACTCAACCGCTTTCGCAGCGATCCGGCCGCCTATGCCGACTTTCTGCGCGACTATCGCCCGCGTTTCGATGGCAAGCTGTTGATCGGCGACGAGGACAGCGAAATCGACATTATGACGCATGAGGGCGTCGCCGCGGTCGATGAAGCGATCCGCGACCTTCGGCGGGAAAAGCCGCTGGCCGAACTCGAATGGAGCGACCGGCTGGCGCAGGCGGCGGCGGACCATGTCGCGGTCCAGTCGCGATCGGGCGCGGTCGGCCATTATACCCGCGGTCGCGGCCCCGGCGAACGGATGCGGGCGCGGGGCGGCGGGCCCTATGTCAACGAAGTGATCACCTATGGGCATCACAGCCCTGCGGGCGTCGTCGACCAGCTGTTGATCGACGACGGGGTGCCGGGCCGCGGCCATCGCCACAGCCTGCTCCGCCCGACGCATCGCTATGCCGGGATCGCGTGCGGCCGCCACCCGGTGCACCGGACGATGTGCGTGACGCTGATGTCGCAGACGCCCGACGGATCGCCGCCACCACCGCCGAAGCGCGCGCCGTGACGCCCGTCCGCCCCTGACGACAGGGGCGGACGGGCCGTGCGGTCAGTTGCCGACCGGCTGGGCGTCGGTGCGGCGCACCACGATAGTCGACGATCGCGGCGGCTCGCCGGCCACCGGCCAGTTGCCCGTCGGGTGCTGGATGTTGACGAAAAAGGTCTTCAGGTCGGGCGTATAGGCCAGGCCCGTGATCTCGCAACCGAGCGGGCCGACCAGAAAACGCTTCGACTGCTTGGTCACCTGGTCGACGTAGAACATCGCATTATGACCAAAGGCCTGATCGATGCTCCGGCCCGCGACGCCCGAATTGCCGGGGACGCTGTGGTCGGTCTGCACCCACATGCGGCCTTGCGGATCGATACGGATGCCGTCGGGGCTGGAAAATGTGTCGCCGTTGATGTTGCCGACCAGGTTGCTGCCGCCCGCCGAAAGCGACGGGTCGCCTGCGGCCAGGAAGATTTCCCAGCTGAATGTCGTCGCAACCGGCGAATCGCCCTCCTCGCGGAACTTGATGATATGGCCGTGCAGGTTGGTGACGCGGGGGTTGGCGGGGTCGGTGACGCGGCGACCGCTGTTGTTGGTCAGCGTGACGAACACCGCCTTGTTGTCGGGTGCGACGGTGATCCACTCGGGACGGTCCATGACCGTGCCGCCGGCGACCCGGGCCGCCGACTTGCAGTTGATCAGCACATCGGCCTGGTTGTTGAAATTGACGATGGTCGGCGTCGGCGGCGTCGTGCTCTGGCTGGTGTTGCCGGGGTCCGACGCGCCTGCGGTCAGGCCGTTCTGCCCGACGACCAGCGCGCGCCATTCGCCCGTGCCGTCGCCGTTGAAGCGCGCGACATACAGCGTGCCATAGTCGAGCAGTTCGGTGTTGGCGGCACGATTGGTCGTGCTGTAAGCGCGGTCGGGGACGAATTTATAGATGCACCCCGGCGTGCTGTCGTCGCCCATGTAAAAAGCCACGCGGCGGTCGCTGTTCGCCATGAAGGCGACATTTTCGTGATCGAAACGGCCCATCGCGGTGCGCTTTGTCGGCTGGGCCAGTTCGCGCAGCGGATCGATTTCGACCACCCAGCCATAATTGGTCGCGGGCTGCGTCGGGTCGAAATAATTGTCGGTGGTTTCCTCGCAGGTCAGATAGGTATCCCACGGCGTGCGGCCGCTCGCGCAATTGTTCAGCATACCCTTGATGCTGCCCGACAGCAGGCCCGCGGCGGGGCCCCCGGCGCGATAGCTGCTGTTGCCGGTATAGCGGCGGTTATAGGTCGACCCCGACCTCACCGCCCATTTGCCGTCGGTGCCCTTGGCGATTTCGACGACGCCGATCCCGACCGCCGACAGCGCCAGTGCCTTTTGGTCGGCGGTTGCGGTCGCGGCATTATATCCGCCCGCCATCAGGATGTTGAAATCGGGATATTCAAAATTCAGGGCCAGCAGGCCGCCAACATTGGCGTCGACGCCGGGCAGGGTGAAATACTCCATCCCGTCATGATTGCCGCCGGCCCATTTTTCGGCGACCGCGGGCGTCGGAAAACTGCCCGAATAGCCCGCGCCGGCCTCAACCGAATCGCCGGCCTTCAGCAGCACGTCGACGGTGTAACCCGCGGGCACAGTGACCTTGTCCTCCTGGCTCGCGGCGACCGCGGCGAACGTGACCGCATAGCTGACCGGCGGCGGCGTCGGGGTCGGCGTGGGGCTGGGGGTCGGCGTTACCGTGACCGGGGGTTCGGCGTTGCTGTCGTCGCAACCGGCCAGCACGGCGGCGGGGATGATCGACAGGCCGAACAGGCCGTTGCGAAGCAGCGTGCGGCGCGACGGATTTTCGGCAACGATCGCTTCGAGGCTGCCAGGACCCGGCAGGCTATCGGTTTCGTCGCGATACGGCGCGCGGGCGTCATCGGTAAGATGTGACATGCAGTTTCCCCTGTTTTCCGGTTGAGCCCCGGGACTCGAACGTCCCGGTTTGGAGGTGGCGCACCGATTGCAGAGGATGATGTCATCCGCGTTGCTTGAACGCGTCGGAATGCAATGACTTAAATGACGGACTTGTGACGGATCAGTCGTGAACCGCCTTGACCAGCGGGCCGAGCCCGCCACCGCCGAGCCACGCGAGCTGGACCTCCGCCGAAACGCGGTTGATCGCTTCCTGCGGCTTGTTGCCCGGATGGACCGCGCGGCGCAGCGGCCGCTTGCCGGCGGGCATCGCCATGATCTCGGCAATGGCAAGCGGCACGTCGGCTGGGTCCGCGCTGCGGCCGCTGCCGTCCTCGGTCCCCATGCCGCGTGTGAACGGCGCATAGGCTGCGAGCAGCGCCGCCTCGCTGCGATCGCGCAGCGCCCCGGTATAGATGTTGCGGTTCTGCCACACGCGGGTCGGATAGCCGCCGGGCTGGATGATCGTCACGTCGATCCCGTGCGGCACCAGTTCATAGGCGAGCTGTTCGGACAAGGCCTCGACGGCGAATTTGGTCGCCGAATAATGACCGCCGCCGGGCACGATCACCCGGCCGAGCTGTGACGAGATATTGAAGACCTGCCCGCCCTTTGCCACGCGCATCTGCGGTAACAGCGCGCGCAGCATCCGCTGGATGCCGAACACATTGGTGTCGAAGATCAGGCGGGTGGCCTCCATATCCTGCACCTCGACCGGTCCGGTGATGCCGATCCCGGCATTGTTGATCAACGTGTCGATGCGGCCGCCCGCCAGTTCGAGCGCCTGCGCGGACCCGCTGGCGACCGAGGCGTCGTCGGTGACGTCGATCTCGACGATCTGCACGTCGAGTTTCTCCTTCGCGGCTTCGGCGGCCAGCGATTCTGCCTCGGGTCGCGGGACGTTTCGCATCGTCGCGATCACCTTGGCGCCAAGCCGGGCGTAGAACAGCGCGCCGATCCGGCCAAAACCGCTCGACGCGCCGGTGATCAGAATCGTGCGCCCCTTCAGCGTCGGTGCAATCCGGGGCGTCGCGGCGTGGAGCAGGGTGGGGGCGGCGGTGAGCGCGGCGGCCCCCGCGATCAGCTCGCGGCGGCTGGGGGTGTTGCGATCGGACATGAAAAGCTCCTTTCGGTTGCCATCATGCCCTACTTCGGCCGCGCCGCCAAATGGGCGGGCAGGCAACTTGTTGGTGCGCGACGCCCGCCCGATGCCAATGCCGACGTCAGCCGATCGTGCTGGCGAGCTCGCGGTTGAGCCAGAGCGCGACGAGCGTGCCGATCGCGCCCGAAAGCAGATAGGCACCCGCCGCAATCAGCCCGAACTGGCTCGACAGCCAGAGCGCGACCATCGGCGCGAAGCCGGCGCCGAACAACCAGGCGAGATCGGAGGTGAAGGCCGAGCCGGTGTAACGGTGGCGCGGCTGGAAGTTCGACGACAGCGCCCCCGACGACTGGCCGAACGACAGGCCGAGCAGCGCAAAGCCGAGGATCATGAAGGTCGCTTCGCCCAATCCGCCGGCATCGAGCAGCTGGGGCGCGAAGCCGCTGAACGCCGCGATGGCAGCAGCGGTCGCGGCGAGAACCGTGCGGCGGCCGAAGCGGTCGGCGAGCGCGCCCGATGCGATGATCGTCGCGATACCGAAGACTGCGGCGATCGCCTCGATCATCAGGAAGCGGACCGGGGTTTCGTCGGTGAACAGGAACACCCACGACAGCGGGTAGACGGTGACCATGTGGAACATCGCGAAGCTGGCAAGCGGTGCGAAGGTGCCGATGACGATCGTCTTCCATTCCGAGCGCACCGTGTCGAGCAAGGGCGCCGGCTGAAGCGCGCGATTCTCGAACAATTCGGCATATTCGGGGGTCACGACGATGCGCAGCCGCGCGAACAGCGCGACGACGTTGATCGCAAAGGCGACGAAGAAGGGATAGCGCCATCCCCAGGCGAGGAAATCCTCCGCCGGAAGCGCCGAGATCAGGAACATGAAGAGCAGGCTGGCAACGATCAGGCCGAGCGGCGCACCGAGCTGAGGGATCATCGCATACCAGCCGCGCTTGTTTTCGGGCGCGTTGAGCGCAAGCAGCGAGGCGAGACCATCCCACGAACCGCCAAGCGCCACACCCTGGCCCATGCGGAACAGTGCGAGCAGCAGCGCCGCGCCGATGCCGATCGACTGATAACTGGGGAGGAAGGCGATCGCGGCGGTCGAACCGCCAAGTAGGAACAGCGCGATCGTCAGCTTTGCGCCCCGGCCATAGGCACGGTCGATCGCGGTGAAGATGATCGTGCCGACCGGACGCGCGACGAAGGCGAGGGCAAAGATCGCGAACGACCAGAGCGTGCCGGTCAGCGGGTCGAGGTGCGGAAAGACCAGCTTCGGAAATACCAGCACCGAGGCGATGGCATAGACAAAGAAGTCGAAAAATTCGGAGGTGCGGCCGATGATGACGCCGATCGCGATCTCGGCAGGGTCGATGCGGTGGCCCCCTTGGTCGTCGGCGCCGTGGAGGGCGCGGGCGTCGCGTTCGACCTCGGTGGTGGGCACGGTATCGGCAGCCATGGTAACAATCCTTGAGCTGGCGCCCGCCGCACGTCAGGATGCAGGGGCACGAGTCGTTCATAGGGCAAAAGCGCCCGGAATGAAAATGTCCCTGCGCGATGATGACCGATCGCGGGATTGGACAAAATGTCCTATGTGCAGTGCAACAAAGGAGGCCTAGGCGCGCATCATGCCAAGCAATCTCCCCCGTTTTTTCGCCCGGACGCGGCTGTTGCCGCTGGTCGCCGCGCTGCCGCTTTTGTCGGGTTGCGGGCTGATCGTGCTCGATCCCGCCGGCGATGTGGCGCGCCAGCAGGGTGATCTGATCGTCCTGTCGACGGTGTTGATGCTGCTGATCATCGTGCCGGTGATGGCGCTGACGATCTTTTTTGCCTGGAAATATCGCGCGTCGAACAAGGATGCGACCTATAAACCCGACTGGGACCATTCGACGCAGCTTGAACTGGTGATCTGGTCGGCACCGCTGCTGATCATCATCTGCCTGGGCGCGGTGACCTGGGTCGCGACGCATTTGCTCGACCCCTATCGCCCGCTGGCGCGCACCGGGCCGGGCCAGCCCGTCGCGGCCGAAGTCAAGCCGCTCGACGTCCAGGTTGTCGCGCTCGACTGGAAATGGCTGTTCATCTATCCCGAACAGGGGGTGGCGACGGTGAACGAGCTGGCGCTGCCGGTGAACCGGCCGATCCGGTTCCGCATTTCGTCCTCGTCGGTGATGAACAGCTTTTACGTGCCCGCGCTTGCGGGGCAGATTTACGCGATGCCGGGCATGGAGACGAAGCTGCACGGCGTGTTCGACAAGACCGGCGATTATGAAGGCTTTTCGGCCAATTATTCGGGCTGGGGCTTTTCCAACATGCGCTTCGCGGTCAAAAGCCTGCCCGCGGACGCGTTCGATAAATGGGTCGCCGCGACAAAGGCGTCGGCCGAAGGCGATCTCGGCCGCGCCGAATATCTGAAGCTGGAAAAGCCGACGCACAAGGAGCCGGTCCGCCGCTTCGCCGCGAGCGATCCGCAGCTGTTCGACGCGGTCGTCAACATGTGCGTCGAACCCGGCAAGATGTGCATGCACGATATGATGTCGCTCGACGCCGCGGGCGGCGCGGGGATCGCGGGCATCGGCAATGTCCGGCAGGTCACCTATGACAAGTTCGCCGCGCGCGGCACCGTCGACGTCGCGCGTTGGGGCATGCGCTATGTCGCGGCCTATTGCAGCGCACCGGTGATGTCGAACGACCGTCCCGACGCAAAGCCCGTCGCGCCCGCGAAGCTGAAGGGTGAGGGGCTTCCCCATCCGGGGCGGCCCGAACGCACCGCGCTGAACGCGCCGGCCGCACCCCGCCCGATGTCCTGAACGAGCCCGAGAGTCCCATGACCATCCCGCATCCCGCCCCCGAAACCGGCCCGTTCCTTGGCAAGCTGTCGCTCGACGCGCTGCCGCTGCACGAACCCATCCTGGTCGTCACCTTCATCGGCGTCGTCCTTGGCGGCATCGCCGTGCTTGGCCTGATCACCAAGTTCCGACTCTGGGGATATTTGTGGACCGAATGGTTCACCACCGTCGACCACAAGCGCATCGGGATCATGTACATGATCCTGGGGCTGATCATGTTCCTGCGCGGCTTTGCCGACGCGATTATGATGCGCCTGCAACAGGCGATGGCGTTCGGCGGGTCGGAAGGATACCTCACCCCGCATCATTATGACCAGGTGTTCACGGCGCACGGCGTGATCATGATCTTCTTCGTCGCGATGCCGTTCATCACCGGACTGATGAACTATATCGTCCCGCTCCAGATCGGCGCGCGCGACGTCAGCTTTCCCTTCCTCAACAATTTCAGCTTCTGGATGACGACATCGGGCGCGGTGCTGACGATGATCTCGCTGTTCGTCGGCGAATATGCGCAGACCGGCTGGCTCGCCTATCCGCCCTTGTCGGGGATCGCCTACAGCCCCAATGTCGGCGTCGATTATTATATCTGGGGGCTTCAGATAGCCGGGGTCGGCACGACCCTGTCGGGCATCAACCTGATCGTCACCATCCTGAAGCTGCGCGCGCCGGGCATGGGGCTGATGAAGATGCCCGTCTTTACCTGGACCTCGCTCTGCTCGAACATCCTGATCGTCGCAAGCTTCCCGATCCTGACCGCGACGCTCGTGCTGCTCAGTCTCGACCGCTATGTCGGCACCAATTTCTTCACCAACGACCTCGGCGGATCGCCGATGATGTATGTGAACCTGATCTGGATCTGGGGCCACCCGGAGGTTTATATCCTGATCCTGCCGCTGTTCGGCGTCTTTTCGGAAGTTACCTCGACCTTCTCGGGCAAGCGCCTCTTTGGCTATACGTCGATGGTCTATGCGACGATCTGCATCACGATCCTGTCGTATCTCGTCTGGCTGCACCATTTCTTCACCATGGGGTCGGGGGCCAGCGTCAACAGCTTCTTCGGCATCACGACGATGGTGATTTCGATCCCGACGGGGGCCAAACTCTTCAACTGGCTGTTCACCATGTACCGCGGCCGCATCCGCTACGAACTGCCGATGATGTGGACGATCGCCTTCATGCTGACGTTCGTTATCGGCGGCATGACCGGGGTGCTGCTCGCGGTGCCGCCCGCCGATTTCGTGCTCCACAACTCGCTGTTCCTGATCGCGCATTTCCATAATGTCATCATCGGCGGCGTGTTGTTCGGCCTGTTTGCGGCGATCAATTACTGGTGGCCCAAGGCGTTTGGCTACAAGCTCGACGTTTTCTGGGGCAAAATCAGCTTCTGGTGCTGGGTCGTCGGTTTCTGGGTCGCCTTCACGCCGCTCTATATCCTGGGCCTGATGGGCGTGACCCGCCGGATGCGCGTGTTCGACGACCCGAGCCTGCAAATCTGGTTCGTGATCGCAGGGATCGGCGCGCTGATCGTCGCCGCGGGTATCGGCGCGATGCTGGTCCAGTTCGCGGTGAGCATCTGGCGTCGCAAGGAACTGCGCGACGAAACCGGCGGCGATCCGTGGGGTGGTCGCACGCTCGAATGGGCGACCAGCTCGCCCCCGCCCGACTATAATTTCGCCTTCACGCCCGTCATCCACGACCTCGACGCGTGGTACGACATGAAGAAGCGCGGGCACCAGCGCCCGGTCAGCGGCTATCGCGACATCCATATGCCGAGCAACACCGGGGCGGGGATGATCCTGTCGGGGTTCTGCCTGGTGATGGGCTTTGCGCTGGTCTGGCACATCTGGTGGCTTGTCGCGGTCAGCTTCGTCGCCACGATTGCCGGCGCGATCATTCACACCTTCAACTACAAGCGCGATTTCCACATCTCGGCGGCCACGGTCACCGCGGTCGAGGATGCGCGCACCCGCCAGCTGGCGGCCGGAGCCTGATGCGATGAGTGCCAAGACCATCACCGCGCCCACCTCGGCGGACGAACCCGTCCAGTTCTACGACCTCGACGAACATGCCCATCCCGAAGGGCACAGCACGATGCTGGGCTTCTGGATCTACCTGATGAGCGACTGCCTCATCTTTGCGATCCTTTTCGCCTGCTACGCCGTGCTCGGCGGCAGCTATGCCGCTGGCCCGGCGCCCAAGGATTTGTTCGACCTGAAGCTGATCGCGCTCAACACCGCGATGCTGCTCTTCTCGTCGATCACCTATGGCTTTGCGGTGCTCCAGATGCAGCAGGGCAAGGTGCGCGGCGTGCAGATCTGGCTGGCGATCACCGGGCTGTTCGGGCTCGCCTTTCTCGGCATCGAGCTGTACGAATTCCACCACCTGATCGAGATGGGCGCGACGCCGCAGCGCAGCGCCTTTCTGTCGGCCTTCTTCACGCTCGTCGGCACGCACGGGCTGCACGTCACCTTCGGCATCATCTGGCTGGTGACGTTGATGGTCCAGCTGTCGAAGCACGGCCTGATCGCCGCGAACAAGCGCCGCGTGATGTGCCTTTCGATGTTCTGGCACTTCCTCGACGTCGTGTGGATCGGCGTCTTCACCTTTGTCTATCTGATGGGAGTGCTGCGATGAGCGTCGATCCCCACGCCGCTGCGCATGGTCACGGCGAGATCGAAATGCCGCACGCGTCTATGCGCGACTATGTCATCGGTTTTGTGCTGTCGGTCGTCCTGACCGCCATCCCGTTCTGGCTGGTGATGACGATGCCGCTGAGCGCGGGCGCGACGGGGGCGATCATCATGGGTTTCGCGGTGGTGCAGATCGTCGTCCACATGGTCTATTTCCTCCATATGACGCCCAAGGCAGAGGGCGGCTGGTCGCTGACATCGCTGATCTTCACGGTCATCGTCGTGGTCATCATGCTCGCGGGGTCGCTGTGGGTGATGCATCACCTCAACACCAACATGATGCCGATGCCGCACGAACCGACGAGCCAGACGGCGGGCCAGGTGCCTTGATCCGGTCCCGCCGCGCGGCCTTTGCCGCGGCGGCGCTCATTGCGGCCGCGGCGCTCGCGGTGCTCGGAGTGTGGCAGCTCGAACGGCGCGTCTGGAAGCATGAACTGATCGCGGCGGTCGACGCGCGCATCGGTGCGGCGCCGGTGGCGGCGCCGGGGCCGGACGCGTGGCCCCGGATCAGCGCGCGACCGGACGCCTATCGCCGCGTCACGGCAACGGGCCGCTTTCGCCATGGCGACGAGGTGCTGGTGCAGGCGGTGACCGATCGCGGTGCGGGTTTCTGGGTGATGACGCCGCTTGAAACGCCCGGCTTCACCCTGCTCGTCAATCGCGGCTTTGTGACGACGAACCGGCGCGATCCGCACGCCCGCGCGGCAGGGAATGTTGCGGGTGCGGTGACGGTGACCGGACTGCTGCGCCTGACCGAGCCCGACGGGGGCTTCCTGCGCACGAACGATCCGTCGGCGGGGCGCTGGTATTCGCGCGATGTCGCGGCCATCGCCCGGGCGAAGGGACTGGCCCGGACCGCCCCCTATTTCGTCGATGCCGACGCGTCGCCGAACCCCGACGGATACCCGGTCGGCGGACTGACCGTGGTGCAGTTTCGCGACCATCATCTGGTCTATGCGCTGACCTGGTTTGCGCTTTGCGCGCTCACCCTCTTTTTTGCGTGGCGCCTGTGGCGTATTCGGGACTGATGACCAGCCCCACGACCTTGCCCGACGCGGAGGCCAAAGGCCCGGCCGGCGCCAGCGCCGGCCGCCGCAACATGGCGCTGCTGATCCAACTGCGCTGGCTGGCGGTCGGCGGGCAGCTCGCGACGATCGGCATCGTCAACGGCCCGATGGGCATATCGCTGGCGCGCGCGCCGCTGCTCGCTGCGATCATGGTGCTGGTCGCAATCAATTTCGCAAGCATCGCCTTGCTGCGTCGCGGCCGCGCGGTCACCAACATCGAACTGACCGCGGCTTTGTTGTTCGATGTCGCGGCGTTGGGGTGGCAACTCCACCACAGCGGCGGGCTGACCAACCCCTTCGCGTCGCTGTTCCTGCTGCAGGTCGTGATCGGCGCGATCCTGCTGACCCCGCGTTCGTCGTGGGCGATCGTCGTCGCGGCGCTTGCCGCGCTGGCGGCGCTGCGCATCGACCCTACGCCGTTGGTCCTGCCACCGCCTTATGATGCCGACCCGATGGCGCTTTACCTGCAAGGCAGCTTTGTGTGTTTCCTGCTCATCGCGGTGCTGCTCGTCGCTTTCGTCACGCGGATCAGCCGCAATTTGCGCGACAGCGACGCGGCGCTCGCCGCCAGCCGCCAACGTGCCGCCGAGGAGGATCATATCGTCCGCATGGGGCTGCTTGCGTCGGGCGCTGCACATGAACTGGGGACGCCGCTATCGACGCTGTCGGTGCTGATCGGCGACTGGAAAACGGCGACGCGGCTGAAGGACGACCGCGAGTTGCAAGAGGATCTGGCCGACATGGATGCGGCGGTCGGGCGCTGCAAGGCGATCGTCAGCGGCATATTGATGTCGGCGGGCGAAGCGCGCGGCGAGGCGCCGCAGCTGACCACGATGCGCGCCGCGTTCAACGAGATTGTCGCGCACACCCGCGCGGTGCGACGGCCCGACACGGTCGAGTTCAACGACCGTTTCGGCGCCGATGTCGCGATCGTGTCGGACCCGGCGCTGCGGCAGGTGATCGGCAATGTGCTCGACAATGCGGCTGAGGTTTCGCCCGACTGGACCAGCTTCACGGTGTCGCGCGACGGCGACATGCTGGTGATCGAAATCGCCGATCGTGGGCCGGGATTCAGTCCTGAGATGCTGGAGAATTTCGGGCAACCCTATCGTTCGACCAAGGGACGTCCGGGCGGCGGGCTCGGGCTGTTCCTGCTCGTCAACGTCCTGCGCAAGCTGGGCGGCGGCGCCAGCGTGTCCAACCGCGACGCGGGCGGGGCGTTGGTGCGGATATTCCTTCCCATTTCGGCGCTCGCGCGCGTCGATGGAGACGCGGCATGAGCGAGGCAGGACACGAGCGGCGGCAATTGCTGATCGTCGAGGATGACGAGGCGTTCGCCCGCACGCTCAAACGGTCGTTCGAGCGGCGCGGCTATGAAGTCCGGGTCGCGCACAGTCCCGACGCGCTGGGCGATTTGCTGGCCGACTGGCGTCCCGGCTATGCCGTCGTCGACCTGAAACTGGGCGGTGCATCGGGGCTGGCATGCGTCCAGACGCTGCGCGCCCGCGATGCCGGGATGCGGATTGTCGTGTTGACCGGCTTTGCCAGCATCGCCACCGCGGTCGAGGCGATCAAGCTCGGCGCTTCCTATTATCTTGCCAAGCCGTCGAACACCGACGACATCGAGGCGGCGTTCGAGCGGTCCGAGGGCAATGCCGACGCGCCGCTCGACGCACGTCCGACGTCGATCAAGACCGTCGAGTGGGAACATATCCACCAGACGCTCGTCGAAACCGACTTCAACATATCGGAAACGGCGCGGCGGTTGGGAATGCACCGCCGCACGCTCGCGCGGAAGCTGGAAAAACGCCAGATACGCTGATCGGTCGCCGACGGACCTTACTGGTCGATGATTATCGTGCCGGGATGGTGCTGGTCGAGATGCTTCTTGATGATCCGCAGGTTGCGCGTGTTCGACCGGAAAAAGAAGTCGAAGGCGTCGCCGACGAGCGGGACGGCGCCCAGCGCGGTATCGACGCCAAGATTGCCGACCATCCGCCAGATCTTCCACTTCGGCATCCCCAGGTTGCGCGCTTCCCAGATCAGATAAGCGCCCATCGTCGCGGCGATGACGTCGCCGACCACCGGGACAAGCCCGACGATTGCGTCAAGGCCGACGGGGCGGTTGATGCCCGGAATGACAAAGCTGCGTTCGAGCAGGATTTCGATCGTTTCGACGCGCTTGCGCAGCGCCGCCGGATCGGTGCGATTTTGGACCAGCGCGTCGAAAATCGCGTCGGGGTTCGGGGTCGAAGGGGCCATTCGGGTCCTTTCAGGCAGCGCCCGGGGATGAGCGCCACTGTATTAGTTAGGTAAGGCGATCAGATGATTCAATGGGTGCTGTGCGCGGCCGTTGGCGCGCAGCCCCGTCAGCCGCTGCGACGCGACCGACCAGCGCAGCGGTGTCGCAAGCGGAATGAAGGGGGCGTAGCGACCCAGCACGGCTTCGGCCTCGCTGACCTGTTGCGCGCGCTGGCCGAGGTCGATGTTGCGCGTCGCCTGGTCGATCAGATTTTGCGCGTCGCGATTGCAGAGCGTGTCGCGGCGGCACGACAGGCGGCGCAGCGCCCACAGCGCGTCGTCATTGGGTGCAACCTCGTCGATCAGGCGCAGGTCGGCGGTCGACGCCATTTTTACCCGCTGGCTGGGCACGCCAATCGCCGCGAAATCGGCCGCGACATAGGCGAACAATATCCGGCCGCCCGGCGAATCGGGGACGGCGATGCGCAGCGGTTCGATCTCGCGCCCTGCGCCGCGCCAGGCATCGACGACGCGCTTTGCCTGCGCGATCCGCGACGCCGCATCATATTCGGCCCAGACGGGGACGAGCGGTGCGGGGCCGCCGTCACGTGCATAAAGCGCCGGACGCAGCGTGACCTGGGGTTGCCATTCGGCCAGACCGAAGGCTTCGACCAGCCGTTCGCGCCGGATCGCGCGGACCAGCGCATCGCGATTGGCGTCGGTGGCAAGAAACCCCTCGGCGCGGACAAAGGACAGGCCGAACAGCCCGGGGACGGGATCGACGACGAGCCGCGAGCGGCCGATGTTCGACGCGACGAAATAGGGCAGGGTGGAAAAACGACCGCCCAGAACCCCGTCGGCATAGCCATTTTTGAACCGCGCCAGCGCCCCCGCGGGCGAGGTGCCGACCAGTTCGATCGAGGATGCCGGATCGTTCGCCGCCGCTTCGGCAGCCTCCGGGTCGTCGGCGAGCGGATCGGGGGCGGGCGACAACAGCACGGCGCGGCCGATCCTTCGCGCCCGCATCGGACCCCATCCCATCCCCTTGCTGACGATCGCCATCGACGGCTGCGCGAGCAGTTCGAGGATGGCGGGCTGCGGGACCGCGAGCCGGATTTCGATGACCGTGTCGGTCATCGCCCTGATCGTCTCGACCTCCGGGAAATCGCTTTTCAGCACATGGCGGCTGGCAGGGGCCAGGTAGGAGCGCAGGATCGCTGCGACATCCTCGGCGGTCACCTTGCGGCCGTTCGACCATTTCGCTTCGCGCAGGCGGAAGATATAGCTGCGCCCGTCGGTGGTGACGGTCCAGCGGTCGGCGAGGCCGGTGTCGATCTGGCCCTCGCCGTCATAGCTGACCAGCCCTTGCGATGTGGCGTCGAGCAGGGCGGCGTTGGCGGCGGACAATTCGCCGTCGAGCGGCGTCGCCGCGGCGTTGAGCGACCCCATGGCGGCGATCTTGGCCGGACCGCGCTCGCCGAACAGGCCGCAACTCGATACCGACAGGGCAAGAGCCGCCGCCACCGCCACGACCCCGGCGGTGCGCCCATATCTGCCTCTTGCCGTCATTATCCGCTTTGCCTCCACATCGTGTAAGCCAATCATAACCATGTGCTGCGAAACCGGAATAGGGTGATCGCATCCATGGGGAGCAAATGCAGCGTCAGGACGACAATCGGGCGGATGAGGGCGTCGCGCTGCGTATAGAGGTCGCGGGGCGGACGCTCGGCCATGTCCGGCGCCGGCTGCGCGTCGTGCCGCACAGCCTGGACGCGGCGCTCGCGGGCGTGCCCGGCGACCTGCCGCCGCCAGGGCCGGACGGCTGGATGCTGCGGTCGCTGCCCAGGGGCCGGCTTGCAGATATCGTGGCCGGAAGGCCCGGCTGGCTGGCCGCGGTGCGGCAGCATTATCCCCGCCACTATATTGCGATGGAGGGGCAGGGGTTCGACGATTGGTGGCAGGGTTTTTCGTCCAAGACCCGCTCGACCCTGTCGCGCAAGGCGCGGCGGCTGGCGGACCAGTTTGCGGGCGGATTTTCGGTACGCGCCTATCGCACCGCCGAAGAAGTGGCCGAGTTCATGGCGGTGGCCGGTGCGCTGTCGGCGCGCACCTATCAGGCGCGGCTGATGCAGGCGGGGTTGCCGACCGACGACGCGGACGTCGCGGCGGCGGTCGCGGCGGCGGCGGCGGGACAGGTTCGCGCTTTCCTGCTGTTCGGAGGCGATCGGCCGATCGCCTATCTGTACCTGCCGGTCGAGCGCGGCGTGCTCCTTTACGCGCATCTGGGCTATGATCCCGATGTCGCGGATCTTTCGCCGGGCACCGTGCTGCACGTCGAGGCGATGCGCGCGCTCTATGGCGAAGGGATTTTCCGCGCCTTTGACTTCACCGAGGGCGATGGCGCGCACAAGGCGCAGTTCGGCCGCGCCTCGGTGGCTTGCGCCGACGTGCTGCTGCTCCGCCCGACGCTGCGCAACCGCGCGGCGCTCGCGATGATGCGCGGCGTCGACGGGCTGGCGGTGCGGGCGAAGGGGATGCTCGATCGCATGGGGCTGCGCGCCCGGGCGAAAACATTCCTGCGGCGCTGAGGCAACAGGCCGGACGGCTCTGGTGCGGACGGCGGGACTTGAACCCGCATGACACTAGGCCGGCAGATTTTAAGTCTGCTGCGTCTACCGATTTCGCCACGTCCGCACGCGCGGTGCCGGTCAAGCCGATGGGCCGGTGGAGGTCAAGCGATGTTTGCCGCTTCACGCCGCCCGGCGGCTCGGCTAGACCCGCCGCATGACTCCAGTTCTCGAGATTTCCGGCCTCGGAAAAACATATAAGAGTGGTCACACGGCGTTGAGCGGCGTCGACCTCACCATCAACAAGGGTGAGATATTCGCGCTTCTTGGGCCGAACGGCGCGGGCAAGACGACGTTGATCAGCATCGTCTGCGGCATCGTGACGGCCAGCGTCGGGACCGTGGCCGTCGCCGGACACGACCATGCGCGCGATTACCGCGCGGCGCGCTCGCTGATCGGGCTGGTGCCCCAGGAACTGCACACCGACGCGTTCGAGACGGTGCTGGCGACGGTCAGTTTTTCGCGCGGGCTGTTCGGCAAGCCGCGCGACCCGGCGTTTATCGAACAATTGCTGCGCGACCTGTCGCTGTGGGACAAGCGCGATTCCAAGATCATGGAATTGTCGGGCGGCATGAAGCGCCGCGTGATGATCGCCAAGGCGCTGTCGCACGAACCCGAAATCCTGTTCCTGGACGAACCGACCGCGGGGGTCGATGTCGAGCTGCGCCGCGATATGTGGCAGATGGTGCGCGGCCTGCGCGAACGCGGGGTCACGATCATCCTGACCACCCATTATATCGAAGAGGCCGAGGAGATGGCCGACCGGGTGGGGGTCATCACGGGCGGGCGGCTGATCCTGGTCGAACGGAAGGACGAGCTGATCAAGAAGCTGGGGCGCAAGACGCTGACGCTCAATCTCGTCGAGCCGCTGGCGGCGGTCCCCGAAGAGCTGGCGCAGTGGACGCTGGCGCTGGCGGCCGAGGGCAATGAGCTGGTCTATGAATTCGACAGCCGCGCCGAAGCCACTGGAGTGCCCTCGCTACTGCGGCGGATGACCGACATTGGGGTCCAGTTCAAGGATCTGCACACCAGGCAAAGCTCGCTCGAAGATATTTTCGTCGGGCTGGTGCATGAATCGAACGGCGCCAAGGGAGAAGCCGCATGACCGCAAACTGGCGCGGCGTGCGCGCGATCTACGCCTTTGAAATGGCGCGCTTCGGGCGCACCTTCTGGACCAGCCTGATGCTGCCGGTCATCACCACGGCGCTGTATTTCGTCGTTTTCGGATCGGCGATCGGCAGTCGGATGAGCGAGGTCGGTTCGGTTCCCTATGGCGCCTTCATCGTGCCGGGGCTGATGATGTTGACGATGTTCACCGAAAGCATCAGCAACGCCTCGTTCGGCATCTATATGCCCAAATGGACCGGGACGATTTACGAGATGCTGTCGGCGCCGCTGTCGCCGCTCGAAACGGTGATCGCCTATGTCGGGGCGGCGGCAACCAAATCGGTGGTCATCGGGTCGATCATTTTCGCGACCGCGCATCTGTTTGTCGACGTGCAGGTCGCTCATCCCCTGCTGATGGTCGCCTTCATGGTCCTGATGGCGGTGACATTCTGCCTGTTCGGTTTCATCATCGGCATCTGGGCGCAGAGTTTCGAGCAGCTACAGGTCATCCCGATGCTGGTCATCTATCCGCTGACCTTTTTGGGCGGCGCTTTCTACTCGCTCGACATGCTGCCCGCGGCATGGCGGACGATCACGCTGTTCAACCCCGTCGTCTATCTCATCAGCGGGTTCCGCTGGACCTTTTTCGGCGAAGGCGACGTCGGCATCGAGGTGAGCATGGGCGCGGTTGCGTTGTTCCTGACGCTGTGCCTCGGCGTCATCTTCTGGATGTTCCGCACGGGATACCGGCTCAAGAACTGATAAACGCCGCACCGCATCGCAATCGTCATGCTGGCCGCGGCGATGGCCTCGCCGTTTCAGCATCCATGGCCCGCGCTTGTCTGCGGGGCCGCGCGTTGCGGAAGCGCAGGCGATGCACCCTGAAACAAGGTCAGGATGACGAGATGGAATAAGCGGGTGTTTTCTCGCGGACGTCAGTCGTTCAGGCGTTCGCGCATTTCCTTGCCCGGTTTGAAATAGGGGACATTTTTGGCCTTCACATCGACCGCCGCGCCGGTGCGCGGGTTGCGGCCGGTGCGCGAGTCGCGCGACCGGGTCGAGAAGGCGCCGAAGCCCCGCAGTTCGACCCGCCCGCCCGAGGCGAGCTGGTCGACAATCGAATTGAAGAAGGTGTCGACGATGCGCTCGACTTCTTCAAGCCGCAAATCGCTGTTTTCGCTCGCGATCTTCTGAACCAGTTCTGACCGGATCATGTGATTCCCCTATGTATACAGTCACGCCCTACCCGCCGAGGCGGGCATCCGGTCATTGCCGGCCCTTTTGCGTGAGACCCCTCCCAACGCGCGGCGAAGGTATCATGAATCACGGTCCGGTCAAAAATATATCACGATAAGAAAAAGGCCCGCAGAGGGACACTCTGCGGGCCTTTTCTTTGCCTTGCGGCCGAAGGCTGAAAGGATCAGTCCTTCTTGCCGGCCTTCAGCGCTTCGCCGAGGATGTCGCCGAGCGAGGCACCCGAGTCCGACGAGCCATATTGCGCGACGGCCTGCTTCTCTTCGGCGATCTGCATCGCCTTGACCGAGAAGTTCGGCTTTTTCGAGCGGTCGAAGCCGATGACCATCGCATCGAACTTCTGGCCGACCTGGTAACGTTCGGCGCGCTGTTCGTCGCGGTCGCGGCCAAGGTCGGCGCGCTTGATGAAGCCGGTGGCGCCATCGTCGCCAGCCTGGACTTCCAGGCCGTTGTCACGGACTTCGAGGACCGAAACGGTGACGACGTCATTCTTCTTCAGCGAACCGGCAGCAGCGGTGCCGCCGCCAACGGCCGGAGCACCCTTTTCAAGCTGCTTGATGCCCAGGCTGATGCGTTCCTTCTCGACATCGACGTCGAGAACGACGACCTGCACGGCCTC
>NZ_MIAM01000028.1:7211-12195 GCF_001830555.1 Sphingopyxis sp. RIFCSPHIGHO2_12_FULL_65_19 | reverse complement strand
GACAATATGAAGAAATAGTCGCGAAAGGCAGGAGGCGATCATGGTGCAGGCACGGTGGAACGGCGCGGTGATCGCCGACAGCGACGATACGGTCGTCGTCGAGGGCAATCATTATTTTCCGCGCGACGCGGTCGATGCGGCGGTTCTGTCGGACAGCGCGACGACGAGCCTGTGCCCGTGGAAGGGCATCGCGCATTATCATCATGTGGCCGTCGGCGGACAGGTGAACGCCGACGCGGCGTGGTATTATCCCGATCCCAGGGAGGCGGCGGCGGCGATCACGGACCGCATTGCCTTCTGGAAGGGCGTCGAGGTCGGCTGACGGCTTTCGACCATGTCCGCGGTGCCTCAAATCCTCGTCGATGCCGACGCCTGTCCGGTGAAGGACGAGATTTACCGCGTCGCGTGGCGGCACGAGGTGGCGGTAAAAGTCGTCAGCAACAGCCGGCTGCGCGTGCCCGACCATCCGTTGATCGAGCGTATTGTCGTGTCGGATGGTTTCGACGCGGCAGACGATTGGATCGCAGAAGCTGCCGATGCCCACAGCGTGGTGATCACCGCCGACATATTGCTCGCCGACCGCGCGCTGAAGGCGGGGGCAAGCGTGCTCGGCCCCAATGGCAAGCCTTTTACCATGGCGTCGATCGGCCCCGCCATCGCGACGCGCGCGATCATGGCCGACCTGCGGTCGGGAATGAGCGACGCGATGGGCGGCCCGCCGCCCTTTTCAAAGGCCGATCGTTCGCAATTCCTGCAAGCGCTCGACAGCGCGCTGGTCCGGATCAAGCGTCAGGCGTAAGTTTCCTGCTTTGCGTTGGTGTTGAAATTTCCGTCGGGCCAGTGACGGAGATCACGGCGGACCGTGCGGCGGAGCGCCATAAGCGGGGCGTCGGGAGCCGCTGAAGCTTTCCGTGGTGCAGAATATCCGCGACGCCGCCGCTGCGGCAATGGCGCTTTCGTCTCCGGGCCCGGCCCACCACGCCGGCCCGGACCACAGCCCTCCCGCCCCTGCGACCCAGGCGGGAGGGCTGTCTCGTTCCGGGCGGGTTGATCGCGCCGCCGAAGAGGTCGGCGCGCGGCTATTTCCCGACCTTGCCACGTTCAAGGCCGACGATGCAAAGCGGTTTGCATGGGTCGAGGAACATTGGGATATGATCGTCCGCAGCAAATAACGGGTGGGCGTCAGTTCCCGGCGCGGCGGTGCAGGAAAAAGGCGAAGAGCAGCACGGCGGAGATGACGCCGACCAGCATCCCCGCGGTCGTCGTCACCATCGTGATCGAACCCGCCGGATCGTTCGACTGCCACGCACCGCTTCGCGTCCGCTCGATCATCCACCAGGCACCGGCGATGACGATGAGGTCGAGCAGGACCAGTCCGGTCAGCGCACGCAGCGATTTCTTCATGATAGGTCTCTCCCCAATCCCGACGGTCTTTTGCGATCGGGTATCTGTCGACCCTAGCCTCGGGTTGGTCGTAAGGCCACTGGCATCGGGACGGCGGCAGCCTGCGTTGCGGCGTTGACCGGCGGCGCGGCGCGGGGCACCATCGGACGATGGCGCGCCAATATACGACCTTCGCCGAATTCTGGCCCTTTTACCTGCGCGAGCACAGCAAGGCATCGACGCGCGCGCTGCACTATATCGGCACCAGCCTTGTTGTCCTGATCGCGCTCGCCGCGGTGCTGAGCGGCCGTCTGGCATGGTTGGCCCTGTTGCCGGTCGCGGGCTATGTCTTTGCCTGGGCCGCGCATTTCGGCGTTGAAAAAAATCGTCCGGCGACCTTTACCTATCCGCTGTGGAGCCTGGTGGCCGATTTCAGGATGTGGGCCTTGTGGCTTGGCGGGCGGCTGGGCCCCGAACTCGACCGCGCCGGCGTGGTTCGGGAAAAGCGATCACAGTAAGCGAAAACCGTATCTGGTATTTATTGCGAATCATTCTTAACTAGCAGGAGTTCGCTTTTGCTGGAGACGGGCCATGCCCACCGACCTGATCAAGACCTTCACCTACCTGACCATCCACCTGACGATCGGGTTCAGCGTTGCCTATGTGATGACGGGATCGGTCGCGCTTGCGGGCGGGATCGCGATCATCGAGCCGTGCATCAACGCGGTAGCCTTTTTCTTTCACGAAAAGGCGTGGAAGCGCGTCGGCACCCGGCCTAAGTTGCTCGCTGCCTGAGACTGCCGAGTCCCCGGCCGTCCTGTTTTCGCTATCCCCTCTGATCAAAGGAGCATGTCCATGACCGTCAATCGCGCATCGGCCCGTTACGAAGGCTTTGGCAAGGAAGGCAAAGGGTCGATTACGACCAAATCGGGCGTGCTCGACAAGCAGCCCTATGGTTTTGGCACGCGCTTCGAGGGGCAACCGGGAACGAACCCCGAAGAACTGATCGCCGCGGCGCACGCTGCCTGTTTCACCATGGCGCTGTCCTTCGGCCTCGCGCGTGCGGGCTATTCGGGCGACACGTTGGAGACGAGCGCCGCGGTGACGCTGGAGCAGCAGGATGGCGGCTTCACGATCACCAAATCGGCGCTGACGCTGACCGGCAAGGTGCCGGGGATCACTGCCGACGAGTTTGCGACGATCGCCGAGGAAGCCGAGAAGAATTGCCCGGTGTCGAAGCTGCTCGACTGTGAGATCACGCTCGAACATAGCCTTGAGGGCTAGGATCACGCCCTAGGCGGCCCGGAGCATAGGCGTCGGCAGATCGTCGGCCATGAAATCGAAGCTGGCCTGTGGGGGCGCGTCGAGCGTCCAGCGTTGCAGCACCCGGTGGCGGCGGTGGCCGACGTGGCTTTCGATCAGCACCAGGTCGCGCGGGGTCCAGGTCCATGCGAGGGGCACCGGGTCGAAGTCCGCGGCCCGGCCATAACCAAGCGTGATGTGCGGCCGAAGCCCCGATTTACGGTGCATCGGGTCGATGCCCTGTGTCGCGAGGCGGGCAATGATCGCGTCATAAGCCTGGCGAATGCCGCCGATGCGCCCTGCGGTGACCAGTTCGACGCCGGTGTCGCGCGCGACGATCGTGCCGAACGGAATGGCGCTCGCCGGCGGCAGGCCGGCCGCAAACGCTTTCGCGACCTGACCGGACAGGAACGGCTGCGGCTCGATCGTTTCGGCGATCGTGCAGAGCGTCATATGGTAGAGCTGCGGCTTCAGCCCCGCGAACAGGTCGCCCGAAACGGGCGGCAACTGGCGCGCCAGCCACCCGGCGCGATCGGCGGCAACCTGGAACCCCAGGAAATAGCGGAACATCGGGTCCATCATCCTTCCCTCCGAATCGGATCAATGTTCTCTTTATGTTCCATTCGCGCTCGCGAGTCGAATCCTCGTCGCCGTCGCTCCGTCGATACCGCGGCGTGATTATTGCGCCGGGCGGCAATCCTTCAGCCAGATGACATGTTTATATTCGTCGAAATCCTCGACGGTGCCAGTCAGCTTGATGCCCTTGTCGGGTTTCAGCTGGAGCGAAAAAGCCGCCTGGCCGGGCGCCATATAGCAGACGATGTCGGTCTTGAACGGCGCCTGGTTCGGAAGACGGATCGCCTGTTCCCACGGGTCGGGGATCTTGTAACCGACGCGGAAATCCTTGCCGTCCTTCGTCACATATTCGACCGTGCCGTCGATGGTGAACCGCTTGCCCTTGTAACGCGTCAGCACGCCTGCGGGATTGCGTTCGGTGTCTTTCGACACCTGCTGGGAAAATCCCAGCGCGCTGATTTTCAACGGGGCAGCCGCAACGGTCGTCGCCGTGGTCCCCTTTTTAGCGGCCGCCGCCCCCGCCTTGCCGCCCTTGATCTGGTTCAGCATGCCGCACATTTCGGCCATGGCGAGGTCGCTTTTGGTCGCCTGGCCCGCGCGCAGCTTGGCCTCCATTACCACCGTCCCGATCCCGCCGGTCTGCGTCGCGGTGATCTGGATCGGGAAAGCGCGTGCGCCGCCGGTCATCGGCTGTTCGATCAGCATCGATCCATATTCGGCCTCGTCGGCCATGATGTCATAACCCTTGGCGGCCACCAGCCCGCGCATCTGGCCGATCGCGACCGCGGGCGGCAGGTCTGCGATGGTGACCGCGGCGGTAAAGCGCAGCCCGGTGATCGGATTGCCCTTTTTGACGAAGGCTTCTTCGCAGGTTGCGGCATTGGCGGTTCCGGCGGTGAAGAGGAGGGCGGCCGGCGTGAGCGCGGCGGCGAGACGCGAATAAGTCGTGGTGCGCATGGTGGCTCCCTGTTGGTCGATGTTATGCGACTTATGTTGTGCGACGCGTCTGCCGCACCGCGTAGCGGCCCGCAAGGCCAAGTTACGCATATGATGGCATTTTGGCGGCCGCGAGTGGCTTGCATATCCGCGCTTGACCTCCACCGGGCTTGAGCTTTCATAAACGCCGGACAGTTGATTCGCGAAACCGGAGCCATGTCCATGCTGCACCATCCCGCTGCCCCGTCGTCCGACCCTGAAGATGGCGATCGTGATGCGCCCGCCGTCGCCTTTCTGCCGCGCTATCTGGCGCGGATCGGCCATGCCGGGCCGGTCGCACCGACCTGGGAGATGCTGGCCGCATTGCAGGCCGCGCATATCGCGGCGATTCCGTTCGAGGCGATCGATGCGCTCACCGGGGCGGGGATCGACATTGGCGCGCACGCCGTCGATGCCAAGCTGATCGGCCAGCGGCGCGGCGGCTATTGCTTTGAGCAGAACGGCCTGTTTCTGCGCGCGCTGCTTGCGATCGGCTTCGATGCCGAAGGGTTGCTGGGCCGGGTGCGCTGGATGCTGCCCGACGACGCCCCGCCGACGCCGCGGACGCATATGGTCGTGCGGGTCCGGCTCGATGGACGCCCGTGGCTCGCCGATGTCGGCTTTGGCGCCGCCGTGCCGCCGCAGCCGTTGGCGATGGACAGCGACGAGGTGCAGCCCACGCGCCATGAAACTTATCGCGTCGTGCGCCATGGTGCCGAGTGGCAGGTGGCGGCCGCGATCGAGGGCG
>NZ_MIAM01000028.1:0-7203 GCF_001830555.1 Sphingopyxis sp. RIFCSPHIGHO2_12_FULL_65_19 | reverse complement strand
GGAAACTGGTACACCTCGGCGCATCCGGGCTCGCATTTCCGCCACCAGCTGATCGCCGCGCGCACGACCGCGGAGGCGCGTTACGGCTTGCGCGACAATCGGCTGACGACGCGGCTCGTCGACGGGCGCGTCGACCGGCGCTACCTGACTGCCGACGAGATCAAACGGGCCTTGTCGGACATTTTCCTGTTGCCGGTGCGGCGCCACTGGCGCGCGGCGATCGAACGCGCCGCGACCGCAGAGATTGCCGGATAGCCGCAGGGCGGCTTGACTCGCTGCCGCCATGGCTTTCTCATGCCCCGACAAGAAAACAGCAGGAGCGGATGCCATGACCCTCGTTTCGTCGCAGCGGGTTTTCGACCGTCTGACGGTTGCGCCGATGACCCCGACCATCGGCGCCGAAATATCCGGCATCGACCTGAGAGACGAGCAGGATGACGCCACGATTGCCGAGATCCGCGCCGCGTTGCTCGCGCACAAGGTCGTCTTTTTTCGCGATCAGTTCATCACGCCCGAACAGCATATCGCCTTTGCGCGGCGCTTCGGGCCCCTCGAAATCCACCCCGCGACGCCGAAGGACCAGCCGAACCCGGAAGTGCTGCATATCGCGCACGGGCCCGATTCGCGCGGGCGCGAGAATTTCTGGCATTCGGACGTCACCTGGCGTGCCGAACCTTCGCTGGGGTCGATCCTGCGCGCGATCGAGGTGCCCGATGCCGGCGGCGATACGCTGTTCGCCGACATGGCGGCGGCGTTTCGCGGCCTGTCGCCCGCGATGCAGGACTGGTGCCGCTCGCTGACCGCGGTGCATGATATTGCGCGCGTGTTCGCCAAAAGGCTGGGCAAGAGCGCGCATGAATTGCACGAACAATATCCGCCGCAGCTTCACCCGGTGGTGCGCACCCATCCCGAGACGGGCGAACAGGCGCTGTATGTGAACACCGCCTTCACCAGCCATATCGAAGGCGTGTCGGCCAAGGAAAGCGAATGGTTGCTCGCCCATCTTTACGCCCAGGCAGCGGTGCCCGAAATCCAGTGCCGTTTCCGCTGGCGCGCGGGGTCGATCGCTTTCTGGGACAATCGTGCCGGACAGCATTATGCCGCGTCGGACTATTTCCCCGCGGTGCGGCGGATGGAGCGGGTGACGATCGCGGGCGACCGCCCCTTCTACCGCGACGAGCGGTGAAGCGGCGATCCCGGCGCTGATCCGCGTGGCGGTCGCAGGCCGTCCTGCCGAACCGGCGCGGGTGGAACCGGGCTAGTCGCAGCCCGTCCCCTCGCGGCGCGCAGCCCAGCCGATCGCGCCGTCGATCATCTGGAGATGCGGTCGGTCGGCCCACGCCTCGGCCATATGCCCCAGCGCCGAATAGAAGATGCGCGCACGGCCTTCGCAGCGCCACCAGATGAGGGCGTGGTCGCCCATCCGCAGCCGGGGTTCGAGCCGCATCGCCGTTTCGTCGAGGCGGGCGAGGATGTGCGCGTCGGCGGCGGGCGGGGCGTCCCAGCTGTAATATTCGTCGGTCCACCGCCAGTTCGCGGGCAGGTGGCGCGTCGCGGGATGGCGGCGGTCGGCGAGGATCAGCGTGGCGGTCTGGAACTGGTTGGCGCCGCCCGGATGGCCGGTGAATTGGCCGTTGCCGCGCATGTTGACGAACCAGTCGGGGTGGCTGCCGTCGCCCGCGCTGTGAAGGCCGACAAAGCCGCCGCCTTTGGCAATCCAGCCGCGAAACGCATCGCGCTGATCGTCGGTATAGATGTCGCCGCTGGCGTTGGCGAAGACGATGACGTCGAATTGGGCCAGGCTATCGGGGTTGAACACCGCGGCATTTTCGGTCGCGAAGCTGCTCCAGCCGCGCGCTTTCACCAAGGCTTCGATCGCGGGCACCGCCTGGGCGATGCTGTCGTGGCGATAGCCGTTGGTCTTGCTGACGATCAGCACCGCGGGACGGGTCATCGCGGGCAGCGGTGGCGGCACACTGTCCAGGGTCGGTGCCGGGCGCCGCGGGTCGGGCGCGACGGGGGCAGAGGCGGACCCCTGCGCGGCCAGCAGCAACAGCGCGGCGGCGAGTTTGGCGGCGGCAATCATTGACCTCTCCCGATCTTGACGGGCGGGAGGCTAATGACGCCGACGACGCTTCGCAAGCCGCCGCACCGGCGCCTTTAGCGGCAGCGCACCTCGTCGTTGCCGCTGCGTTCGATCGCGCGTCCGGCGACCGCGCCACCAACCGCGCCGAGCACCGTGCCCAGCGTCTTGGAATCACCGGGCGCGATGACGTTGCCGGCGATGCCGCCGACCACGCCGCCGACGATCAGCCCGGTCGAACCGTCGTTGCGGCGGCAATAATATTTGCCGTCGCGGCCGCGATAGACGCGGTCGTTGTTCGACAGGCGGCGTTCGCGATAGCGGCGGTCGTTGCGGTAATAATTGTCGGCATAATAGCCGCCATGGCGCGGGTCGGGGCGGTCATAATCATAGCGGCCATATTGGTCGTAAGCGCCGCGGTCATAATAGCCATAGCCGCCGTCGTCATACCCGCCCGCATAGCCGCCGGTCGAGGCGCAGGCGCCGAGCATCGCGGTGGCGGTGGCAAGGGGCAGGATCATCAGCTTGTTCATCGACGTCACTCCATGGTCGCATGCCGCGCCGCGGCGGCGGGCAGGCAGGCTTGTGGCCCCTCTGCTGGAATAGACCCGCGAACGGCGACGGGGTTCCGTGCGGTCAGTCGATGATGACGTCCTTCCCCGCTGCCTTCAGCTGCGCCAGGCTGGCCTTCATCGCGGCCAGCAGTTCGGGCGGGTGCGGGGTCCAGCGTTCGACTTCGCCGACGATGCGCAAGGGCGCCCGGCTGCGGTAGCTGCGCGTCGGGTTGCCGGGGAATTTCTGACCGGTGAGGTTGGGGTCGTCGAACCAGTCGCCGGTCGGCTCGACGATATAGATGCGTTCGCGCGCCTCACCCGCGGCCAGTTCGCAGCCCCAGATCGCCGATTCGAGCGCGGCGGAGAAATAGATCCACGACAGCGGCTTGTCGGCGGCGTGATTGCTCGTCCAGCCCGCGGCGAGCAGGTCGCCGATGCCCAGGTCGGCGCGGGTGCCGTGGTAGAAGGTGGCGCCCGCATCGGGGCCGTTCGGGGCGGTGTCGGCCATGCTCAATAGGCGTTGCGCGTCGTGCGCAGCGCCGCCTTGCCGTCCTTCCAGTTCACCTCGGCCGCGGGCTCGTCGGGCTGGCCGGGGGCGAAAAGTTCATAGACGATCATGCCGTCTTCCTGCGTGCTTTCGATGACGCGCGCGGGGGTGAAGGCGTCGGCGGCGGCGCCCGCGGCGGACCGCACCGGCGCGGGGGCGTCGGCCCAGGCGATGTCGCGCTGCATCTCGACCACCCTATAGGCGCCGGCCTCCTCGATCAGGTCGAGTTCGACGTCGCTGCCGTCGGGGCGCGTCCCCTCGACATCGTAAAAGACCTGGCCGCCGCGTTCCTTGCGCTCGGCCTCGGCGATTTTCATGCCGGGCACGCGGGCGAGCACGGCGTCGCGTACGCCGGGCGGCAGGTCGGCGGCCGCAACGTCGCGGATCGCGGCGGCGGGGCCGGCGGCGAGCACCGATGTATCGGGCGCGGCGGCTTCGGGCGCGGCGGGCGCCTCGGCCTTGCCGCACGCCGCGAGCGCGAGCATCGCACCCGCCATCAGCGCCCTATGTCCACGCATCGCTTTTCTCCCGTCGCTGGAAACCGATGTCACCCTATCGGGGGCGGCAACGCGAGTCGACCCGGCGCGGCGGCCGGGCGCGGGCGGCCCGCCAAAGTTCAGTAAAGATCAGCCCCTTGGCGACGCCGTGACGGCGGTATCGGGCAGACCAAGAAACGGGGCGGCGGGCGCAATTCAGGCGGATCAGCGGGACGGCGGCGGGAAGGAAGCGGACGCCGCCAGCGGCGCGCCCTTCCCGTCCGACGGGTGAAGCAGAGGGGGATATTGTAGGAAAGGGGTTTCGGGGCGCCGATGTGCGAAATAGGATCGGGCCGCCATTCCCCGCCAAGCCGCCAGCGGCCATGTTCGACATGAGTGGTCCGGCCGAGGATGCTTTCGGTCAGGATGATTTCATCGACCGTCCAGCCGATCGGCGGGATCTTCTGCGCGTTCAGGCGGTCGCCGCGATAGTTGATCGTGATGTGCGGTTCGGGGGTGGTGCCGTCCATGATCGGCGCCTTTTCGCGCAGCAGATGGTTCACCAGCGCCTTCTGGAACGCCCGCGCCTCGGCCAGCGGATCGCGCGTGCGCAAAGTCACCGCCTTGCGGTTTTCGATCCGGTCGAAGCGGAGCGGGAAAGGTGCTGATGCCAAGCTGTCCAGCGCGGCGATGGTCGCGGGCAGCCACTCGGGCGGCGCATAGTGCAGGTCGTAGAGCGAGATGAGCGTGACATGGAGGAAGTGCGGCCCGCGCGAAGGATCGTTGCGCGGCAGCGCGGTGATCTGCGCCTGCACCTCCGGCGGCGGCTTGGCCATGACATAGAGGGGGTTTCGGGCGCGCATGGGTAGGAGTGTAGCATGGAGTGGGGGTGGTGCCGACTGCATAGCCTGGACGCGCTGCAGGGAACATCGTAGCGACCACACCGCCGCACGGGCGTCGGCTACTTCTTGTGGCGGAACAGCAAGCCCATTGGCGTCTTTTGGATGTCCTTTGCTTCCTTGAATACGCTTTTTGCCTTTCCCGGAAGATCTTTCAGCTTCGGAGCGTCGAGTAGTTGATCTGCTGCAAAAGCGGCGGCGCCGACTACCGGAAGACCGGAAAATGCGGCGCCTACTTCAATGGAGCCTACCACAAGCCAAGTTCCAATATCTTTCCCTAGGAATGTCCATTTTTTCTTTCGTAATTCTTGAATTTTTTCTTGGTGCTTAGCGAAAGCTTCTTCGAGATTCTCGCCAATCTTGTCAGCTGTCCGAAAAAAGTTCTCGGGTTTCACTTTAGCAATCTCTTCGACGCCCGAAGAGAGCGTGGCACGAATTTCATCAAGCGCACCTTGGCGGCGCATTTCGATAAGTGCATCCGGAGGGATATCTCCCAGCCATTGAAATTCTGTAGACCCTAGGCTTTGAAGTCCGCGACTCATGTGGAGCGGTAATAGCTCATGTCCAAACCGAGTCGCACTGTATTCCATCTTCCAATTCAAATACTGCCACGACGTCGGTGCATCTAGCAGCGGAACTCCGCCCAAGTTTCTACTTTTTCCTAATATGTCATTAGCTTGCCGCATACGCCCAAATGACTGGTTCAGTATGTATATCCCGGGGTGTTGGCCTCCAGCGATGTCGCCATTGTCCGAGATGGCTTTCTTGATCTGATCGGGGAGAGGTTCTGTCCATTCGACGTCAAACAAGAGCCTCTCTCGATTTATGATTTCGGCTACAGCCTTTTCAGGCGTGTCGAGACGCGCAGCAAACTCGCCAGCCTCTTCAAAAGATGCAAATTTTCGGCCAAATAGGAGTTCCAGATGCTGGAAGAAATCGGGGAGTGATGCGTCAACAAGCATCTCGTCGGACTCTTCATCATGCGAAGAGTCGAATGGCAGTATGGCTACTATAGGAGGAGAAAAATCAGCCGTAGCTAAATCTTTGTACTGTAGAACGTTTAAGCCATGTTTTATGAACATGCGAACTGCCTCTTGCTTGTCCCATAGCGAGAAAAGGCGACGGCAATTCATAAACGGGTCCGTTAGGACTATCGTATCAAGGTATAATCCCGATGTTGATGCGATATTCTTGGTATATGAGGGGAAAAGATCTCCCCCAAAAACTCCCTTAGATCCGGTAAGATCTTGCAAATGATACTTTGCGCCTTCGGATAGTGTTTGCCAAAAATCTGTTAAATCTTCTACGAACTGTGGAATGTATTTGTAATTTTCGGATACTGACTTGCTATCTCTAGATACCGCCCACGCGACAGCCTGAGGGTGGCTGTCGCGCTCTTTCATCAGCCTAAAAAGGTCGCCGAACATATGTTCTATACGATCAAAATAGGCCTTTTGTATTTCTCGTAGAGAAGTAGCGTCCTTTATATCACTACGTTGTTTCATCATCGCGACGCCGAGAGCCAACGATCGTACCCGTGAATCCACCGTGGACAAATCGATCTCGCCATCAGGGCTATATTTTACGGCCTCAAGGCTCAAAGACATGTCATCGGCTAGGTGAGGCGCAAATTTGACTTCACCAGCTTCGATTTTGTCTCGAAGCAGCGCTAACCGGCGTCGCAATTCACTGTCATCGACCATTGAGTAACTCCTTGAGAAATTACTCAATGCATTGCCGGAGCCTAATATTCAATCATGCTCCCGGCCACCCGAGCCCATATACAGCTCGCGCCCGGTTTCCTCATAAACCTCGCTCATTTGCGCCATGCCCTTCTCCGCCTCTTCCGCGGCGATGAAGCCGGCGCTGTCCTGATTTTGCAGCTTGGCGAACTCGCGCACTTCCTGGCTGATCTTCATCGAGCAGAATTTCGGGCCGCACATGCTGCAGAAATGCGCGGTCTTGGCGCCTTCCGCGGGGAGCGTCTGGTCGTGATATTGCTCGGCCGTGTCGGGGTCGAGCGACAGGTTGAACTGGTCGCGCCAGCGGAATTCAAAGCGGGCTTTCGATAGCGCGTCGTCGCGGACCTGTGCGGCGGGGTGGCCCTTGGCGAGGTCGGCGGCGTGGGCGGCGAGCTTGTAGGTGACGACGCCGACCTTCACATCGTCGCGGTCGGGCAGGCCCAGATGCTCCTTGGGCGTGACGTAGCAAAGCATCGCGGTGCCGTACCAGCCGATCTGCGCGGCGCCGATGCCGCTGGTGATATGGTCATAGCCCGGCGCGATGTCGGTGGTGAGCGGCCCCAAGGTGTAGAAGGGGGCCTCGCCGCAGGCTTCGAGCTGTTTTTCCATATTCTCCTTGATCTTGTGCATCGGGACGTGGCCCGGCCCCTCGATCATCACCTGCACATCCTGTGCCCAGGCGCGCTTGGTGAGCTCGCCGAGCGTGTAGAGCTCGGCGAACTGCGCCTCGTCGTTCGCGTCATAGATGCTGCCGGGGCGGAGGCCGTCGCCGAGGCTGTAGGCGACGTCATAGGCCTTCATAATCTCGGTAATCTCGTCGAAGCGTTCGTAGAGGAAGCTTTCCTTGTGATGCGCGAGGCACCATTTCGCCATGATGCTGCCGCCGCGCGACACGATGCCGG
>NZ_MIAM01000027.1:45702-82390 GCF_001830555.1 Sphingopyxis sp. RIFCSPHIGHO2_12_FULL_65_19 | reverse complement strand
GGGGCTGGAGCAGGTCCCAAGGGTTTGGCTGTTCGCCAATTAAAGTGGTACGTGAGCTGGGTTCAGAACGTCGTGAGACAGTTTGGTCCCTATCTGCCGTGGGCGTCGAAATTTGAGAGGAGTTGACCCTAGTACGAGAGGACCGGGTTGAACATACCTCTGGTGTACCTGTCGTGGCGCCAGCCGCGCAGCAGGGTAGCTATGTATGGACGGGATAACCGCTGAAAGCATCTAAGCGGGAAGCCTCCCTCAAGATAAGATTTCATAGAGCCGTGGAAGACCACCACGTTGATAGATCGGATGTAGAAGCGCGGTAACGTGTGGAGCTAACCGATACTAATTGCTCTATTCGCACTTAAGAGTCCCGCCATCAACGACAAGCCTGACTGGTTTGTCCGCGAATGAGTGGATGATTGATCAGACAATATTGCACGGACATCGATTGAAACCCTTTTTGACCCTACGCCGGCTTCATTGCTTGGTGACCATGGCGTCAGTGACCCACCCGATCCCATCTCGAACTCGGCCGTGAAACCTGACAGCGCCGATGGTACTACCGCTTAAGCGTTGGAAGAGTAGGACGTCGCCAGGCATTGCAGCCGACGTAAGGTCGAAACGGAAACCCATTCACAAAGTTAGAGGCCGGCAGCGATGCCGGCCTTTTGCTGTTTCGGCGAACTCCCTTGGGATCGTCGTTGTTGGCGCGGGATGGAGCAGCCCGGTAGCTCGTCAGGCTCATAACCTGAAGGTCGTAGGTTCAAATCCTACTCCCGCAACCAGCAAGAAGCCCGCTTTCCCTAGGGATTAGCGGGCTTCTTTGTGTCTGGCGCCGGGATCAGGGATGGGTCAGGCGGCCCATTCGGCGGGATCGGATTCCTCGCCGATCAGCGCGAGGCCGTGCGCGATCGAGGTCAATTCGCCGCCCGTCGCGATGCGCTCGCTGCCAAATCGGTGGTCGAATAGCGCGCGGATCGCGGGGATCAACGACGATCCGCCGGTCAGGAAGACGCGATCGATCTGCGCGGGGAAAAGCTTGGCCCGCGCCAGCGCTGCGTCCATCGCCGCCTCGATGCGGGTGAGATCGTCGGCGATCCATCGCTCGAAATCGGCGCGGCGCACCTCGGCACCGATCTCGATCCCCCCGCCGCTGAAATGAAATTGCGCATGCTTGCTGCTCGACAGCGCGCGCTTGAGCTTGCCGACCGCATCATAGAGCGGAAATCCCTGCTCATGCTCGATCAGCGCGATCATGCGCTCGATCAGATCGGGGCGCTCGGCGTCGCGTTGCAGACGGCGGATCTCGTCGAGCGTTCGGCGGTTGCGCATCATCGCGAGGCGCGACCAGTCGCCGAAATCGGCGAAATAGCCGCCCGGGATATCGAGCAGTTTGTCGAACGAGCGATACTGGCTGCCCTTGCCGAGCAAAGGCAGCACCAGCCGGTCGACGATGCGATAATCGAAACGATCGCCCGCGATCCCGATCCCAGACGACGCGAGCGGCACACAGCGGCGCGCCGCGCCCGGTTCCGCGACGCGCACGATCGAAAAGTCGGTGGTGCCGCCGCCAAAGTCGGCAACGAGGATCGTCGCGGGTTCGGTCAGGCGCGAGGCATAGCTGTGCGCGGCACCGAGCGGTTCGTGGACATAATAGATTTCGGCGCCGAACGCCGAGAGCATCGCGTCATAGCGCTGGCGCGCGAGTTCGGGATCGGGCCGCGCCCCGGCATATTCGACGGGGCGCCCAACGATGATGCGGCGCGGCCGCTCGTCGAGCGCGCCGCCGGCGTGCGCAATGAGCCGTTGCAGGAACAGGCGCCCCATGTCCTCGAAGCGGAACGGCTTGTTGAAGATCATCGCGCGCTCGAACAACGGGCTCGCGGCGACGCTCTTGAACGACTGGATGAAACGGCTGTCCATCGGCGACTGCAGATATTCGTCGATCGCCCACGGGCCGGCCTCGTGCGCGATGCCGTTCCAGCCGCGCTCCTCTTCCCAGAAGCAGAGCGCCGATCGGAACACCGCATCGCCCGCGTCGCCGAATGCGATCAGCTTGGTGCTGCCCTGACCATCGGCCAGCGCGACGACGCTGTTCGTCGTGCCGAAATCGAGGCCGAGCGCGCTCGCGGCCGCCTTGTCCATGACATGCTCCTGTGCGGATGGGGAACCCCTTGGGGGCGGCGCCTATTGCACAGCAAGAACGGCGGAGCAAGCTTAAGCCTCGGGTCCCCAAGCGCGACAAAATGTGTCGACCGCGGCGTCGATTTCGTCCTGCAAGCGGCTGAGGTCGCGGCTTTCGGGAAGATTGAGGACGGCGAACTGATAGAGGCCCGACTGGAGCAGGCCGGCGAACTGCTGCATCGCGCGCATCGGATCGCCCATCCTGATCTCGCCGCGCACCATCTTTTCGGCCATCCAGTCGGCCATGCGTGCCTTCCCCCGGCGCGGGCCGCGGTCGTAGAAGGTTTCGGCGAGATGCGGGAAGCGGTCGGCCTCGCCGACGACGAGGCGATAGAGCGACAGCAAGGGCTTCGCGGTCAGCTTTGTCATCAAGACATTGCCGAAGCGGCGCAGCACGTCAGGCACGGGCTGGTCGATCGGCAGCTCGATGGTCAGCGCATCGCCATATTGTTCGACGATGCCGTCGACGACCGCGGCGAACAAATCCTCCTTCGACGGAAAATAAGTCCACAGCGTCGTTTTCGATCCGCCGACCTTGCCAGCGATCGACGACATTGTCGTTCCGGCGTAGCCATGCGCAAAGAACAGCTCGCGCGCCGCATCGACAAAGGCCTTGCGCCGTAGCGCCGCAGCGTCGTCGAGAGGTGCCGTACTGGCTGGTATCATTTCGATTGACAACCGATCCTCCGAGGTCCAATGGCGCATGATACCAGCTAGTATCGTTGGAAGCCATGCCCCGAAAAATTTTTCTCTCCACCGCTGTTTTCGGCCTGCTCGCAGGCTGCGCCGCCGTTCCCGACCTTGGTCCAAGACCGGCCCAGGTAGCGGCCGAGTCGCTGGCGTCGGCGGCAACGTTCGCGAACGCGCCAGGCGTCTGGCCGACAGAGGGTTGGTGGCAAGCTTTTGGCGACGACCAGCTCGACACACTGATCGCCGAAGGGCTCGCGGGTTCCCCCGACGTCGCGATCGCCGCGGCGCGGGTTCGCGCCGCCGATGCCCTGGCGCAACAGGCCGGGGCGGCGATGCTGCCCCGCGTCGGCGCCGAGGGCAGCGCGGGCGGCGTTCAACAAAGCAAGAATATGGGCATCCCGCCGACCTTCGTCCCCGACGGCATCCAGGATACCGGGCATGTTGCCGCGACCTTCGCTTTCGACCTCGACCTGTGGGGTCGAAATCGCGCCGCACTGGCCGCCGCGACGTCGGAAGCCGAAGCCGCGCGTGTCGATGCGGCGCAGGCGCGGCTGATGCTGACGACGGGAATCGCGGCGGCCTATGCCGACCTTGCCAGCTATCATCGCGCGCTCGACGTTGCGAAGGATGCGGTCCGCGTTCGCGCGGCCAGCGCCGCCTTGTCCAGCGCGCGCGCGCGGGCAGGGATCGAAAATCAGGCCAACCAGCGCCAGGCCGAAAGTCGCGCCGCATCGGCGCGCGCGGACGTTTTCGCGATTGAAGAGGCGATTGCGACGACGCGCAACCGGATCGCCGCCCTGCTTGGGGCCGGGCCCGATCGCGGTCTGGCGATCGAACGCCCGCACATGGCCCGGCCGTCGCTCGACTTGCCCGCGAATGCCGGGATCGACTTGATTGGGCGGCGTCCCGATGTTGCGGCAGCACGGCTGCGGGCCGAAGCTGCGGCGAAGCGCATCGACGTCGCGCGGGCCGATTTCTATCCGAATATCAGCCTGTCCGCGCTCGTCGGCTTGCAGTCGCTTGGGCTGTCGAACCTGTTCAAATCGGGCTCGGAATATGGCAACGCCGGGGCTGCGATCAGCCTGCCGATCTTTGACGGCGGGCGCCTTGCCGGCCGCTATCGCGGCGCCCGCGCGGATTATGATGCGATGGCGGCGTCCTATGACCGCACGCTGATCGAAGCGCTGCGCGATGTGGCCGACATCGTGGCAAGCCGCGCCGCGACCCAACGCCAGCTCGCGGGACGACGCGAGGCGCTGGCCGCAGCGGCCGAGGCGTCGAAGCTGGCCGAACTGCGTTACCGCGCCGGGCTGTCGAACCAGATCGTCCAGCTGACCGCCGAGGACAGCATGGTGGCGCTCGACCGCGCGGTTGCGGACCTGGAAGCACGTCAACTCTCGCTCGATATAGCCCTGATCCGCGCGCTTGGTGGCGGATATCGCGCGCCCAATCCAACAGGAGACGAATGATGGCCGACCAAACGGCTGCGACCGAAACCGGCGCTCCCGAATCCCCTCCCGAAACCAATGGCGCGCGGCGCGCGAAGCTGCTTCGCATCCTTGCCATCGTCGTCGTGACCGTCGCGATCCTTTGGGGCGTCTGGTATTTCCTGACGCAGGCGGGACGTGTCTACACCGACAATGCCTACGTCGGTGCGGATTCCGCGCAGGTCACCGCGCTTGTATCGGGGCCGGTCAAGGAGGTGCGCGTCAGCGGCACCCAGGCGGTGAAGAAGGGCGATATCCTCGTCATCCTCGACGATGCCGATCAACGCATTGCCGTCGCCGACGCCGAAGCGGCGCTGCGGCTCGCGCGTCAGCGTTTTGGACAGGCCGATGCCAACGCCGATGCCGCGCGTGCGCGCGTCGCTGCGCGCGCCGCGGACATCGGACAGGCGCGGGCGCGGCTGCGCGACGCCAATGCGACGGTCGAACGCGCGCGCGCCGAACTGGCGCGGCGTGAAAGCATCGCGGGCACCGGTGCGGTGTCGGGCGAGGAACTCACCGCCGCGCGTGCGGCGCTTGCCTCGGCATCGGCCGCGCGCGATCTGGCCGCCGCCGCCATCGCCTCGGCCGAAGCCACCCGCGGTTCGGCAAGCGGCGACCTGGGCGCCGCCGAAGCCGTCGTGCGCGGCACGACGATCAACACCGCCCCCGACGTCGCCGCCGCCGAAGCGCGGCTCGAAAAGGCGCGGCTCGACCTCGCGCGGACCGTGCTGCGCGCGCCGGTCGACGGCATCGTCACCAACCGGCAGGTCCAGGTCGGACAACGGATCGCCGCGGGCGCGCCGATCATGGTGCTGGTCCCGATCAGCACCGCCTATGTCGACGCCAATTTCAAGGAAAGCCAGTTCGAGGATATCCGCATCGGCCAGCCGGTCGAACTGGTATCGGACTATTATGGCGGCGACGTCGTCTATCGCGGCAAGGTCGTCGGCATCGCGGGAGGCACCGGCGCCGCTTTCTCGCTGATCCCGGCGCAGAATGCGACCGGCAATTGGGTGAAGGTCGTCCAGCGCCTGCCCGTGCGGATCGCCCTGGACCCCAAGCAGCTCAAGGATCATCCGTTGCGCGTCGGGCTGTCGATGGAAGCCACGATCGACACGCGCGGAAATTGAGCCATGGCAAGTGCCGCCACCTCCGCTTTGCCCGCCGACGGCCCGGCCGAGCCGCAACCGCTGACCGGGGTGCGGTTGATTGTCGCGGCGTTTGCGCTGGCGCTCGCCAATTTCGTCGTCGTGCTCGACACCACCATCGCCAATGTGTCGGTGCCGCATATTGCGGGCGGGCTCGCGGTCTCGCCGACGCAGGGGACATGGGTAATCACCAGCTATGCGGTGGCCGATGCGATCAGCGTGCCGCTGACCGGATGGCTGGCGATGCGGTTCGGCACCGTGCGCTGGTTCATGATCTCGATCATCGGGTTCGGCATTTTCTCTTTCCTGTGCGGCGTCTCGCGGACGCTCGACGCGCTCATTCTTTTTCGTGTGCTCCAGGGGCTGGCGGGCGGTCCGCTGATGCCGCTGTCGCAGATCTTGCTGCTGCGCATCTTTCCCAAGGAAAAGGCCGGTATCGGCCTTGCGATCTGGGCGATGACGACAACCACGGCGCCGATTCTGGGACCGATCCTGGGCGGAACGATCAGCGACAATTGGACGTGGCCGTGGATTTTCTTCATCAACCTGCCGGTTGTTGCCATCTGCGGGTTCGGCGTGTTCACCCTGCTGACCCCATTCGAGACGAAGCGGGCCAAGGCGCGGATCGACGTCATCGGCCTGATCCTTCTGGTCGTGTCGGTCGGCGCCTTCCAGATCATGCTCGACACGGGGCGCGAACATGACTGGTTCGGATCGACATGGATCGTCGCGCTTGGGGTGATTGCGGCGATCAGTTTTGCGGCTTTCGTGATCTGGGAACTCACCGACGCCAATCCGGTGGTGAACCTGCGCATCTTCCGCTTCCGCGGCTTCAGCTTTGCGACCATGGCGATATCCCTGGGCTTTGGCGCCTTTTTTGCGCAGGTCGTGCTGACGCCTTTGTGGCTGCAGCAGGTCGCGGGCTATACCGCGACGGAGACCGGATTCGTCGTCGCCTGGCTCGGGGTGTTCGCCGTGCTGCTGTCGCCCGTCGCGGCGGGACTGATCACGAAGATCGATGTGCGCGTCACCATTTCGGCGGGCATCTTGTGGATGGCGTTCATGTCGATCCTGCGCGCCAATTGGAACGCCGACGTCGGATATTGGACGCTCGCGCTGCCGCATATCCTGCAAGGGATCGGCATGCCCTTCTTCTTCGTCGGGCTGACCGCGCTCGCGCTGAGTTCGGTGCCGGCGCAGCACCAGACGTCGGCCGCCGGGCTGATGAGTTTCCTGCGGACATTATGCGGTGCGATCGGGACCGCGGTGGCGACGACCGCGTGGGACGATGCCAGCCGCACCTCGCGTTCCGAACTTGTTGCGTCGCTCAACCATCCCGACGCGACGATGACCACGTTGCAGAACGCCGGTTTCACACTCGAACAGGCGCGCGCGGCGATCGAGCGGCTGGTCGAGGTGCAAGCCTCGACTTTGGGCGTGATCCACCTGTTCCTTGCATCGGGGGTGGTGTTCGTGATCGCCGCCATATCGGTCTGGTTCGCCCCGCGGCCGAAACAGATTTCGATGGGTGGCGGCGGACACTGAACGTCGCCATCCTTGATTGAAAAGACCATGTGTCGCCGCGAAGGCGGGGACGCATCGCCCTCCGGTTCAAACTTGCGTCCATCGGAGATGGGCGCCCGCCTTCGCGGGAGCACAGGGCTTATTATCGACGGCGAGGACGCCTATTGGGCGAAGAGCTGTTCCAGATCTGCAAAAGCCTTGAACTCCAGCGCGTTTCCTGCGGGGTCGAGGAAGAACATCGTCGATTGCTCGCCCGGCTGGCCTGGAAAGCGTGTGTGCGGTTCGATCACGAATTGGATGTCCGCCGCGGCCAGCCGCTCGGCCAGTGCCCGCCAGTCGGCGGGCGGCAGCACGACGCCGAAATGCGGCACCGGCACATCATGGCCGTCGACCGGATTATGCGCGGCGGCGGCGCGCGGCGCGCTGGCGCGGTGGGCGACGATCTGGTGCCCGTACAGGTTGAAATCGATCCAGTCGGCGGCGCTCCGTCCCTCCGGGCAGCCAAGGATCGTCCCGTAAAAATGACGCGCGGCGTCGAGATCGTCGACGGGAAAGGCAATGTGGAAGGGAGCGATCGCAGCCATGGCGCCTGTTTGCCCGAGCGTTGCGGCAAACGCCAGTCCGGTCTTGGGCTGGGACGCCGAACATGCTAGGCGCGCGCCCATGCTGACAATCAATGGAATCACCGTACGCCTTGGCGGGCGCGCCATCCTCGAACGCGCCACCGCAAGCCTGCCGGCCAAAAGCCGGGTCGGGCTGATCGGGCGTAATGGCGCGGGCAAATCGACCTTGATGAAGGTGATGATCGGCCAACTGGAGGCCGACGAGGGCAGCATCGACATGCCGCGCAAGACGCGCGTCGGTTATATCGCGCAGGAAGCGCCGAACGGGACGGCGACGCCGTTCGACACGGTGCTCGCGGCCGACACCGAACGCGCCGAATTGCTCGCCGCGTCGGAGACCGAGCAGGACCCCGACAAACTCGGCGACATCCACGAGCGGCTGATCGCGATCGACGCCTATACGGCGCCCGCACGCGCCGCGCGCATCCTGATCGGGCTCGGTTTCGACGAGGACATGCAGGGCCAGCCGCTCGACAGTTTTTCGGGTGGGTGGAAGATGCGCGTTGCCCTGGCGGCCTTGCTCTTCTCCGAACCCGACCTGCTGTTGCTCGACGAACCCTCGAACCACCTCGACCTCGAAGCGACTTTGTGGCTCGAAAATTTCCTTCGCGCCTATCCGGGGCAGCTTGTGGTGATCAGCCACGAACGCGACCTGCTCAACAATGTCGTCGACAATATCCTTCACCTCGAAGGCGGCAAGGTGACGCTTTATGCGGGGGGGTATGACGCGTTCGAGCGCCAGCGCGCCGAACGCGCGGCGCAGCTTGCCGCGGCGAAGGCGTCGCAGGATGCTCAGCGCGCCAAGTTGCAAGACTATGTCGCGCGCAACAGCGCGCGCGCCTCGACCGCGAAACAGGCGCAGTCGCGCGCGAAATTGCTCGCGAAGATGCAGCCGATCGCGGCGCTCGCCGAGGATCAGACGTTGAGTTTCGATTTCCCGAGCCCCGACGAACTGAAGCCGCCGCTGATCACGCTCGACTTGGCGAGCGTCGGTTACGCGGACAAGCCCGTGCTCCAGCGGCTGAATCTGCGGATCGACCCCGATGACCGCATCGCGCTGCTCGGCCGCAACGGCAATGGCAAGACGACGCTCGCGCGCCTGCTCGCGGCGCAGCTCAGCCCGATGGCGGGCGCGATGGCGGCGTCGGGCAAGATGCGCGTCGGCTATTTCACCCAATACCAAGTCGAGGAACTCGACGGCAGCGATACCCCGCTTGCGCATATGACGCGGGTGATGGAGGGCAAGACCCAGGCCGCGATCCGCGCCCAGCTCGGCCGCTTCGGCTTTTCGGGCAACAAGGCGACGACCGAGGTCAAAAAGCTGTCGGGCGGCGAACGCGCGCGGCTCGCGCTCGCGCTGATCACCCGCGATGCACCGCACCTCCTTATCCTCGACGAACCGACGAACCATTTGGACGTCGATGCGCGCGAGGCGTTGGTGCAGGCACTCAACGACTTCGACGGCGCGGTGGTGCTCGTCAGCCACGACCGCCATATGCTCGAACTCACCGCCGATCGCCTTGTGCTTGTCGATGACGGCACCGCGCGCGAATATTCGGGCAGCATGGATGATTATGTCGACCTGATCCTCGGCAAGGGCCCGCAAAAGGACCGCGTGTCGAAGGCCGACAAGAAGGAAGACCGCAAGGCTGCGGCTGCGGCGCGCGAGGCGGCGGCGAAGATCAGGAAGGACATTTCGGACGCCGAAGCCGACCTCGCCAAATATGAGGTCGTGCTCTCGGCGATCGATCGCGCGATGTTCGATCCGCAGGGTGCGGCCAGCGAATATAAGGGTCTGACGATGAGCGAATTGTCGCAGCGGCGCGGCAAGATCGTCGCGGCGCAGGAAGCCGCCGAGGCGCGCTGGGTCGCGGCGAGCGAGGCGCTGGAGGCGTTCGAGAAGGCGGCGGCCTGAGCATTCCCCTGCCGTCACCCCGGACTTGATCCGGGGTCCAGCCATCGCGGCGGCGATGGGTGCCAGATCAAGTCCGGCATGACGAAGCGATCATGGGCTGCCTCGCATTGACTCTATAACCTCAATCCATCATAATAGTTTCAATTGAAACTAGATGGGAATGCGACATGGCCGACCTTTTCGATAATCCGCTGGGCCTCGACGGCTTTGAATTCGTCGAATTTTCGGCGCCCGAAAAGGGCATTCTCGAACCCGTGTTCGCAGCGATGGGCTTTACCCAGATCGCGCATCACCGGTCGAAGGACGTCCAGTTGTGGCGCCAGGGCGGCATCAACCTGATCGCCAATTACGAACCCAAATCGCCCGCGGCCTATTTCGCCGCCGAGCATGGCCCGTCGGCGTGCGGCATGGGCTGGCGCGTCCGTGACGCCGCCAAGGCATATAGCGAAGCGATCGAACGCGGCGCCGAGCCGGTCGAGGTCAATCCCGGCCCGATGGAACTGCGCCTGCCCGCGATCCGCGGCATCGGCGGCTCGATCATCTATCTGATCGACCGTTATGGCGACGACCTCAGCATTTACGACATCGACTTTGTTTACGAAGAAGGCGTCGATCGGCACCCCGTCGGGGCGGGCATGCAGCTGATCGATCATCTGACGCACAATGTCTATGGCGGCCGCATGGCGCATTGGGCGGCGTTTTATGAGCGCATCGCCGGCTTCCGCGAGATCCGCTATTTCGACATCAAGGGCGAATATACCGGCCTGACGTCGAAGGCGATGACCGCTCCCGACGGCAAGATCCGCATCCCGCTCAACGAAGAGGGCGCGGGCGGCAAGGGCCAGATCGAGGAATATCTGCGCGCCTATAATGGCGAGGGCATCCAGCATATCGCCTTCAGCTGCGACGATCTCTACGCCGCGTGGGACAAGCTCAAGGCACTCGGCAACCCCTTCGCCCCCGCACCGCCGGCGACCTATTATGAGATGCTGGACGATCGCCTGCCTGGACATGGCGAACCCGTCGGCGAGTTGCAGTCGCGCGGCATCCTGCTCGATGGATCGACAGAGGATGGCGACCCGCGGCTGCTGCTTCAGATTTTCGGCCAGACCGTCATTGGCCCGGTCTTCTTTGAATTCATCCAGCGCAAGAAGGACGAGGGGTTCGGCGAGGGCAATTTCACCGCGCTGTTCAAATCGATGGAAATGGACCAGATCCGCCGCGGCGCGCTGACCGTCGAGGAACCTGCCGAATGACCAGCCCGATCAAATTGGGCGGCGTCCACCACGCCGCCTATCGCTGCAAGGATGCGAAGGAAACGGTCGAGTGGTACGAGCGCATGCTCGGCATGACCTACACCACCGCCTTTGCCGAGGACCATGTGCCGTCGACCGGCGAATATGATCCCTATATGCACGTCTTCCTTGAGGCGGGGAACGGCAACATACTGGCGTTTTTCGAGCTGCCTAACCAGCCCCTCATGGGCCGCGACGAGAATACGCCCGCATGGGTCCAGCATCTGGCGTTCAAGGTCGGCAGCTTCGACGAGCTGGTGGCGGCGAAGGCGCATCTGGAAAGCGAAGGCGTCGACGTGCTCGGCCCGACGCACCACGGCATCTTCAAGTCGATCTATTTCTTCGACCCCAACGGCCACCGTGTCGAACTGGCGTGCGACATCGGCACCGCCGAACAATATGCCGAGCTGAAGCGCGTCGCGCCGCTGATGCTCGAGGAATGGAGCCAGACGAAGAAGGCACCGCGTCACGCGGATTGGCTGCACACGGCGGCAAACGAGTAGATCATCTAATTTTGTGTCCCCGCGAAGGCGGGGACCCATCTCCTTTGGGTTCAAAATAGCATCGACCGGAGATGGACCCCCGCCTGCGGGGGGGGCACGGAGGGGTTTCTACTCCCGATCCAGCCCGATGCTTTCCAAGGTCGCGCCGCTGCATTTATCGGCCTGTTTCGCTTCACCGTCGCCCGACAGCGCGCCAATGACCAGAAAACCCGCGACGACCGCGACGACAAATGCGCCCGTCACCCACACCAGATATTTGTCGATAAACGCCTTGATCGGCGCCCCGAACAATTTGAACAAGATGCCGACGAGCATGAACGAAAAGGCCCGGCTGGCAAGGCTTGCCCACAAGAAGGTCCAGAAGCTCATGTGGATGAAACCGGCGGTGATCGTCAGCAGTTTGAACGGGATCGGCGTCGCGCCCTTGATCAATATGATCTCGGCTCCGAACTCACGCAAATAACAGGCGGCCGGCGGGAATGCGTCGGTAAGGCCGAGCACTCCAAGCAGCCACAGTCCGACGCTTTCATAAAGGAAGAAGCCGATCGCATAGCCCAGCATACCGCCGGCGACCGACGCCAGCGTGCAGATGATTGCATAGCGAACCGCCTTTTGCGGATTGGCGAGGCACATCAGCCCCAGCATCGGATGCGGCGGGATCGGGAAAAAACTTGCCTCGACAAAAGAGACCAGCGCCAGCCAGAACTCGGCATGCGGGTGCGCTGATTTTTCCATGGTCCAGTTATAGAGGTTCTGGATCAGGGATTTGTTGCGGGCAGTGGCGGTCATGCTGGTCCTTGCTGCGACGCCGCCATTGCGACCTTCGCGACCCCTATGCCGTTCGTGCCGCGCGAAGTCGAGATGCCCATCGAGATTGCGTTATGCCGATGGGCATCTCGACTTCGCTCGATGCGAACGGAGGAGAGGGCTTAGTGGCGGAAATGCCGCATCCCGGTGAACATCATCGCCAGCCCGGCCTCATTCGCCGCAGCGATCACCTCGTCGTCACGGATCGAGCCGCCCGGCTGGATCACGCAGGTCGCGCCGGCCTCGACCGCGGCGAGCAATCCGTCGGCGAAGGGGAAGAAGGCGTCGCTCGCCACCGCGCTGCCGACGGTGCGCGGGGCTGCCCAGCCGTGCGTCTCGGCGGCTTCGCGCGCCTTCACCGCGGCGATGCGCGCGCTGTCGCGGCGGTTCATCTGCCCCGCGCCGATTCCCGCGGTCGAGCCGCCCTTGGCATAGACGATCGCGTTCGACTTCACATGCTTGGCGATCGTCCACGCGAAGAGCGCATCGGCGAGTTCCTCCTCGGTCGGCGCGCGGTCGGTTACGACCTTGAGGTCCGACAGGCCGATTCGGCCATTGTCGCGGCTCTGCGCCAGCCAGCCGCCGGCGATGGTCTTGAGCATCAGTCCGCCGCGCGCCGGATCGGGCAGATCGCCCGTCAGCAGCAGGCGCAGGTTCTTTTTCTTCGCAAACGCTGCACGCGCATCGGCGTCGGCGTCGGGGGCGCAGACGACTTCGGTGAAGATGCCGCTGATCGCCTCGGCGGTCGGCCCGTCGAGCGGCCGGTTGACCGCGATGATGCCGCCGAACGCCGAAACGTCGTCGCACTTCAGCGCCGCGTCATAGGCCTCTGCGATCGTCGCGGCGGTCGCGACGCCGCAGGGGTTGGCGTGCTTCACGATGACGCAGGTCGGATCGGCCTCGCGGAATTCGGCGACGAGTTCGAGCGCGGCATCGGCGTCGTTGATATTATTGTAGCTGAGTTCCTTGCCCTGCACCTGCTGCGCCTGCGCGATCCCGCGCGATGCCGGGCCGGCGGGCAGGTAGAGCGCGGCTTGCTGGTGCGGATTCTCGCCATAGCGCAGCTCGGTCGCCAGCTTCGCGGTCAGAGGCAGCGTGTCGGGGAACAGCTTGCCCTGGTCGGCAAAGGCGAACCAGCTTGCGATCATGCTGTCATAGGTCGCGGTGTGCGCGAAGGCGGTCGCGGCGAGGCGCTTGCGCAACGCCAGCGTGGTCGCGCCGCCATTGGCGTCCATCTCGGCGATCACAGCCGCATAATCCTCGGGCTCGGTGACGATGCCCACGAAGGCATGATTCTTTGCCGACGAGCGCACCATCGCCGGGCCGCCGATGTCGATATTCTCGATGATCTCGTCGCGCGCCGCGCCCTTGGCGACCGTCGCGGCAAACGGGTAGAGGTTGACGACGACAAGATCGATGGCGCCGATGCCATGCTCCTTCATCGAGGCGACATGCGCCGCATCGTCGCGCACGGCGAGAATGCCGCCATGGACCGTCGGGTGGAGCGTCTTGACGCGCCCGTCCATCATCTCGGGAAAGCCGGTGAGGTCGGCGACGTCGAGGACTTTGTGACCCGCGTCGCGCAGCGCCTTGGCCGTGCCGCCGGTCGATACCAGCTCGACGCCGTGGCGAACGAGCGCAGCGGCAAGCTCGGCGAGCCCTGCCTTGTCGCTGACGGACAGGAGGGCGCGGCGGACGGGAATCAGGTCGGTCATGGGAAGGGCCTCGGCTGGCGATGGGATGACGCGGCCCCCCTAGGCGGCTGGGCTTGCTACCGCAAGCGGCGTTGACCCTTAAAAGCGCCGTGCACCCGAAGGCGGGCGCCCATCACCGGCCCGTGCGAAATGGAGCCAGCCGGAGATGGGCCCCGCCGCGGCGCTCTAATGTTGCGCTCGCGTTAAAGCCCCAGTGCCGCCGCGATCTGGTCCCAGCGCACCAGTTTGAAATTCTGCGCCAGCGCGCCGTTGTCGCCGTCCTGTGCGAGGAAGATGCCGTCGGGATAGGCCGGGCCAAAATTGCCCGCGACCGCCTCGATCCCGTCGGTCTCGCTTGTCGCGCCGAACGCGCCCGCGCCAACCGCGAAGCGGCCGACATAGTCCACGCCGGGCAGGCGGAACACCGCATAGGCATTGTCGCCCTGGCTCGACGCGATCAGGTAGCGTTGCCCCTTGTGGTCGATCGTCGCGAGCCCCTCGACATCGGCGACGAGGCGCTGGTTGTCGATGGGGGCGACCATTCGGGCGGTTGCGGCGGTGCCATTTTGCTTCAGTTCCCAGATGCCGCCGACCTCTTCGCCGACGTACAGCGTATCGCCGTCGAAGACGCAGCCTTCGGACTGAGTCGCGATCTTGTGCTGCCATTGCATTGTGAAGCGCGGCGTGCCGTCGATTGCGAGCGTGCCGACGCGCACGGTGCCGTCCTTGACGATCAGCGCCGCGACAAGCGGTTGGCCCGGCGCCGTCCTTTTGAGACAGAGGCCATAGGCTTCGCCCGCGCCCGCTGCGGCGCGGCCGATTGGGACGATCGCGGGCGTTGCGGCGTCGAGGCGGAACAGGGCGAGATGCGCGTTCACGCCATCGTTGCGGTCGCTGGCGACAATGATGTCGCCCGCGATGTCGACATTGTTGACCAGGCCGGCCTTGGTAAAGGCGATGTCCTTGCCGGCGAGGTCATAGATGTGCAGTCCCGCTTTCTTGTCGGTGGCGACAATCAGCGCGCGGTTCGGATTGGTGGGGTCGATCCAGATTGCCGGATCGTCGGCGGCATCGGCGCGGCCGGTGCCGACCGGCTGCGTCTCGCCGTTCGCGGCCACCTGAACCGGCGGCAGGCCGCTGATCATCGGTTCGCTCGCGGCGCAGCCGGCAAGGCCCGCGGCAAGAGCGGCGGCGGTGAGCAGTTTCGTGGTGCGGATCATCCTGTTTCCCTCTTTCCCTATTTGCCGCGCGCGACACAGCGGCCGCCATCGGGGCCGGTTTCCCCCGAACAGGTGCGCGCCGCGATCGTCGGCTCGGTTGTTTCGTGAAGGCGGTTGCCCGCCGCGGTGCGCTCGAGGTCGAAGCCGTCATAAAGCCGGCCCGACGCCGTGTAAGTGCGGAATTTCAGCCGTTGCGGTTCGACGTCGACGATCTGGTACAACTCGGTCGCTTCGGCGACCTTGTCGGGCTGGCGCCCCGCACGGTCGTTGAGCCGGTACATTTTCGACCCCGTCACCGACACCAGATAGACCGGCCCCTGGACGCTGCCGTCGGCGCGCGCCTTTGCGCTCGCCTCGCGGCCGGCTTCGCCAGTCAACCGGCTGTAGCAATGGTCATGCCCTTGCAGCACCAAGTCGACCTTGCGCTTTTCAAACACCGGCTTCCACGCCGCCTTGATCTCCTTTGTGTCGTTCGGGCGCGCGCAGGTGAAGACGGGCTGGTGGAACAGCACGACGTTCCAGTTCGCCTTGCTCGATGCCAGCGTCGCATCGAGCCAGTCGGTCTGCGCCTTCATCGTCCCAAGGTTGATCGCCGAGGTGCCATCGAGGACGATGAAGCGCACGCCCTGATAGTCGGTGTAGTAGGTCGTCGCCTTCGCCGCGTCGGCGCCGTTCGTCGGCAGCGCGAACTGCGCGGGCCAATAGGGGCCGAGCCTATAGGCTTCGCTGCCGTCCGGCTGCACCACATCGACATATTCATGATTGCCGGTGGCGGGGACCTGCGGGACGATCGCGTAATTATAGCCGCCCGCCTGGTTCCACTCGCCCCATTCGTCGTCATGGTCGAGGTCGTCGCGCTGGCCGACGAGGTCGCCGGCGTGGACGGTGAGGCGGATGTCGCCATGGGCATGGAACGCCTGCCGGATCACGCGGCTGGCATAGGTCAATATGCCGTTCTGGACGTCGCCGAGATAGAGGAAGCGAAAGGGCTTTGCCTCGGCTGCGGCGGTGCGAAACTGATACCATTCGCTCCATCCTGCGGCGCCCTTGACGCGGTACGCATAGACGGTGTCCGGGGTGAGGCCGGTGAAACGGACCTGATGGTACAGCGCGGGGCCATAGCTGCTGGCGACCGGCATCGAGGTGCCGGTGACGAGCTTGGCCTTTTCCTCGAGCGTCGGGCCATCGACCGAAAGCGCGAGCTGCGCTTCCGCCACGGCTTGCGCCGTGTCGGTGCGGAACGCGATCGCCATCTCGCGCGCCGGGTCGGCTCCGGGCGTGAGCACGATCCGGTCAGGAAGATTTTTGGGCGCGTAGGGAAGGCCGGCGGACCGGGGAATGGGCGCACCGTCTTCGGTCTGCGTCACGATCGGAAAGCCCGTCGCCGCGGGCTGGGCGGGAACCGGGACCGCGAAGGCGGCCAAGGCGGAGCCAATGACAAGCCTAATCAACGGCTTCACTCTATCGCTCGCGGACATGCCTGTTCCCCTGTCTTCCATCGCGCCGGGGCGCGGTTGGTCGCGCGCCCTCACAGCAAAGCAGGCCCGCGTCAATCCTACAATATTTCCGTCACTTAAATGTCATCAATGCGTCATTCTTGTCGCCGCAAACTGTCACAGAGCCCCCCTAGAGGCCCGGCAACCACAAAGGGGGTCCGACCAACATGATTCGTAAAATCAGCCTGCATTCCGCCGCCGCGCTCGCGCTCGCCACGGCGCTTCTTTCCGCCCCCGCCGCCGCACAGGATGCGCCGATTCCTGCCGCCGAAGAAGATCGCGGCGACGGCTCGATCACCTCGTCGCAGGACATCGTCGTCCTAGGCAGCGTCGGTTATCGCAATCGCAGCGACGAAGCCGAACCCGTGCTGTCGTATGACAGCGAATTCTTCCAGCGCTTCGAGCCGCTCACCGCGGGCGACGCGCTGAAGCGCGTCCCGTCGGTGACCTTCCTGTCGGACGTCATCGAAAGCGATGGCGCCCGCCTCCGCGGCCTGCCGCCGGGCTATACGCAGATCCTGATCAACGGCGAGCGCGTTCCCGGCAACGCGTCTGACCGCAGCTTTTTCCTCGACCGCATTCCCGCCGAACTGATCGACCGCGTCGAAATCGTCCGCTCGTCGTAGGCACAATCAACATCGAATTGCGCGACGGCTTCGAGCTGGATGGCGGCTATGTCCGTGCGGGCGGCCTCTATTTCGACGACAAGGAACTCGAACCGAGCCTCGGCTTCGTTTACGGCGGACAGGTCGGTCCCGGCCGCTTGTTGATCGGCCTTAACTTTCAGGGGCGTCACAACCCCAAAAAGAAATATTCGCTCCGCTATGGCGATTCGCCCGAAAATGACCCCGATTATGCGACCGAAGAGTTCGACAATCGCGAGGATCAAACCGACACGCGCGACGGCAAGGATTATTCGGCGAACGCCAGCTATGAAATCGACGGCGAGACCACCGATTTCCGCGTGAGCGGCTTTTTCGTTCGCACTGACCGTTTTGAAAGCGAACGCAGCTTTGAATATGATGATCCGACCGCGATCAACGGCCCGCTGCCGACGGGCAATCTGATCAGCGATAATGCCAACGACAATGGCATCGACCAGCAGAATTACAGCATCGATACCAAGCTGTCGCACCAATGGTCGCTCGGCAAGACGTCGCTGCGCGTCGGTTTCGCGCGTTTCGACGACGAGCAGACCGAGAGCGAATATCAGATCGAATTCAACGACGACGGCGACGATCCCGAATTCGAGCAGGGCTTCTTTACCACCGACATCGCCGACAAGGAATTTTCGGTGAAGCTCGACCATGAATTCGAGCTTGGCAATGACATGCAGTTGATCGTTGGCGGCCTGTATCAGGACAAGGACCGCCGCACCGCGATCCTCGAAGCCGACGATGACGACACGTTTCCGGGATTGGAAACGAGCTATGACCAGTTCCGTGACAACCCGGCCGATCTGGCGTTCGGATTCGACCCGCTCGAACCTGCCGACGGCGGTGTCAACAGCATCGAAGAACGCCGCCTAGACGGTTTTGCGCTGGTCCAGGGCAAGTCGGGCGGCCTGACGTGGGAGGCGGGCATCCGTTACGAAACCACGCGCTTCGACATCACCGACTTCACCGAAGCCGCGGCAGTCCCGACGCAGCGCAACGAATATGAAAAATGGCTGCCGTCGGCGTCAATCAAGTTCGACCTAACATCGCGCGACCGCATCACCGCATCGGTTGCACGCACGAACCGACGCCCCGATTTCAACTTCATCTCGCCCGCGCTGCTCGAAGAGGAAGTCGGTGACAGCGACCTGCTCGGCAATCCGCTGCTCGGCCCCGAAACGGCGTGGGGCATCGACCTTGGTTACGAACGCCGCATCGGTCGCACCGGCGTCGTCGGCATCAACGCCTTCTACCGCGACGTGACCGACCTGATCGAGCTGACCAACACCGGGCTCGAAGGATCGGAAGGCGAGGGCACCTTTGTCTACCAGCCGCAGAACATCGGCGACGGCAAGGTCTATGGCATCGAGTTCGACCTTTCGACCGATCTTGGCTTTTTGGGCCTGCCCAACACCGGCGTCTTTGGCAACGTGTCATGGCTCGACAGCGAAATTACCGATTTCGCCGGCAAGCGCCGCTTCAACGGCCAGTCGGACTATGTCTATAATGTCGGCTTCATTCAGGACATCCCGAGTTGGGGCGTCGCCTTTGGCGCGACGCATCGCAAGCAGGGAACGGCCTATGACCGCGTCGTCAGCGAGGAAGTCCGCACCACCTATGGCGCCGATCTGGAGATCTTCGTCGAAAAGCGGATTGGCAGCAATTTCACGATTCGCGCGGTGGGATCGAACCTGCTGAACGGTGCGAAGCGTGAGACGTTCAACAAGTTCGACAATCTCGACGAACAGCTCGACCGCGATTTCGACGAATATGAACTCGAAAGCGAAAAGGCCGGGCCGGTGTTCCAGCTGATGGCGCGCTACGCCTTTTGAAGGTTCGACGACCGACGCTCAGTCCCTGGAGCGTCGGTCGTCCCCTCTGCTCGTCATTGCGAGCGAAGCGAAGCAATCCAGGGCGGGCCAAAACCGCTCTGGATTGCTTCGTCGTTTGGTTCCTCGCCATGAGGAAGCAGAAGCTATCCGATATGTTTGAAAATCCAGCCGATGCTCGCGCCGCCCGCCGGTGCGGTGCCGGTGACGACGAGCTGTTCGGTCGGGTGCGGGCGGCCCTCGCCATCGACCCACAGGCTGGGTTCGATGTCGAGCCCACCCTCGGACGTGCGGAATTGCCAGAGCGGGCCGCCATTGATGCGGAGCAGCGCCCCCAGCTTGTCAGCGGTCAGGCTGGCCGAAATATGCGCGCCGAGGTGGAAGCGCAGAGTGAAGCCCTTGTCGCCCTTGCGCCGCGTGCGCGGGGCGGGGAGCAGCAAATCCTCGCCCCGCAGTTCGCGCCCGTTGGGTGACAGGATGAGCAGGCGGCGGTGGATCAGCCCGTGGCGCCGCGCATAGCCGTCATGGCTCATCTCGAGCCGGCTTCCCTGCGGCGTTTCGCGCCGGTCCAGCTCGACCTCGGTCACCCCTTTGCCGAGCGACCCATTGGCGAGGATCGCGGTCGAATTGCTGTCGCCCAGCGTCAAGGTGGAATGGGCGGCGGTGGTGCGCAGGCCACGCGCGAGGTCGGCGGGGATCGTCGCGCCGGTCAGTGCGGCGCCGCCACAATTGACGACGATGCGTTCATCACCGTCGCTGAGTTCAAAAGCGAGGGTCGAGGCGCACCCGGCCTCGGTAACGCGCGCGATCGGCGGCGGAGCCGCGTCGGCGAGCAGCACGACCTTGTTCGCGACGAGTCGTTGATACCCCCAATCGCGCGCCTGTTTGAGCGGCCGGGTGCGGACGCCGCTCGCCGCGACGATCGCCTGGATCGTCGCCGCCGCCGTCGCGCCGCTGCCCTGCCAGCTGCCCATCCCGCCGTCGCTGTGGAGCAGTCCGAGCAGCGCGGGCACTGTGCGGGCGAGCACTTCCTGCACGAAAGGCGGGACTTCCATGCGGCGCATGTCATAGATTTTCGCGAGCATCGACAGCGCCATGATCGCATCGAGCTGTGCCTGCGGCGAGCGTGAGATGTTGCCGCCGTCTGCATAAAAGCTGGTTTCGAGAACCTTGCGCAGCCCCGCTTCGCCGAACACCTGTCGCGGTTCGCCGCCGGGCATAAGGAGCGACGCGGCGACGATGCCGATCCACGCCACCATCTGGCCGGTGCCGGGCCGCGTCTTGTCGGCGACGCGGTCGAGGTGACGCGCTGCGCGTGCGAGATGGTTGAGCACCGCCGATCGGTAGACGAGGTCGCTGGACGAGAGGATCAGCGGCGCGTGACTGGCCCAGAACAGGATACGCCAGGCCGTGTTGTCAGCCTTCCAAGCCGGTTCGCTCACCGTTTCGCCATGGGTGGCGAGCCAGTGGCGCACGACCGCTTCGGCGATCGGGGCGCCGTCGGCGCGTGACCCCGTCGCGGCGAGATCGCGCAGCCAGGCGAAGCTGTGAAGATAGTCGGCAAAGGCCGGGGCGACCATGAGCGCGGCGAAGTCGAGCTCGCCGAGCGGCAATTTCAGCCCGCGATGCAGGAAATGGCCGGCGCGGATCGCGGTGCCCGCGCGCGTGTCGCCGGGCACGGGGTCGGCCGGCACGCCGAGCAGCTTCAGCGGAAAGCGGCCCTTCAACCGAAAGGCATGAAGCGGCGTGCGCCAGGTGAGGCGCGTGATCGCATTGGCGACGCGGTCGCCCAGCGACAGGCCCTTGTCGGCGGGAAGGCGGATCAACCGTTTGCCGGGCTCGATCGTGTCGTCGATCGGCGTGGCATCGTCACCGGAGTCGAACGGTGGGTCGGCGGGGGCAGCGGTCAACGGTCTCCCCTCCATCGATCAGGCCCCGCGCAAGCGCCGGATATTTTCGGCATAGGCATCGGGTCCGCCCTTGAAGGTCGCGGTGCCCGCGACGAGCACGTCGGCGCCCGCGGCGATCGCGAGCGGGGCGGTGGCGGTGTCGATGCCGCCGTCGACTTCCAGCCGGATGTCTCGGCCCGATTTCTCGATCATCTTTTTCACCGCCTCGATCTTGCGAAGCTGGCTGGAAATGAAGCTCTGGCCGCCGAAGCCCGGATTGACGCTCATGATCAGCACCAGGTCGATGTCGTCGATCAGATAATCCAGCATCTTCGCCGGGGTTGCTGGGTTGAGCGACACGCCCGCCTGTTTACCGAGCGACTTGATGTGCTGGACCGTGCGGTGGATGTGCGGGCCGGCCTCGGGATGCACGGTGATGATGTCGGCGCCCGCCGCAGCAAAGGCGTCGAGGAAATGATCGACCGGCGAGATCATCAGATGCACGTCGAAGGGCAAAGTCGAGTGCGGGCGCAGTGCCTTCACGACCGCCGGGCCGATCGTCAGATTGGGGACATAGTGGCCGTCCATGACGTCGATATGGACCCAATCAGCGCCCGCGACCTCGATCGCGCGCACTTCCTCGCCCAGTCGCGCGAAATCGGCGCTGAGGATCGAGGGGGCGATACGGACGGGGGCGGAAGCGGCGGTCATGGAGACCGGCCTTAACCATCTAGCGAGTCGGGGGCAAGCGGAGCGGACGCGCTATCGCCAGCTATCGCCAAATAATGTCGCACCACCCTATCGCCAGCGCCAGCCACCCTCGGTCTTGGCGCGGTAGATCGGCATCGGGGCGAGCGCGGCGAGTATCACTGCGATCGTCATCAGCACCGGCCGCCCCTGGAGCGCCACCGCCAGCCCGGCAATCATCGCGATATGGAGCGCCAGGAAGAACCAGCCCTCCCACACGAACGGCAGGCCGGTGCCATAACCGCGGCGCTTGGCGCGAAACCAGGGCGTCTTTCGCATGAACAGGTGAAGCATATCAATTCTCCTCCCTTGGCGGGCGGCCCCGTTTCGGTGCCTCGGACGGTTTGACGCTGACGCCGCGGCGGCCCAGCGCCTCGCGCAGCAGCATCTCGATCTCGGCATTGGCGCTGCGTAGTTCGGTTGCCGCCAGCCGCTCGATCGCCGCATAGAGCGCGGGATCGAGACGGAGGGCAAAGGCCTTCTTGGACTGCGCAGCCATCATCCGACCTCAGTAGAGCGAGCCGGTGTTGACGACGGGCTGGGTATCGCGCTCGCCGCACAGGACGACCATCAGATTCGATACCATCGCCGCCTTGCGCTCGTCGTCGAGGTCGACAACGCCCTTTTCGGACAGCTGGGTCAGCGCCATCTCGACCATCGTCACCGCGCCCTCGACCAGCTTCTTGCGCGCCGCGATCACTGCCTCGGCCTGCTGACGGCGGAGCATCGCGCCTGCGATTTCCTGGGCGTAGGCAAGATGCGTCAGCCCACATTCGTCGACGGTGATGCCCGCAACGCTGAGCCGTTCGATCAGCGCCTTGCGCAATTCGACGCCGACCTCGTCATGGTTGCCGCGCAGCGTCACTTCCTGATGTTCGATATCGTCATAGGGGTAGCGCGAGCCGATCGAGCGCACCGCGGCCTCGATCTGCGCCATCACAAACTCCTTATAATCATCGACGTCGAACAGCGCCTGCGCGGTGTCGGTGACGCGCCACACGACCTGCGCCGCCATTTCGATCGGATTGCCCCGCAGGTCGTTGACCTTGATCTTGTCCGAAATGACGTTGTTGGCGCGCACCGCAATCTTCTTGCGCGTCAGCCAGGGCAGGACCCAACGCAGCCCCTCGTCGCGGTCGGTGCCCTTGTAGGCGCCGAACAACTGGATCGCCGCCGCTTCGTTCGGGTTGATGAGGTAAAATCCGCAAAGGATCAGCAGGCCGACCACCCCCGACAAAGCGACGACCACCCATTTCCACGCGACCATCATGTCGGCGTTGGCGTTGGTGACCGCCGCCCAGACGCCAACGCCGAGCAGCACCAGCCAGATGAACAGCATCAGATAGCCGCTCTGCGTATTGGCGCGCGTCTCGCGACTGCGGTTCAGCGCCGGTGTCCCTGTTTCGACCATGTTTCCCTCCGAATCATTCGATATAATGATGATATCATATTTATATTGAATTTGGTGGTGGTCAATGAGGATTCGTGCGAACAGATGCCTATGTCGGCTTTGGGGTGGTGAACGGGCGTTGAGGTCGTGAACGGATTTCACCTCCCGCAAGCGGGAGGGGAGAAGAAACGTTCGCAAGTGGTCGCTTCCAGACCTTCGTCATTCCTGACAAAATAAACAAAGGGGGCGAAATCGCCCCCTTTGCCTCCCCGGTCTTGTCCGCCTATTCGGTCGGGAAACCGCGCTTTTCGAGCAAGGCCTTCACGTCGGGGTCGCGGCCGCGGAAGGCGCGATACGCCTCGGCGCGGTCGGTCTCGTTGCCCGTCATCAACAGGATCGTGCGGAAACGGTCGGCAACGCTGCGGTCCCACGGGCCGCCGGCTTCGGTAAAGGCCGCCCAGGTGTCGGCGTCCATCGTTTCGGACCAGAGGTAGCTGTAATAGCCCGCCGAATAGGCGTCGCTGCTGAACAGATGGCCGAACTGCGGCAGGCGGTGACGCATGACGATTTCCCTGGGCATGCCGATTTCGGCCAGCGTCTCGCGCTCGAACTTGTCGACGTCGGTCGGCGGGGTCGTGCGGTCGTGCAGCTTCATATCGACGATGGCACTCGCGAGATATTCGACGGTCGAAAACCCCTGGTTGAACTTGTCCGACGCGATGATCTTGTCGACCAGCGCCTGCGGCATCGGCGCACCCGTCTTGTAGTGCGTCGCATATTTGGACAGCACTTCGGGGGTCATCAGCCAATTCTCGTTCACCTGGCTGGGATATTCGACGAAGTCGCGCGGCACTCCGGCAAGCGCCGGATAGGTTACCTGCTGGAGCAGGTAATGGATGCCGTGGCCGAATTCGTGGAACAGGGTCTGCGCGTCGTCGAGGCTGATCAGCGTCGGTTCGCCCTTCGCGGCTTCGGTGAAATTATTGTTGTTCGACGCAAGGACATTGCGTTCGCCGCCCAGCGTCTGCTGGCTGCGATAGGTGGTCATCCACGCGCCCGAACGTTTGCCGTCGCGGGCGAAATTGTCGAGGTAGAAGACCCCGACATTCTCGTTCGTCTTGAGGTTGTAGACCTCGAAGGTGCGGACCTTGGGATCGAAGACCGGGATCGTGCCGGTGTTTTCGCGGAAACCGAGGTCGTAGAGCTGGCCCGCCGACCAGAACATCCCATCGACCAGTTTGTCGAGCTGGAGATAGGGTTTCACCTCGCTTTCATCGAGATCATATTTCGCCTTGCGGACCTTTTCCGAATAGAAGCGATAGTCCCACGGCTCGATCGTGATCTTCGGACCGTTGCCGGCCTTCGCTTCGGCGTCGGCGATCGCCTGCATATCGGCGACCTCTTCCTTCACGCGCGCGACCGCGGCGGGCCAGACCTTCATCATCAGCCCCATGGCATTTTCGGGCGTCTTCGCCATCGTGTCGGCCATGCGGTAGTTTGCATGAGTCGGGAAGCCGAGCAGTTCGGCGCGCTGCTGGCGCAGCTTCAATATCTCGGCGATCGTCGCGTTTGTGTCGTTTGCATCGCCATTGTCGCCGCGGCTGACAAACGCCTTGTAGACGCGTTCGCGCAAGGCTCGGTTGGTCGCGCCCTGCATGACCGGCTGTGCCGAGGAGCGGGTGTTCTTGATCGCCCACTGGCCGGGCTTGCCATTCGCTTCGGCCGCCGAGGCGAGCGACGCGACAAACCCCGGTTCGAGGCCTGCGAGTTCGGCCTTGTCGGTGACGAACGTATAAAGCTTTTCATCGCCGAGCAGTTTCGACGAGAAGGCTGAAAACAGGCCTTCGAGCTTTGCGTTCATCGCAACCAGCTTTGCCTTGTCGGCGGGCGACAAATTGGCGCCGTCGCGCACCATCTCGTCATAGCTACGCTCCACAATGCGGATCTGCTGCGCGTCGAGGCCGCTGGAATGACGCTTGTCATATACCGCCTTGTAGCGGGCGAAGAGCTTGGGCTCGAGGAACAGTTCGGTGTAGAAGGTGGTGAGCTTGGGGCTCCATTCGGCATCGATATCCTCGACGCGGTCGTTCGACTTGTTCGACGTTTGCACGCCCCACATCGCATAGACGCGTTCCATCGTGTCGCCTGCGAGCATCATCGGGACGTGCGTATTGTCGAACGTCGGGGCTTCGGGATTGTCGATCACCGCCTGCACCTGCGCCCGGGTTTCGGCCATGCCCCTGGCAAAGGCGTCGGGGAACAGTTCGGGGTCCATCTTGTCCCACGGCGGCACCCCTTCAAAGGGGCCGGTCCACGGCGCGAGGATCGGGTTCGTGTCCGCGGGCGCCGGGGCGGCGGCGGGCTGGGCGGCTTCGGCGGCGGTTGCGGTCATCTGGCTATAACCCACGATCATGGCGGTGGATGCAAGCATGATCGACAAGGAACGGGCGAAAGGCTGCGCGGTGCGCGACATCGATAAATCTCCCCGGAGGATAAGGTTTCGGACGAAACCATGTCGGGGGCCGTCTTAACCTTATGTGACGGAGCGGTGCAAGCCGCCTAGGCGCCAAACTCCTGCTGAACCAAGCCAGGGACGTCGACGCGGAAGCTGAACACGCCGCCGGCGTGCGGCTGCGCCTGGCGTTCCGCATCGTTCAGATTCTTGCCCGCGCTGGTGACGAAGGCGGTCTGGAGGTCGGGGCCGCCGAACGCCAGCATGGTCGGACGCTGAACGGGCAGGTCGACGGTCTGGAGCAATTCGCCTTCGGGCGACAGGCGCACGATGCGCCAGCCGTCCCACAGCGCCGACCAGTAACAGCCTTCGGCATCGACCGCGGCGCCGTCGGGGCGGCCGTTGCCATGCTCGAACTGGTGGAAGATGCGACCCTGGCCCAGCGTACCCGCGGCGGGGTCGACGTCATAGGCGCGGATCGCGTGGGTCGGCGTATCGGCATGATAGAAGGTGCGGCCGTCGGGGCTGAACGCGGCGCCGTTGCTGGTCGTCAGCCGCCCAAGGATTTCGGTCAGTGATCCGTCGGGATCGAGCCGGTAGAGCGTCGCGTCGGGGTTGGCCTTGTCGCTCGTCAGGCTGCCGACCCAAAGCCGCCCCGCCGCATCGACGCGGCCGTCGTTGAAGCGCTGGTGGGGCTTGTCGGTGAGAACGGCGGGGCCGAACGGGCGGGGCGTATCGCCCCACTTGTCGATCAACGCGCAGCCGTTTTCGAGCGCCGCGACCAAACCGCCGCCGATGCGCGGTGCGATGCAGCCGACTTGTTCGGCAAGCTCCATCACCTCGTCGGCGCCCGTCGCCGGATCGGTGCGATGGATTTTGCGGGCTTCGATATCGACCCAATAGAGGCGCGATTCGGCGGCATGCCAGACGGGCGATTCGCCGAGCAAGGCGCCGGCATCGAGGAGCAATTCGACCATGCGCAGGGTCATAGCGCGGCGCACCGGGGCTGCCCAGCGGCTGCAAACCTATTCGGCAGTAATGAAAGGATGCGGCTTCCTCCCTCGTCACCCCGGACCTGATCCGGGGGCCAATCACACAGCGTCGCGCAGATGGATCCCGGATCAAGTCCGGGATGACGAGAAAAGAGAAGGCGGCGACAAAAGAGTTTCCTGCCGTAACGGCATTTCTACTTGACGTGGACGTAAACGTAAGGTCTCTTGCCGGTCAAAGATGCGGCCGACTCCCGCCTTCGTTCGGCTGCCCAAGGGAAAGGAAGACTATGTCGCTCGATAGCCTCTCGCGCTCTGCCTATACCGATGATCATGAGGCGTTCCGTGCAACAGTGCGCCAGTTCCTCGAAAAGGAAGTCGCCCCCAATCAGGCGCAATGGGCCGAAGACGGGATCGTGCCCAAAAGCATCTGGCCCAAGGCGGGTGAGCTGGGCCTGCTGTGCCCGACAGTGCCCGAGGAATATGGCGGCCTCGGCCTCGACTTCGGCTATAATGCGATCGTCGACGAGGAAAGCGCCTATTATGGCCGCGTGACCACGGGCTTCTCACTCCAGTCGGATATCGTTACCAACTATATCACCCGCTATGGCAGCGAAGAGCAGAAGAAGCACTGGCTGCCCAAGATGGTGTCGGGCGAGGTCATCACCGCGATCGCGATGACCGAACCGGGCACCGGCAGCGACCTTCAGGGGATGCGCACGACCGCGAAGAAGGATGGCAATCATTATGTCATCAACGGGTCGAAAACCTATATCACAAACGGCCAGAACGCCGACCTAATCCTGGTGTGCGTCAAGACCGATACCGAGATCGAGCCGGCATGGAAGGGCGTGTCGATCGTCCTCGTCGAGGCCGATCGCGAAGGATTCCAGCGCGGCCGCAACCTCGACAAGATCGGGCAGGACGAAGCCGATACGTCGGAGCTGTTCTTCAACGACGTTCGCGTACCGATCACCAACTGCCTTGGCGAAGAAGGCCAGGGCTTCATCTATCTGATGAGCGAGCTTCCCCAAGAAAGGCTGTCGATCGCGGTCAGCGCGCAGGCGTCGGCGCAGCGCGCCTTCGACGACACCGTCGAATATACGCGCGACCGCAAGGCGTTCGGCAAGCCGATCCTCGATTTCCAGAACAGCCGTTTCGTCCTCGCCGACCTGAAGGCGAAATTGCAGGTCGGCTGGGCGCATCTCGACTGGGCGCTGGCGCGCCACCTGAAAAAGGAACTGACCCCGGAAGAGGGCGCCGCGGCGAAGCTGTGGCACACCGAGCTTCAGTGGGAGGTCATGGACAAATGCCTCCAGCTGTTTGGCGGCGCGGGCTATATGAATGAATATCCGATCGCCCGCGCCTGGCGCGCGGCGCGCGTGACCCGCATCTTTGGCGGCACGAACGAGATTATGAAGGAACTGATCGGGCGGAAACTGTAATTTCCCCGCCCGCAAGCGGGAGGGGCAGCGAGACTTGGGAGCTTGCTCCCTAGTCGCAGCGGGGTGGGCCACTCACCCTTGGATGCTCGCTCCGCTCGCGCCCACCCCTAACCCCTCCCGCTTGCGGGAGGGGGACTAAGAAAGGAACTCTCCAATGGCCCATGCCTATATCGTAGACGCCGTCCGTACCGCGGGCGGCAAGCGCGGCGGCAAGCTTGCCGGCGTCCATCCCGTCGATCTCGGCGCTGCGGTGTTCGACGCGATCGCCGACCGCAATGATTTCGACACGTCCAAGATCGACGATGTCATCACCGGCTGCGTCAGCCAGGGCGGGCAGCAGACGATGGACGTCGGTCGCAACGCCGTGCTCGCCTCGAAGCTGCCCGATTCGATCCCCGCCGTGACGATCGACCGCCAATGCGGATCGTCGCAGCAGGCGATCCAGTTCGCCGCGCAGGCGGTGATGTCGGGGACGCAGGACATCGTCCTCGCCAGCGGCATCGAAAGCATGACGCGCGTGCCGATGGGCAGCGTCGCGACGCTCTTCATGAAGGAAGGGCTCGGTCATTATAAGTCGGAGCGGCTCGAGGAAAAATATCCCGGCATCATGTTCAGCCAGTTCATGGGTGCCGAGATGATCGTCAAGAAGCACGGCCTGACCAAGGACGACCTCGACGCCTATGCGCTCGAAAGCCATTGCCGCGGCAAGGCTGCGACCGAAGCCGGCCATTTTCAGCGCGAGATCGTCGGCGTCGAAATCGACACCCCCGAAGGCCGCCAGATGCACCTCGTCGACGAAGGCATCCGTTTCGACGCGACGTTGGAGGGTATCGCGGGGGTCAAGATCTTGCAGGAGGGCGGCTCGATCACCGCCGCGACCAGCTCGCAGATCTGCGACGGTGCGTCCGCAGCCCTTGTTGTCTCGGAACAGGCGCTGAAGGATCATGGCCTCACCCCGCGGGCGCGCATCCACCATGTGTCGGTGACCGCGGGCGACCCGGTCATCATGCTCGAAGAGCCGCTGTTCGCGACCGAACGCGCGTTGAAGCGTGCGGGCATGAAGATCGAGGACATCGACGCCTATGAAGTGAATGAGGCCTTCGCGCCGGTTCCGCTGGCGTGGCTCAAATATCTTGGCGCCGATCATGCGCGACTCAACCAGCATGGCGGCGCGATCGCGCTCGGCCACCCGCTCGGCGCCAGCGGCACCAAGCTGATGGCGACTCTGCTCGGCGTGCTCGACGCGACCGGCGGCAAATATGGCTTGCAGACGATGTGCGAAGGCGGCGGTCAGGCCAACGTCACGATCATCGAGCGCCTTTGATAAATCTCCCCTCCCGCTTGCGGGAGGGGTCGGGGGAGGGCCTGTTGGCTATCGACGTCCCCCTGACATGCCCCACCCAAACCCTCCCCTGAAGGGGAGGGCATTAAGGAGACCAATATGAAACTCGATTCCACCGTATCCGCCGTCGTAACCGGCGGCGCCTCGGGCCTTGGCGCGGCTACGGCGCGCCTGCTCGCGTCGAAGGGCGTCAAGGTCGCGATCTTTGACCTTCAGGAAGAAAAGGGCACGGCGCTTGCGGCCGAACTCGGCGGCGTGTTCTGCGAATGCAATGTCACCGATGACGCCAGCGTCGATGCCGCCTTCGCCAAGGCGCGCGACGCGATCGGGCAGGAGCGAATCCTCGTCAATTGCGCTGGCACCGGCAATGCGATCAAGACCGCGAGCCGTTCCAAAGAAGACGGCAGCATCAAGCATTTCCCGCTCGATGCGTTCAACTGGATCATCCAGATCAACCTCGTCGGCACCTTCCGCTGCATCGCCAAGTCGGCAGCGGGCATGATGACGCTCGACCCGATGGAAGACGGCGAGCGCGGCGCGATCGTCAACACCGCGAGCGTCGCGGCCGAGGACGGCCAGATCGGCCAGGCGGCTTATTCGGCGTCGAAGGGCGGCGTCGTCGGCATGACGCTCCCCATCGCGCGCGATCTTGCGAGTGAAAATATCCGCGTCAACACGATCCTGCCCGGTATCTTCGACACCCCGCTGCTTGCAGGGGCCCCGCAGAATGTCCGCGACGCGCTGGGCGCCTCGGTGCTCAACCCGAAGCGCCTTGGCAACCCGCCCGAATATGCCGCGCTCGCGCTTGCGATGATCGAGAATGGCTATTTCAACGGCGAGGATGTCCGCCTCGACGGCGGCATCCGCATGGGTCCGCGATAATATGCCGAAACCGGAGAGCTGGCGGCTGAACCCCGCCAGCTACCCCGTCCATCTGGACCTGCAGACGCGGTTTCAGGACATGGACATCAACGGCCATCTCAACAATGTGGCCTTTGCTGCGCTGTTCGAGAGCGGCCGCGTGCTTTTGAATCGCGAAGTCCGCCCGCTCGAAGAGCGTCCCGCGAACGAGCGCACGATGGTCGCTGCGGTCGAAATCAACTATCTGGCCGAGGGCAATTTCCCCGATCCGGTCGAGATTGCGACGGGCATCGGCCGACTCGGCACGTCGAGCTGGACGATCGTGCAGGCGATGTTCCAGAACGGCCGCTGCATCGCGACCTGCGACACGGTGGTCGTGTGCCGCACCGACGGTCAGGCGAAGCCGCTGCGGGCGGAGATGGTCGGGGAGCTAACTGCCAATTTAGTGACGCCGGTTTAGATCAAAAGTTGTGCGCTCCCGCGAAGGCGGGAGCCCATCTCCCGTCAGTGCAAGTTTGAACCCACCGGAGATGGATCCCCGCCTTCGCGGGGACACGCTGCTCTTTAATAGCGGTGCACTTAAAGATTCTTGTCCGCATCGGGCACCGAGCGGATCAGGTCGCGGGCAAAACCGATCAGGCCGATCTGGCGGCGGCGTTTCAGCCGTTCGGCGCGCAGGATTGCGCGAACCTCGTCGAAGCATCCTTCGACATGGTCGTTGATCAGCACATAGTCATAGCCGTCCCAGTGGCTGATTTCGTTCGCGGCGCGCTCCATCCGTGCGGCGATCACCTCGTCGCTGTCGGTCTTGCGGCTGCGCAGGCGCCGTTCGAGTTCTTCCATCGTTGGCGGCAGGACAAAGACGCGCACGACGTCGGGGCCGGCCTCCTGATACAATTGCTGCGCGCCCTGCCAGTCGATATCGAAAAGCACATCCTTGCCGGCATCGAGCAGCGCGTCGACCGGCGCGCGCGGGGTGCCGTAGCGGTGGCCGAAGACATGCGCCCATTCGAGGAATTCGCCGTCGGCCGCCATCTTCTTGAATGTCTCGGTATCGACGAAATGATAATGGACACCGTCAATCTCGCCGGGACGCGGCGGGCGTGTCGTCGCCGAGATCGACAGCGCGATATCCTGGTCGGCTTCGAGCATCATGCGCGAAATGGTGGTCTTGCCCGCACCCGAGGGCGAGGAAAGGACGAACAACACGCCGCGGCGGTTCAGATGGACGCTTTCAGCCATGCGCGCTATTCGCCTGACGAGGGGCAGCGGTCAAGGGGTGGCGCGGATGATGGGGATTTCACGAACAGGCTGGCTGGTCGCCGCGGCGTTGCTCGCGGCTTTCGCCGCCCTTCTCATCGCAATGGGGCGCCCGCCGATCTGTCCGTGCGGGACGGTCAGCCTGTGGCACGGCGTCGTGCAATCGAACCAGAACAGCCAGCAGGTGTCGGACTGGTACAGCTTCAGCCATGTCATCCATGGCTTCATCTTTTACGGCCTGTCACGCTGGCTGATGCCACGCCAGCCGCTCTGGGTCGCGCTGGCGGTCGCGATCGGGATCGAGGCGGCGTGGGAAATTCTCGAAAATTCGCCGATCATCATCGACCGCTATCGCGAAGTGACGATGGCTTATGGCTATTCGGGCGATTCGATCCTGAATTCGGTGAGCGATGCGATCTTCATGGTGATCGGTTTCCTCGCCGCCAGCCGGATGCGCTGGTGGGTGACGGTGGTCATCGCGATCGCGTTCGAGCTGTTCACCCTGTGGACGATCCGCGACAATCTGACGTTGAACGTGCTGATGCTGGTCTCGCCGGTGGAAGCGATCAAGGAGTGGCAGTCGGGCGGCTAGTGGATCGCGCTGCTGCGTCCATTGCCATCGACCGGGATCGCTGGCGGAAGCGCATCGCCCATCGTCTGCCCATCGGTGGGTATTTCCGCGGTCCCGGCATAGGTGTCGACAACACCGGCATCCGCCAGCGCGGGGTCGAGAGCATGCGCCTGTTCCGCCGCCTTGCGCGCTTCGGCGCGTTCGGCCCATTTCTTGGTAAGATAGCCTGCCGCCGCCCATGCCGCGAGCGCGGCATAGCGTTGCGGGAACAGGCGCCGCGCCGCGAACAGGGCGCCCGCGCCGATCACCGCCCCGGCGACCGGGTGGTTGCCCTTTTGTTTTCCGATCGCGCTGCCAAGCGCGCCGCCGAGGATCCTGCCGATCATTCCCATGTCTCCTTCCTCCTTATCAATCCGCGGCGCCGCCTTGAGGTTCCCGTTCAGTCCGCCGGGCCCAGCATCGTTCGCGGATCGACCGCCCGGTCGAAGGTGGCGGCATCGACATAGCCAAGCGCGAGCGCGGCTTCTTTCAGCGTGCTGCCCGTTTCGTGCGCATATTTGGCGATCTTTGCGGCCTTGTCATAGCCGATTTCGGGCGCGAGCGCGGTGACGAGCATCAGCGAGCGGTTCATCAGTTCGTCGATGCGCGCTCGATTGGGCTCGATCCCGACGACGCAATGTTCGGTGAAACCCGCCATGCCGATGCTGAGTAGGTCGATCGAACGCAAGACATTGGCGCCGATCAAGGGCTTGAAGACATTGAGTTCGAGATGTCCCTGGAGCCCGCCGACGGTCACCGCCTGATGATTGCCGATAACCTGCGCCGCGACCATCGTCAGCATTTCGCACTGCGTCGGGTTGACCTTGCCCGGCATGATCGAGCTGCCCGGCTCGTTCGCGGGCAGGTCGAGCTCGCCGAGACCCGCGCGCGGTCCGGAACCGAGCAAACGAATGTCGTTCGCGATCTTGGTCAGTGCGACGGCGAGCGTGTTGAGTGCGCCCGAAAAGAAGACGAGGCCGTCGTTCGACGCGAGCGCCTCGAACTTGTTGCCCGCGGGCTCGAACGCGAGGCCGGTGCTTGTCGACAGATCGGCGGCCATCGCGGCGTCGAAGCCCGCGGGCGCGTTGAGTCCGGTGCCCACGGCGGTTCCGCCCTGCGCAAGCTTGAGGATATTGTCCGTCAGAGCGGCTTCGATCCGTGCCCGGCAAGCGACCAGTTGCGCGACATAGCCGGAAAATTCCTGCCCCAGGGTGAGTGGGGTGGCGTCCTGCAAATGGGTGCGGCCAATCTTGACGATGTCGTTCCATGCGTCGGCTTTGGCCGCGAGGGCGTCGGTGAGGTCGGTCAGCGACGGCAACAGGCGCGCCGTCGTCTCGACCGCGACCGCGACATGCAGCGCGGTCGGGAAGCTGTCGTTCGACGACTGGCCCATGTTGACATGGTCGTTGGGATGCACGGGCGACTTGCCGCCGCGCGTGCCCGCCAACTTTTCATTCGCGATTCCCGCGATCACCTCGTTCGCATTCATGTTCGACTGGGTGCCGCTGCCCGTCTGCCAGATCGCGAGCGGGAACTGGTCGTCGTAGCCGCCGGCGATCACCGCATCGGCGGCTTCGGCGATCGCGTCCGCCAACCGGGCGTCCAGTCCGTGGGCCCGGTTCACCCGCGCCGCTGCACCCTTGATCCGCGCCAGGGCGTGGATGATCGGTAGCGGCATGCGTTCGTGCGGCGGGAAGGCGAAATTATGGCGGCTGCGTTCGGTCTGCGCGCCCCAATAGGCGTCGGACGCGACCTCGATTTCGCCAATGCTGTCGGTTTCGATCCGTTTGCTCATGCGACCAGCATCCGCGTCACCAGCACCGACCCGGCCCAGATCATCGCGACAAGGCCCAGCATCTGCCAATATCCGCCTTCACCGACCCGGCGGCGCAGCCACCCGGCGGCGAACCATGCGATCACAAGCGCGGGCGTCAGGATAAGGAGGCTGAACCGCAGCAGTCCGTCGGCGATCTGCCCGCGCGGGGCCGCGCTTTGGACCAGGCCATAGCCCTCCACCCCCCACCAGAAGGCGGCGGTGAGGACGAGCATCCCCGCAAGAGCCCAATATTGCCAGAAACGGCTGGGGGGCCATGGCGGTGCCACGGCCTATCGTTTCTTGCCGAAGTCCACCGTCACGACATTCGACCCGTCCTCGCTCGTTACTTCGGGACGATCGTTGTCGGCTTCGTCGTGCGGCTCGGGCTGCGCCTCTTCGTCGTCGCTGACCTGGAATTGCAGCCCGAAATCGACCGACGGATCGACGAAGGCGGTAATCGCGGCATAGGGGATCGTCAGCATCGACGGTGTCTGGTTGAACGACAGGCCGACGGCGAAATGATCGTCCGCGACGCTGAGATCCCAAAAGCGGTTTTGCAGCACGATCGTCATTTCGTCGGGGAATTTCGCGATCAGATGCGCGGGAATATCGACCCCGGGGGCCTGCGTCTTGAAGGTGATATAGAAATGATGTTCGCCCGGCAGGCTGTCATAACCTTCGATCTGGCTCAGCACGCGGCCGACCACGGCGCGCAGCGCGTCCTGCACGATCTCGTCATAGGGAATCAGGCTGTCGCGTACATCGTCACTCATGGGGCGAGGGGATGAACGCGCGCCGCACGCCGGTCAAGGGGGGAGAATCGCCTTGCAACGTGAAACAGACGCTCTAAGGCGTCGCCCATGCGAACCGCCACTGTCCAGCGCACGACCAAGGAAACGGATATCGCGATCGCCGTCAACCTCGACGGAACGGGCGATTATTCGGTGTCCACCGGCATCGGTTTCCTCGACCATATGGTCGAACAATTGTCGCGCCATTCGCTGATCGACATATCGATGCAGGTGAAGGGAGACCTTCATATCGACCAGCACCACACCGTCGAGGACAGCGCCCTGGCACTGGGCGAAGCGGTGGCGAAGGCGCTCGGCGACAAGCGCGGGATCGCCCGCTATGGTGAGGCGCACGCGCCGATGGACGAAACGCTGACGCGCTGCGTGCTCGATATTTCGGGGCGCCCGCACTGCGTCTACAAATCGAGCTTCTCGCAGCCGCGGCTCGGCGAGATGGACACCGAGATGTTCCCGCACTGGTTCCACAGCTTCGCACAGACCGCGGGCATCACGCTGCATATCGAGATGCTGTATGGCGAGAACAACCATCACATCGCCGAAAGCATGTACAAGGCGCTGGCGCGTGCGCTGCGCCAGGCGGTCGAGATCGACCCGCGCAAGGGCGATGCGATTCCCAGCACGAAGGGTGTCCTCTAGGACCCGCCGATGACTGTCATTGCCCTGATCGACTATGGCGCGGGCAATCTTCGCTCGGTGCATAATGCGCTCGTCGCGGTGGGCGCGGACAATGTCGCCGTCACGGCCGATCCCGATACTATCGCCAAAGCCGACCGGATCGTGCTGCCCGGTGTGGGCGCATTCGCGGCGTGCATGAACGGGCTGTCGGTCATCGACGGGCTGGTCGAGGCGATGGAACAGAGAGTGCTGGGGCAGGGCGCGCCCTTCCTTGGCATTTGCGTCGGTATGCAATTGCTCGCCGATGCGGGCGAGGAGCATGGCACGCACAAGGGCCTCGGCTGGATCGGCGGCACCGTGCGTGCCTTCGCTCCGCAACCCGGCCTCCGCATCCCGCACATGGGCTGGAACGACGTCGTACCGAGCTTTCCGCATCCGGTGATCGCGGCGGGCGAGGCTTATTATCTGCACGGCTATCATTTCGCCGACGCGGCGCATGTCGCCGCGACGAGCGGCCATGGTTCGACCTTCACCGCGGCCGTGGCAAAGGACAATATCATGGGCGTCCAGTTCCACCCCGAAAAAAGCCAGGCTTACGGCCTCGCAACCCTTGAAAGGTTCCTGAAGTGGCGCCCGTAAATTCTGGCCTGACCATCTTCCCTGCAATCGACCTGAAGGGCGGGCAGGTGGTGCGGCTTGCCGAGGGCGATATGGCGCGCGCGACCGTCTATGGCGACGATCCGGCGGCGCAGGCGCGGCTGTTTGCCGATGCGGGCGCGACGCACCTGCATGTCGTCGATCTCGACGGCGCCTTCGCGGGCGCGAGCGTCAATGGCGCGGCGGTCGAAAGCATCATCGCGGCTTTCCCGGGCAAGGTGCAGGTCGGCGGCGGCATTCGCGATCGTGCGGGCGTCGACCGCTGGCTTGCGCTCGGCGTCAGCCGCGTGATCATCGGCACCGCGGCGCTCAAGAACCCCGAATTCGTCAAATCGGCCGCGCGCGACCTGCCCGGCCGGATCGTCGTTGGGGTCGACGCGCGCGACGGCATGGTCGCGACCGAGGGCTGGGCCGACGTATCGGACGTGCGGGTCGAGGACCTCGCGCGCCGTTTCGAGGATGCCGGGGTTGCGGCGCTGCTGTTCACCGATGTCGGGCGCGACGGGTTGCTGAAAGGCTGTAACGTCGAGGCGACGGTGGCGCTGGCGCAGGCCGTCGATATTCCGGTGATTGCGTCGGGCGGGGTTGCCGACATCGGTGATATCCATGCGCTGCGCCCCCATGTTGCGGGCGGCATCGAGGGCGTGATTACGGGACGCGCGCTCTACGACGGTCGGCTCGATCTGGCCGAAGCGATTGCGGTTGCCAGTTCCCCTCCCGCTTGCGGGAGGGGCTAGG
>NZ_MIAM01000027.1:33622-45687 GCF_001830555.1 Sphingopyxis sp. RIFCSPHIGHO2_12_FULL_65_19 | reverse complement strand
GGAGGGGAGCAGATGACCGTTCGCGTCCGTGTCATCCCCTGCCTCGACGTCGCCGACGGGCGCGTCGTGAAGGGGGTCAATTTCGTCGACCTGCGCGATGCGGGCGATCCGGTCGAGGCGGCGCGTGCCTATGACGCCGCGGGCGCCGACGAACTCTGCTTCCTCGACATCAGCGCCAGCCATCAGGGGCGCGGTACCCTGCTCGACATGGTAAGCCGCACCGCCGAAGTCTGCTTCATGCCGCTCACCGTCGGCGGCGGGGTGCGTAGCGCCGACGATGCGCGCGCGCTGCTGCTCGCGGGCGCCGACAAGGTCGCGGTGAACAGCGCAGCGGTCGCGCGCCCCGAACTGGTCGCCGACATCGCCGACCGCTTTGGCAGCCAGTGCGCGGTCGGCAGTATCGATGCGCGGCGGGTGGCTGATGGTCGGTGGGAAATCTTCACCCACGGTGGCCGGAAGCCGACCGGCATCGACGCGCTCGAACATGCCGTCCGCCTCGCGACTCTTGGCGCCGGCGAATTGCTTGTCACCAGCATGGACCGCGACGGGACGAAGGACGGTTACGACCTCGCGCTCACGCGCGCGATCGCCGATGCGGTGAGCGTGCCGGTGATCGCCAGCGGCGGCGTCGGCAACCTTGACCATCTCGTCGCCGGGGTGGTCGAGGGCGGCGCGAGCGCGGTGCTTGCGGCGAGCATCTTTCACTTCGGCGAGGCGACGATCGCCGACGCCCATGCGCGGCTTGCCGCGGCCGGATTACCCGTCCGCGCGCATTGACCCCCTTCCCCCTTGATGGGGGAAGGATACGAAGCCTTGTGCCTTCAGGCGCTAGGCGCAGTTGGATGGGGGTGACGGCGCGTCACGGCACCGTGGCATCAGGCCGATACCGCACCCCCACCGCTGCAACTAAGCCGGCAAGCTGGCAAGTCTTGCTGCCTCCCCCATCTAGGGGGAGGGTTTTCGACGTTCGGACTGGTCACGCCGGAACCGGCCTGCAATAGAAGCCCGATGATCGCAAAATTCCGCCTCGCCGACCGCACCAACGACCTGTTTCCGATCCTCGGCTTCCTTGCCGCGATGGCGAGCCTGGCGATGCCGCTCAACGCCTGGCTGGTCGCGTTCATCCTCGCCGGTGCGGTCGTGGCGGCAGTCCACCATGCCGAGGTGATCGCGCACCGCGTCGGCGAGCCGTTCGGCACGCTCATCCTCGCGCTCGCGGTGACGGTGATCGAGGTCGGACTGATCCTGACATTGATGCAGGCGGAGCCCGAGAAGGCGCAGTCGCTGGCGCGCGATACGGTGTTCGCGGCGGTGATGGTGATCCTCAACCTCTTGATGGGCCTGTGCCTTTTGAGCGGGGCGATCCGCCATCACGAACAGCGGTTCCAGCGCACCGGCATCGGTGCCGCGCTCGCGACGCTCACGGTGCTGACCGTCGTAACACTGGTCCTCCCCAATTTCACTTCGAGCGTGCCGGGGCCATTTTATTCGGCGACGCAACTGGGTTTCGTCGCGGTCGTTTCGCTGATCCTCTATGCGACCTTCGCGCTGGTGCAGACGGTCCGGCATCGCGACTATTTCCTTCCCGACGGCGACGCGCAGGATGAACCCGACGCGCACGCCGCGCCGCCGAGCGTCCGGCGCACCGCGATTTCAAGCGCGCTGCTGCTTGCCAGCCTGATCGCTGTCGTCCTGCTCGCCAAGAATCTCTCGCCGGTCATGGGCGCCTTGCTTGCGGACTGGGGCGCGCCGCCCGCGGTGCTTGGCGTATTGATCGCCGCGTTGATCCTCGCGCCCGAAGGCCTTGCGGCGGTTCGCGCGGCGAAGGCCGACCGACTCCAGACCAGCCTCAACCTCGCATTGGGATCGGCGCTTGCAACGATCGGGCTGACGATCCCGGCGGTCGCCATCCTGTCGATCGTGACCGACCTGCCGATCAGCCTCGGCCTCGATGCCAAGTCGACCGTCCTGCTGTTCCTTTCGCTGATCGTGGCGGTGCAGACGCTGGCGAATGGCCGCACGACGGTGTTGCAGGGGGTGATCCACCTGATGTTGTTCGCGATCTATTTGTTCACGACGTTTGTGCCGTAGGTCATCGACGCTTCCTTGGCCGTGTGCGCCCGTCTTCGCGGGGGCACACGGCGTGGTCTCACGTCTTCCGGACGAACACCGTCCCCGCGCTATACCCCGCTCCGAAGGAGCAGATCAGCCCGGTGTCGCCCGCGACCATATCTTCATGGTTCAGGTGAAATGCGATGATCGACCCCGCGCTCGACGTGTTGCCATAGGTGTCGAGCACCGTCGGGCTTTCGTCGTCGCTTGCTTCATGGCCCAGCACGCGCTGCGCGATCAGGCGGTTCATGTTGGTGTTCGCCTGGTGCAGCCACAGGCGGCGCATGTCGCTGCCTTCGAGCCCCAGCAACTCCATCTGCTCGACGATCAGGTTGGCGACCCACGGCACGACCTCCTTGAAAACCTTGCGGCCTTCCTGGACGAACAATTTGTCGCTCTTTGGTCCCGACTGGTCGATCCCGCCGTGGCCGCGGTTGAGAAAGCCGAAATTGTTGCGGATGTTGTTGCTGAACTGCGTCTTGAGCTTGGTTGCTAGAATGTCCCAATGGCCGTCAGGGGCGATGTCCTTATCCTCGACAAGGATTGCCGTCGCGACGTCGCCGAAGATGAAATGGCTGTCGCGGTCGCGCCAGTTGAGGTGCCCCGAACAGATTTCGGGGTTCACGACGAGGACGCTTTTCGCGTGACCCGCGCGGATATAGTCGGCGGCGGTCTGGATTCCGAAGGTCGCCGAAGAGCAGGCGACATTCATGTCGAAGCCGAAACCGTCGATACCGAGCGCCTCCTGGATTTCGACCGCCATGGCGGGATAGGGGCGCTGCATATTCGACGCGGCGCACAGCACGGCGTCGACGTCGGCCGCATCGCGGCCAGCGCGTGCGAGCGCGTCCTTTGCCGCCGCGACGCCGATTTCGGCGAGGATCGACAGTTCGTCATTGCCGCGTTCGGCGATCCGCGGCGCCATGTGGCGCGGGTCGAGGATGCCCGCCTTGTCGACGACGAAGCGCGATCCGATGCCGCTCGCCTTCTCGATGAATTCCACACTGGACTCAGTCAGTTCGGCGATTTCGCCTGTCGCGATTGCGTCGGCATTTTCCCTATTGTGCAGCGCAACATACGCGTTAAAACTGGCGACAAGTTCTTCGTTGGAGATGGCTTCGGCGGGGGTGAAAAGGCCGGTTGACGAAATGACCGGCTGCGGTGTGTGCGACATGGAGCTCTCGTGTGTCTTATAGGTTCAAGACACGCTGATTAGGCTTCGGCGCGGCGCCGCGCAACGCTCCTCAATCGGCTGAACCGTCGCCGACAACATGGTTAACCGGCCACTAACCATTTTGGTGGCAGACTGTTTGATGCAGGCCTCCGGGGGGATGGCTCCCCGGGCGCCGTGCGGGAGCATGACCATGGCGACGCGTTCGGGACCGGCAGCAGGCGACCTGTCGATATCGGAAATCAAGGAATTTGCGAGCTTTCCTGCGGCAACGCAGCGTTATATCCGCCGTTCACTCGACATCGGGCTCGAACGCGACGATGCGATCGCGCGCTGGTCGCGCGACATGGTCGAGGAAACCGCGATTCGCGTGCAGGCCCGCGTCTATCAGCGGCTCGTCGATATTCGCGCCCATATCCCCGACGACAGTGGGCTCGACGCGCTCGAACATTTCATGGCGCCGCTGGTCGCGGTGTCGGCGTTCGATCTGGGGCAGGATCGGCTGCACGCCTTTGCGCCCTATCGCTTCCTTTACGAGCGGCTGCTCGGCGCCCATGCGCGGCCCTGGCTCCCCGGCGCCTTTTGCGCCGCGGCGTCGTTGCCGCACCTGCATCCCGACAAGCGCCGGGTGCTGCTCCAGTCGATCAGCGAAGCCGCGGCGACCGCACCCGGCTGGTCGGCGCGTGAGCCGAGCTTCTATCCCGAATGGGTCGACAAGATCGACGAGACCAAACCGGCGAATTGAGCGGCGGCCTTGGGGTGGAGGGCGGACGTCCGTTCCGCCCTCTCGTCACCCCGGACTTGATCCGGGGTCCATGACTTCGGCGCCGCGATGGATCCCGGATCAAGTCCGGGATGACCAAGAAACAATGCCCGCAATCGGTCGCTAGCCGACGAACCTATCTGTCCGACTGCCGGTCGAAACCCGCGCTTGGCCTGTTATCAAATCAGCGCGCGATAGAGCCCGAAGGCGCTGGTTGCGGTCAAGACGATGCCGACCATGATCAGCATCACCTTGGGCGAAAACCGCTTTGCCATATAGGCGCCCAGCGGTGCGGCGGCGACGCCGCCGATGATAAGCCCCAGCGTCGGGCCCAGGATTTCCTCGAACCCGAGGTGCCAGATGAAGGCGATCGACACCGATATGGCGAGGAAAAATTCGACGCTGTTCACCGTTCCGACGATCTTGCGCGGCTCGCCGCCCTGAACGAGCAGGTTCGACGTCACGACCGGCCCCCAGCCGCCGCCACCCGCCGCGTCGAGAAAGCCGCCTACGACCGCCAGCGGCGCCACGACCTTCGGCTTTGATATCTTGGGCGGATAAAGCACGCCGCGCACGAGCAGCCAGACACCGATGAGCACGAGATAGCCGAGAACGAAGGGTTTCACGACCTCGGCATGGAGCGATGTCAGCACATAGGCGCCGAGCACGCCACCGATCATGCCGGGAACGAGCAGGCGAAAGAAAAGCGGCCAGTCGATATTGCGGTGAAACAGGTGACTGAGCCCCGACGCGCCGGTGGTGAAAATTTCCACGACGTGGATGCGCGCCGACGCGGTCGCGGGCGGGACGCCCAGAACCGCAACCAGCAGCGTGTTGCAGATGACGCCGAAAGCCATGCCCAACGCGCCATCGACGAGTTGCGCGGCGAAACCGATGACGATGAAGGGCAACAGGGCGGTAAAGTCGATAGCAGCGAAATCGATCATGATTCTTCCCAACCCTTTTGATTGAGAACGTGCTGCCGGGTTTCCCGGAACCGCGCCAGCCCAATTTTTCTGCTGGCGGCCAAGGGATTTGTTTCTGCGCCAGACCGCGCCGTTTGCGGTCAGCCGGTGATTTCGTCCGGCAGATATTCGCGCACATAATCAATGAAGGCGCGCAGCTTTGGCATCACCTGTTTGCGACCAGGATAATAGAGAAAGAGGCCCGACGTCGCTGCGGCATAATCGGTAAGCACCAGTTCGAGCTCGCCCGTCTCGACCATCGCTTTTGCCATCGGTTCGGCCATCATGCTCAGCGCGACGCCGGTCCGCATTGCGACCAGCGCCGCCAGCCAGTCGTTGACGATCACCGGCCCGGTGACCCCGACGTCGAATTCGCGGTTCCCGCGTTCAAAGGTCCACGGCATCAGCGCGCCGGTTGCGAGGCGAAAGCGGATGCAGCGATGCCCACGCAGATCCTCGGGCGTTTCGGGGCGGCCATGTTTGTCGAGATAGGCAGGCGCCGCCGCGACCACGAAGCGGAACGGGCCGGTCAGACGTACCGCGATGACATCGGCATCGAGCGATTCACCCATTCGCACGCCGGCGTCGAAGCCGCCGGCGCTGAGGTCCGACAAGGCGTCGTCGGCGTAGATCTCCAGCTCGATCTCGGGATAGGTGTCGCAAAAGCCCGCGATTATCGGCTCGAACAAGGGCTGGACCGCGCCGCGCATCAGGTTGATGCGAAGGCGCCCGGCGGGCCGGTTGCCGAGGTTGCGGGCGGCTTCATAGGCATCGGCCAGCCCGGTGTAGGCGGGCGCCGCACGCTCCAGGAACATTTCGCCCGCCTGGGTCAGACCGACGCTGCGCGTGGTCCGCATGAACAGCGGCGCGCCGACGCGTGCTTCCAATGCCTTGACGGTCTGGCTGATCGCAGAGGGGGAGACGCCGAGATCGGCGGCGGCGGCAGAAAAGCTGCGCCTTTCTGCGACACGCAGGAAGGCTTCGATCCCGTCGAGCGCCCCATGAGGGATTGTTAAATCCTGCTTCAAAGCACTTGCAGATTATAGAGGATTATCTATCTGCGCAACCGCGACTAAAAAGGTTGCACAAAGAAACGAAAGGAACTCTCTCCCATGGCCTATCAGCTCTCCCCTTATCGCCGCTTTCCCGCCGCTTTTGCCATCGTTGCCGCGTCGGCGCTGGCCTTCACCGGCCTGATTGCCACCGCCAGCCCCGCCTATGCCCAGTCGGCTAGCGACTATCGTTGCGCCGGTCTGGCCGAACAGGCCCATGTCGCCGCCAGCGGCGTCGAAGGCGCCAAGCAGTCGAGCGCCAAGCGCTTTGTTTCGACCGGCAAGAAGCTGTGCGAAGCGGGCAACGAACGCGCCGCTGCCAAGCAGTTTCGCGCCGCGCTGAAGATCGCCGGCGTCGCCGAAGTCGAAACCGACAGCCAGATGGCGTCGCGCTAAGACATAGTGTCACCAATCTCCGGACCGTCCTCTCCCTCTCCCCGACGGTTCCACGAAACTGGGGCGGCCCTCGCAAAGAGGCCGCCCCATTTGTTTGTGCGCAGCGCCTGGATCAGGCCGCGCCCGTCGTGCAAGGCCAGACGGCCTGTTGCGGTACCCCGGGCGGGCGGCTAAATCCGGCGATAGCGGAAATACCAGACTTCATGTGCCAAGTCAATCATACTATTGAAATAGAATGATTTTTCACAAAATATTGACCTCAAAAAATTGGCCAGCAATCACCCAGCAATCACCGTTTCCAGGGGCGAAAAAACCTCGTGTCCACGCGCAAATCTGCTCGTCGATCGGACCTTTCCAAGACCAATCTTGACGACTGTCCGATGGCGAAGGTCACCGGTTCAAATCCTGTAGGTTGCCTCCCATATGCGCGCGGCGGCTGGGTCGATGAGCCGCACACCGCCAAAGGCTATCGCTCGGACTTCGATCTGCTGATCATCGTCAACGACAAGCGGCTGACCGACAAGATCGATTTCTGGTCGAAGCTCGACGATCGGCTGACCCGTGAGCTTGCGATCGACAAGACGTTGCACACGCCGGTCAACTTCATCGTTCACACGCTGCAGGAGGTGAATGACGGGCTCGCGCACGGGCGCTATTTCTTCATGGACGTCGCGCGCGACGGGATCGCGCTCTACGAGTTTGACGACAAGGAGTTGCACAAGCCGAAGCCGAAGACGCCTGAGCAGGCGCTGGCGATGGCGCGGGAATATTTTGACGAATGGTTTCCGGCGGCCCTGCGAAAGTCCAAGCTGTCGAGTGATGCGATCGAGCAATCATTTACAAAGGAAGCCGCATTTCTCCTGCATCAGACCACTGAAACGCTATACCACTGCGCGCTTCTGGTCTGCACGTTCTACACGCCGCACGTTCACAACCTGGGCTTTCTGCGGACGCAAGCCGAGCGCCTCGATATGCGTTTGGTCGATGCTTGGCCGCGCGAAGTAAAAGCGGATCGATCGCGCTTCGAGAAACTCAAGGAGGCCTATGTGAAGGCCCGCTATTCGAAGCATTATCGCATCAGTGAGGAGGAGCTCCTCTGGCTGGCCGGATGTGTCGAGAAACTCGGCCGGGCCGTCCATGCCATCTGCTCCGAGCGCATCGTCGAGTTGGAAGCTCGCGTCGGCGCCTAAATCATTTTTTGCCTCGGAAACGCGCGAAACGCTCCCGACCTTCGATGACCTCCAAGGCGATATCTGCATTTCTGCATTCGTCGCCGCGGATTGATCCGTCCCTGCAATTGGCGGCGACCTCACGAGCAGCGTCGGGGTTCGCCTCGAAATATTGAACGCTTCGTGGTTCGCTTTGACCGCAGGCCGAAAGGCAAACGGCGAGGAGCAGAATGACGGGCGGTTTCAAAGGATCCTCCATGTTTGATGAGGAGGCAAAGATATCGAGATCTTCCTTGGTCGAAAGCGCAATTGCACCCGAATTGAGAGTCGATTGCGCCGTCGGCTTTGCGCCTCATGCACTAACCCGCTTCGCGGGATGGGCGCCTTGGACTGAGGTGGCAGGGGACGCAGGGACGTTGAGCTAGGCCGACAGTGGGCAGATCATGGAGCTCCTTCAACGAAGAGGAGCCTGCCATGACTATTGTTACGACCGACGCCCCGATCACCCCGCTTCGCCAGCGCATGCAGCACGATATGATGATGCGCGGGCTGGGTCGGCACACCCAGCAGGATTATATCCGCCACGTCCGACGCTTCGCCGCATTCCTTGAACGCCCGCCCGATACGGCAACGGCGGAGGATATTCGGCGCTTTCAGGTGCACCAGCACGAGCAGGGCGTCAGCCCTTCGACTATCAACGGGGCCGTTTCGGCGTTGCGCTTCCTGTTCGCTGCGACCCTCGGGCGGCGGGATCTGGCGCGCTCGCTGGTGATTATCCGCTATCGGCGCAAGCTGCCCGAGGTGCTCAGCGTCGAGGAAGCGGCGCAGCTGCTCGAGGCAGCGCCGGGGATCAAGTACAAGGCGGCGCTCGGCGTCGCTTACGGCGCCGGTCTGCGCGTGTCAGAGGTAGCGCACCTCAAGGTCGATGATATCGACAGCACCAGGATGCTGATCCGCGTCGAGCAGGGCAAGGGACGCAAGGACCGCAATGCGATGCTCTCGCCGCAGCTGCTGGAGCTGCTCAGGATGTGGTGGCGCGAGGGCAAGCGTCGCAACGTCATGCTTCCCCATGGCTGGCTGTTTCCGGGGCGCAGCTATACCGATCCGGTCTCGACGCGGCAGCTACACCGCGCGGTCCAGGAAGCCGCCGAGGTCGCCGGCATCCGCAAGCGCGTCAGTCCGCACACATTGCGCCACAGCTTTGCGACCCACCTGCTCGAGCAGGATGTTGATACCTTGTGGCAAACCAACTTGTCTTAAGTCCCGTGCAGCTTCCCACAGTCTCCACTTTTTCGGCTCCCATGTTGATGGCTCTAACGTCAGCCTTGGGCATAGATCGCTCGGTGCTGGCATCGGACAGTCAGATCCAGAACGCTTGGCAGAACCTTCCCCAGTTGCTGAGCAACATTCCTCCACATCTGAGGACTGAGGGTGTGATGCGGATGTGCGTGGCAGTCGCCACCGGCCTTTTTGATTCCGCCATAAACTACGCGTGGAACGCAGCGGTCGTTGAGCTTCGTGATAAAGTTAGACGCTTCGGTATCCATATAATACCGCAGATCATAGATAAGGACTTCGACGAGAAGAAGTTGCTCGATATGCAAGATTCGGAACTGCTGAATCTGTGCCTGAAACTGAACCTTATCTCCGAAACCGGTTACTTCATGCTCGATCAATGCCGGGACATCAGAAATAATTTTTCTGCTGCTCATCCAGTTATCGGGAATATCGATGAATATGAGTTCATCAGCTTCCTGAACCGGTGCAGTCGACACGCTCTTAGCGACGAACAAAACACTGCAGGCGTGGACATCAAGGAATTCATGACCGCGCTCAACGCCGCCGGCTTCTCTCAGGAGCAGATGCAGATTTGGTGTCAGCGCATCACGCAGACCTTCAACGCACAGCGCGACGCAATTTTCGGGATGCTCCACGGCATCTATTGCGATCCGACCAAGGAGGAACATTCTAGGGTAACGGCAATCACCGTCTGTAGCCATTTTTCTACAACCTTTTCGCCCAGTTCGATCTCGCTGCTCATCAATCAGCACCAAAAATATCAGGCAAAGGGTGAGCAAGAACGCTTCAAGGCTTCACAGGCCTTCTTCGAGAACCTCAAGATCATCGGGCTTTTGTCGGAAACGGAGCGGCACGCCCTGATCTCGACAGCTTGCAAGAACCTGATGACGATCCACCAGGGCATCAATAATTTCTACAATGAGGCGCCTTTTGCGGAGCGCGTCGCCAAACTCTCTGAGGGTCATCAAGTCCCGGAGACGGTCCGTCGCGAGTTCGTTGAGACCGTCGTCACCTGTTCGGTGGGCAACCCCTATGGAACGGCCAATTCAGCCGACTTCTACTATATGCAGATGATAAAGGGGTTCTCGCCGCGCGAGATACAAATGATGTTCGAAGTGGTCTCGGCTCATACGGTGTTGGCAGGGCGTGTTGCCTCGCATCACCGCTGCAAGACAAAGTTCAGGGAAATCGTCCATTCACTCCAGCCAAGCAGTATCCCAACCAGTTCAAAATCCGTCTATGACAAGTGGCTCCAATCCTAAACTGGACCATTAGGGCCAACTTGGATATCTGACCGCGGCGGCAACCGTAGTCTCATACGGGAACCGACATATCTCCGGGCTAGAAGCTATTTTATCAAGGTCTGGCGCCGCCAGCTCTCGACAGCTTTTTCGAGCGCAGCCGCAGCCGAACCGTCGGCCCAGCGATCCCAGAAGTCGATCGTTCCGCTGAGCGGCTCGTTGACGGGTTTTGCGATCCGGATGCGCGTCGGCAGCAGGATGGCGTCGCCGACAACAAGCGCCTCGCCAGTATCGAGGATCGGGAGCAGGTCGCCGAAGCCTCCGAGACTGTCGGGCAGCAGACGCCGGACGACATTCTGGTCGTCGCCGTTGGTAAGGCGCATCGCGATGAGATTGTTGCACTGGCTGACCACGGTGCGATTTACCTCGGCAGGGCGCTGGCTGATCACCACGAGTCCCACGCCATATTTGCGGCCTTCCTTAGCGATGCGCTCAAAAGTCGCTATCGCATTTTCGGCGGCGCCCGAGTTCGCGTCCTGCGGGATATAGAGATGGGCCTCGTCGCAGAAAAGAGCGACCGGATGTCGGGTACCCTGTGCGCTCCATTGCTGCACAAGGAAGGCTAGCCGGGCGACCATGCCGACGATCAACGGCAGAATGTCCGAGGGCACTTCCGAAAAGTCGATGATCTTCACGCCGCCGCGGCCGCCCTTCGCCGAACGTCCGCCGAGAAGGAGCGTCACCGCTTGGTCGAGCCAGGCATAGTCGTCGGCGACGCCCGCCGCCGGATACAAGAAGCCAAGACGGCGATCGGTCTGCTTTCCAGATAGCCTTTGGATCAGACGGCTGAGCTTACTGTGAAACTCGCCCTGCTTCTCAGTCCCCGCGCGCGCGCCTTCGACCATCTCGCTGTTTAGCCGGTCGAGCTCGGTCAATACATCTGAAATCGCGAAGGGGACAGGGCTGTCGATCGTAAAATTAGCAAGGATTTCGTTGTGATTTCCGGCTGTCAGGAAGCGCGTTTTAGCATCGATGATCGCGCGTGACATCACCATTGCCTGGTTGGGCGCATTCTGGTCGCTGCGATCGACAAACATCGAAACGAGCGCCTCGTAGCTCATCAGCCAATAAGGAAGGTGGAGCACACCGTCGGCCAGCGTCTTCCTGGCGTCGATGTCGCCCGGCCCGGCAACGCGGAGATGGACGAATCCGTCGCCCTGCATGGAGGCATATTCGCCGTGCATGTCGAAAACGATGGCGTTCGCGCTGTCGAGCTCGGCTACCTGTTCGAGAAGGCGCGCGGTGGTCCAGGACTTCCCTGAGCCGGTGCTGCCAACGACGAGCGCGTGGCGCTGAAACAGGCGGTTGCCGTTGATATAAGCCTCGGCATTGGGATCGAGCGTATAAGTTCCAAGCGACAGGCGCTGCGCCCCGCCGGTCACTTCGGAAATCACCCCCATGAAGCGCGTGAGATGCTCGCCTTCCATCGCGAAGCAATGCGCGTCGATCTCGGGGACCGTCTCAAGCGTGCGGCGGAACACATTGCTGCGTGCGCCATCCTTGTCGAGGAGGGTTCCGATCAGCGTGATGCGAACCAGATTGAGCTCGGGATGCGCTTCTTCGCCCTGTTCGACATCCGCGCGCTTCGATTCCTCGATCGCCGTCCGCGTAATCTTGTGAATAACGCCGATCAGCTTGTGCCCCGCGAGGCTGCTTCGAAGCGCGACGAGCCGATTGACCTGAAGCGCGCGGAGCCGTTCGACATCGTCGACGCGCACGATCACGGTTGTGGTGTCGACCGACTGGACGCAGCCCAAAGCGTCTTCGTCGGCGAAGTCCAAAATGCTCATGCACGTGCCCCTGTCATATGGTCGAGAAATGGATCGAGCTGCCACAG
>NZ_MIAM01000027.1:26314-33612 GCF_001830555.1 Sphingopyxis sp. RIFCSPHIGHO2_12_FULL_65_19 | reverse complement strand
GCCGGCCCGTCTTCGATCGCCAAATAGCGTCGGCATTGACCGCTTTTGAGGATCGTCCGCGCCGTCGGCGTCAGCTCCTTCGTGATCAGGACCAGCGGAACCGAATCCCAGTCGCAGCGGGCCTGAAGCTTTGCTTGCAGATGTTCGTCGTTGAACCCGTAACCAACGCAGAAGTAGGCGCGGGCTTTCTCTACCGCGGCATTGGCGCAGGCGAGGACCGTGGTGAAGGGCTCGCCATGCGTGAGGCGATATTTCTCGATGCCGGGTGTGATCATCAGCGGCGTGAGCGCAGCGGGTATCTTGAGCGCGCTCCGCACCCCGAAAATTTGCTGCGCTGAATCCTGGAACCAGTCGAGAGAGCCATGGACTTTCCAGATCGCGACGGTACGCACCGCGCGCCCGTCGACCGACACACGCGTTTTAGGCGCGGCGGGACAGGGACGTCATGCGATCGCGAGACGCCGCGCTGGACGACCCGTAGCGGTGCGAAGCTCGGCGAGCGACCGCTCGACATTTTGCAGGATCGCTTGCGTCCGCTGTCCGCCGGTCACGAGACCAACTTCGCCGGCCAGCACATCCTCGAGGGTGCGGCGGGCACTAACCCCCGGCGATCCGATGATGAACGACTGACCCTGCTCGACCCACAGAAGCCCGAGCGCACCGCGGCTGTCGTCGTCGGCACCGCGATTGCCCGCTCGCGAAAATCCCAGAAGCTCTTGGAGGCGCTCCTCGGCCTCGTCGCCGGTTGCCCGTCCCGCTGCGCTCTCAAGCTCGACCGAAGCGGACTGGAGGAAGCGTTTGCGGAGGCGCCATCTCGTGCCGTCGATCTCGAAATCGAGCTCGACGGTGGGCGCGACCTCATCACCGTGCGGGCGAAAGGAGCGGATGCGGTCGCTCCGTGAGCCATGACGTTCAAAGAGGACGGCGCGCAACGCTTCGAGAATCGTCGACTTGCCTGCTTCATTCTGGTCGCAGAGCAGGTTGAGGCCGGGTTCGAAACCGGCGAGCCGCAGCGGCTGGCGAAATTTGCGAAAATTTTCGATCGTGAGTTCGTGAATCCGCATCAGCGTGCGTCCTGGCGCTCGGCGCGCTTCTGCTCGACATAGAGCCGCTCGAGGGCAGCGGCGGCCACCCTGCCTTCGGCGCCGCCGTCGGCCGCAGCCGCCTTCAGCGTCTCGGCCGCGGCACGGAGTACGCCGTTGGCATCGATTTCGGCGAGATCGGCATCGGTCGGGCGCGCAAACAGATCGGCAAGATTGAGGTCGAGCCAGCGCACCTCGTGTGCGAGTTCGCCTTCGAGGCGGTCGCGAAGCGCAACACGCTCGGCGAGCGTCAGCATCCCCGACAGCTTCAATCGCGCGACAAGGTGGCGGCGCTCAACGCCGGGCGCGAGCGCGGCGATCAGCGGGTCGAGATCGTCGATGGCGGCGAGCGACCAAGTCTCTGCGGCCCAATGATAGCGTCCTGTCTCGATGTCGGAAACTGCTGCCCGTTCGAAGGCCTCGACGTCCGGCGCCATGCGCCGGATATGAGCCGAAATGTCGGCCTCGGGAAATGGCGCGTGGATTTCGGCACGGATCCACCAGGACGCGGTGAAGGTATCGATCTCGTCATTCTCGGCGGCGTCGACATGCCCGTCGCATCGCGACAGGAAAATGAGGGCGGTCAGGCCGGCGCCGAGGTCGGCACGCTGCACCGGCGACAGGCCCCAGCCGAGCGGGCTCGCCGAAATCCGGTCGTCGGCGAACGGCGCAAAATAGTCGGTGCCGCCGGCCAGTTCCTCGCCCGTCTCTGCGTCGTGGACGGCATCGATGCGCGTCATCAAAAAGACACGCTGCGCGCGGCGATGATGGCAAAAGGCCCGCAGATAGCGCTTGCCCTGGCCGGTTTCGATGCGGATGCAGCTGACCTGTCGCAGCGACGCGGCTCCCTTCGCGTCGCGATAGGCGATGATGATCGTCAGGCCATTGACGCTGTCGCCTGCGAGTTCGCGCATTGCCGCAAAATCGGCGGGTGCTTCATCGGAATCTTCATGCGGCAGGCGGGGCGCAAAGCCTTGCGGCGACGGCGCGTGCGGAACGCTTGCGCCGAATCTCTCGCGAACCAGTTCGAGTATCTGAAGCATATGAACCTCTGTCCTTTGTTACATAAGGGCAAATGATGGGGCGATGCTCATGACAGCGCCAGCGCGATGCGGCGGATCATGTCGGCTACGTCGGTTTCGAGATGCGCATGGCGCTTGACCCAGAAGCGGCGGAGCAGATCCTCCGGGATATAATCGTCATATTTTTCATGGGCGAGATTGGAGACGAACCGGCCAAGGGTCTCGATCGGCGGGCAACCGTCGAGCGCCCCGAGCACATGGGCCGCCTCGTCTGAAGGCGTGCCGAGGAGCGTCACCCCGACGTCGAACGTTTCGCATTCGAATCCGACCGATCCGAGCAGCACGGCGAACAGGCCGTTGGCGACGCTGCCACGCCAGGTCATGAGATGCGTATCCTTGCCGGCCGCGATCAGCGGCGTTCTCGCGAGGTCGAGGGCTGCGAACATGTCGCGCCCTTCCGCGAGCAACTGGGCAGCGACGGGGTCGAGATAGGCTGGCATGTCGGATGCGACGAGGGCGTCGCGGATCGCACCCGCGAGCCGATCGTGGATCGGTTCCCCCGACACGCGATCGAATTTGGGGATCCGCCCCGCGCGATGCGCGACGACCTCGACGACTTTCGCTGGGTCGTCGATCGCGACCGCGCGCCACCGGCGCCCGGCGAAGGACAGGATGCTTCCGACGGCGAGCGCATTGACGATCGGCAGCGTGCCAAGCGCCCGGCCCTGATTGACGAGGCGCCACTCTTCGTCCGTTTTGAAGTTGGCGTAAAAGTCGCGCGAGGCGGTGAGCCGTTCGCCAAGTGGCCCGAGCATCAACGACCCGTCGGGCGCCTGTTCGAGCATCGGCTCTTCGCCGCCGCCAAGCCCGCGCAGCAAATCCGCGAAATCGCCGGGTTCGATCGCCGCGAACGGTCCGTCGCGGCCGATCGCCCTGTAGAGTTGATCGGCGCGCTGCGCGCCGCGCTCTGCAATGCGCGACAGGAGCTGGTGGACGGTGACGGAGAGCAGGGCAGGGTCGCCCGACGGCGGCTCCACGAAGCGCTCGGCAAGCAAATGCAACGCCGCGACCGATTGCGCGACCGGAAGATGGAGCCGATCGAGCGGATCGGCGTCGGCTGCCAGATAGGGCTCGCGGATATAACCCCGGAAAATGGCGGCGCTGCCTTCCCGCCGCCCGGACCGGCCAAGCCGTTGACGCAGCGAAGCGAGCGAGCGCGGTGCCCCGAGCTGGGCAACGCTGTGGACCGACCCGATATCGATGCCGAGTTCAAGCGTCGTCGTGGCAACGGCAGTGGTGGGGAGGCGATCCTCCTTGAGGCGCGCCTCAACCTCTTCGCGCAATTCCTTGGCAAGGCTTCCATGGTGCGGGAAAAACTCGTTTGGCACGCCGCCGTCTTCGGACAAGGTCCTGAGGCGGTCGGCGAGTGCTTCGACATTGGCGCGCGAGCCGGCAAAGAACAGGTTGTTCTTGCCGCGCAGGATCTCGTGCGCGTGACGCGCGATCTCGGCTAGCGCACTGCGAGCCGGCGTCGTCACCAACATCGACGGCACGCGCCAGTCGATCGGAACCCTCGTCTCGGCGAGCCAGTCGGCGACCGGCGCCTTGCAGGCGGCGCAGGCGGGCAACCAGATCCTCGCCGTCCAGTCGCAGCAGCTCTCCGACCTTACCGCGGCGCTCGCCGCGCAGGGCCGCGCGCAGATGCTCGACGCTGCGCGCAGCGCCGCCGCCGAGGCTGAAGGCCGCGAGCGCTTCCGCCGCTTCCGCAAAGGCAATTGAGATGGGCCGGGCGGCGAAGATAGCGGCGGTCGCGGTGCTGGGCGGCCTGCTCATGACGCTGGCAATTCTGCATGCGTCATCGCCGCCTACGCCTCGTGCGCCCGTCCCCCCGATCTCCGGGGCGAGCGCACACCCGGCAGCCGCCGACGTCGCCGACCGCTGCCGCACGGTCACGGTCGCCGATGCGGACTGTGAAGCGGCTTGGGACGCCAAGCGCCGCCATTTCTTTGGACAGAAGGACTAGCCCGATGGAAGACACCGGCGTTATCGACCAGTTTCTGGCGGTCTTCTCGACTTATATCGACAGCGGCTTCGGCCTGCTCGGGGGCGAAGTCGGCTTTCTCTCCTCGACCCTCATCGTCATCGACGTGACGATCGCCGCGCTGTTCTGGGCGTGGGGCACCGACGAGGACATCATCCAGCGCCTCGTCAAGAAGACCCTCTACATCGGCGTCTTCGCCTTCATCATCGGCAACTTCCAGGCGCTGGCCGTCATCATGCTCGAAAGCTTCGCCGGCCTCGGCCTCAAGGCGAGCGGCGGCGCCATGGCGATCGGCGACTTCATGCGTCCCGGCGTCGTCGCCGCGACCGGCATCGATGCGGCGCAGCCCCTGCTCGATGCATCGGCGGACCTGGTCGGCCCGGTCGGTCTCTTCACCAACTTCGTGCAGATCATGATCCTACTGATCGCCTGGGTGATCGTCGTCCTCGCCTTCTTCATTCTCGCGGTGCAGGTCTTCGTGACCATCTTGGAATTCAAGCTGGTGACGCTCGCGGGCTTCGTGTTGCTGCCGTTCGCCTTCTTCGGCCGCACCGCCTTCATGGCCGAACGCGTGCTTGGCCACATCATATCGTCGGGCATCAAGGTGCTCGTCCTCGCGGTGATCACCGGCATCGGGGTGACCCTGTTCGACCGCTTCATGCAGGCCGGCCTCGGTCCGGAGCCTGACATCGAACAGGTCATGGCGATCGCGCTCGGCGCTTTGACGCTGCTCGGCCTCGGCATCTTCGGCCCATCGATCGCCAACGGGATCGTCGCCGGCGGTCCGCAACTCGGAGCAGGGGCCGCCGCCGGCACCGCAGTCGCCGCAGGCGCAACGCTTGCCGCCGGGGCGGCTGGCGCGACCCTGGCCACCGGCGCGGCTGCAGCGGCGGCGCGCGGCACAGCAGCAGCGAGCGCGCGCGGTGCGGGGAGTGCGTCGGCCGCTTATGCGGCGGGCGCGGCCGGGAAGAGCAGGGCGAAGGCCATCGGCGGAGGACTTGCGAATGTGGCGCGTACCGCAGCCAGCGGCGCAGCTTCACCTGTTCGCAGCATGGCCGAACGGGTTCGCGCGAATTTCGCGGCGGGCCGCGACGGTCCCACCGATAGCGCGGCGCCAGCGCAAGCCGCGAGCGCGCCGCCGGCCTGGGCGGCCGCAATGCGGCGGCGCCAGACCATGACGCATGGCGCGACGATCGGCGCGCAGACGCTCAAGAGCGGCGACAGCCACGGGGCCGGATCGGCGCCGAACATCAGCGAAAAGGACTGATCCCATGTTCAAAAGACCCACCAATCATTATGGCCGCGCGCCCGAGCCGGTCACGCCCTACCAGCGCGCCGCGCAAGTGTGGGACGATCGGATCGGTTCTGCGCGGGTCCAGGCCAAGAACTGGCGGCTCGCCTTCTTCGGCGCGCTGATCATCTCCGGTGGTCTTGCCGGCGGCCTGGTCTGGCAGTCCGCCCGCGGGACGATCACGCCCTGGGTCGTCGAGGTCGACAAGCTGGGTGAAGCGCGCGCGGTCGCGCCGGCCGACGGCGATTATCAACCGACCGATCCGCAGGTCGCGTTCCATCTCGCGCGCTTCATCGAACATGTTCGCAGCATTCCCGCCGATCCGGTCGTGCTGCGGGCCGACTGGCTCAGCGCTTATGACTTTACCACCGCGACCGGAGCGCAGGCGCTCAATGACTATGCCCGCACCAACGATCCCTTTGCCGAGGTCGGCAAGGCCCAGGTCGCGGTCGATGTGTCGAGCGTCATTCGGGCTTCGAAAGACAGCTTCCGCATCGCCTGGAGCGAGCGCCGATATCAGGACGGCAGCCTAGTCGAGCGTTCGCGCTGGTCGGCGATCGTGACCGTCGCGATCCGGCCGCCACGCACGCCCGACGCGCTTCGCCGCAACCCGATCGGGCTGTTTGTCAATGCTATCAACTGGTCGAAGGAACTCAGCCAATGACGCGATATCCTCTGCTTCCGATCGCACTCGGAGCCATGCTGTCCCTCCTTGCGGCGCCCGCCGCGGCGAGCGAGGCCGCCGATCCCCGCCAGCGCGTCGGCCGCGCCAACGCCGAGGCGCGCGTGCAGCCCGACCGGCAAGGCTATCGGAACGCCATCCAGCAATATGCCTGGTCCGAAGGCGCGCTCTTTCAGGTCTATGCTGCGCCAGGGCAGGTCACCGATATCGTCCTTCAGGAAGGCGAACAGCTCGTCGGCCCGGGGCCGGTCGCCGCGGGCGACACGGTGCGCTGGATCATCGGCGATACGGTCAGCGGGACCGGGGCCCGGCGGCGCGTGCATATTCTGGCGAAACCCACCCGATCCGATATCGCCACGAATCTCATCATCAACACCGACCGGCGCACCTATCATGTCGAGCTGCGCGCGACCGCCGCGGCCTATATGGCATCGGTATCCTGGACCTATCCCGCCGATGAGCTGATCGCCTTGCAGCTTGCCGAGGCCGAGGCGGCGAGGGTGGCGCCCGTTGCCGGGGCGATCGATCTCGCCGCGCTCAACTTCCGCTACCGCATCGCAGGCGACAAGGCCGCGTGGCGGCCGGTGCGCGCCTTCGACGACTCGCGCCAGCTAATCATCGAATTCGGTGAGGATATCGCCACCGGCGATATGCCGCCACTCTTCGTCATCGGCGGCAGCGGCGAGGCAGAGCTTGTCAACTACCGGGTGCAGGGCCGCTACATGATCGTCGACCGCCTTTTCGAGCGCGGCGAACTCCGCTTGGGCGCCGGAAAGCAGGCCCGCGTCGTTCGGATCAAGCGTGAAATGCCGCGCCGCCGGGGGCGGTCGTGACCGGGCCGGCAAGCGAGGCGGTGGCGCCCGCCGACGTGCCGGAAGCGGGCGAGCGCACGGCGCCCGGCCCGGAGGTCGATCCTTTTCGGCTACGCGGCGACACGCCGCGGGTCATGCGGCTTTCGCGCAAGGCGCTCGCGATGATCGGCGCTGCCGGCGGCACCGCGATCGGCGGCGCTCTGCTCTGGGCGCTGCAACCCGTAGCCCCGAAGACCGCCGAGAATCTCTACACGGCCGATGGAGCGAATCGCGCCGAAGTCGTCACCGGTGCGCCCGCCGACTATGGCAAGGTGCCGAAGCTCGGACCGCCGCTACCCGGCGATCTCGGGCGACCGATCGTCTCGGCG
>NZ_MIAM01000027.1:0-26305 GCF_001830555.1 Sphingopyxis sp. RIFCSPHIGHO2_12_FULL_65_19 | reverse complement strand
GCCGGCGGGCGCTCACCCGCCGACGAGGCGCGCGATCGGGCGCGGCTGGAGCGCGAGGCCGCCACGGCGAGCCGGATATTCCTTGGAGGAGGGACCTCGGGCGCGCCGGTTGCAGACGCGCAGCGTGGATCGATCGAACCGTCCGCCGCGACCATGTCGGCACCCGAAGGCGGCGCGCGGACTCCGGCGGCGGCGCGGCGCGCCTTTCTCGCGGGCGGCTCCGCCGAACCGTTCGAGAGTGCCGAGCTCCTTCATGCGCCTGCTTCGCCATACATCCTCCAGGCGGGAAGTCTCATTCCGGCCGCGCTGATCACTGGTATCAGGTCCGACCTTCCCGGACAGGTCACGGCGCAGGTGACCCAGCATGTCTTCGATAGCCCGACGGGTCGCATTCTCCTCATTCCGCAGGGTGCCCGGCTGATCGGCGACTATGACAGCGAAATATCCGTGGGGCAGGAGCGCGTCTTGCTGGCCTGGAACCGGTTGATCCTGCCCGGTGGCCGATCGATCCGGCTCGATCGTCAGCCCGGCGCCGATGCGCGGGGCATGGCGGGGATTGCCGATCGCACCGACCATCATTGGGGGTCGATGCTGCGCGCGGCGCTCGTCTCTACGTTGCTCGGCGTCGGAGCCGAACTTGGCTCGGACGGGGATGATGCGCTCGTGCGGGCGCTTCGCGACGGGCCGCAGGATACGGTCAACCAGTCGGGACGGCGGCTCGTCGAGCGTCAGATGAACATCCCGCCAACCCTCACGATCCGCCCCGGCTTCGCTTTGCGGGTCCTTGTCACACGCGATCTGATACTCGAACCGCCGGCGGGTGCGGCCCCATGAGCAAGCTGCGCCTAGGCCCCATCGCCGACGACAAGCCCGTGAAGCTGTCGATCGAATTGCCGGGATCCCTCCATCGCGAATTGCTCGTCTATGCCGAGGTGCATGCGAAGGCTAATGGCCTCGCGGCGCCTATGGCGCCGGAAAAGATCGCGGTGCCGATGATCGAGCGCTTTATCGCGACCGATCGTGGATTTGCGACGGAACGGCGGCGGCGCTGAGTGTCTGCGGCGTCATCCTCACGTCGGTCAGGCGTGATCACCCATATGTGTTCGTTCAAACCGCTGGCGGCGGTGCGCCAAAAAAAAGACGCCCGCGCGATCGAAACCGTGCGGGCGTCAGGTGAAGATCTCTGTTTCCTGAAAGGAAGAGCTCTTCTGGGTCGCACCGCGCGGATAGCGTCGCGAGCCGACCGATAATTGTACGGCAGCGCCAAAAGATACCCTGGAGCTCAAACCGTTGTCGGCTTTCGGTTAGTTTCAGTCAGAAACCCGGCGATCTCCGATCGGCCAAGACCAGCGATTCCCCTGAGTATCGAACATTCCGGGGAGAGGGGGTCATTTCTTGCCCTATTTGCTCAAAGAATTCCTGTGTCCTTTAGCCAATCTTCCACGAGCGTCGGCCATCTCTCAACGGGGTGACCCAGCGGGCGCATGGCGAAGGCGTGACTTCCCTTGGCAAAGAGATGGACTTCTGCTGGAACACCCGCCTCGTCCAGCGCTCGCGCATATACTATGCTATTGCAAATCGGATCGACAGGATCGTCCCAAGCCTGAAGAAGAAATGTTGGCGGGGTCATCTTGGTAACTTTGATACCAGGATCAAGCGAGCCCCCCGATCTGCACAGGTGGCCTGGGAACATTGCGATGGCAAAATCGGGCCGGCTGCTCACTTTGTCTATTTCGTCGACCGGCTCATAAGCAGGTTCGAATATATTGCTGGTCTGCGCGACCAGATACCCTCCGGCTGAGAAGCCTATGACACCGATCTTGCGGGGGTTGATCTTGAGCTCGCTGGCGCGCGAGCGCACCAGGCGTATCGCACGCTGGGCGACCTGCAACGCAAGGAGGTGCTTGGGCGTCACTGCACAATGGCAGTCTTCATCATAATGGTGGCGGCTTTTGGGAACATGGTATTTGACGAGCACGCAAGTGGTGCCTGTTGAAGTCAGCCAGTCGCGAACTTCACTACCTTCCAGATCGATCGCGAGCTTGGAGAATCCTCCGCCGGGAAAAACCAGCATCGCTGTGCCATTGCCTGGTTGTTGGGGGGGAAACACCGTGAGAGTGGGCACAGTGACGTTGAAGGCGCCGGCAACCGGACGTCCGGCGAAGCGTTTCGGATTCGTTGCCGTTTCGCTATACTCTGGAGGAAGTTTGACATCCTCCATGTTCGGCGCCGCTCCAGGCCACGGTGGCGTCTGCTGATGGCCCGCTGGGGTTGCCACACGCCCTCCTCCCTGCCCTCAACGCTTGCCGTCTCGGTCATCTTTGTCGGGCCCTTAGCGTCAGGATCACGCGTCTCGGCCTCGCTGCAGCCAACAACGAAGCCTTGAAAGCACAAAAGGCCTGCTGGAATCACGCTTCGCTGCAATGAAATTCCGAACCGCCCCACATTCCGCATTTTCCTGCTTCCTCACCTCGGATCGCCACCGGAAAAATTTCTCCTGACGACATCCAACCCTTAATTGACCGGGTGACCAAAGGATGATTTCTCGGGCTAGCGTCCAATTTTTTTAGGGACATGCCGTGGGTCGGCGATCAATCTCGCTAAACACGCGCCGCGCCTTTGAAGCCGCAGCGCGGTTGTCTGAACAACCTGAATAGTTCGATCGGGCAAGCACTGCTCGCGTCTCAGGCAGGGTGCGATACTTTCGTCATCGGGTTGCGCAATGTGGTTGGGGGCAAAGCATTGATCCGGAGCATGTTCGGCTCGCTCTTGACGGCGGTACTGTTGCTCGCGCTGAGACCGGGCGCGTCCGCAGAGTTAGTTTTCGAGCCGCTTCCGCCCAGCCCGGAACTAAGCGACCGTCGGCAAAGTGCCTATGCCGGGTCCTCCAGCGAAAATCGTACCTGATAGAACCGGTTGGTCCCATTGCCCGTCCGTACGGACGTTGCTGGGCTAAACGGCAGGCCGAGCTTCTTTATGTTTCCCTATTCATGGGGGAGTATTAAAGCTGGATTGGCCGCATCGTGGGTCAGCTGACATGGGTCGATGGAGGGAGCGTCGTCGGTCGTCGTTTCGGGCCCTTGGCCGAAGCAGGAGTTTGGCAAATGGAATTAATGTTCGCCCCTCTCATGGTGGCGGGATCGCGCGCGCGATGAGCCCTGCAACCGTCGCCGCGCTTCTGTTTCTGTCCGGGGTAGCGCCGCCTCCGACCGACCTCGCATCCGAAAGCCAGACTGAGACCGAGTTGCAGCGGGTAGATGATCCCTCGGCCCCACCCGAGCCGCCGATCGTTGTGCCAGCACTCGGCAACACCCCGCATCCCTCTTTAGCCGCGCCAGCAACCTCCGACGACGAGACTATGGCCGAAATGCCCTCGGCGCCCCATGATATTGTGGTGACGGCCCGTGGCGATGCGCCGCCGGGAGATCCGCTTCAAGCGGTCAATATTGCCTCTTATCGGGCGGTCCAGTCGATCGATGCGGCGCTCGTGGCCCCAGTCGCGATGGGCTATCAAGGTATCGTACCCGAACCTGTTCGCGACGGGCTGGGCAATGCACTGCGTAACCTCAGCGAACCCGTCAATTTTCTGAACTTCCTGTTACAGTTCAAGATCGGCAAGGCTGCCGAGACGCTCGGCCGTTTCGCCGTAAACACGACATTTGGTGTCGGCGGCCTTTTCGATGTCGCGAAGACAATGCCTTTCAATCTGCCTTACCGACGCAACGGCTTTGCCAATACATTGGGTTTCTACGGCGTCGAGCCCGGTCCCTATTTCTATCTTCCGCTTATCGGGTCGACGACATTGCGCGATCTGGCGGGCAACAGCATTGACTTGCTCGTCGTGCCGACCGCGGTCGGCGCGCCTTTCGACCGCACGGCATATGCCGTTCCGACAACTGTGGTCAGGCAACTCAATGACCGCATCGAGGGCGACGCTCAAATCCAGCGCTTGCAACAGGAAAGCCTTGATCCCTATGTCGAGACACGGACCCTCTATCTGGAACTGCGCAAACGCGAAATCGACGCATTGAAAGTTAGGCGCAGCGACCGCAATGGCGAGGCTGGACCTCAAACAGAAATCACGGTCAGCCAGACCGGGCCCTTGTCCGATCCAGAAGGTCTCATCTCCGTCGGCCCCCTTGAACTCGAGACGCCGACCTCGGACGGTTTGCCACCGCGACCTTAACGCCAATGATGCACATTTGGCGGGCGCGCAGAGAAGCCAAAGCGCTTCGAAATTTTGCTCGCACGGAACTCAAGCCGTCAACTGCAATCGCCGCGGTGAATCTCAATAAGCTTCCTCGCTGAAGTTTGGTCTTCCGGTTTCGGACGTGTCGAGACAAATGCCCACAACCGCTATCGGTTCGGCCATCGCGGATGAGTTTGTCGATCATGAACGCGTGCCTCGCGCTGTCTCCGACTGGCGTTCCCGAACTCGCCGATGGTCCCATGTCAAATGCTCGTCGCTTTGCGTGGGAACCGCTGGGCCTTCGCGTGGCAAGATGCGCCGCGCGTCAGATGGGTGTTTTGCTCGCCGAATGGCTCAATTACCGCGCAAACCAGGCTGCCAGATTGGGATCTGGATATCTCTTTTCTGTTCAAAAATTATAGGTTCGCAAGCAAGCTTGGGAATATCGTGATCGATGCGGCGGCCAAGAGTGTCATGCTGCACTCGGCAATCAGGGGCCACAAACCGCCGCGATGATCGTGCCGCCTCCGAACGCTGCCGGATTGATCGCGAGCTCGCGGTGCCGGAGACCAGCGTGCTTCCTACAAGTGCCCGTGGGCAACGGTCAGCGCGCCGTTCGCGTCGGTCGCATGCGACATCGCAAGCACAGGCCGCGAAATTCGGAGATCCTTGAGATGGCTCCAGATGACTTGCCTCTTTCCGTCGCAGATGCCCCCGTTTGGTGCCTTGGGCCTGGCGCATGGAAACCGGCGTCGGAGAAGGTTCCCCCGTCTCTCCGACGCCGCGATTTCTATGCGAGTTAGATTGGAACCGCTAAATCGTCAGAATTTTGCTCCGATGGCGACACCATAACGCCGCGGATCAAGAGTATAGATGTTTGTAAAATTACCGGAAGATGCATCGGTGACATAAAGTCCGGTAACCGAGTTGCTATCGAAAATATTCTGAACGAACCCCCGGACAAACCAGCGCTCGTCGGCGCCATTCAACTGTAAAACCGCATTTGCCTGGACGAAAGGTTCGATACGATTAATCCTGCCGTTGAAGATATTGCCATATTGCTTTCCGGTAAGGGAAATGTCGACGCGGGGGACGAGTGTCATACCATTCCCAACCTCTGCCGTGTACTGCACGCCCATCGAGACCTTGACATTCGGCGCTTGGGGCAATGTGTTGCCCTTGATGTTAACCTCGACGCCAGGACTCAATACCTGGATCCCGCTGTTCGCAGGGATAGCGCTCGCGAGGACACCGCAAATGCCGAACGCGCCGCTGGAGGCGATATTGCCGTCCGAAGGAAATTCCTGCGGTGCGCGAAGGCCGAGAGCCGCATTTACTCCCGCAACGAACGCATCAGCAACGCCAGGCGCAGGTCCCGTGACAGCGCAGTGCGCACCATTGCTGATGTCCTTGATAATCACGGCATCAGGATCTCCGCCGCCCGGATCACGCGGATTGGAGAAGAATTGATCGCCGGCGACCTTGGCATTGAGATAGCTGAAGGACAGATTGATAAGCCAGTTCGGGTCCGGCCTGATGACAGACTCCAGTTCGACACCCCAGATATTGGCGTCAACCGTGTCATTCACAGACGTTCTTGCCACGATGCGGCTGAGCTGCAGTCCACTATATTTGTAGTAAAATGCGGTGGCATTCAGTTGCAACGCGCCGTTTGCGAAGACGTTCTTGGAGCCAATCTCGAAGGCATCGATCGATTCAGAGCCGAAACTCTCGCTGACGGCGAAAATCGGAGAAAGCGGAGGATTGATACCGCCGGATTTGTAACCCCTCGAGTAAGATGCATAGAGTGAATTGTCCGGCGTAACCTCGAAGGCCAGAACTGCTCGTCCGGTAATTTCGTCGAAGCTTACTTCGCGAAACTGGGCGAGCTGTTGGCCCGGTGTCCCCGGGTCGGCATCGAAAAGTCCAGACGGCCCGGTGAGAGGCGTTATCGGGGTATCGAACGGATCTCCATCGTTGGCATAAGGGTTCAGGAAACTGATCAGTGTCGTACGCGCCGTTACATCCTTCTTGTCATTGTTGTAACGCAGCCCCCCGGTCAACGTCAGCCGGTCGCTTAGATCGAAATAGACCTCGCCGAAAATCCCATAGCTCTCCAGATTCGATTCCAGCGAGTTGTTCCGATACATCGACGTCGCGAAATAGGATGGCGGAAGGCCGCCCGACAAGGAGCCGAATGAACCCAATATGGCACTGGCGTAATCGAGCGCAAACGAGTTCACATAATAGCTATTGTCGGTGGTTTTCGATTTCGCGTAAATTCCCCCCAACAGGAAATTGAACGGCCCGTCGAAGTCACTCGTAAGGATGAGCTCTCCGCTCCACGATTCGCGTTGTTCCGAAGATCGATCGAAAGAAAGCGGCGTTTCGGAACACAGCGAGTTCCCTTCGAAAGCGCCTCTGCTTCCATCATCATTATCCGAGGTGCACAGCACGCCCTGCGGACCGTCCGGGATGAGAGCGCCGGCAATCGGCGAAAAATAGGCCGAGGAGCCGGGAATGAAGGCCGGCGCCGGCGGAGCAAGACCCGTCGGCAATCCGTTAGCCGCAAAAAAGGCCAGCGTATTGAGCGCCGGGGCGAAACCGGCACGGCTTTGAATTCCAAGAAAATAGTCCTGCCTGGAATCGACTTCAGTATCCTGATAAATGCCGGTGGCCGTCAGGGTCATCGCGCCGAATTTTTGCTCAAGGCGCGCCTGCACCTGTAGCTCTTCCGCAAAATAGAAGGGCGTATAGGCCGTGTTGACGACACGCACATCGCCAGGCTCCTGAAACCCGGAAAACCCGTCAGGGCCATAAAGGCTGCCAAGGCCGAGTACGGCGGGAATGCCCTGAATGGCGAAGAACTCGGAAGAACTGAGCGTCGCACCGACCGTGGAATTTGCGTTCGTGGTATCGAAATCACGTCGATTGTTCAGGCATCCGAGCACGCCCAATGGATCGCGTTGGCACGTTTGTTTCTGGTTTCTGAGGCGCGTGTCCTTTTCCCGGAAATAATAGCCCATGAGATCGATCGTCGTATCAGGACCGGGCTCGAAACGAAGTGAGCCTCGCAACGCGTAAAGGTCCCGAGTGTCGATGTCCGATCCATCATAAAGATTCGTCGTATAACCGTCGCGGTTCACATATATGCCCGCCAGTCTCACGCCGATCATATCCCCGATCGGGACATTGACCATGCCACGCGCTTCGATGCTGTTGAAATTGCCATACTCGAATTGCGCTTCAGCCTCGAAACGGGAGAGTTTGGGTTTCGCGGTCACGACATTCACGACCCCGGAGGTCGCATTCCGACCGAACAGGGTGCCTTGAGGTCCGCGAAGGACTTCAATCCGTTCCAGATCGAAATATTCGGTCTCGAACAGGCGTGTTCCGAACAAGGGTGATCCATTGACATGAATTGCGGTCGCAGCATCGCAGGTGACGCCGACGCACAGGTCGCCAACGCCGCGAATAGTGAATGAAGCTGAGGTGAAATTGCCTTTCGAGAAAGATACATTGGGCAGCGTCAGCTGTAGATCCGAGGCATTTTCGATCTGCTGGCTTTCAAGCGCCTCAGCGCTGAATGCGCTGACAGCTATCGGCACGTCTTGCAAGCTTTGCGCCTGACGTTGCGCCGTCACGACGATGACATCGTTACCGCCATCTGGCTCTTCAGCTATGGCTTCCTGAGCATTTGAGACCTGTGGCAACGCCATCAGGACGGCGCTTGCCAACAAATAAGCTTTGTTATTCATCACCCTTCTCTCCCTGTCTCGATTTTTTAGTTTCTTACGCGAACCCGTCCTTTTCCCCGATAGTCGATGTTCAAAAATGGGGCAGCTCGCCGAGCTGCCCCGAGTTTGAGAGGTGGCCAGAAGGAGATTTCCGGAGAGGAAAAGATTCTCGCCGCCCGGCTTGAAGCTGAGCAGTTTTTCGGTATTTGGTAAAGAACTTTATTATGGCACTTTATTATATTGCTCGGGGCGCTGGGAGGTGTTCCATCTCAGATCCGAAGAAATCAGTTTATACATCCGATGCTTGCTGTCAGCGCTTCAGCCTTGGCACGGTCGAGCGCGCGCCGACGACTTTTGGATGCGGCTGCGGTACGGCACGCCCGATCCCGAGCGCATGTCCCGCCGAAGCTGGACAGCCTTTTGTGGCTCCATGACCTTGCCTTGCTGTTTGCCTCGGAAGGCATATCGACCAACTGTGCCACGATAGATTTCTTTGTGGCGCCAAGCAACACAGGCAAGAGAAGAAGATCTAAACAGAACATATGAACTCTGCTTGGTTATTTCTGCCTCGGCCTTAGTATTTATGTCTTGCTGTGCAAAAGAGGCCTCATCGTTTAACTAAATGTTGGATCGGCAATTTTCGCATCGCCATTACGGTCGCATGCAACCATAAAATCGCGCTAGACGTTGCTCAAGTCGGCGCTTCCCAAAGCCGGAGAAGGCTCCTCAACGCGGTGACAAAGGCCAGCGGCTGGTCGAGCATCAGATGGTGGCGGGCTTGAGGCACGGCAATGATCGGAATGGCTCCTCCCCCCAGTTCACGAACATATGCCACGGAATCCCGGTTGAAGAGCTGGCTCTCCTCGCCGTGAACGATAGCCTTGCGGCCCGGCGCGTTCACTAGGCGCTCGCCGATGGTGAGCCACTCGTCGGGCCGGTTGCTCCTCCGGAACACTTCGGGAGAGAATTTCCACGTCCAACCCTCCCCGTCACGCCGCAGAGAATGAAAGGCCATATAGTCCAAAAGAAATGGCTCACCGACAGGCTGGGGTGGGGAAAGGACGTATCGACTGCGCGCCGCGTCGTAGCTGGGATAGCGACTTTTGGCTTTGTCCGGGTCGCCGGATCCGGGGCTGGCGCGGCGGAGATTCCAATACGCTTGCAAGAGCGCAGGTCGCATGACCATCAGGTCGCAAACCACAATGCCGGAGAAGGTATCGGGCGATTGGGTGACGGCCGTCAACGCTGCGCCAGAACCGAAACTGTGGGCAATGATCGTGGGCTTGTGGCCATCCGCAAACAGTCCAAGCGCTTCGGCAATTTCGCCGAACTCGCGCCCCCTGGCCAAGGGGTCGGCGTGCCCTCGCATTTCGCTGTCGCCCATGCCGGCAAGATCGAAGGCCACCACATCATAATCTTCGGCCAGAAACGGCGCGATGAAGGAAAAGCAGCGGGCATGCGAGAGAAAACCGTGCGTCATCAGTACCTTGGGTTTCGCCCGGTCGCCCCAGCGAAAGTAATGCGCTTTGGCACCCTCGATCTCTACATAGCCTTCCTCGCGCGGCACCCTGAGAGCGGAAACGAACCATTCGGGCAGATGCGAACCATCGCCCGCCCAGAGAGCGTCGATGTCCTCGGGGCAATCTTCAATCTTTACCGCCTCGTTCATATTGTTGGGCCGTCCTTGCGTGTGAGTTTTTCGAAAGCGAAGCCAGCATAGCTGCCGGCCGCCTCTTCGTCGCAGAGCGCGGCATAGCCAGACACGCTCGGAAAATTGATGAGCTGGCGCTTCTTTCCCGGAATATTCGCGCCCATGTACCATGAGGCCGCCTCGGGAAAGAGCGTCATCGCGCCAGCCGCGGCAACCATTTCAGTCCAGCCAGTTTCGGCAGCCGGTTTGCCCTCGAAAAGATCGATGTCCCTCCTACGCAACCAGACCATGAAATCGCAAATCCAGTCGCCCTGTATTTCCGCGCTTGTCGGGCCATTGGCGAAACCCGACGGGCTGAGAGGACCATAAGCGAACAACATGTTGGGAAAACCCGACACCGCCATGCCGAGATAGGCGCGCACACCGTCTTCCCACGCCTGCCAAAGGGGAAGCCCCTCCCTCCCGGTGATGTTCATGTCGATCAACCCGCCACGCCCGGCATCGAAGCCGGTCGCAAAAATGATCAGATCGCATTCGACCTCACCGTCTTCCATCTTGATGGCCTGGGGCTCGATACGGATGATCGCGTTTGCCTTCAGATCGACCAGCGCGACATTATCCTGCTCGAAAATTTCATAATATCCCTGTTCGAGCGAGGGTCTTTTCGTGCCGAAAGGATGCGGCGGCTCCGCAGGCGCAAGTTTCTCAGCCAGAACGGGGTCGATGATCCGCGCGAGAACCTTTTTGCGCCAGAACTCATAGGCGTAGCGGTTCGCTTCGCGATTGGTCAGTATGTCGGCAAAGTTGTTGTACCAGAATTTGAGGCCGCCCTGCCGCCACAGGGTCTCGAAATGGTTGTTGCGCGTCGTGGCGTCTACATCGAGCGCGGAGATGTCAAGCGACTGGCATTCGAATCCCCCGTTCGTTCGCTTGCGCCGAACAAAAATGGCGGGATAGCCCTGCTTATCACGCTGCTGAATGTCTTCGGTAAGCCGTTCCTGGCGCATGGGCAGGCCCAGAATAGGAGTCCTCTGAAACAAGGTCAGCTTTTCTGCACATTTGGCGGCCTCCTGCGCGATCTGCACTCCGCTCGCACCAGTGCCGATGACGGCGATCCGGCGGCCCGAAAGATCGATACCCTGTTGCGGCCATCGCGCCGTGTGACACCAATCGCCTTCGAACGCCGCGATTCCTGGCATATCGGGAATATACGGCTTCGATGCGAATCCCAAAGCGGGCAGAAGGAAGTGTGTCGATATTCCTTCCCCGCCCTCAAGCTGCAGGCGCCACCGTCGTCCCTCTTCATCGAACCTTGCGCTTTCGACCCTCGATCCCATCCGCATAAGCGGCCAAAGGCCCAGCGTATCGCAAACATGCCGGAAATAGGCTCTGAGCTCCTTCCATCCGGGAAAGCGCTCGCTCCAGGCCCATGATTTCCAAACCTCGGGTATCGAAAACTCATAGAGCGGTACCTGCGAGTCCACGCGGGCACCGGGATAGCAATTCCAGTACCAAATGCCGCCGGGCTGGGCGGCCGCATCTACCAGCAGCACCTTGAACCCGGCGTCACGCAATTTGTGCAGCAGATAGATGCCGCTGAAGCCTGCACCGACGATCACGGCATCGTAATCGGGAGAGCCAGTCGATCTCACGTCGCGACATTCGATCGTTCGGCAATCGCTTTTGCCGTTGCATAATCGGCCTTGCCGTTCGAGGCTCGCATGGGGATGTCTGTCGGAATTATGGTCTTGGGGGTTTTGTATCCCGCCAAATGTGCGCGCACATGGGTTTTGACCGCTTGTTCGTCGAACTGGGCGTGGTCGTTGAGGTGGACAATCGCGGTTACGGCTTGGCCCCATTTATCATCCGGCACGCCTACGACCAGCGCGTCCCCGATGGCGGGATGGGTCTTGAGCACTTCCTCGACCTCCTCGGGATAAACTTTCTCTCCCGCCGTGTTGATGCAGACGCTTCCGCGGCCGAGCAAGGTAAGGCTGCCATCGGCTTCTACCCGACACCAGTCGCCCGGAATGGAATAGCGCACCCCATCGATCGTGCGAAACGTCTTCGCGGATTTCTCGGGGTCCTTGTAATAGCCTTTGGGGATCGCACCCTTCCGGGCGATAAATCCCGGCACGCCGCTCCCCGGTTCGACTTTCTGGTCGGTTTCGTCGAAAACATCGCAGAACTCGCCGATCCCAAATTTCGCGGTATTCGTGCCGCCCTCCGCAGTGGTGACGGCAAGGCCGAAGCCCAGGCCTTCGGATGCGCCAAAACTGTCCATCAGTACGATTTGCGGAATATGCCGGCACAGGCCGGACTTGACCTCCTTGCTCCACATCACACCGGAAGAGAGGATTGTAACGAGGCTGCTGGTATCCCAGCGGCCAGGGTGGTCGTCGAGCGCGGAAAGCATTGGCTTGGCAAAGGCGTCGCCCACGATCGCTATGCCTTCCACCTTGTGCCTTTCCACCGTATCCCACATTTCCTCGGCATCGAAAGACCATGCCTCCAATGTAACTATCGCGCCGCCAGACATCAGCGTGCCGATCGCAGTGATAAAGCCCGTTCCGTGCATCAGCGGGCAAGAGGAAAGCGTACGCCTGCCCGGGCCTTCGCGGGCGATCAGCGCGACATTCTCTTCGAGTGTCTCTGGAACGGGGCCGAGCAACTTCTGTGCGTCGAGTTGGGCCTTGCGCATGTCATCATGACGCCACATCACGCCCTTGGGCATTCCGGTCGTACCACCCGTATAGATGAAAAGCAGATCGGCGGGCGAGCGTGTAATGCCGAGCGCCGATCCGTCCCCCTCTTGCGCGAGAGTCTCATAGTGGATCGCAAAGGGCGCGATTGAAGACAGCTCGCCAATTTCGACGAAGGTGCGAACCTTCCTAAGCCGGTCGTTGAGTTCGACGATAGTGTCGCGGAATTCCGAACTATAAACGATGACCTCGCTGTCGGAATCGTCGAAGATATAAAACACCTCTTCGGCCCGATAACGGTAATTGATGTTCACATGCGTCAAACGCCCCTTGAAGCAGGCCGCCATCAACTCGCCATATTCGGGTCGGTTGCGCATATAGAAGGCGACCTTCGCGCCATCGCGGATGCCGCGTTGGCGCAACCCGCGGGCGATATTGTTCGAGCGCGCCGACATCTCGGGCCAGGTGACGATCCGGTCTCCATGTATCAGAGCCGGCGCATCTTCGGGCATGACGGGCTCGATCGCGTCGAGAATATCCCCGAGATTCCAGTCGATCACATTGATTCTCCTCTCTGGACGGGGCCGCAGCATCGGCGCGCACGACTCCCAGTACTATCAGGCTGCTCTCGTCCAACCCTGCAGAGCCGCTGCCTCGGCTCGCACCGCTTCGGGGCCACCCAAGACCTGCCGATCGAAGCCGATCCGTTTGAACCAGTAGTGCAGGCCGAGCAGATCGGTGAACCCCATCCCGCCATGCACTTCAGTGGCGGTGCGGGCGACAAATCGGTGGACGTCGCCCGTGAGGGATTTCGCATGGCAAGCCGCGAGAGATGCATCCTCCGGCAGCGCATCGAAGACATGGGCGGCGTACCAGACCAGCGCGCGGCACGGTTCATGGCGTGCGGCCATTTCGGCGCACATGTGCTTTACCGCCTGGAAGCTGCCGATAGGGCGGCCGAACTGCTCTCGCTGACCAGCATAATCGACCGCCTTTTCAATCATGGCCTGCCCTGCGCCCAAGCTGTCGGCGGCAAGGATCACGCGGCCAGCATCGCGCAGCCGAGCCGATGCTGTGCCGCCGTCGTCGGCAAGCGGATCGGTCTCGACAGCCGCAAAGGACAATTCTCCCACGCTGCGCGTGCGATCGATGGTGGTGAGGCGGGTCGCCTTGAGTCCCGATGCTAGGGCTGGGACGAGGTGCAGCCTGCCACCGGCGTCCGCTACGAGATACGCGTCCGCGCCTTCGAAATCGAGGCAGAACAGGGCGGTGCCGCTAAGCTTCCCTTCGGCGAATTGAACTCCCGCGCCGTCGCGCGCCTGGACCGTCGCGGAAATCGCGACTCCGATACGGGCCTCGCCGCGCGCGATCTTCGGAAGCCATTGGCACTTTTGCTTGTTAGTTCCTGCCTCGCTCAGCGCGATCGGGGCGAGAACTACGCTGGCTAGAAATGGCGCTGGTGTGACCGCATAGGCGAGTTGTTCCGCCACGACCGCAGCGTCAAGAAGGGTCATGCCTAGGCCACCATGCTCTTCGGGGACAAGCATGGCTGGGACCGCCAGATCGTGGAGGGCTCCGAAAATAGTGTCACTTAACGGGTTGTCGCGCCCGGCACATTCGCGGACATGCTCAAGCGGGGAGGTATCGGCAAGACACCGCGCAACCGCGTCGCGCAGTATCTGCTGATCCTGCGAAAGGCCGAAGTCCATCACGCCGCTCCCTGCCTGTCGGTCTGCATGCCTGCAGCTCCCTTCGCTTCGTCGTAAATCCGCGCCAGCTTCGGCTCGCGCGGCATCTCGAGGCCACGTTCGGCGATGATGTTCTTCTGGATCTGCGCGGTGCCGCCACCTATTATGAGGCCGAGTTGGAACATATAGTTCCATTGCCAAGCCCCTCCGTCTCGTTCCCGCGGGCTGCGGTGATACAAAATGCCCATCTCGCCCATCGCGTCGATCGCCAGCGCAGAGATCTGATGCGCGACCTCGCAACTCTGCAGTTTGACGATCAGCTTCGCCATGCCGCCAGGCTCGCCCTTGAGGCTGTTCGATAGAATGCGCATTCCATTACATTTCATCGCCGTCACTTCGGCCTGGAGCGCCACCAGCCGGTCGCGCAGGACCGCATTGTCGATCGCCCGACCTTCGCCGATGGATTCCTGCTGCATCAGGCCAATCAATGCCTGCAGTCGGTTCTCGAGTGCGTCGGGATCGCCCAGCATTCCGCGCTCGTGGCCAAGCGTTGCGTTCGCGACGAACCAGCCCTGTCCTCGCTGGCCGACGATCTGGTCCACCGGAACCCGCACATTAGTAAAGAATGTCTCGTTGAACTCGGCGTGACCGGTCATCGTCTTCAAGGGGCGTACCTCGATCCCCGGTATGTCCATCGAGAAAATCAGATAAGAGATACCGCTATGCTTCGAGGCCTCGAGTTCGGTCCTCACAAGGCAAAAGATCATGTCGGCTTGCTTCGCGGTGCTGGTCCAGATTTTCTGGCCATTTATAACGAATTCTCCATTCTCGATGCGCGCGCTGGTTTTGAGGTTGGCGAGGTCCGATCCCGCACCCGGTTCAGAATAACCTTGGCACCACACGATTTCACCCGTCAGCGTTGGCGCGATCCACCGCCGCTTCTGCTCTTCGGTGCCCAACTCGAGCAAGGTGGGCACGAGCATCGAGATGCCCTGATTCCCCAGGCCACTCGCAACGCCGGCTCGCGAAAACTCTTCCGCGATAATGCGCGATGTGAGGATATCCGGGTCCGCTCCGTAGCCGCCATATTCGGTCGGTATCGTGCGCGCGGTATAGCCGCGCTCGATCAACAGCTTCTGCCATCGGATAGCCTCGGCCGAGGGCCGGGAGAATCTTATAGCTGAGGGTGGAGCAAGATGTCTGTGCGCATTGATGAAGGTGCGCATCTCCGCGCGGAACGCATCATACTCTGGGCCATATTCGAGATCCATATCGGCTCTACCCTTCACGCGGACGAAAGACGGGCAGGCGAAAGTCCCCTCCGATCAGCTCGAAAGCGAGATCGACCGGCAGATCGAGCGCGAGTCTGTCACGCTCGCAATCCACGAGGCGCGTGGCCATGCGCACGCCTTCCTCAAGTTCCACCACGGCAGCCACGAATGGCACGTCGGCGGCAAAAGCGGGGTGCAGCGCCTGATGGGTCACGGTCCAGGAAAAAAGCGTGCCCTTGCCGCTGCTGGGTTCCCAGGAATAGTCTGGCGAGCCGCATCGTGCACACATGTAGCGAGGCAGGTGGCGAAAGATGCCGCAACTTCCGCAACGCTGGAAATAGAGTTGACCGTCCTGGCACAGCCTCCAGAACTCCTGTTCGATCGGGTCCTGCGGCCGCGGCCGCGGCTTGGCCGGCGTTGCCTGCGCGGAGGGCCGCGCCTTGGGAGGCACATCATGCTCGTCGCTCATGCAAACCTCCTGAGGATCGCGATGCTGCCATCGCCAAGGTCTCCCCAGCCTGTCACAAGGCCGGTCTGGGCTCCGATCACTTGACGCTCGCCGCAGTCATGGCGCAGCTGTCGTACTGCTTCCACAACATGGTTGAGACCCCAGACATGCGCCTCGCTAAGCAAGCCGCCATGGGTGTTGATCGGTAAGCGCCCGCCCAGCTCGATCTGGCCATTGGCGACAAATTCGGCCTGCGCGCCAGGCTCGCAATATCCGAGCGCTTCGAGCTGCAGCAGAACGATATAGGTGAAACAATCGTAGATCTGGAGGAAGTCCATGTCGTCGCGCGTGACGCCCGCCATATCGAATGCGCGCGGGGCGGCATCTCTGAGGCCGATCTTGAAGGGGTCGGGGCGGGAAGGGATGTCGTCGGCGGGATAGGGATGGCCTTCGGCCGCGCCGGCGATGCTGACGGGCACATGCGGCATGTCTTTGGCACGGTCCATGCGCGAGAGGACGACAGCACAGGCGCCATCGGTCTCGAGGCAGCAATCGTAGAGGCGAAACGGCTCAGATATCCAGCGCGCCGAATAATAGGTTTCCGCGTCGAGTTCGCGGCCATAGGTAAAGGCGCGTGGATTCAATTGCGCATGACGGCGGCAGGCGAGCGCCACGGCCGCCATGGCATCTTCGCCAACGCCGTAGAGCTTCGAGTGACGGGTCGCCAGCCAGGCGTACATCTGCACCGGCAAGAATACGCCGTAGGGGCTGTAGTAGCCTTGGATCGTATTGGTCAGGGTGTTCATGTTCATCGGCCGGGTGGGCGGGGCGCCCGGCTTAGGTCTGAGAGCGGAATAGCCGTTCCAGCCCAGTGTCACGAGCACATGATCGCATAGACCACAGGCGATCGCCATGGCGGCATTCTGTAGTGCCGTTGTCGGGCTGGCGCCGCCCATGTGCACGGTTGCCGCATAGCGCAGCACATCAATGCCCAGATTGGCGGCCATCTCCTCCGACGTCGTATAGATTGGCGGCGGCACCATGCCGTCGATATCGGAGGGTTTCAGTCCAGCATCCGCGATGGCCCGGCGCGAGGCGGTGAGCATCATTTCCACTGCAGTCCGCTCGGTGCCCTTGACGAAATCGGTCTGGCCGACCCCGGTGATTGCTGCCTTGTCGGCAAAGGAAAGGGTGGATGAAAGATTCATGCCGCGTCCCTGTCTCGCTCGCCGGTCAGAAATGAGTTCCGGCGCCGGCCAATGCTCTCTCCGCGCCCTCTATAAGGTCGCGCATCACGACTGCCGCTGGGCGGATCGCATCGATCAGACCAATCCCCTGGCCTGCGAAGCCGGGCATGATGTCCTTGCGTGCGGCCTTGATGCCAGACGCCATGACAGGCCCCGAAACCATCGACTGATAAGGCATCGGAAGCGGCTCTTTGCCGGCCGCCACCCAAGCATCGGCCCATTTGTTCCGAATCATCCGGGCAGGCTTGCCCGTTAGCGATCGGCTGACCACCGTATCGGCATCGCCGCTTTCGGTGATGGCTTCTTTCTGAAATTGTTCGATACCTGCTTCGTCGGTTGCGAGGAACGCCGATCCGATCCACGCCCCCTGGGCGCCGAGCATCATCGCTGCGGCGACTCCGCGACCATCGGCTATTCCTCCCGCACCGATTACGGGAACACGATCGCCGACTGCATCAACCACTTGCGGAATCAGCGAGAAGGTTCCGACAGGAGAGTTGTGGCCGCCGCCGTCGTGACCCTGCGCGACGATCAGGTCGATACCCGATTCCACTACCTGCAGGGCGTGCTTGACCTTTCCGATCACCGCCATGACCTTGGTGCCATTGGCATGAAGGCGTTCCATCCACGGTTCGGGATTGCCAAGGCCTGCGGCATAGACCGGCACTTTTTCTTCGATGATTACTTCCATCTGCGCTTCGAAGAACTCCCGCGAGAACAGCTGCAGTCCGCCCTTGCCCATGTCCGGGGCGCCCGCCGCGCGCATCGCCGTGGCGGCGTCCACTGCGGGCAAATGCTCGCGCTCCATGAATTCGCGGGTGAACTCCTGATATTCGCCGAGCAAAGCCAGGGGGTTTTCTGCTACACCTCCGCTCTCCGGCGCCGAACCGCGCCTGACAGACGCCGGCAGCAAGGTATCGACCCCAAAAGGCATGTCGGTCATCTCGCGGGTTTGCCTGATCCAGCTACGTAACTGGTCGGGCGAGCATGCGGCAGCGCCGAGAACACCAAGTCCGCCTGCGTTCGACACCGCGGCAGCGAGTGCAGGCACGCTCGCCCCGCCCATTCCAGCCAGAAGAATCGGATATTCGATCCCGAGAATTGTGCAAACAGGGCTCTTCAGCGCCATTATCCTACCCTCTCCGTTCCGCGCCCGATCAGACGCAATTTTCTAAATCTGCCCCCACCTGACACGCTGGGATACAAGCTCGGGGCTTCGCTCTGCCAGATAGGACGCGGATCCCGAGACGAGCCGGGCCATGGCCTGACGCGCCGCTTCGGAATCCCCGGTGCGTACTGCTTCGAGGACACGGCGGAGGAATCGCAATTGGACCGCTCGCTCCTGCGCCGAATAGCCAAGTGAGTGAGAGAATTCGCGCGTAATTAAATGCAGCGTCGACGTTAATAGCCCGAACAATGGATTGCCGCTGGCCCAGCCGAGAAGGTCATGAAAACGACGGTTCAGTTCCTCGAACTGGCCTCCGGCTTCATTTCGTTCCAGCTCTTTGAGGCAATCGGCGAGTGCGCTCAGGTCGCCGGTAGTCGCGCGCTGCGCGGCGTAGGCGGCAACATCCGCGGCGATCGCTTCGCGTAGTTCGAGCAGGCCTCTGAGGTCGGCGTCCATGAAATGCAGAATTAGCGAGAGACTGTTTGCAAAGTCGCCGGTCTGCGGACGCGCAACCACCGGACCGCCGCTACGGCCCAGCTGAAGATGGATAACGCCCTGGAGCTCAAGGAAGCGGAGCGCTTCGCGCAAGGTCGCTCGCGCGACATCATATCGCGCAAGCATTTCTTCCTCACGCGGCAACCTGTCGCCCGGGGCGTGTGCACCTGCCTCGATATCGCGAACGATGTGCTGGGCAAGCGAGAGTGCGCGCTTAGCTTTCTTCGCGTTTTCGACTTTCAGCAACATCACTCTGTCTCACCCCTGTCACGAAGCCTTATAAGATTTAAGTTCCGTTTATGTCCATGGGCGTGAGATAAAAATGTTTCAGATGCAAAAAAATGATAAAACCTTATAAGCATTATTGACTGAGCCTGAGAAGGGATTTACGATTTCAAGTAGGGCAATTGTGCTGTTATCGACGAAGGGCGCGACATGGATACCGACATGGTGGAGCCGAATATCCGCGAAAAGGTCGCTTTCATCCCGATCGACGAGATTGATGTTGCGCGTCCGAGCCTTTTCCAGAAAGACACGGTCGGCCTGTTCTTCGAGCGGCTTCGCCGAGAGGAGCCGGTCCACTACTGCCGCGAAAGCTATGTCGGACCATATTGGTCGATTACAAAGTTCGACGACATCATGGCCGTGGACACCAACCATAAGGTATTTTCGTCAGAGGCGAAGCTCGGCGGTATCGCCATCGAGGACATGCACTCGGCGAAAAGCGCGCTTGAACTTGAAATGTTCATCGCGATGGACCCACCAAAGCACAACCAGCAACGAAAGGCCGTTACTGGTGCGGTCGCGCCGTCCAACTTGCTGCTGCTTGAGCCAACTATCCGCGAACGAGCATGCCAAATCCTCGACGACTTGCCGGTCGGCGAAGATATTGATTGGGTTGATAAGGTGTCGGTCGAATTGACCACAATGACCCTTGCGACTCTGTTCGACTTCCCGTGGGAGGAACGCCGCAAGCTCACGCGCTGGTCCGACGTCACAACGGCCGCCCCTGAAACTGGGATCGTCGCATCCTATGAGGCGCGGCGCGCAGAGCTGATCGAATGCGCAATGTATTTCAAGGGTCTGTGGGAGCAGCGCATCAATGCGGAGCCGAAGAATGACCTGATCTCCATGATGGCGCATTCTCCGGCGACACGGGACATGCCCTTCCTGGAGTTTCTGGGCAACCTCTTGCTGCTTATCGTGGGCGGCAATGACACCACGCGCAACTCGATCAGCGGTGGTGTCCTGGCACTGAACCAGAACCCGGACGCGTATTTGAAATTGAATAACGATCCTGGGCTCATCACTAGCATGGTGCCAGAGATCATCCGCTGGCAGACACCGCTGACCCATATGCGCCGCACGGCGCTGCAAGATTGGGAGATCGGCGGCAAGAAGATCAGAAAAGGCGACAAGGTTGTGATGTGGTACCTGTCGGGTAACCGCGACGAGACGGTCATCGACAGGGCGGACGAGTTCATCATAGACCGTAAGAACCCACGGCATCATCTGTCTTTCGGCTATGGCATTCATCGCTGTATGGGCAACCGGCTCGCAGAACTGCAACTACGGATCATCTGGGAAGAGATCCACAAGCGGTTCGCGAAGATCGAAGTGACCGGTGAACCCGAGCGCCTGTTCTCGAACCTAGTGCGAGGGATTACGAAACTGCCGGTGAGGCTCCACGCCCGCTGATTGGCTGATTCAAAAAAAGCGGAGCTTGATATGGTCAAAGTGACGTTCGTTTCCAGCGATGGAACGCGGAGGGCAGTCGACATAGCCGAAGGTGAGACAGCGCGCGAAGCGGCGCTGTTCAACGATGTGCCGGGCATCGACGGTGATTGCGGCGGGGTGTGCGCTTGTGCAACCTGCCATGTGTTTGTGGATCCGGCCTGGATCGACAAGGTCGGCCGCTTGGCCGAAGGCGCTGCGGAGGCAGACCTCCTGCAGTTTGCGGAAGGGGCGAACGAATATAGTCGCCTCGCTTGCCAGATCCCCATCGAGCCCTTGATGGAAGGTCTGATTCTGCATGTTCCCGAGCAGCAATACTGACATGCCTGCGTGACGCGTGTTTCACACGACGCTCGACTGTCTGAAATCGCGAGTAGAGCTCAACCAGGAGGTACTTGCTACCTTTCAGAGGTTCCACATCAAATGGCGGATCTGTGCTGACCTAGCTCTCGTGCGCCCGCGAGTCGAGGGGGGCGTGCCAACAGTGCCTTTCAACTTAAAATTTCATACGCTGCGCCGTATCCTGCGTTGGCGGGAATAGTGAGGATGTTCTTGCCGTCTCGCTGGATGACTTCTGGAAGGACCGGCACGATTTCGCGAGCCTTGGCCCGCGCGACGCAATCGTCTGCGCTCGCAGCTTCGGCTAGCAGTTGCAGGTTCAATCGCGTGGGAAAGATGATCGTTCGTTCACCGCTGACACCCAGTTTCAGGGCTTTGCTTGGCGAAAGCCATTCCGCATCAACGGTTTCATATCCATCACATGCTGCGATCTGGCGCTCTGGGGCGCGAACGACGAAGAAATGAGTGTCGAAGCGCTTTTGCATAAAGCTGGGCGTGATCCACCGCGCGAACTCGCTCAGGCGATCAAGGCGCAGTTGCACATCGGCCTCGCGCACAATGTCGAAAAATTCGCGCTCGCCTCGCTCGACGGCTTTGCGGCTTTCAAGATCGCAAATATCCTCGAACTCGCTACCGTCGCGATGATCGGCCAGCAGGATGCCTGCTTCCTCAAAGGCTTCACGAATCGCGGCAATCCGAAGGGTGCGCTGCGTAGGATCTAGCGTTTTCCAGCCCCTGCAATAATCGGCCCATTCAGGCGCTTCATCGGCAGCAGAAGGCTTTCCACCGGGAAAGACCAGCGCGCCGGATGCAAAATCGATCTGGTGATGCCGCTTGACCATCAGCACCTGGAACTCCGGCTCGTCGCGAAGCAACAGCATGGTGGCTGCGGGGACCGGATCGACTGGCTTCTGCAGTGTCATCATAAACTCCAGTTCTCAGTTGGCCTGATATTGGACGCTGGCCCGTTCAAGCTGAGCAACGATCTTATCGCCATTTGCGCAGAAGAACCAACCCGGCAAGAGCCACTGCAACACTTGCAAGCACCCAGGATTGATTCGCAAGCAGCGCCGCGGAGACGATAAGTGCGGCCGCCACAGGACCTTTGACAGGCTGGCTCGCGCGGCGAATGGCTGCGAGCTTCTCAAAACTTGCCGGATCAATCTGGACAGGCACATGCCCGGACTTGGCTATAGCGGCGGCGTTATCGAGAAGGTCAGGCATGATCGCCGCTAGGGCGAGGAGTTGTCGGCCAACTTTTTTTAAATTGGCGCGATTCCTGCCAAGGGAGAATCTTTCTGCGAACAGCTCCAACATGATGGGGCGTGTTTCCTCCCCGATATTATAGTCAGGCGCAAAGGAACGCGCAAACCCTTCCGCCGTGAGCAATGTTCGAAGAAGGATCGCCAGATCAGGCGGAAGTGCGAGCTGATAGTCTCGCAGGAGATCGAACACGCGGCTGAAAATATGCGAGAACTCAATCCCCGAAAGGACGGTTCCTCTGAATTCACCTATCAGCTGGTCCAAATTCTGGGTGAGCCCATCACGGTCAACTTTTGGATTTCCGGCCCATTCGAGCAACACGTTCGCGACGTCGGCTGTGTCCTCGTCGGCTATAGCCATGACAAGTCGCACCAGCTCCTCGCGTCTCGCCTTCGTGAGAGTGCCGACCGATCCAAAGTCGATAAAGCCCACATCCTGTTCCCCGATAAGGAAAACATTGCCCGGATGCGGATCGCCATGGAATTCGCCATTCAGAATGATCATGCGCAGGACTGCATTCGCATATTGTCTCGCGAACGCCGCCACGCGTGGGTCGGTCGAGCCGGCCTCGAGCGCAGACGCGGGCGTTCCATACAGCCGCTCCTGGACGTTGACCCGTATCCCCGTCAGTTCCCAATGAATTGTTGGAGTCTTGATCCCAAGCGTGTCAAGATAGCCACCGATACGCTCGCATGCACGAGCTTCGGCTGCCAGATCCATTTCCCAGGCAAGATTTCTGCCAAAGGTTCGCAGGAACTCTACGGGGCGATAGCGGGCGATTTCAGGGGATCGATCCTCGGCAACGGCGGCGAGGCGCGACAGCAGCCGCACATCGGCCTCCATTCGCGCAGCAGTGCCCGGACGCCGCACCTTTATGATAACGCCGGCGCCGTCGAGCAGCGAAGCAGAGTAGGTCTGCGCTACCGAAGCCGAAGCCAGTGGTTGTTCATCGAATTGGGTGAATTCCCCTCGCCAGTCAGCTCCCCAGCTTGCGGCAAGGATGGGCTCGATTTCTTCGAATGGCACCGGAGAAACCTGATCGTGGAGCGTCGCGAAGGCAGCAATCCAGGACCTGGAAAACAGATCGCTGCGCGTCGCCAGCAGCTGTCCAAGCTTTATTCCGACCGGACCAATGTCGCGCAGGAGTGCGACGACCGCCGCCGGCCGCAATTCACCTGGATCGATTGAATTGGCAGGATGCGGAATGACGCCGAGCGCGCCCGCCAGGCTTTTGGCGCCGTGCCGGACAAGAATCTGTCCTATCTCGGCGGCGCGTGCGATGTCTCCTATCGGTTTATCTCGGAACCCAGGCATATGTCCTATTCCGCATCGGTCCGGCTCTGATCGAGATTCGACGCAATCCGCACAAGAATGTCCAGCAACGTCCGTTTTTCGTCGCGCGTGGCGTTCCGCCATAAGACCCTATGCAGCCCGTCCGCGGATTCTCTCAGTTGGGGCAACAACCTGTCGAGCTCCTGGGTCAGGATGAGCTGCCATGCCCGGCCGTCCGTTTTGGCTCGTCGCCTTTCCATCAATCCTTTCTCACAAAGGCCAGCGACGGCTTGACCGATCGTGGCGGATTCCAACTCTAGTCGCTTGGCAATTCCGGCCTGCGTCAACGATGGTTCGCGGAGAAGTTGTCCGATGATGCGCCACTGCGTCTGATTGAGGCCGCTCTTGGCAATCCGTGCGTCATAAGCGCGCCTCGCCCCCCGACTAATCTCGTCCATCAAATATAGCATACGGTCGTCGTCGGTGAGGGCGCCTTCGCGAAGCCGTGGCGGCATTGTGTCGAGATTTGCGTTCATACCGCTGCCTAGTCCGTTTCGTGGGAATGCCAAAACGCAAATTACTAAACGATTTTACTAACTGGATGGAACGGTCTACGCCACGCCATGAAGCGACTTAGCACATGTCCAAAATCCTTCGAAAGAGGCAGATGACCGACGAACCAAATGAGCGGGAACAGGATCGCGCGCCCGCATCCAGCCTGAAATCGCAACCCAAATTTCGCCTCATCCTCATCATAGCCATCACTGCTGCGCTGATTGCAGGTGGTTGGTGGTATTACAGGCATGTCACCTACGGGCAGTACATGCAGTCGACCGACAACGCCTATGTCGCGGCCGACAGCGTTGTGGTTTCATCAAAAGTGGCCGGATACGTGGACGCGGTGCTCGTCTCTGAGAACGGGCGGGTCAGTCCCGGCGAGGCGCTCGTGCAACTAGATGTGCGAGATTATAGAGCCCAGGCGCAACAGGCGCGTGCGCAGATTGCGGCGACGCTGGCCGGCGCCGACACAATCCGCTCGCAAGTAACCGAACAGGACTCAGCGATTCGACAGGCGCGGGCCCAACTCGCCGCCAAGCGCGCGGCGCTCGACCTCGCCAATGAGCAGGTAGCGAGGTATCGCCCCCTCGCCGCGACCGGTGCGGAGCCGCGAGAAAAGCTTCAACAATATGAGACACAGGCGCAGCAAGCGCACGCCGACTTTGTTGCTGCCCAGGCAGCAGTCTCTGCCGCCAACGGTCGGAGGGCCACCTTGTTCAAACAGATCGACCAGACCGAAGCCCAAGCTGACGCGGCCCGCGCGCAGCTGGAAGCGGCCGACCTAGATGTCACATCGACCCTGCTGCGAGCCAGCAAGGGAGGTCGCGTTGGCGATCTAACAGTAAGGGTCGGCCAATTCGTTCAGCCCGGCCAGCGATTGATGACGGTGGTTCCGGTAAACGAAATCTACGTCATCGCTAATTTCAAGGAGACGCAGGTCGGCCTTTTGCGGGCGGGGCAACCGGTCAAGCTCGAGGTCGACGCACTTCCCGACTTTGAGATTGCCGGACGCGTTGAGAGCATCTCCCCCGGAACCGGAGCAGAATTTTCAATCCTGCCGCCCGAAAACGCCACAGGGAATTTCACCAAGATTGTTCAGCGGATAACGGTTCGTATCGCGATAATAGCCTCGCCCAAAGTGCGTCGTCTGCTCGTCCCGGGCATGTCGGTTGTGGCAGTTGTCGACACGCGAAATGCTGCCGGAGAGCTGAAAGAGATCTCGAGTACCGACAAATGACCGCCGAGTTGGCATCGAACAGCGCCTCTGGTACTCCGACTGCAGACAGGCGGAATGCCGATATCACCGCGTGGATAGCGGTCGCAGCGGGCGCACTTGGCGCCATGCTCGCAACACTCGATATCTCTATCGTCAATTCCGCGCTTCCGGTGATCCAGGGCGAAATCGGAGCCAGCGGCACCGAGGGAACCTGGATTGCCACCGCATTTCTCGTAGCCGAAATCGTGGTAATTCCGCTTAGCGCCTGGCTTGAACGCCTTTTTGGACTGCGAAATCTGCTCATCATTGCGGTTTCCGCGTTCACCGGCTTTTCAATTCTTTGCGGTATGGCGACCGACCTCACGACCATGATCATCGGTCGCACGGGTCAGGGTTTCATGGGTGGTGCGCTGATACCGACTGCGATGACCATCGTGGCGAAAAGATTGCCGCCCCATCAACAGCCGATCGGCATGGCGCTGTTCGGCATGACAGTGATTCTGGGTCCGGTCATGGGGCCGCTGATCGGTGGCTGGCTGACCGAAAATTTGAGCTGGCACTATGCCTTCTTTGTCAATGTTCCAATCTGCGCTGTGCTGCTGCTGCTGCTATTCGTCGGGCTTCCTCACGAAGAGCCGAAGTGGGAGTATCTGACCGATGCTGATTGGGCGGGCATTGCCGGCCTGATTTTGGGGTTGGGCGCTCTGACTGTGTTGCTTGAGGAGGGGCATCGCGAGGAATGGTTTGAATCCGCTCTTATTCGCTGGCTGGCCCTCATTGCCGTCATCGGTTTCGCTTCACTGATCTACGGGCAGCTGAATGCGTCCAAGCCCGTCCTGAAACTCCGCCTCCTTCTCAATCGCCAATTCGGAAGCGTTGCGGTGATGGCTCTCGCCTTGGGAATGGTGATGTATGGTTCGACCTACGTCATTCCCCAATTTCTTGCGATCATATCGGATTATAACGCTTTTCAAACCGGGCTCGTTATATTTTGGATGGGTATTCCGGCCTTTGTGCTTATGCCGATCCTGCCCTTAATGATCCGTAGGCTCCACATCCGCATTGCCGTCGGAGTCGGAATGCTTCTGATGGCGGCCAGCTGTTTCGTCAGCATAAGCCTCACCGCGGAATCCGGGGGCGCCGTATTCATCGAAAGCCAGCTTATTCGGGGCGTTGGCATGATTCTGTCCATGATGTTCCTGAACCAGGCTACCGTAGCCTCAGTGGCAAATACAGATGCTGGCGATGCCTCCGGTATTTTTAACGCCGCTCGAAATCTCGGAGGATCTTTCGCTTTGGCCGGACTGGCTTCGTTTCAGGACCAGCG
>NZ_MIAM01000026.1:91780-119242 GCF_001830555.1 Sphingopyxis sp. RIFCSPHIGHO2_12_FULL_65_19 | reverse complement strand
GGTGACACGCCTCGAAGAGGAGACCCGGATCGGCAAGGGCGGGACCCTGGCGGCGCAGCTGTCGCGGCTCGACCTGATCGTGCTCGACGAGCTTGGATATCTGCCGTTCGCACGCTCGGGAGGGCAGTTGCTGTTCCACCTCATCAGCAAGCTTTATGAGCGCACCAGCGTCATCATCACCACGAACCTCGCGTTCGGCGAGTGGCCCACCGTCTTCGGCGATCCCAAGATGACCACGGCGCTGCTCGACCGCGTCACCCACCACTGCGATATCGTCGAGACGGGCAACGATAGCTGGCGCTTCAAAAACCGCAGCTGACCGCCACCTTCGCCGCCTTCAAAAATCTATCTTGCGCTGCGTGCGCCTCCGGGCGAGCTACGCCCGCCCTCCGCCGCACGCAGCGCAAGGCTCACCTCGACAAACCCCTATCATATCCGCAAGGGGGTCCTTCTTCGACGCCGATCGGGGGTCCCGTTTGAACGCCGTTTGACACGGGATATGATCGCATTGCGCCTGATATCCGCGATGCAGTCCATGCCGCGGACGAGAATCTAAAGTAGAACGGTGCCATTGTCGGCGTCGCCGGAATGCCTGTTCAGCTCCGCAACCCCGATGCCAAGGGTGTCCAAACGAAAATGTCGGCCTTCATGTTCTCGCCGCTACCGATCGCGGGCTTCTCCCTCATCGAAGCCGAGGACATCGCGGCGGCCGTGGACATCGTCGCCCGCACACCTTGTGCGGTGGCCCACGGCGTCGTCGAAGTCTGGCCCCTACTGGAGAGTTGAGGACAGCATTCGCTCGCCGGCAGCCCGCCAACATCATATCGCCGATGTCCCTCACTTGGCATGAGCGGAACCGGTCTGCTCCAGGCAGGTGCCATTTGCCAGTCTGTCGTCGCCAAAAGCCGATCGATCTTCCAACTGGCTTGGCGACAGACCGGTCCGGCAAGTGAACTTTCCGCTAACCAGTTTAAGAACTTTCCTCTCAGAGAAACGAGGCCCAGCGTTGCGCCAGGTGTCGTCTCATAAAAGCGGATGCCGGCCCGTGCCTGGGCAGATCATCCCGAAAAACCAGAACATATTCACACTGAGAGGAGAGACACTATGCCTCGCCACGGCGTATATCCGCGCGACATTGTTCCGCAGCGCTCGAAATATTCGGACGCCGGCCGCTTTGGCCGCATGTTCGGCGAATTGCCGCCCTTCGCCGCAGACACCCCCGATGTCCGCGCCGCGCTGATCGAGATCGGCAAGGTGGGGGGCATCATGGATGCCAAGGACAATCTGACCAAGACCCCCGCCGAGCTGATCACCAACCCGGCGCTGTCGGCGAAGAACAGCGACAATCCGACCCTGACCGCGGGCTTCACCTTTCTGGGCCAGTTCCTCGATCACGACATGACCTTTGACCCGACGTCCAGCCTCGAGCGGCAGGCCGATCCCGAACAGATCGCCAATTTCCGCACGCCGAGCCTCGGCCTCGACAATGTTTATGGCGCCGGGCCGGGAGGAAGCCCGCATCTTTACGATGTAGCGGGCGGCAAGGGCGGCAAGTTCCTGCTCGAGCCGACGGGCACCGCGAACAAATTCGATGTGCCGCGCAACAGTCAGAAGGTCGCCCTGATCGGCGATCCGCGCGACGATGAAAACCTGATCATCAGCCAGCTTCAGGTCGCCTTCCTGAAATTCCACAACCAGGTCGTCGAGCATGTGAAAACCAAGATCAAGCTGACCGGATCGGACGAGATTTTCGCCGAAGCGCAGCGGATCGTGCGCTGGCATTACCAGTGGATCATTGTCCACGAATTCCTGCGCAAGACATGCGGCAGCGCGGTGGTCGACGATGTGCTGACCAACGGGCGCAAATATTACAACTGGCGCAACGAGCCGTTTATCCCGGTCGAATTTTCGGTCGCTGCCTATCGGTTCGGACACAGCCAGGTGCGGCCGTCATACCGCGCGAACTTCACCGGCAACGGCGGCAACCCGTTCTTTGCGATGATCTTTACCCCGACCCCGTCCGATCCCAACGATCCCGACGATCTGTCGGGCGGCTGCCGTGCGCCGCGGCGCTTCATCGACTGGCCGACCTTTTTCGATTTCAGCGACGGCAATGTGAAGCCGAACAAAAAGATCGACTCGACGCTGTCGACCTCGCTGTTCCGTCTGCCGGGATCGGTTGTGCCGAACCCCGATCCGAAGACGAACCCGGCGTCGCTGGCGCAGCGCAATCTGCTGCGCCATCTGACCTTCTCGCTGCCGTCGGGTCAGCGGGTGGCTCGCGCGATGAAGCTGCCCGAATTGTCGAAGGGTGACCTTGCGGACCTCAAGCCGCACGGCTTCGACGACCGGACGCCGCTGTGGTTCTATATCTTGCGCGAGGCGCAGGTGACGCAAAATGGCGAGCGACTGGGGCCGGTCGGGGCGCGGATCGTGACCGAGGTGTTCCTGGGGCTGCTGCAGGGCGACAAGGGCAGCTATCTGTCGCAGGATCCCGAATGGCAGCCGTTCCTGCCGACGGTCGACGCGTCGAAACAGGGCGATGACTTCAGGATGATCGACCTGCTGCGCTTCGCTGACGTAGCTTGATGTAGCGGCTTTCCACCAACCGTCGGCATCCGCATCGGTGCCGACGGTTAGGTCCGCGCGTCGATCAGATGCACGCCGCCGCCGCCCAACTAGACGAAACGACGCGCGCCTGACGATCAAGGCCACTCAGGCCGCGAGCAATTCGTCCGCGGGGCCGAAAAATTCGTAGTGGATATGGTCAGACGGCACGCCGGCAAGCGATAAAGAGGATACCGCGGCGCGCAGGAATGGCCGCGGTCCGCAAATGTAAAAATCCGCTTCGCCGACAGGCGTATTGTCGATCAGCCACTCCTCGGTAATCAGGCCCGCGCAATCATAGTCTTGGCCGGCGACCTCGTCCGCCAATGGGGTCTGGTGGAATTCGGTGACACGAACCGCGACTCCGCGCGCAGCAAGCTCCCGAACCTGATTGCGCATGGCGTGCGTCTCGCGATCGTGCGTGCCATGGACATAATGCACCGGAACATCGCTGCGCGTTTCGACAAGGGCTTCGAGCATGGCAACCATGGGCGTCAGGCCGACGCCTCCTGACAACAGCACGACCGGCCGCGCCGGATTGTCAGCCAGATAGAATTCGCCGGCAGGCGCTGCGACCTTGAGCACACTACCGACGAAGACCTGGTCATGAAGCCATCCCGAGGCGAGACCCTGCGGTTCGCGCTTCACCGAGATGCGATAGGTCGCTCCGTTGGGGGCGGCCGAAATCGAATAGTTGCGCTTGACCGGCGGATGTCCCGGCACCTCGAACCAGAAGGTCAGATATTGCCCAGGCTTGTAGGCCATGACTGGCGCCCCATCGACGGGGCGCAGAACAAAAGATTTGATGACGCTGCTTTCCCGGATCACCGCATCGACCCGAAATTCACGCCAGCCATTCCAACCACCAACGGTCTCGCGCTGGATCCCGTAAATCCGCTCCTCGCGTGCGATCAATATATTCGCCAGAAACCAATAGGCCTCACCCCAGGCACCGAGGATTTCCTCGGTCGCCGCATCGCCCAGAACCGCGGCGATCGCGCCGAGCAGCGCCTCGCCGACATGCGGATAATGTTCCGGGTGAATTTGCAGGCCGACATGTTTCTGGGTGATTCGTTCGACCGCAGGAGCCAGAGCGGCCAGATTGTCGATATTGCTCGCATAGGCGAGGATCGCGCCGGTCAGCGCTCTTGGCTGCGAGCCCGCATCGCCATGATGCGACTGGTTGAACAAATCCCGGATTTCCGGATTTTGAAACATGCGCGCATACATTTCATGGACGATCTCAAGTCCCTTAGCCTCGAGAGCGGGAACCGTGGCCTTGACGAGCGCGATCGTTCGGTCGCTCAGATTATGCGACATGCTAATCTCCTTTATATCGTATGAATGGAATTTCGTAGGAATGGAATGGAAAGTCAGTCGCCAGGCGGCTGGTCGTAGAAATCGACCCGCATCTTCATCGCACCCACGGGGGTCACGAAATGCACTTGTTCGGGCAGGATGAGGCCCGGGCGCGAAGGATCGAGCATGACCTCGGATGACGGGTCGACATAGGTGAGCTTGAGTTCGCCCTCGATCACCCGGATCAGACCCCACACCCCGGCCTTGGTATTGTGGCGATTGCGCAGCGCGTTGGGCAGCGTGTCCTCATCGAACAGCGCGGTCGAACGATATGGGGCCGGCGCTACCATCTCAGGCGACCATCCGGATGTCATCGGCGTGCTCCGGATAGGGTGCGGTGCTGGCGGCGACGGCAATCCCGGCGAGTTCGTTCGCGAAGCCGTGGTTGACGTCACGATGATGGGCTTCGTCGGCACGCACGACCAGAACGACATCGCGCAATGTCGCGTCGTCGCCAAGCTTCCAATAATGTTTGGCGATCGCAGGCGCGGGCAGGTTAGCGCTGCGGCCCTTGTCGATATCATCGAGGTAGAGCGTGTAGCTGATCACCGCTTCTTCCTCGAAATAACCCACAACGCGGTGCGCCGTCTTGGAGCTGACGAGGTAAAGCGCGAAGAAGGCGAGGTAGAAGACCCACTGGACCCCAAGAATGACCATGCGTTCGAACACGGAGGGTTTGGCGACTTCTATGAAGGTCATGAGATGCATCCGCTCATTCTCCGCCTCTTCCATCAGGGTGCGGATCCAGCCCTTGTCGTCTTCCATCCGGCGCAGGCATTTGAGGTGGGTCAGCGTCGCCCCGACCATACCGGGGACCGCCGCAACGGTTTCGAGTACGATCGCCCGGTGCCCATAGCGCTTGGCAAAGAAAGTATCGGCGCAGAAGCGTAGCATCTTGGTGAAACCCAGCGCGATGCGGTCGGAGATATCCAGGGGGCGATGATGGACATTGAGATGGGCAAACGTGGCTTCGGTCATGCTCAGGTGCTCCTTCGGAAAAATCAGTTGATCCCGCCGCGCGCGGCAACCGGATCTTCGAGGCGAAAAAACAGGGCGAGGCCGAGGCTCTCGGCAATGCGCGCCGCCTTGTTCTGGAGCGCGGCTGCGGCCCGCGCCGACATCAGTTCGTCGGTGGTCGCCGTCCAGATTGTCAGCCAGCGATCGAACATCGCCGGTGTGATCCGGCTTCGGTGCTTGAGATGCGCCGCCATCGGGCTGCCCTTGTAGCGCCCGCTCGTGAGCATGACGGACGACCAAAAGGCGACGAGCCGGTCGAGATGCCCCGGCCAGTCAGCTACCGCGTCATTGAAGATCGGGCCAATCTCGGCATCGGCGCGGACCCGCTCGTAGAAAAGCGGAATCAGACGCTCCAGTCCCGCCTCGTCGATTTCGTCACTCTCGATCACGACTCGCTCCAATCATGCATATTCCGCGCATGTATGACGGCGGATTGAAACATGCAACAAAAATGCATATTAAACTCGCGAGCCGGCGGGAGAGGTTGATGCGACTGACGCACTACACAGACTATGCGATGCGCGTGCTGCTTTACCTTGGGGGCAAAGCGGGTGAGCAACTGTCACCCATAGCCGAGATCGCGCGCGCCTATGGCATCTCGCAAAATCACCTCATGAAGGTAGTCAATGATCTTGTGAACGCGGGCTATCTGGAGAGCGTGCGCGGACGCTATGGTGGGGTGCGGCTCGCGCGTCTTCCGAGAGACATCAATATTGGCGAAGTCGTCCGTCACACCGAAGACGGTTTCAATCTCGTCGATTGCGCCAGCTGCGTCATTGCGCCCGCTTGCGGTTTGACCGGTGCCCTGAACGAGGCGCTCGCCGCCTTCATGAAGGTGCTCGATGGATATTGCCTCGAGGATCTGTTGACCAAGCGGCGCGACTTGCAGTGGATATTTGCGGCTGTCGGCGATGATATTGGCAAGCAAGCTGCGGATCAGGCCCAAATATAATAGTAAACAGAGAACTATTCCGGATCCCAGCTTGATTAATAATTTTGCGCCTCTATCTCGGATCCATGGCTACTGAAATATGTTCCCTTTGGCTCCGTAGCACGGAAAAACTGCTAACGCTGTAGCCCGCCCCACCCGGATGATTTGATATCCGGGAGTTCGGGGCCATTTTATCAAGCAATGAAGCGCGAATGATCATTCGGCCTGCTTGAATTTTCAAATATGCAATTTCCATTGAAAGAGGCGCGTTTGATGCGCTTTCTTTCTGAAAGACCATGAACTCCGTGCCGCTTCGATGGAGAGGTCGGTCGTCTCTCGCCTGCGAGTGACGATAGGCCGCATCCGCACGCGCGCGCGGATTGAAAGAGATGATGTTCGTGCCAACCTCCTTTTCGCAATCGCAGGACGATATAACTGCCGCCGATCGAGCTCAGGAATCTCACCAATTCAGGTTGAGGTTAAAAGTAATGATTTTCTTCTCTGTCGCGTCCATCAACATAGCTCTCATAGCTATGTCTTCGGCAAATCCATGATCTCCATTCGTTTCAGGATCTGATCATGAACTACAGAAAAGCCAATCTGGTGCCACCACAACCCCTTGGATCGGCCTGATCCGGATGCGCAATATCTCCGGGTCAGGCGTGCGGCCGTCAGGGCAACGCCCTTTGGATGAACTGATCAAACGGAGCCATCGACATGGCAAAGAAGAACCAACGAGGAAACCGCGAGCCGCGGAAGCCCAAGAAGCAGAAAGACACGTCCGACGTCGAAAATTCGGTGTCGGCAGCGCTGCGCAAGCAGCTACCGGGCCAGCGAAAACACGACTGACACTATCTTTCAGGTCGTGCGGACAGGGGCTATTTTGCCTCCCCCCAAGCAAGAGAGCCCCTGTCCGATCTCTTCTACCCGTCCGCGCGAATTCGCCGTCGAGGGCCAAGAGAATGTTACGGGACAACCCGCTTCGCGCATCCCCAGCGGATAGGAGACATCCGCGTCGAATTTAACGGAGAACAATGATGTCAAAGTCGGTAATTCGTCGTCTGAAGAAAAACCACGAGCTAGTTTCGCGACTCATCGCCAAGCGGCAGGGTTCAAAGGGATATGATCCCTTGACGCTGGGCGAGCTTAAGAAGACGAGATTGTCGATCAAGGACCGGATCGCCCGAATTGAAGCGGCGGAGCGTCACCACGCGCCAGCATTTTAGCCCCCGCGGCGGAGCCCCGCTCTGTGGCTTCGCCGCGATATTACAATAATGACGTGACGAACGGTGACAGTGTCGAAAAGCGGTTTCGGTTTTGCCCATTCGATCGAGGCAGTTCCAGCGAACCGGGATAATGACGGCGGTGCGAGTTGTCGGTTGGCCGGTCGCCGGGCCAACCCCGATCGCCCTTAGCGCGCACGCGCGCCGGCGGCTAACCGCGCCAACGCCCGCTCGATCGATATGTCTTGCACAGAAGAGTACAAAGACGAGAAGCGGCGAGGCCGATGCGAAGAGGCCGAAATGCCTTGAGAAGATTTGACTTTGCGATCTGCTTTGGCCAACCTGCCCCTATGCAATCCGAACCGCATCCTTTCGGCTTCCGTGTTCATGGAGGACAGCTTCTCGCGGGCTTCTAGCCCCGAGCTTCGGTGCAACACGCCCCGGGCTCGGGGCGAACATTCCAGATCTCGAAACCGCGTTGCCCGGCAACGCGTCTGCACCCATTCAAGTGAAAGTAGCACCATGTCCAAATCCAGGACCGGAAAGCGTCCGGCCATCCATATGATCGACAGCGAGGCGGAAAGTCTCTCGAACCTGGCAGTGGCGGTCGAAGATCGGCTGCCGCAAGTCAGCGCCATGCTTCTCGGCGAAATTACGCGCGCCGTCTTGCATAAGGCGGATCGCATTCCGCCCGATGTCATCACCATGCATGCCAGGGCGAGCTTCCTCGATGAAGCGAGCGGCCGCGAATATTCCTATGAGCTCCTCTACCCGAAGGACGCCGATATCGCGGCCTATCGCATTTCGGTTCTGACCCTCGTCGGCGCGGGATTGATCGGGCTGCGCGAGGGACAATCGATCCTCTGGCCCGATCGTGACGGACGCGAACGAAAGCTCAGCATTCTCAAGGTTCAACAGCCAGCGAAGGCCGAATGAAGCAAAGCTTGGGGAGCGCAAGGACGCTTGAATGAAGGCAGGTCAGCCTCCCCCCTTTGATTCCCCATCCCGCCGAAAGATTTCGGGATGAGCGATTACGGCTTGTTGGCATGTGCCGCATTTTTCGCCGGCGTCTTGAACACCATTGCTGGCGGAGGGACATTTCTGACGCTGCCCGCGCTGGTGTTGACCGGTGTGCCCTTGGTGACAGCCAATGCGACCAGCGCAGTCGCCCTGTCGCCGGGCTATCTTGGCGGCGCAGCGGGGTTCCGAAGGGAAATTTCCGCCTATTCGCGGCGCCAGCTTCTGAAGATTGTCGGAGCGACGCTGTTCGGCGGATTGGTGGGCTCACTCCTGCTGCTGGTGTCTTCCAACGAGGCCTTTTCGTTCGCTGTTCCCTTCCTGCTGCTGATTGCCACCACTGCTTTCGCCTTCGCGGAACCTGTCCAGAAGTGGGCCAAGCGCCATCGATTTGCCATGGCCGATAACATGGCGTCGCTGATCGTGGTCGCCATTTATGGAGGCTATTTCAACGGCGGTCTTGGCATCGTCTTGCTCGCGCTGTTCGCGTGTTGGGGCATGCGCGACCTTGATCAGATGAACGGTCTGAAAAGCGCGATATCGCTATTGATCTCCGGCACCTCTGTCGCGACCTTTGCTCTCGTCGGCCTGGTAGCCTGGCCCCAGGAGCTGGTGATGAAGGCGGCCGCGACGATTGGCGGCTATGCAGGCGCGCCGCTCGCACGCAGGCTGCCGACAGCCCTAGTCCGCGCCGTCATCATTATCGTCGGCACGGCCATGAGCTTGATCTTTTTCGCAAGACTTCTGAATTAGTCGCGATACCAACTTTTCTTCACAAGGCAGGTGAGCGCAAGACCTCGCTCGCGCGCACCTGCCTGTTTTCCCGAACCGCTCACACGGCCAACTCGAAACTGTCCGGCCGCGCCAGACGCCAGGCGGCGCTGTAAAAATCCCGTTCCGAAGCGCCGGCCAGCAATTCGCCTTCTTCGAGGAAGATGTGCAACTGTGAGAAAAGCCGGATTTCGGTTAGGCTCACGCGCCTGACCAGATGGTGAGGGCTGAGTTGCGCGGGATGATCAAGCCCCGCCGCCGCAATCATTTCCGACAGGCCAAGCAATGTGTTGCGATGGTAATGATAGACCCGGTCGCCCTTGTCGCTGACGTCCAGGGCGCGCTGACGGACCGCATCCTGTGTTGCAACCCCCACCGGGCAGCGGTTCGTGTGGCAGGCCAGCGACTGGATGCATCCGATCGCGAACATGAACCCACGCCCGGCATTGGTCCAGTCGGCGCCCAACGCCATCGCGGTCGCAATATCGAACGCGCTGATGATTTTCCCCGCCGCGCCGACCTTGATCCTGCCACGGAGCCTGGCGCCGACGAGCGTATTGTGCACGAAAAGCAACCCCTCACGCATGGGCATGCCCAGATGGTCGGTAAATTCAAACGGCGCCGCGCCCGTTCCGCCCTCCCCGCCATCGACGACGATATAGTCAGGCAGGATATTCGTCTCGAGCATGGCCTTGACGATGCCCATGAACTCCCAGGGCTGTCCGATACAAAGTTTGAAACCGACGGGCTTGCCGCCCGACAATTTTCGCAGTTCGCCAATGAATTGCATGAGTTCGATCGGGGTGGAAAAGGCGCTGTGCCGTGCTGGAGAGATGCAGTCGCGGCCGCGCGGGATGCCGCGCGTCTCGGATATCTCCGCGGTGATCTTCGCCGCGGGAAGGATGCCGCCCATTCCCGGCTTGGCACCCTGGCTAATCTTGAGTTCGATCATCTTGACCTGAGGATCGGCTGCCTGCTCGGCGAAGCGAACCGGATCAAACCCGCCCTCGTCGGTGCGGCACCCGAAATAGCCGCTGCCGATTTCCCAGATGAGATCGCCGCCATGCTCGCGATGATAGCGGCTGATCGAACCTTCGCCCGTATCGTGGGCAAAGCCGCCCAACTTGGCGCCCTTATTGAGCGCCCGGATGGCGTTGGCGCTCAGCGCGCCGAAGCTCATCGCCGATATGTTGAAAACCGAAGCGGGGTAAGGTTGGGCGCAATCTGCCCCGCCGATGAGTACGCGGAAGCTCGCCGGGTCAGCGACGGGCCCGGGCCGCGTCGAGTGGGCGATGAATTCATAGCCGTTGCGATACACATCGACCAGCGTTCCGAACGGCCGGTCGCTGATCTCATTCTTGGCACGTGCATAGACGAGTGAGCGCTGGCTGCGCGAAAAGGGCGTTTGTTCCTGGTCGCCCTCGACAAGATATTGCCGGATCGCAGGGCGAACGCTTTCGAAGATCCACCGCAGCCGTCCGACAAGCGGATAATTTCGGCGGACCGAATGTTCGGGTTGAGCGAGATCCATCACACCGGTCAGTGCCAGTCCGCCTGATATGATGATCATGAGGATTGCCCAGAGGTGCGGCAGGAATAGCGTAAATGCCACTGTGGCGGCGAAGCTGATGAGCAGTGGCGAATAGCGGTTGATCAACACGAGAAGCTCCATTCATGTCCGCGCTGCAACCCGGACGGCTCGGGAAAAAAGAAAAAATGCCGCAAAAGAGCTGTGCCTCCGCGGATGACGCGCCGGGTCGGCGCCGACGATTCATCAGGAAATCGGGTCGCTCAGGGGGATAGGAGACCCAGGACAGAAAGGGCCAGAACGATAATGACGGGCAGCAGCCGCGACCATCGGTCAGCGAATGCGTCCCGATGAGCCAAATAGAAGGCATCAAGCTTCTTCGATAAATGCTCGTCAGCCATGATGATCGCCGTGTCGAGCAATGGAATTGATGGGAGGAGTGCCAGCAGGCGCGCATTTTCATCCGTCGTGAGCCGCGGATAGCGCGCAAGCATAGCTTCTACATCGCGCGTAGGGCGCGCTGCAGCTTTTGAGCGAAGGCGGGCGCGGATGCCCATTTGGATTGCTCCCAACTCGAAATAGGTGGCGAAAAGTATCGGCGCCCATGCGCCGCAGCTGGTTGTTTTTGCGGCTTCATTGCTCGCAAGACCATCAATTGAGGCCCCCGACCCGCGCGTCCTTGTCCGGCAAAAGGGTCGGTGGGTGGCTTTGCTCGCCGAACTGCGGCGACACGCTAAGCGCATTATCGATCGCGGCACCGGTAGCAGAACTGCTACCCATTTGGCTTGTCCAGACGATCGCGATCACGCCGTAGAAACAGACGATAGCGGCAGTCGCCCAGCAAATCCGCGGGCGCCGCGTGAACGCGAACGCCAGACAATAGAGTCCTGCCACCATCAGAACGAAGATGAGGCCTGACATCGGTTCGGGAACGGCAGGCGTCGGCGCGAGCGGAGCGGAAGTTGTCGAGAACATTGCAGGTCTCGCCGGCTACGCGCGCTTGGTGATGAGCGACCCGACGAACCAGCACGCCAAGAGAAAGAGCAGGACGAAGGTGAGGACGTAAAGCGCCTGCGCCCGGCAGCCGAGTTGCAAGGGCCCATTTCGATTTTCTCGAGCCTGGCCCGTCACGACACGATCTCCAGGCGACCGGATGATACGCTCGATGTATTTGACCGCTCGGCGAAGCCTGTCACCATCGCGAGCATCATTCGGCGCGTCGACAATGGAGCGCCCGTTCGCGGATCGCACCAAAGATCGGAGTAAAGGGCGGCATAGGCTCGCAGTTCGGAGCGACGAGATCGCTCGCCGTCGATCATCCGGCTTTCCACAATCGCGACTTCGCGCCGGGCTTCGTCGAGAGGCAGCCCCGCCCGCTCCTGCTCGGACCAGATTGACCGGCGTAAAGCTTCGACTTCGATCGAAGGCGCAGGGATGTGAAAATATTGCGCCATCCGCGCTACCAATGGCTGACCGGCGCCGCGGCAGGTATCGCCCAGGCGCAAAGCGACGGCGACGAGTTGGTCATCGGCGAAGGGCGATAATGCCAGCCGCTCGATGTCGTTATAGCCATCGTCAGCGATCACGCGGACGCGGGCCGCACCTCCTGGTACTGACAATAATTCGTTCGCTCGCAAAGAGGCGCTGCGAAGCAGACGCGCAAAAAGCGCGTCCGGCGGCTTGATTTCCACGATAGTCTCGATTCTTTGAATAGCCCTGACGACGATTAAGCGGCGCGTTGCGGACCCGGCGGCTTGGACGGCGGCATCGGCGGAACCGGTCGCGCTTCCGTTTCACGGGCAGGGAATTTGATGATCTTGTCATCGCCTGATTGTTCGCGCAGCTGCGCAGAAACATCCTCCGCTCGCGCGGAAGATCTTGTATCGATGCTGTTCATGGTGTCACTCGGACCCGCTGGGGTCGTTTTGCTTGCTAGGTCATAGCTGTGCCCCGCCCCCGCCGGATGCGAGTTCGGGGCGGCTAGCCTTCGAGAAGCCGGCCTGCGTGGTGCGCCGAGCGCCGCAAGAGGAGTGAATTATTCATCGCCAGCCATCATGGCCATTGCCCAAACTAAGTCAACTTGATTAATTGGTAAGCGTAGCGCCGGGTCGGCGAGACAGGATAAAATGGCAGTAAGGCATGCGATCATGATCGGTCAGTCCCAGACATGCCAAGACATGAGAGCATCGATGCCTCGTCCGGTCGCTTCGCAACCTTGATGTCCAACCCTCTCCCATTTCGAAAGGACGAGGCAGCAGCTTCGGATATACAGACGACCGCCCCGCGCCACGCGGGTCGGCGGCGGTCGAGCCAAGCCGCGACATGCGCGCCCGCACGCGGCGAGTGGATCAGGGCCGCGGCCAGCCCCGCGGGACTGGCGACCACACTTCTCATCCCTGCAAGGTTGCTTTCGACGACATCATAAACGGGATGGCGGCGTAGCCGCACCCCGCCAGCAGCCAGCAAAACCTCAAGATCGCCGGCAGGTTGCACCGCCCCGATGTGCAGGACCGTCGATCCGGGCACGCTTTGTGCCACGATCAACTTCGCCAGGTCCGAGACATTCCCGCTCGCGGACATAACGCGCCGATAGCCTATGGCGCGGGCAAAGCGAGCGCTGTGGTCGCCCACCGCAAAAACCTGGCGATTGGCAAGCGCCGGCAAGAACCGGTGAAGACGAATGCCGTTGAGACTCGTGAATATCAGCGCGTCCGGCACTGCGACGGGAACATGCGTCGCAACGGGGACGACCCGCAGCGCGGGCATGAGCAATGTCTCATATCCCTTCGCTGCGAGGCGCTTGGCGGTCAGTTGGTTGAATGGCGCGGTGCGGGTGACCCACACCCGGCCGACGTCAGGCGGCATGCTGAAGCACGTGGCGAACGCCGCGCCAATAGCCGTCGATGCAGTGGGCGAGAAAGCTGATCGGGACATCGTGCCCTAGAATATCGCGCAAGATTGGAATGAGCTCGTCGCCAAAGCGGCTGACGCAAGATTTGTCAAAAATCTTTGCGTCGGCGGCGGGAAGGCCCTGCTTCTCAAAGGATCGAAGGATGATATCGAGAAGCTGCGACGCTATTTGTCGCGAATCGCCTCCCGCGTCAGCGCATGCATCGCCAAGGCGTACCGACATTTGATTTGCGAATTCGGCGCGCTGTGCAATCAGCGCAGCGAGACTTGGATTTTCTTCCATGTTCTGCTCCATGGGCGCGCGACTCCGTCGGCGCAAAAACGCCGACTTGCGGGCCGCAAGACTGCCCATTCAATAATTTGGGGAACCCTGACGAGCTGTCAGGAACGCGGCCTCGGTGCCCGCGTACCGCCTTAGCGGTACGGCGGTCCCGAGGGGCGCAGGCGCGTCGGAAGCTTGCCTCCGCGCGTCATGAAGCGAAGATTTTCAGAACTCAATCGCATGCGATCTCTATAGCATGTATAGATAGCTATGGCCATGGCGCACCAAAAAGCTGGTGGAACGCGGGTTTGCGCACGCGTGTCGGACCAATGAGGCCATGTGACGAGCAACGGCGAAAATCCGCCGGACATGACACTTCAGTTTATTTCTTCTCCGCGCAAAATCTGTAACAGCCCGCGCGCAACACATTGATCTGGCGTATCGGCGAGCGTCACGCCAAGCCCGGTTTGCGCTTCGATCATGGCGCGGATCGCGGGCAACGCAGCGCCGCCGCCTGTCAAAAAAATGCCATGCGTGTGGATATCGTCGCTCAGTTCCGGGGTGGTCGCGCCGAGCACTTCTCGCACGAGATCGACGATATTCTGCGCGTGCTTCTCGGCAACGCTTGCGATTTCGGCGGACGGGATTCGAAGGCTTGTCGGGAGCCCCGATACAAGACTGCGCCCCTTGACCTCGATCGGCGAGCATTTTCCGTTTGCCGGGGCCGGCACGGTCTCCAGAGCCCGCTTGATCCGTTCAGCACTTCGGCGCCCGACCAGCAGTTTGTGATGAAAGTGAAGATGGTCGATGATGGCCTGGTCCATCTCGTCGCCGCCGCCGCGGAGCGCGCGCGTCTGGCAGATTCCGCCAAGCGACAGCACCGCCACCTCCGTCGTCCCCGCTCCGCACTCCACGAGCATGGTGGCCCTGGGTGCTCGAACCGCCAGGCCGGCTCCAATCGCGGCCGCGAGCGGTTCGGGTATCAGGTCTAAAGGATTGAGCCCGGCGTCGTGCGCAGCGGTGAGCATGGCGCGGCGCTCGGCCTGCGTCGCATCGGCCGGTAGCCCGATAATCACCCTCTGCGTTCCGAACAAGTGCCGTCTGCGTACTTTGGGGACGGCATAGCGGAGGAGCTGCGTCGCTGAACCGATATCCTGAAGAACGCCGCGTTTCAGGGGCCGCCGAACGCGCAACCCAGAAGGCGTTCGTTCGCTCATCTCGCTCGCGGGCAAGCCGGCAGCGACCAACGCGGGTCCCCACTCCCCGTCCGCGAGGCAACAGAGCGAGGGTTCGTCAAAAATGACGCCATCGTCACGATGGATCACTCTCAAATTCGCGGTTCCGAAATCTATCGCAAATTCGGCGCGGCTGTTTGCAAAATTCACGCTCATCGGAGGCCCGTAGCAAGAAGTCTGTGCAAAGTCGCCGATTTAAGCTGAAACCGGAAGCGGGTCAAAAACGCTCCACCGCAGGAGTGGGCAGAGATGAGCGGCCACATGAAGCGCAGCAGGGCCCGATGAAATGCGTCGCATCGGGATCAGGCAATCACGGTCATTTCGCTCAAAGCCGCGAAATGCGATCGGCGGAAATAGCAAGAATAGAGCCCTGAGCAACTTTCAGGACCGATGGTTCGGATCTTTGCCGTTGAAGGTGCCGCCGTCGATATCGAGATCCAACGCGACAGCGAGCAAGTGAACAAGCTCCTTGCGGACCAGTCCCTGCGCCGCTGCCTCGCCTCCGCTTGCGGCGACGTCGATCTTGGGGAGGATTTCGAGCGTGCAGTTGTTCGCAGCGACGATCCGACGACCTGCTGCGCCCTGAGCGCGCTATCAAGCGTGCTACATCCTGCGGTGGCTGCGCATGGCGAAGCTTGAGGTGATGCGGGCGACGCCGGGCAATCGCGACAATACATCGCGATGAAACACGCCATAATCGTCGATCCCACCGATCTGCACCCGCAGAATATAGTCGCCATCGCCGGTCATCAGGAACCACTCCTGGATTTCTGCATGCCGCCGGAGCGCCGCCTCGAAACGCAGGAGATATTCCTCCGACTGTCGCTCGAGTTCCACCTGCACGATCGCGATCGTTCCTTCCTCCGACGCGCCACCCGCGACGATCGTCGTATATCCTCGGATCACAGCTGACTGTTCCAGAAGCCGCACACGCCGCAAGCAGGCGGAGGGAGACAGTCCGACTTCGGCAGCAAGATCGCTGTTCGTGATCCGTGCGTTCAGCCGCAAAACGTTCAGGATGCGGCGATCCATGTCACCGAGGCTCGGCATGAAGATTCCCCCAAATTATCGCAGATAATGTCAATAAGGACCGAGTTTAGCATCATTGTTGGTGGATTCCGCGAAAAATTTCGCATGACGCGCGCTATCCTCGTTCGCGAGGGAGATCAAAATGGAACCGCCTGCCCCGCCCCACTCGAGCCGCCTGATCGTCGATTGCGATGCGATCGCGGCGAACTTCCATCGTCTTTCACGGCGCGTCACGCCGGCAGAATGCGGGGCGGTCGTCAAGGCTGACGCTTATGGTCTGGGTATCGATGCGATCGCGACCGCCCTTCTTGATGCGGGCTGCCGCCGTTTTTTCGTCGCTCGGCTGTGCGAGGTCCAAAGGCTGCGACCTATCGTGGGTTCCGGTTCCGAAATCACCATCCTCAATGGCCTTGATCCGGGCAGCGAAGCGGCGTGTGCGGAGGCCGGCTTCGTTCCGGTCCTGAACTCGGCCACGCAACTCGCTGCCTGGCGGGGGTACGCCCGGTCTGCCGCGCGGCGATTACCGGCCGCGCTCCAGATCGACACCGGCATGTCGCGTCTCGGCTTGTCGCCCGACGCGGCGCTGGCAGCTGCAGGAGATCCTGCATTGGAGAGTGAGCTCGAGCTCAAGCTTTTGATGACGCACCTTGCCTGCGGTGACGAGCCAGCCCGCGCAGCGAATAGCGAACAGCTCCGCCGGTTCGAGGCGGTCGCCGCCCATTTTTCCGCGGTGCCCAGGTCTGTCGCGAACAGTGCCGGTCCCTTTCTGCCGCGCGACTTCCACTGTGATGTGGTGCGTCCAGGCATCGCGCTGTTCGGGGTGGCGCCGGTCGCGGCGGCGGAAGGCTTGCAGCCCGTCGTGCGCCTCGATGCGCGCATCCTTCAGATCCGCTTGATCGAGCCGGGCACGGGCGTCGGCTATGGACTCGATCATATCGCGATCGCGCCTCAGCGGCTTGCGACGGTTGCGATGGGCTATGCTGACGGCTGGCCGCGGAGCCTGGGCGGCAAAGGCGCGGCCTGGCACCGCGGCGTGCGCCTTCCGATCATCGGGCGCATATCCATGGACACCCTCACGATCGACATCGGCGGTCTTGCCGGTGACGCTATTGCGGAGGGCGATTTCGTGGAGTTGCTGGGGCCTTCGCAATCGCTTGAGGATGTCGCGCGCCATGCGGGCACCATCGCCTATGACATCCTGACCGGACTTGGGCCGCGGCACGCTCGCTTCGCCATCGAGAACGGGCAGATGCGGGCTGCACACGATAGGGCAGCGGCATGAGGGTCATCGTCCTCGGCGCGGGGGTGATCGGGGTTGCGTCGGCCTATTATCTCGCCGAGGCGGGGCATGAGGTCGTGCTGGTCGACCGGCAACCAGGCCCCGCGCTCGAAACCAGCTTCGCCAACGCAGGCGAAATTTCGCCGGGCTATGCCTCGCCCTGGGCGGCGCCCGGAATTCCGCTCAAGGCGATGCGTTGGCTCTTCATGAAGCATGCGCCGCTGATCGTGAGCCCCCGCATCGATATGGCGATGATCCGGTGGATCCTGGCGATGCTGCGAAACTGCACGCCCGGGCGCTATGCCCTCAACAAGAGCCGCATGGTGCGACTTGCCGAATATAGCCGCGACGAGTTGATTGCGCTGCGCCGGCGGCTTGGGCTGGACTATGACCAGCGTTCGCAAGGCACACTCCAGTTGTTCCGGACCCAGAAGCAGTTCGACGCCAGCGCAGAAGATATCGCGGTGCTCGAAAATTATGGCGTCGCATACACCCTGCTCGGCCGCGACGGCTGCGTGGGCGCCGAGCCCGGCCTTGCAGCCGCGCAGGAGCGCTTCGTCGGCGGTCTCCGCCTGCCCGGCGACGAGACCGGCGATTGCCACCTGTTCACGCGCCAGCTTGCCGGTCACCTCCCGGAGGTGGGCGTCGAGCTGCGCTACAGTTCGCATATCGCCGGGCTCGAAATGCACGGCGGCCGTGTCAAGGGCGTCCGGACCGATGCCGGCTTGGTCCGCGGCGATGCCTATCTGGTGGCACTCGGTAGCTACTCGCCAGCGCTGCTTCGCCCGGCCGGGGTTTCCCTGCCGGTCTATCCCGTAAAAGGCTATTCAATCACCCTGCCGGTGGCCGACGCGAATTGCGCGCCATTATCGACATTGCTCGACGAAAGCTACAAGATCGCGATCACCCGGCTCGGCGATCGGATCCGGGTAGGCGGGATGGCGGAGCTGTCTGGCTTCGATGCCGCGCTGCCGCCCGAGCGCGAGGCCACATTGCGTCACTCGCTGAAGGACCTGTTTCCAGACGGTGCCGACATGATGGCGCCATCGCATTTCTGGAGCGGACTTCGCCCGATGACGCCCGACAGCACGCCGATCATCGGTGCCACGCCGATCCCGAACCTGTTTCTCAATACCGGGCACGGTACATTGGGTTGGACGATGGCATGCGGATCGGGACGGCTTATCGCGTCGCTGATCAGCGGCGAGCGTCCCCCGCTCGACCCCGCCGGTCTCGGCATCGATCGCTACATGTGAAGCCAAAAGGAAAGGACTATTATGACTATCGAACGACTCCATTCGGGGCCGCGGATGAGCCAGGCCGTGATCCATAACGATCTGGTCTATCTGGCCGGCCAGGTCGGCGCACCGGGGGAAGATGCGGCGGCCCAAACCCGCGCGGTTCTCGGCAAGATCGACGCGTTGCTCGCCGAGGCGGGGACCGACAAATCACGCATCCTGACCGCGACGATCTGGCTTGCCGACATGAGCGACTTCGGCGCCATGAACGCGGTCTGGGACCAATGGGTAGGCGGCGCCAACGCGCCTGCCCGCGCCACCGGCGAGGTGAAGCTCGCGACGCCGGACTATCGCGTCGAAATCCTCGTGACCGCTGCCCTTTCCTGATCGGGCCATGCGGCACCCGTACGCGCGCCGAGGTAGCCTGGCGCGTTAAATCCATGCCGCCGCGGCCCCGCCGCACAAGCAGGCCGGGCTGCGGCGGTTTACTCAACTCTCGAAGCGGCGTACCGTGTGTGCATGCACAATGCACACCATCTTTGCCGTTTTCGCAGCGAAAATGGACAGCTTCTCGCGGGCTAGTTGCCGCCGGTTCCAAGGTGCTTCGCGCCACTGACCCGGGGGCCACCCTTTGGAATTAGCCACGCTCTGCAATTTCAACGCGCGCCCCCGCGCGCGCCTGCGAAAGTTAGAAACATGAAAAGACCGAAGCGTCCAAAGCGCCTTCCTCTTTCACTGTTTGGTCATGCGGACGAGAGACCAATCGTAGCCCATCGATTTTACGCGCTCCTCGAGCCTGCGCAGCACGGCAGCGGTCGGTTCTTGCGCGCGCGTCAGCGCCCATAAGTAGAGCGTTCCTCTCTACTATCGCGCTCGCCGAACCACTGATCTTCTGGCTTGATCGATGAGAACTGACCTAGCGGCAAGACCGGGTCATGACGAGATATGCCAACTGCACATCCTCGTACAATTCGCGACCGCGCTCGCCTCGGCGCGCGCAAGTGTAACTGTCGTACGGCGCCTGGCCGCGAACCAGACCGCAATAATCGGTATAGGCTCGGTCCGCTTGCCGGAAATCGCGGGTCGCCCGCTGGCAAGGGTCGTACGCAGAAACTGGAGTACTAAGGGTAAGGGTGGCCTGCTGCCGGTTTGGTGGACACCGAGATAGGGTGTTTCCACCTATCGGAGGTCCACAATGCAAAGAAGGAAGTTCAGCCGCGAGTTCAAGCTTGAGGCGGTGAGGATGGTCCGCGAACGCGGGGTGACGATCGCCCAGGCGTCGCGCGATCTGGAGGTGCATGCGAACGTGCTGCGTAAATGAGTCCGGGAGCTTGCCGCCGATCCGGGCCATGCCTTTCCCGGTCACGGCCAGATGAAGCCGGAGGAGATGGAGATCGATCGCCTGCGGCGCGAGCTGACCAAGCTGAAGGCGGAGCGCGACATCCTAAAAAAAGCCGCCGCCTACTTCGCGAGGGACTCGATATGAAGTTCCAGTTCATCGCGAAGCACCGAGGGATCTGGCCGGTGGCATGGATGTGCGGGGCGCTCGGTGTCTCGCGAAGCGGTTTTCATGCCTGGCTGATCCGCCCGCCGTCGCAGCGTGCCCGCGACGACGAGGTGATCGGTGCGAAGGTCCGTGCCAGCCATGTAGGAAGCTATCGCACCTATGGTGCGCGCCGTGTCTGGCACGATCTGCTGGCCGACGGGGTATCCTGCGGCTTGCACCGGATCGAACGACTGATGCGGGCGCAGGGGCTGCGAGCAAGGCCGCGGCGACGCGGGCTTCCCAAGGATCATGGCGAACGGTCGGTCATCGCCGGCAATGTGCTGGATCGCCAGTTCACGGCCGACAGGCCGAACCAGAAGTGGGTCGCAGACTTCACCTATATCTGGACGGCCGAAGGATGGCTCTACGTTGCGGCGGTGATCGACCTGTTCTCGCGCCGGGTAGTCGGATGGTCGATGAGCGCCACCATGACAGCCCAGCTCGTCACCGATGCGCTGATCATGGCGATCTGGCGGCGTGGCAAACCCGACGCGCTGCTGCATCACTCGGATCAGGGAAGCCAATATACCAGCGAGCAGTTCCAGCGGCTGATGGCCGATAATGGGGTCACCTGCTCGATGAGCCGGTCCGGCAATGTATGGGATAATGCCGCCATGGAGAGCTTCTTCTCCTCGCTCAAGACCGAGCGGATCGGGAAGAAATCTACCGCACGAGGGCGCAGGCGAAGGCCGACGTGTTCGATTAAATCGAATGCTTCTACAACCCGACCCGGCGTCACTCGACCCTGGGTTACCTCAGTCCTATCGACTTCGAACGTGAAGCTGGGGTAGCCTGAATGAACTTATCTCGGTGTCCATCAAACCGGCAGCAGGCCAGTTCGTCACCGGTCCCCGCCTACTCATCCACGATAGCCATCTGTTTGATGGTGTCGATTCACGTCAGGTAAGCCAAGCGCTCGCGTACGGCAATTTCGTCGCCAACGACGTCGATGGCCAATACATTGTGGCGCTGAACAGCGACGAATTCAAAAATGCGGAGATGCTGAGCGACGTCTCGCTGGCGCCGTTTGTCAACGCAGTGAAGTTGGCCGACGACGAGACCGGGGGGCTCTTCGGTTTTCGGTTCGACCTTGAGGGGCGCAGCACTTCGGAACTCCGCAAATAAGTACGATCAGATGAAGGAATGGCAGCTTTTGGGCACGACTTAGTCTGGCTAGGAACGACCGAGATGAGGCGCGTTGCTGCCGATGTCCGCCATGATTGCAAGTGGCTCGCGGCTCGCTATAGCCGCGGGCATGACCGATGATCTGACCACCATCGTCCTCGGCGCAATTGAGCGCGCTCCGCAGTGGATTCGCCGCGACCTCGAATCCAGAGACCGCGTCGTCCGCATCCAGGCTGAAGAATCGCTGGCGGCAATGATTGCAGACACGCTGCGCAAAACCGAAAAACCTTCGACTTAGTCGTTTGAATCAATCAAGGTAGCGCCATTCTCCAATTTGGCACGGGTCCGGCTGACCAGCGAACGCGCAGCTCCAATCCTTGCTCATCGTTCCCGAGAGAGGTAGCTCATCAGACTGGTAGCGGACTGCCAATATAATCGGCGCCCCTCGCATGGGGGCACATCGCGACCTATATGGATGCTGCACCCGGCCCGGCGTGGAGCGATTGCCTCCCGCAGACGATCGACCCGCAGACGATCGACAGCGGGAGACCGACCGCCGCCAACGCCGAATCGGGTTGCGGACCTGATGCAGGACCGTGGGCATGACCCACGCACCTCCCCCGCCCGTCACCCCGAACCACCTCGCTAACGCAGCCAATCTGCTAGCGTGCGCGCTGGACAGCCTTTCCGCCTCGAACACCGGGCACATCGAAGATCTGACCGACGCGATCCGCGAGGCAGAAACATATCTTCACCGCCGGGCAGCGTATAACGCGCGCGACCGTGCATGCTATCGCACGGGCAGCGCGCTCGAACCGAATGGCGGCCATCTTCTCGACGACGTCGCGCTCGCGGGTTTCGATCACCTCGGCGCATTCGGCCTTCTGCTCCTCGTCGACATCGCACGGCATCACCCGCACGAGAGCCTGAGCGGCATGCTCCGGATATTGTTCGATTCCGAGGCTGGCGCCTGCATCCGCGCGTGGGGGAGCTGGTCGCGGCTGACCTGGCTCCGGCAGCTCTACATCAACGAGACCGTGACCTTCCTCCGCTCGGAAAAGGGACGCGACCCTATGCAAAGCTGGCGGCACGACAAGGTCACGGTCAATCAGAAGCATCTGGTCCGCGAGATCGCCCGGGCCCTCGACATCGCCGAACCGAAGTTCAGGAAACGCGGCGGGGCTTTCGAGTGGCTCAAGGAGCAGGGTGGGAATCCACGATTCTGGGCGCCGCCGCCTATGCCGGCATTGCCGGACCTTCCGGGGTTCATCGAATGACCGACAGCATCCATGATGATTGCGCCGCCGAGCCGATGGCCGTTCATGACCTCGCCGCGCTGGAACAGCGGATCGAACTCCGACTGCAGGAACGCCATCACCTGGCTGCAGCCTTCGATGCGCTGGCTGATCGCGTCAGCACAGCACTCGCGGACGGACGATCGCCGCTCACTCAGATCGGCGAACTCGATCGATTGAGCCACCGAATCCATCAACTGGAACGCGATTTGACAGAAGAAATGGAGAAGGGCGCAAAAAAAATTTTTTCCTTTTCCGAATCCGAAAATGGTTCAGCGAGCCACGATTTCAAGTCTAACGGCTGAAGAAATTTGAAATAATTTCGGATCGTTCCATATTCGTTCCTGCGGCTTGATCGCGCCCTTGAATGAAGAGGTTAATGAAATATGAAGAATTACTTATTTCCGTTCGGCTCTCGCCCCGCCAATCTCGGCGCAGCTCTGACGTCCACGGTTGCTTATCAGGCGGAGGATTATGCGCTCCCGAAGCTCTCGAACGAAGAGATAAAGAAGCTCCTCGCGGAGAAGATGAATCTGACCGAGCTGGAACTGATCATCCTCGAACAGCAGCGTCGCTATTATGACGCCTCGCTTGTGGAGCGCACGCAAGCGGGCTTCGATAACTGGATCCAGCGCTGCCTTCTCCGTGTCCCCGACGAGGCAGCGCGACGCGAAATGGCCGATCTGCTCTGCGTCGATGATCTGGATCTGCTCGCCGGAGTCCTCATGGCGCTCAATGGGCGTGATCCGCAACTGATAAAGTATCTCCTTGAGGGGCGCGTCGTCGCCGCCGTGCGTGCGGTTCCGCGCGAAGGCTATGGCGATGAATATGACGCTAAAGACGTTCTGATGATTATCGCCACGGTGTCGCGTCTCTGGATCGCCCACGATCTGCAAATGGAGGCAGCGGCCGCTCATGTCCGCATTTATCGTCCAACCGAACTGCCGCCGCTCGATGGCGCGGCAAACGGAAAGGCTCCGCTGAACGCGAGCCTCGCCGTCCGCATCTCCGACGAACTGGAGCTCTTCGAGGAAGCGGCGCGACTCTACTTCGGTGAAGAGGACAAGCCGGTGCCTCAAGACTTCCAGGCCTCGTTCGCGCACCACGGCTTGATCATCGACACGAATCGCGGGAGCTACGCCGTTAGCTGGCCTTCTTGGGGAGGTCTCCCTTTCGGGCGAGATGCAACCGAGGCGGAGGCCAAGCCGTTCCGCGATGCCGGCGATCTCGAGCAGCGGGCGAAGACCGCGCTGGTTGTGTGGCGCGCGGCCCATGGCGACGATCTTGAAGCCTATATTCTGCAGCGCATGATGGAAGCGCGGGCGCTGCTTCGCCAGTTGCGCTCCGACATCAGCGACATCCGTTCCAACAAGTCGCTCGCTCGCCAGCCCGTTTACAAGCGCCGCGAATTCGATCCTTTGGCCCGGCTGTGGCTCGCCTGCGAGCGTGCCGTGGCCTGGACGGGCCCGGTCAATGATAGCGAGAAGGCCATCTACAAACCCCAGCCGGAAGTATTGGATTTGGCGATCGAGGCGGTGCGTTTCGGTAAGCGCGTAACACTCCCAGCGATCAAGCGTCACAATGTGCATCGCGCAAACCGCCTCTTCTTCCTGCTTCGCTGTACGGTTACGCGCGATCCGGGACACCTCCCCAAGGGCCTGCTGGCGGTCACCGACAGCGCCGACAACGCCATAATCGCCGGAACGCGCGAGATCGCTGAGGCCCACCGCGGCGAACCGTTCACCTTCGAAGAAATTCACGCGCACCAGCAGTCGCGTATCGGAACCGGTGAACGCCGCGATCCGAAGGAGGCCTATTCGCACGCCTACACCCGTATCGGGAAGGCTTTCTCGAAGGAATTCGCCCGCAACCCGACCACCGAAAGCCGCATTATCGCGGAGCAGGCCTGGGGTCCGATCGGCTGGCGCCTGGGCATGCCCTCCAACGGATAGTCGTTAAACCTGTCTGGCGGGCACCAATCAGGGGCGGAATGGCAGGATTTCCGCCCCTTTTTGTGCCCGGTGGATCGCCCCGCGCCGCCAACGCCGAATCGGGTTCAGCGGCTAGCGCATCAGCATCGTCATGTCCGACGATGTTCCAAAGACACAGAAGCAAAGCCGAGCTGGGCCCCGTCGAGGGTCCCGGACGACGGCCGCGCGTCCCGTGGTTTGCGACCTGCCGGACATGCTGTCGCTCCTCCCGGAAGAGGCCAGGCTCGTCGAATATCATCTCGCCGACCGCCTGCGCCTGCTCTTCGAATGAAGCGTCAAAAATGGTGAAAAACATTGAATTGAAGGAAATTGAAATGGTGAAGTCGAAGGTTGCAGCTGCACTCAAAGCATTTGGTTACGTGAGGGTGTCAGTTGACGAAGAAGATGGCAATAACGCCAGCATCGCCAGCCAGAAGGCGGCGATCGAAGCCTATGCCGAGAAAGAAGGGATCGAGCTTCTCGAAATTTTTGAAGAACCCGGGGTCTCGGGCCGCAGCCTTGCCCGCAAGCAGTTCGACAAGATGATCGATCTCGCGACCGGCCCCGAGCACCCGGTGCAGGTGGTTATCGTCTATAACCTCAATCGCTTTGCCCGGCGCCTGCTCACCCAGGTTGTCACCGAACATCGCCTGCAAACCGCGGGCGTCCGCCTCATTTCGATCACCGAGGATTTTGGGCCCGGCCCGAACGGCCAGATGATGCGTTCCATGATTGCGATCATGAACGAAAAATATGCCAATGACGCGTCGCTGTTTACGCGACGCGATCGTCGAACCAACGCGCGCTCGGGCTATTGGAACGGCGGCACCGTGCCTTACGGCTACAAAACCGAAACCGCCGCTGTGGAAGGCAATAAGGAACGCAAGAAACTCGTGATCGTCGAGCATGAGGCTGCTGTCGTTCGCCGCATCTACGCGATGGCCCGCGATGGCCTAACCGGCCAGCCGATGGGGACCCGGTCTATCGCCGAATGGCTCGAAGCCAACGGCTATACGCTGCGCGGCAAGCCCTTCTTCCACAGCGCGATCGACGGGATTCTGAAACGGCCACACTATCGCGGCGCCTACCCGGACAAGACAGCCGACGATAACGGTCGCGTTCCCGGACCCGAGGACTGGATCTGGATCGAATGTCCTCGCATCATCGAGCCCGAGGAAGCCGAAATCGTCGCCGCGACCCGCGCCAAGGCCGCGCCGGCAAAGACCGCGCCACGCATCACCAACGGGCGCCCGTTGCTGACCAGCGTCGCCATGTGCGATATGCCCGGCTGCCACCATGGATTGACGATCACGACCGGCAAGGGTGGCAGATACAGCTACTATACCTGCAACGCCAAGGCGAATGGGTCTGCGAGCCGTTGCTCTTGCAAGAGCATTCGTGAAGAGCAGCTCGACGAACTCGTGCTGAACGAGCTCAAACACCGGATTCTCGAACCCGCCCGCCTCCGCGAGTTGCTGGTCCACGTCCTCGAAGCTTCGGACGTAGCCGATGAGCGTCGTGCACGCGATCTCCAGCAGGCACGCGCCGAAAGAACTCGGGCGGAAACCGCAATCGGCAAGCTCCTGGAGCTGGTCGAGACCGGTCTCATGTCGTCCCGCGATCCCACCGTCGCCAAGCGTTTCGCTGAGCATCGCACCAAAGTGGCCTCGCTGAATGATACGATCGAGAGCCTCGAGCGGCAGATGGAAAAGGGTAAGCGCCGCATTACGCCCGAAATCATCGATCGCTTCGGGAACATGCTCCGCGAAAAGCTTGAGGCCGACGATCCCGCTCTCCGGAAAGCCTATGTCCGTCTCATCATCGGCAAGGTCGGTCTCGGCAATGACCAGATCACGATCTGCGGCTCGAAACTCGCGCTCGAGCATGCGCTCGTTCGGGGTGACCGCCACCCCGGCGGAGTGGTGCCCAGTTTTGACCGGGAATGGTGCCCCTGGCCGGACTCGAACCAGCACTCCTTGCGGAACTCGATTTTGAGTCGAGCGCGTCTACCAATTTCACCACAGGGGCCCAAGCAACCTTGGCGCGCCCGAAAGCGCGGCGCTTCCCCTAGGGCGAAGCGCCATATCTTGCCAAGCTATTTCTTGAGCTCTTTCGCAAGCGTCTTTGCCGTCGCCTTGCCATAGGGTGGTTTGAAGCCCGCGAGCCCCGCGACGTCCAGCTTCGGCTGGCGATAGACCGCGCGCGCATGGCTGAAGGTGCGAAAGCCGTCCAGCCCATGATAATTGCCCATGCCAGACGGCCCGACGCCGCCGAACGGCAGGTCCTCCATCGCGTTGTGGAACAGCACGTCATTGACCGTGACGCCGCCCGAGATCGTCCGCGTCAGCACGCGGTCCTCCTCGCTCTTGTCCTGCCCGAAATAATAAAGGCCGAGCGGGCGGTCGTGGGCGTTCACATAATCGATCGCGTCGTCGATATTCTTGTATGTCTTGACCGGCAGGATCGGGCCAAAGATTTCCTCCTGCATCACCTTCATGTCGTCGGTCGGGTTGCGGACGATATGCAGCGGCATCTTGTGGCCGTTCGAGCTGGCGAAATCCTCGCCCGCCGGATTGACCTCGATCACCTCGGCGCCCTTCTCGCGCGCATCGGCAAGGTAGCTTTGCAGCCGGTCGTAATTGCGCGTGTTGACGACCGAGGTGTAATCGTCGTTGGCAAGCAGCGTCGGATAAAGCGCGGCCGCGCCCTTCGTCACGCTGTCGATCACCGCGCCCTCCTGATCCTCGGCGACGAGCAGGTAATCGGGGGCGAGGCAGATCTGCCCCGCGTTCATCATCTTGCCGAGCGCGACGCGCTGGCCGACGAGGTCCTTGTTCGCGCTGCGCCCGATGAAGGTCGGCGACTTGCCGCCGAGTTCGAGCGTCACCGGCACCAGATTGTCCGCCGCGGCACGCATGATGTGGCGCCCGACGCTGGTCGCGCCGGTGAAGATCATATGGTCGAAGGCGAGCTTCGAGAAGGCGACGCCGACGTCGGAATCGCCGGTGAACACCGCCATTTCGCTCTCGTCGAAATAATCGGGGACGAGCCGCGCCATCAACGCCGAGACATGTTCGGTGAATTCGCTGGGCTTGATCATTGCGCGATTGCCCGCCGCAA
>NZ_MIAM01000026.1:61746-91723 GCF_001830555.1 Sphingopyxis sp. RIFCSPHIGHO2_12_FULL_65_19 | reverse complement strand
TGCCGACGACGCCCTTCGGCTGAAACACGACCTCGGCCTTCGCGCCGAGCAGTCCGAGCGGAAAGGTTGGCTTGCGCTTCTCACCCTTCGCCCAGCTCGCCATATGCTTCTTCGCATGTTTGAGCGCGCTGACCGAGGGCATGATGTCGGTCATCAGCGTCTGTTCGCGGCTGCGATGCCCGAAATCCTCGCTCACCGCCTTGGCAAAATCCTCCGCATTATCAACAAGCATCGCGATCGCGCGGTCGATGCGGTCGGTGCGGACAGCCAGACTCTCGGGCATCGCGGCAGTGAAGCTGGCTTTTTGCGCCGCCAGCACTTCGCGCATGCGCGCGGTTTCGCCTGCCAGATCCTGTTTGATCGCGGTAGCCATGACCCATCTCCCCTTTTCGACTGGCGCGACTTCACCATGCCCCGCAGCCGGTTGCAAGTTGAAACCTGCATGGGCTGCGCGACCCAGCGGAGCCACGGCTCGGTCTCAACGGCAGGGCATCTGAGCCGCGAGGGAAAGGAGACGGTCGCGAAACGACCGGAAACGGACGCTCTTCTCCCCTCCCGCTTGCGGGAGGGGTCGGGGGTGGGCATTGACGGTGCGATGGCCCACCCCGCTGCGACTAGCCAGCAAGCTGGCAAGTCTCGCTGCCCCTCCCGCTTGCGGGAGGGGATGGTCACGTACCTCCTAAATGGCCGCTCTCCACCCCAAAGCCGCCCTTCCGCTCCCGAAAAAGCGCTGTCCCACATTATCGCGCCGTGCCAGCCTAAAGACACAGTTTCGATGCCCACATATGGGGCTTTTGGGGCTTTAAGCGGCGATCTGCGACAAACGGCTTCGCGCAAGGCCAATCCCCCTTGCCCTCCCCCGCCCGCCGCGCCACGGTAGGTCTATCAGACAGGGGAGATTTCATGCGTAAATTGGGAATGGTCGCGGCCGCGACGCTCGCGCTGCTCGGCACCACGGCCTATGCGAAAACCACCGTCATCTATGCCGGACGCGTCATCACCGATGCCGCCAGCCCTGCCCAGGGGCCGTCGACGATCACGATCACCGACGATCGCATCACCTCGATCGCCGCCGGGCGTGGGGCCGCGCCGGAGGGGGCGGAAATCGTCGATCTGGGCGACAAGACGCTGCTTCCCGGTCTGATCGATCTCCACGTCCATTTGACCGGCGACCCCGGCGACGATTATCGCGCCGCCGCCGTCGATCCCGACGAATGGGGCGTGGTCGTCGGCGCCAAGAACGCTGCCATCACCCTGCGCGCGGGCTTCACCACCGTGCGCGAGGCCGGATCGGCACAATATACCGCCTATGCGCTGCGCCGCGGGACGGCCGCCGGCTTTATCGACGGGCCGCGGATCGCCGCCGCCGGTCCTGCCCTGTCGATCATCGGCGGGCATGGCGACGTTACGGGGTTCCGCGAGGATATCCACGATGTGCTCGACACCGGCTACACCTGCACCGGGCCGCTCGAATGCGCCGAAAAGGTTCGCAAGGCGTCGCGCGCGGGCGCCGATGTCATCAAGATCACCGCGACCGGCGGGGTTCTTTCGCAGCAAGGCCGCGGGCTCGAGGGTCATTTCACCAGCCCCGAATTGCAGAGCATCAGCGACACCGCCCATTCGCTGGGACTGAAGGTCATGGCGCACGCGCATGGCGCGGGCGGCATCACCGCCTCCGCCGCGGCGGGGATCGACAGCATCGAACATGGCACCTTCGCCGACGATGCGACGCTGAAGTTCATGAAGGCAAAGGGCACCTATCTCGTCCCGACGCTGATGGCGTTCGAGGGCATCCGCGAACGGCTCGGCAAGGGCATTTATACCCCGACGGTCGAGACCAAGGTCCGCATGACGCTGGGCGACGTCGGCAAGGCGGTGACGCGCGCCCGGGCGCTGGGCGTCCCCATCGCCTTCGGCACCGATGCGGGCGTGTTTGAACATGGCCGCAACGGGCAGGAGTTCGCGCTGCTCGTCAAATATGGCCTGACCCCGCGCGAGGCGCTGGCGAGCGCGACGACGGTCGCCGCCAAGCTGTTGGCGCTCGACAGCGAAATCGGCCGGATCGCGCCCGGCATGTCGGCGGACATGATTGCGGTCAGCGGCGATCCGCTGAGCGACGTGACCGCGCTTGAAAAGGTGGACTGGGTGATGGTGCGCGGACGGATCGCCGACTGACCGGCGCGCTTCAGGCGGCGCGGCGGATGCGTCCGCGCGCCGCCGCGGCGATCTTCGGCCCGATCAGCGCGTCGATATCGACCGCGACGGCGAACTGGACCCCCACGCGGTTGCCGGCCGACCAGCGCGCCTCGGCATCGAGCGAATGGTCGGGCCCGAATTCGAGCGTCAGCGGTGTCCCCGGCGGCACATTCCACAATCCTTCGATCAGCGCGCCGCGCGACGACATGTTGCGGATGATCGCTTCATAACGATAGCCGCCGCTGCCGATCTGGATCGTGCGAAAGGTGGTCAGTCGTGCCTCGCGCGAACTTTTGTAACCGTGCGCCACGGCGCGCCCGCCGCCCTCGCGCAGCAGTGCCAGCACCTCGACCAGGTCCATCGGCTTGCCATAGATATAGCCCTGGACATGGCTGCACCCCAGCCCGCGGATCAGCGCCAGGTCGTCGTGCGTCTCGACCCCTTCGGCCGTCGTTTCCATCTTGAGCGCGGTCGCCAGACCGACGATCGACGAGATGATCGCAGCATTCATGCTGCTGGGGTCGGCGGCGCCGAGGACGAAGCTCTGGTCGATCTTGATCTTGTCGAACGGCGCCTTCTTCAGATAGCCGAGCGCCGAATAGCCGGTTCCGAAATCGTCGAGCGCAAGGCGCACGCCGGTGCGTTTCAGCTTCTGGAACATTTCAAGATTTTCGGGGCTTTCGTCGAGGAACACCCCTTCGGTAATCTCCAGCTCCAATTGCTCGGGACGGATGCCCGCCGCCGACACCGCGCTGATGATCGTCGCGGGCAGTTTTTCGTTGGCGAACTGGCGCGGCGAAACATTGACCGCGACGCGGTAGCCGGGGCCAAGATGCGCGATCGCGGCGCACGCGGACCGGATGATCCATTCGCCGATCGGCACGATCAGGTTCGATTCCTCGGCGATCGGGATGAACTTCGACGGGCTGATCAGCCCTTCGGACGCGTGGTGCCAGCGGATCAGCGCCTCGAATCCCGAAATCCGTTCGCTGCCGACATCGACGATGGGTTGATAGAGCAGCCGAAGCTCGTCCTTCGCCAGCGCGTCGCGCAGCGCATCCTCGATCGCCTTGCGCTCGCTCGCCTGGTTGTGCATCGCATCGGCGTAGAAACGATAGACGCCGCGCCCTGCGTCCTTGGCGGCATAAAGCGCAAGGTCGGCGTTGCGGACCAGCGCCGACGCGCTCACCCCCTGCCCGTCCGACACCGCGATGCCGATCGACGACCCGATCCGCACTTGCTCGCCCTCGATTGCGAACGGCTTGGCAAGGCTGAGGATGATCGCGTTCGCGATGCCCGCGAGCTTTTCGGGCTGGGCCATCTGCGGCACGACAATCTGGAATTCGTCGCCGCCGAGCCGGCCGACCTGTCCCTTGTCGCCGACGATCTGGGTCAGTCGCCCCGCGACCTGTTGCAACAATTGGTCGCCCACCGGATGCCCCAGCGTGTCGTTCACCGCCTTGAAACGGTCGAGGTCCATCAGCAGCAACGCGCAAGGCTGCGGTTGCCCGCTATGGCTTTTCAGCGCGCGTTCGAGCAGGTCGGTGATATGGCGCCGGTTCGCCAGGCCGGTCAGCGTATCGTAACGCGCCAACTGGTTGATTTCGCGCTCTGACCTTTTCTTGTCGGTCAGGTCGGTGCCGCTGCCGCGAAATCCCTGGAAATTGCCGAGTTCATTGCTGATCGGATGGCCCGAAATCGACCACCAGCGTTCTTCGCCCGGCACCGCCGCCTGCACCGTCAATTCCTTGAACGGCGTGCGCGACGACAGGCTGAAACCCAGTGTGCGCTCCTCATTTTCGTCATTGCCGATGCGTTTGCGGATGATGTCGGTAAAGGGCTGGCCCAGCACGTCCGCCAACGGCAGTTCGAGCCGCGCCGCGACGGTCGGCGAGATATAGACGAGCCTGCCGTTGCGGTCGGTTTCCCAGAACCAGCCGCGGCCCGCGCGCTCGAAATCGCGCATCAGGTTAAGCGCCCGCTGCTGGTCGCTGACGCGTGTCCGCGCGGTGCGCGTGGCGCGGCGCTGATGGCGGATATCCTCGCGCATCATCACGATCAACAGGCCCAGGAAGACGAACCCCGCGACGGCGAACGGCCAGGATGCGACGCCGATCGCCCCGCCCAGCGCGGTCGCGCCGGCAAAGGCGAAAAAGACCGGGCGAACGATGGCCGCGGCCGAAGCGGCGACGAGAAGCGACCCGATCTGGATCGCGGTAAAGGCATCGAAATAAGGCCCGCCGTCGGGGACTGCGAGCGCGCCAAACATCGCCGCGGCGCTGCACAGCGTGCCGAGCGCGATCAGCGCCAGACACAGCATCGCCAGCAAGCGCACGCGCTCGTGCGCGATCGGCCGCGACCCCCGCATCGCCTGCCCGATCACCGTCAGCACCAGGTCGCACGGCAAGCCCGCCGCCATCACCAGCCATTGTCCCGGTCGGTCGAAGAAACCGGCGAGGCCGGGCAGGAACGCAAGGGCTACGAACGCCATGACGCGGCCGACCAGCACATAGTGCCACAGCTTTGCCACCCGCATCAGGTGCGCGATGAACTCCGGTGAATCGAACAGCGGGTCGCCGGGTGGCAAGGCGCTGTCCGCCGGCTTGATCAAGTTACGCCGAACCCCCAATGTCCCGATTTTCCCTGCTGATCCAATGTGCCCCGCAGTGGCAAGATAGCCCTTTCCAAATCCTTACCGCGCGCGCGCCATTGCCGCCGATATTGTGCCAAAACGGAAGGGGTTTGGTTTCGGTTCGCAACTTGTTATAACCCGGTGATGCCCGCCGTCCGCCTTTTCCCGCCCGACCGTTTCTTCGACCGCAGCGAATGGTCGGCGATCACCCGCGCCTCTTCGTGGCGCGGTGTGTGGCTCGTCGCCCATGCGTGGATCGTCAGCGTTGCGCTTGTCGGGTTTGCCGCGTGGTTGCAGAACCCCGCCGCGTGGCTGGTCGCGGTGATTTTTGTCGGCGGGCGCCAGCTCGGCCTCGCGATCCTGATGCACGACGCGGCGCATGGCGCCTTGCATCCCAGCCGGAAAATCAACAACTTCCTGGGCCAATGGTTGACCGGCGCGGCGGTCGGATCGGATCTCATTGCGTATCGCACCTATCATCTCCAGCACCATAAATTCACCCAACAGCCCGAAGATCCTGACCTGTCGCTGTCGAAACCCTTTCCGACGACGCGCGCCAGCCTTTGGCGCAAGGTCGCACGCGACCTGACGGGACAGACTTTTTTCAAACAGCGGATGGCGCAATTCGGCTTTGCCTTTACCGGCCTGAAAGCCATTTTGCGCGGCGAACAGGGGCAGAAAAGCGGCGCCAGCACGAAAGCAGGAACGCCGTTCAACAAACAGTCCGACGATGGCATGACGTCACCGACGATCGATGTCGCAGGTGCGGTTGCCGTCGCGCGCGCGGTCGGACGGTTCCTGGTCGTGCAGGCGGTGCTCCTTGCCGCGTCGCTCACGCTCTACGGCTGGACGCCTTACCTGCTGTGGCTTGCCGGGCTGGCGACGACGTTCCAGCTTTATTTGCGCATCCGCAACATTGCCGAACATGCCTGCACGACGACGGGCAGCGACGATCCCTTCACCCATGCGCGCACCACCCGTGCCGGTTGGCTGGCGCGCGCGACGGTCGCTCCATATTGGGTGAATTATCACGCCGAGCATCACCTGTTCATGGGGGTGCCCTGCTATCGCCTGCCGCAGGTCCATGCCGCGCTGGGCCGCGCGGGCAAGCATGATATGATGACGATCGCGCCGGGCTATGCGGCGGTGCTGCGACAGGTGACCGCCGCGGGCTGATCAGCCCTCCTGAACAAAGCGCGACCCGGCGCGGTCCTTGACCGTCTTTTCGGGATCGAAGATCATCCCGTTCATGGCAACATAAACGCCAGGCGGCAGGGTCTGTGCCGCCGCCAGCGCGAAACCGACGTTAAACTCGGCATCGCTCGCACGCACCGATGCCGGCTGCATCGCGCCGGTCATCACGATGGTTTTGCCCGCAATCCCCGCGAGCACCCGCCCGGTGACGACCATCGTGTCGGTGCCGTGCGTGACCAGGATGCGCGACGCATCGCTTGCCGCAACCGCGGCGCGAATCGCCTCGCGGTCGGCGTCGCCCAGCTCCAGGCTGTCCTTGCGCATCAGCTGGGTGACGCGGTGCGGCACGTGGACATTATTCTCGCGCAACATGTCGGGGATCGCCGCGGGGCCGATCTGGAATTCGCTGAGCGCGTCGAAATAGACTTTGTCGATCGTGCCGCCGGTGGTGAAAATGTCGATCATGCGCATTCGTCCTGCACCGGCAACGCGGGGGTGCCATCGGGGGCCGTAAAGGGCCGCTTGAAAGTAAACGCATCGGCGACCGGCCCGTTTTCTTCCAGTTGGGCGAGCCGCGCCATGCCTTCGGCGACCGTGGGCCGATGCCCGGCGGGCACCCACCAAAGCACCTGATAGACGCCGATATGGTCGAACCATTCCTTGCGCCGCTTCATGATCGCAAGATGATCGGGCTGGCGATAGACGAAGGCGGCGAGCGCATCGAGGTCGCGCCACACCGACATGTTCGCGATGACGTGCGGATCGTCGTTTACCGGGACGTCGGTCGCGTCATTGCCATCGCCGGTCAGCCGCCACACAAAGCCGTCGCTCGCTTCGGCAATCGCATTCACCGCATCGAGCGCGTCCATGAAGTCGCGATTGGCAACATGCTCAGCGGGCAGGCGGAAACGCGCGATGTTGATCTGCGCCAGTTGGAAAGCAGGTTCAGCGGTCATTCGCACCTCTTCAATTCCGTTCGCATCGAGCGAAGTCGAGATGCCCCTCGACATCACGCCGTCCCGATGGGTGTCTCGACTTCGCTCGACACGAACGGGTTTCCTATGTTGCCTCAGGCAAGCGCCTCGGCGATCAGACGCCGCGTGTTGTCGATCCCGAACAGCGCGATGAAGCTGCCCATGCGCGGCCCGGCGCTCGACCCAAGCAAAGTTTCGTACAAGGCCTTGAACCAGTCGCGCAGATTTTCAAAGCCATAGGCCTCGTCCTTGCCGATCTCATAGACGATGTTCTGGATGTCGTCGGCCCCGGCATCGGCGGGCAATGCGGCCAGCCGGTCGTCGAGTTCCCGAAGCGCCGCGCTCTCGCCGCCTTGCGGCTTGCGGCGGTTCAGCGTCGGCGCGACATAGTCGCGATTATACGCCATCGCATTGTCGATCAGCCCATCGAGTTCGGGATAACGGGCGGCATCGGCGCCCTCGACATATTGGCCGAGATAGCGCCAGATCTGGTCCTTCGACGCATCGGCGCCCATCACCCCGACAAGGTTGAGCAGCAAGCCGAAGGTCACCGGCAGTTCGGTCGCGGGCACATGCTGTCCGCGCGCGACATGGACATGATGCACGGGGTTCCCCAGCTTCTTGTCGCCGTCCTGCGCCGGATAATTGCCCCGCATCTGAAGATATTCGTCGACCGCCTTCGGCACCACGCCGATATGAAGCTGCTTCGCCGCCTTCGGCTCGCGATAGATATAGAAAGCGAGGCTCTCCTCGCTGCCATAGGACAGCCATTGCTCGAGGCTGAGGCCATTGCCCTTCGACTTAGAAATCTTCTCGCCCTTTTCGTCGAGGAACATTTCATAGATCAGCCCCTCGGGCTTGCGCCCGCCCAGCGCCTTGGCGATCTTGCCCGACTGGACACCGCTGTCGGTCAGGTCCTTGCCATACATTTCGTAATCGACGCCGAGCGCAACCCAGCGCATCGCCCAGTCGACCTTCCATTGCAGCTTCGCACCGCCGCCAAGGATCGAATGGGTGATCGTCTCGCCCTCGTCCTCGAACGATACCAGGCCGGCATCGGCGTCGACGATGGTCACGGGAACCTGCAACACGATGCCCGACTTCGGGCTGACCGGAAGGATGGGCGAATAGGTCGCGGCGCGCTCGGCGCGCAGCGTCGGCAGCATGATGTCGAGAATGTCCTGATTGTGGCGCAGCACATTTTTCAGTGCCTCGTCGAACGCACCCGACCGATAGCGATCGGTCGAGCTGACAAATTCATACTCAAAGCCGAATCGGTCGAGAAATTCGCGCAGCATCGCATTGTTATGATGCGCGAAACTCTCATACTTCCCGAACGGATCGGGGATCGCGGTCAGCGGCTTGCCCAGATATTCGCGCAGCATCTCGCCGTTCGGCACATTGTCGGGAACCTTGCGCAGGCCGTCCATATCGTCGCTGAACGCGACCAGCCGCGTCGGTGCGCCGCCCGTCAACGCCTCATAGGCGCGGCGGACCATCGTCGTGCGCAGCACTTCGTTGAACGTGCCGATATGCGGCAGGCCCGACGGACCATAGCCGGTCTCGAACAGCACGGCCTCGCCGCCGGGCTTGCCTTCGGGATAACGTTTGACCAGCTTGCGCGCTTCCTCGAACGGCCAGGCCTTGGACGTTTGCGCGGGTTCGCGCAGGGCGGGATCGAGATGCAAGTCGGTCATGGCTGCGCCCATAGCGGGAAGCGGGGATGAATCGAAAGGCAAAATCGTCCCGGCGACCGCAAACATCGTTACCGGAAAATTTACCATGATGGCGTAGCGTCCCGGCCATGGACAGTTTCCGCACCCCCACCGCCCGCGGCCACAAGCGCACCCCGGCTTCGATCGAGGTCACCGTCAACGGTGTGCTCAACTTCGTCGACGGCCGGATCAGCGACCTGTCGGAGGGCGGAGCGCGGATCGACGGGGCCAGTATGCCCGCGCGCTCGCGCTGCGAAATCCATTATGGCGGCGCGGTCACCTATGCCGTCGTCATGTGGTCCGAACATGACCGCATGGGCGTGCGGTTTCCGTATGAATTGACCCACGGGCCGCTTCACAGGGCGCTCGTTCAGGCGCGCAGCGCGTCGTCGATCGAACCCGCGCAGCTTTTCCAGGCCACGCGCCCCATCACCTTCGGCCGCCGCGGCCTTTCCTGAACGCATCGTCGCGGCGACCTTGCCGCGTTCGCCTTTTGTCCCTAGCGTGGGGGCATGGCTCCCGATCCGCTATCCCTGCCCGCGATCCACGCGAGCCACATCGGCATCTGGATCGCCGACGCGCACGGCCGCGTGCAGCGGGTCGGGCGCGGCGAGGCGATTGCCGCGGTCGCCGCGACCCCCCACCTTTTACTCAATGCGACGCTGACCGGCGACCGGCTGGGCTATCCCGAATTGTCGGGGCTCGACCTGCTCGAACTGTTCGCATTCCTCTATCCCGCGCGCTTCGCCGTGCCGACACCGGCGGGAATAGCGGCGACCGCCGGGCTGGAACCGCCTGGGAAAGAGGATGACATTGCCGCCTTCCTGCCGCGTGCCGCCGCCGCGATGCTGGACAGCCTCGACGATCCCGACTGGGCCGAACGCGAGGGCGCATGGCACGGCGTCCAGGCCCTGTCGCGCCAACGCTGGTCGTGGGCGCCGCTGATCCAGCCGCGCCTGACGCAGCCCGATGCGGCCGAACGCTGGCTGTTCGCGCGCCTGCCCGAATGGGAAGAGACGCCGCCACGCGGCGCGCCGCGGCAAGTGACGATCGACGAAGCCGATGTCGCCGCGCGGCTCGACCGCCTGACCGGCGACGGGGCCGAACGGCGACCGGGACAACAGGATTATGCGCGCGCCACGTCGGCGATCTTCGCACCGCGCGAGCGCCGCGATGCACCGCAGATGCTGGTGGCAGAGGCGGGAACGGGTATCGGCAAGACGCTCGGCTATCTCGCGCCGGCAAAGCAATGGATCGACCAGTCGGCCGGCAGCGTGTGCATCTCGACCTTCACCAAGGCGCTACAGCGCCAATTGGCGCGCGAGACCGAGCGGCTTTATCCCGACGCCGCCACGCATCGCGAAAAGGTCGTCGTGCGCAAGGGGCGCGAAAACTATCTCTGCCTGCTCAACCTCGAAGACGCCTTGCAGGGCGGTTTTTCGGGGCGCGCCGCGATCCTCGCGCAGCTTGTCGCGCGCTGGGCGGCCTACACCCGCGACGGCGACATGGTCGGCGGCGACCTGCCCGGCTGGCTGCCCGCGCTGTTCCGCCGCAACGGGACGACCGCGCTGACCGACCGCCGCGGCGAATGCATTTATGCGGGCTGCCCGCATTTCCGCAAATGCTTCATCGAACATTCCGCGCGCGCCGCGACGCAGGCCGATATCGTCATCGCCAACCATGCGTTGACGATGGTGCAGGCGGCACGTCCGCGCCCCGGCTCGCAAGACGGCGGCGGACTCGCGACCCGGCTGATCTTTGACGAGGGTCATCATCTGTGGGACGCCGCCGATTCGATGTTCGCGGCCGCGCTGACCGGGCAGGAAGCGGTCGAAATCCGCCGCTGGGTGCTGGGGCCCGAGGGCAAGTCGCGCGGTCGCCGCCGCGGACTCGCCGCCCGGCTTGCCGATGTTGCCAGCTATGACGAGGCGGGCGATCGCGCAATCCAGGCCGCAATCGCCGCGGCGGCCGAACTCCCCGGTGACGGCTGGCTTGGGCGCTTGAACGAAAACGACCCCTGGGGCGCAATCGAACGCCTGCTCGTTGCGGTGCGCGCCATGACCTATGCCCGCGCCGTCGACACCCGCACCGCCGACACCGGCTATGGCCTCGAAACCGAACTTGCCGATCCCGATCCCGAACTGGTCACCGCTGCGGCGGGCGCGAGCGACGCAATCGAGGCGCTGCTGCGCCCGTTGATGGCGCTCGGCAAGCGGCTGGAGGCGCTGATCGACGATCCGCCCGACTGGCTCGACGGCCAGGCCCGCGCGCGCGTCGACGGCGCGCGCCACAGCCTTGGCACGCGCATCGACACGCTGGGCGGCTGGCAGTCGCTGCTCGGCCGCGTGGGTGGTCCCGCCGACCCCGATTTCGTCGACTGGCTGGCGGTCGACCGCTACGACGGGCGCGAGTTCGATACCGGGCTGCATCGCCACTGGCTCGACCCCGCGCGCCCCATCGCCGACGTGGTCTATCGTCCGGCGCAGGGGGTCCTCGTCACCTCGGCGACGCTGCGCGGCAGCCTCCACGGCGGCGCGGGCTGGACCGATGCCGACATCCGCACCGGCGCGCGCCACATGGACGGCGGCGTCCGGCATTTCGCGGTCCCCAGCCCGTTCGACTATGCCCGCCAGTCAGAGGTGCTGATTGTGACCGACATCGCGCGCGGCGACCTGCCCGCCCTCGCCGGAGCCTACAGCCGACTGATCGAGGCATCGGGGGGCGGCGCGCTCGGGCTGTTCAGCGCGATCCGACGGCTGCGCATCGTCCATTCGCGCATCGCCGACCGGCTTGCGCGTGCGGGGCTCCCGCTGTTCGCGCAGCATGTCGACCCGCTCGACACGGGCACGCTCGTCGACATCTTCCGCGCCGATCCCCATGCATCCTTGCTTGGCACCGACGCCTTGCGCGACGGGGTCGATGTTCCTGGCGAGTCACTGCGACTCGTCGTCATGGAGGGCGTGCCCTGGCCGCGGCCGACGATCCTCCACGCGGCGCGGCGCGCGGCGCAGGGCGGCAGCGCCTATGACGACATGGTGATCCGCGCCCGCATCGGGCAGGCGTTCGGGCGGCTGATCCGCCGCGCCGACGATTTCGGCCAGTTCGTGATGCTTTCGCCCAGTTTCCCGTCGCGCCTGCTCAGCGCCTTTCCCGAAGGCACCCCGATCCGCCGCCTACCGCTCGACGAAGCGGTCAATCATGTGGCCGCGGCGAATGTCGAAAGGCGAAAAAGCGCCTATCCAGCCTTTTCACCGTCATAAGATTGCGGCACAAGGCCTGCGGATTTGAAGGACAGGCGCAGCGGCGCGGGGAGAGATTTTGAAGAGTTTGACCATCCTGCGCCACGCCAAATCGGGTTGGGACGTGCAGGTCGAGCGCGATTTCGACCGGCCGATCAACAAACGCGGGGCGCGCGGCGCCGAACTGATCGGACAATGGCTAAAGCGGCAGAAACTGCCGGTCGATCGCATCATCGCCTCGCCTGCCGTGCGCGTGACCGAAACGCTCGATATCTTCCAACCCGCCGCAGATTTGGACACGCTTGAACCGCATTGGGACCGGCGCATTTACCTCGCGTCCGCGGCCACCCTGATCGACGTGATCCGCGATACCGGCAAAAATGCCGATCACCTGCTGATTTCGGGCCATAATCCGGGGCTGGAGGATCTGATCCTGATGCTCGTCCCCGAAACGGCGGACGATGAACTCCGTGCAAAGGTCGAGGAAAAACTGCCGACGTCGGCGCTGGCGCGGCTCGAACTCGACATTGCCGACTGGCATGATCTCGATACGAACAGCGCGCGTTTTGTCGGCTTTATCCGGCCGCGCGACCTCGACCCGGCGCTCGCGCCGGCGATGGACAACGACTGACGCCTAGGCGGCGATTGCCGCCGCGAGCCGTTGGCGGAGCGCGATCAACGCTGCAACCGGGATCGTCGCTCCGGCACGGGGATTTGCACTGGCGCTATCCAGCGCCTCCCGCGTCAAAGCCGGGCGCGCAGCACTGTCTGTCGCCGCGCCCGGTTCGGCGGACAGCGCCTTGCGCGCACCCTCCACCGTGAACCCCTGCACATGCAGCAGATGATGGATGCGCTCGGCCAGCGCGACATCTTCGGCGCGGTAATAGCGGCGGCGCCCCGAACGCTGGAGCGGCTTCAGCTGCGGAAACCGCGTTTCCCAATAACGCAGGACATGCGTCGGAACGCCGATCCGCACCGCCAGCTCGCCGATGGCAAGCATGGCGGCGGGCGCTTTGCCGCCATCGTCGGACATCTCAAAACCCGACATCGGTCAGATGCAGCCTATTTACCGGCAACGCGCGCGCGCATCGTCTGGCTGGCGCGAAACGTCATCACGCGCCGCGGCAGGATCGGCACTTCGATGCCGGTTTTGGGATTGCGCCCGATCCGCTGCGCCTTGTCGCGCAGGACGAACGTGCCGAACCCCGAAATTTTCACATTCTGACCGACCGCGAGCGCGTCGGACATATGGTCCAGAATCGATTCGACGATTGCCGCCGATTCATTGCGCGACAGCCCGATTTGCTGATTGATCCGCGTCGCAATGTCGGCGCGCGTTAGAGTCCCTGCGGTCATATTATTCCCTTCCCCCTCTGAAGCGAAAATGCGCGATGGGTTCCCGGACGGCCCCCACCGTTACGAGTCCCTGCGGACATATGTAACAAATGCGAATTAATCCGCCAAACTGAAACGGATGGAGCGAGAAGTTGACGCGCCGGAGCGATGCGTCAGACGCGCAGGACCGCCGCACCCCAGGTGAAGCCGCCGCCCATCGCCTCCAGCACGACGAGGTCGCCGCGCTTGATGCGGCCGTCGCGCACCGCGAGGTCGAGCGCCAGAGGCACCGACGCCGCCGATGTATTGGCGTGCTGATCGACCGTCAGCACAACGCGTTCGGCCGGCAGGCCCAGCTTTTTCGCGGTCGCGTCGATAATCCGCTTGTTCGCCTGGTGCGGCACGACCCAGTCGATCGCCTCCGCCGACAGGCCAACGTCGGCCATGACCTCGCCCAGCACCGACGCCAGATTGGTGACGGCATGGCGGAACACTTCGCGGCCCTGCATCCGAACATGGCCGACAGTGCCGGTCGTCGACGGGCCGCCATCGACGTAAAGCATGTCCGAATATTTGCCCTCGGCGTGGAGCCGGGTCGCCAGAATACCGCGATCGTCGTCGACATCCTCGGCCGACAGGACGATCGCCCCCGCCCCGTCGCCGAACAGGACGCACGTCGTGCGATCTTCCCAGTCGAGAATGCGGCTGAAGGTTTCGGACCCGATCACCAGTGCGTGCTTTGCGGCGCCGGTGCGCAGCATCGAATCGGCAACCGACACGGCGTAGAGAAAGCCCGAACAGACCGCCGCCACGTCGAACGCGATGCAATCGGGGGTGCCGAGCAGCGCCTGCACCTTGGTCGCGCTGGCAGGAAATGTGTTGTCGGGAGTCGCCGTTGCCACGATGATCAGGCCGATGTCGGACGGCTCCAGCCCCGCCGCGGCCAGCGCCTGCCGTGCCGCATCGGCGCCCAGCGTCGCGGTGGTCTCGTCGGCTTCGGCGATATGGCGAAACCGGATGCCGGTGCGCTCGACGATCCATTCATCGCTGGTGTCGACGCGCGTCGCCAGTTCGGCGTTGGAAACCCGCGTGCGCGGCAAGGCCGAGCCCGTGCCGGCCAGGATCGCGCGCAAGGTCATGCGGCGTCACCGCCGCGGAAATTCGCAAGATCCTCGGTCACCTGTCGCGTAATGTCCTTTTCGATCAGCTCGGCGCACAGGTGGACGCAATTCGCGACCCCTTTCGCATCCGCGCTGCCATGGCTTTTGAGCACCACGCCGTTGAGGCCAAGGAACACGGCGCCATTATGGTTGTTGGGATCGAGATGATGCTTGAGCAGCTCGGTCGCCGGACGCGAGATCAGGAAGCCGATCTTCGAGCGCGTCGAACTGGTGAAGGCGCGGCGCAGCAGGTCGGTGACGAAGCGCGCCGTCCCCTCGATCGTCTTCAAGGCGATATTGCCCGAAAAGCCGTCGTGGACGATCACATCGACATCGCCGCGCGACAATTTGTCGCCCTCGATGAAGCCGGTGAAGTCCATCGGCAGACCGTGCGCTTCGCGCAGCCGCGCCGCGGCATCGCGAATCTCGTCGGTGCCCTTCAATTCTTCGGTGCCGATGTTGAGCAGCGCGACGCGCGGCCGTTCCAGCCCCATTGCGGTGCGCGCATAGGCGGCGCCCATCACCGCAAACTGGATCAGGTTGTTGGCGTCGCAATCGGTGTTCGCGCCCAGGTCGAGCATGACGACATCATTGTCGCCAAGCGTCGGCAGCAGTGCGGCGAGAGCCGGCCGGTCGATCCCCGGCATCGTGCGCAGCGCCAGCTTTGCCATTGCCATCAGCGCGCCGGTGTTGCCCGCCGACACGGCACCGCCAGCGTCGCCGCGCTTCACCGCGTCGATCGCGAGCCCCATCGAGGTGCTCTTGGCCTTGCGGATCGCCTGGCTGGGCTTGTCCTCGCCCGACACCACACCCTCGGTGTGGAGGATGTCGGATGCCGCGCGCAGATTCGGATGGTTTTCGAGCGCCGCCTTGATCTGCACCTCGTCGCCGACGAGGATGAAGCGGAGGCCGTCATGCTTGTGGCGCGCCATTGCGGCGCCGGCGAGCATCATGCGCACGCCGACGTCACCGCCCATCGCATCGATTGCGATTCGCGGTGTCAGTGCCATCTAATGCCCTCCGGCCTGATTTTTACGCGCCGACCGACACCACTTCGCGGCCGTTATAGTGGCCGCAGGCGTTGCAGAGGTTGTGCGGGCGCTTCAGCTCGCCGCAATTCGGGCATTCCTGAAAGGCTTCGACCTTCAGGCTGTCGTGGCTGCGACGCATGCCGCGCTTCGAGGGCGAGGTTTTTCGCTTGGGAACGGCCATGATATTTCCTGCATTCTCAAATAGTGTGTCACGAATCGGCTACCCGGATTTGTCGTGCCCGTCGCCGGAAACAACTGGCCCGCCCGCCGCGCCGAAGCCCGTTCCTGCCAGATAATGCCAGGAAAAATCTTCCGCCGGAAGGTGCCTCAACGCCAGAAGGTGTCGGGTGCCGGATCGGGCGGGGCTATAGCGTTTTTGCCCGCAAAGGCAACCCCATTGCGCGACGATGGCTGCGACGTCATTCGCTGCGTCATGCCGGACGTGATCCGGCATCCATCACCGCGGCGACATCATGGACGCCCGACCAAGTCCGCGGCGGCGAAGCGGGGACAGCCATGCTTGCCCTGCTCGCTGCGCAATGCCAAACCGCTCCTGCTGCCGGACACGCCGGCCCATGGGGGAAAATATATGATAATCTTGCCGATCAGCCTGACGATCGCCGCCGGTGCGGCGCTGCTCAATCTCTGGCTCTCGGTCCGGGTGGGCCGGGTACGCACCAGGGAAAAGGTCTTCATCGGCGACGGCGGCAATGATTTGCTGACCCGGCGGATGCGCGCGCACAGCAATTTTGTCGAAAACACCGCCTTCGTGCTGATCCTGCTCGCGCTCGTCGAGCTCGGCCTCGGCTCGTCGATGTGGCTGTGGGGCGTCGGCGCTGCCTATCTGGTGGGGCGCATCCTTCACGCGATGGGGATGGACGGGATGATGTGGGGCCGCATGGTCGGCACGATCATCACCATGCTCACCCAGCTCGGCCTCGCGATCGGCGCGCTGGCGATCGTCTATCTGACACCCACCAGCGTGACGACGACCGCCATCGAGGAAACGGTGGTCGCGGCACCGCGCTGATCGTCTCCCCTCCCGCTTGCGGGAGGGGGGCTTAGCTGCCCAATGCCATGTCGCCCACGAACGGATTGGTCCGCCGCTCGTGCGCAAAATTGCTGTGCGCGCCGTGGCCCGGCAGGAAGGTCGTATCGCCGCCCAGCGGCCACAATTTCTGCGTGATCGAATCGAGCAATTGCTGGTGATTGCCGCGCGGAAAGTCGGTGCGCCCGATCGATCCCTGAAAAATCACGTCGCCGACGATGGCAAGTTTCGACGGCGCATGATGGAATACCACATGCCCCGGCGTGTGTCCGGGGCAATGGATCACGTCGATTTCGAGGTTGCCGACGGTCACCGTGTCGCCGTCGACCAGCCAGCGGTCGGGTTCAAAAGACTCGCCCACCATGCCGAACCGCGCGCCATCCTCGGCAAAGGCATCGATCCAGAATCGGTCGTCCTCGTGCGGGCCCTCGATCGGCACGCCCAGTTCCTTCGCCAGCATCCCCGCCTGCCCGCAATGATCCATATGGCCATGGGTGACGAGGATCTTCTCGACCTCGACCCCGGTCTGCCGGACCGCGTCCTTCAGCTTGGGCAGGTCGCCGCCAGGATCGACAAAGGCCGCCTTGTTGGTGGCGGTGCACCACAGCAAGGTGCAATTCTGCTGAAAGGCGGTGACCGGCACGATCGCCGCGCGCATCGGGGGGGTGGGAGCGTTCATGGCTCTTCATGTGGGGAAATGAACCTTCGTTGGCAAGCTACAGTGCCAAGCTCATCCGCATCTGTCAGGTCGACCAAAACAGGGGGGGACGAATGACCGAATCTGTTCTTGCAGTTCTGATCGAATATGGGCTGCCGACGCTGGCTATCGCCTGCTTTGGCCTGGTGCTGGGAACCTTCACCTGGCGAAACGCCCGCCCTGCGCCTCGAGCTTTGCTCATTACCCTGAGCGCTTATGCCATCAATGTTGTGCGATCGGCGCTTGGTCTTACGGTCGCCAATTTCGGATGGGTAGGAGAAGCCATTTATTCTGCACCGGGAGCATTGATCTTTGGACTTTTATACTACTGGCATCTCAGGAAAAACTGGCTCAGCGACGAACACCAGCCCAGCGTTTCCCGCTAAAGAAGCCTTTCAGCGCAGCGTCGTTTTATTGCCATCGAGGTTCATCGCAGCAGCCAACCCGTGACATGATCCGATACCGAGCCGGTTTGACCCGGCCGTATCCTCGCCCTATCGCTTCGACCATGACCGACGCGTTTCTTCACGGCACCGTGCACGAGGCACGCGAGGATATGCAGACGGCCCTCACCGCCGATCCCGCGGCGCTGGCGCTGTGGCAGGCGCTGACTCCATTGGGGCGTAACGAATTCATCTGCTGGGTCGACGACGCCAAGCAGGACAGGACGCGCGCGCGCCGAATCGAACGGACCGTGGAGGAATTGCACGAAGGCAAGAAGCGCCCCTGCTGCTGGGCCGGGTGCATCCACCGCACCGACAAGGCCCCGAGCAAGTGGCAGCAGGCCGTGCTGATCGACAAGAAGGCAAGATAGAACGCGCAGCGCCTCAGCGCAGCGTCATCGTATCGCCTTCGACATTCACCGCGTCCAGCTTGGACAGAAAGCTTTGTCCGAGCAGCGATACGCCCATGTCGGCGTCGATCACCGCTGCCTGCACCCCGCGCACCTCGATCCCGTCGACTTCGATGCTGTCGAGCATGACCGGCCGCATCGACACGATGCCGCCCGCGGTGCTGGCGCTGCCCCCGATCGGAAGGTCGTCGACATTGATCCCGATCGCTTCGGCATCGCGGCGGGTCAGCGCGACGATCGACGCGCCGCTGTCGACCATCATACGGACGTTGCGCCCGTCGATTTCTGCGTCGGCATAAAAATGCGAATCGGCCGCGCGGCCCAGCCTTACCTCGCCCGCCCCGCTCGCCGCTGCGGTTGCCGAGGACCAGCCGCCGCTCTGGCGCCGCTGCGTCGTCCAATTGCTATTGTCCTGCGCTTGTTCGGACGCCGATGCGGCGACATTATCGGCCGTGCGGCCGACAATGCCGGCCATGCCGATCGACACCACCGCAATGCCCGCGGCCAGACCAAGGAAGCGCCCCATCATCGGCCCATTTATCGCAGACGAGGGTTGGAGATTGGTTAAGCGGGTGCAAGATGGTCCGCGTCGGTCACCCCCCGCGCTTTGCCGATATCGCTATTCGATGAACGCCCGCCAAGTCGGCGTGTCGCCGCGAATGCTGTATGCGATCCGGGCGCAGGCATAGGGGCGACCGGGACGGTTGTCGGCTTCGCGCGCGGTCGCGGGCCACGGACCGTCGCCAAGGCCCCCCGCCTTCCAGCACAGGAGTGCTTCGGCCTCCTGACCCGCCTCGATCGCCGCCCGCTCGTCGGCGTTCAGCGAAGCGGGCGCGCTCCACCCGAACAGGGCTTGGTGGGTGAATCCCTTGGAAAACAGCGCGTGGAGAAAGGGACTGTTGCGATCACGGAGCAGGTTTTTGACGCGATCGCGATCGGCCGCCGCCAGCCACGCCCCGCCCAGCATCGGCACCCAACGCGCCTCATCGCGCGATTGCAAAGCTGCCGTCAACTCGGCTGCCGCTGCCTCGAACCGGGGCCTCCAGGCCGAGTCCGCTGCGAGCGGAGCCAGCCTGGCAGGCGACTGCGCGGTCTCTGGCTGGGCCGGCAGCAACGAGACCGGCGCCGCGACCGTGGGCGCCGCCAGAACGAAAGCGGCGACGGGCGACAAGAGAAACAGCGAGCAACGCATGGCGGCCAGTCTAGCAGCCCGCGCTGTCCCTGTCATGAACCCGCAGCGAGTCCGTCCCGCAGCCACGCCGGCGCAGCCGCCCCGTCGATGCTTTCGACCCGCCGATGCTCGACCGACCAGCCGAGTTCGGGGTAGCTGATCACCTGCCTCTTTTCGTCAGCCTGGGCCAGCGGCACGACGACAAGCCGCCGGTTGACCTTTTGCCGCCAGTTCATCCGCGCCGTATTTTCCTGCCCGACGTAACAGCCCTTGGTAAAGCTGACGCCGTTCAGTTCGGCCGCATTGCATTCGAGCCACAGCGTCGTGCCATCACCAAGTTCGGCGCGGCCTTCGGTGACGCCCAGCGCCAGCCGATGCGCCCGCCATCGTTCGTCGGCCCCCTCACCGTCCTCCGCCGGCGCCAGCCAGCGCTGTCCGAGTTCGGACAGGCGCGGATCGACGACGCCCAGGTCGCCTTCCGGCGCCCACTGGACGCAAAGATCGGGTTCGCGTTCGATGGTGATCGCGCGGCGCAGGCGATAGAGCGTCAGGCGTTTCGCCAGGTCGCCCGCGGCGTCGCGCTCGCAATCGATCAAGATATCGTCGCCGTCGCCCCAGATCAGGAAATCGAACAACGCCTTGCCCTGTGCGGTCAACAGGGCGGCCCACACGGGCAGGTTGCCCGCCGTATCGTTGGTGACAAGGCCTTGCAGGAAGCCGCGAACGTCCTCGCCCGACAGACGGATGAGCGCGCGGTTGACCAGCGTTGTCGCCAGCGTTGTCGAGAGGGTGGTATTGGACATGCCAATAATCTAGGGACGCGGCAGCCAAAGCCAACCCACAAGTTGACGAGTCCCCTATGACCGACCGCCTGACGATCCGCCGCCCCGACGACTGGCATGTCCATCTGCGCGACGGCGCGATGCTGGGCCATGTCGCGCCTTATACGGCGCGCCAGTTCGCGCGCGCGATCGTCATGCCGAACCTGTCGCCGCCAGTCACCACTGCCGAGGAAGGCCGCGCCTACCGCGACCGGATCAACGCCGCGATCCCCGCCGGGTTGGACTTCACCCCCCTGATCGTCGCCTATCTGACCGACGCCACCGACCCCGATGAAATGGCACGCGGCCATGCCGAGGGCGTGTTCACCGCCGCCAAGCTCTATCCCGCGCACGCCACCACGGGCAGCGCGCACGGTGTGACCGACGTCGCGAACATCATGGCGGTGCTCGAACGGATGCAGGACATCGGCATGCCGCTGCTGATCCACGGCGAAGTCACCGACCATGACGTCGATATCTTCGACCGCGAGGCGGTGTTCATCGACCGCACGCTCGAACCGCTGGTCCGCGCGCTGCCCGCGCTCAAGATCGTGTTCGAGCATATCACGACGGCCGAGGCGGCGCAGTTCGTCGCCGATGCGCCCGCCAATGTCGCCGCGACGATCACGCCGCAGCACCTTCACATCAACCGCAATGCCATGCTCGTCGGCGGCATTCGCCCGCACGCTTACTGCCTGCCCGTCGCCAAGCGCGAGCATCACCGGCTTGCGGTCCGCGCGGCCGCGACGTCCGGCTCGCCCAAATTCTTCCTCGGCACCGACAGCGCGCCGCACGCGGTGCATACGAAAGAGGCGTCGTGCGGCTGCGCGGGTATCTTCAACGCGCCCTATGCGCTCGAAAGCTATGCGATGGCGTTCGATCAGGACGGGGCGCTCGACAAGCTGGAGGGGTTTGCGAGCGAGCATGGCCCGAACTTCTATGGCCTGCCGCTTAACACGGGCACGGTGACGCTGGAACGCGCCCCGGCGACCGTTCCCGCCCTCATCGGCGAAGTCGTCCCCTTCCACGCCGGCGAAACGATCGGCTGGCGCCTGATCTAATTTCTTTCGTCACCCCGGACTTGATCCGGGGTCCATGACTTCGGCGCCGCGGTGGATGCCGGATCAAGTCCGGCATGACGAAGAAATCTAAGCCGCCGGCATCACCCGTTCGGCGCGCATCTTGCGCAGCATGTCAAAGCTGAACACCGCGATGCTGACCCAGATCAGCAGAAAACAGGCCAGCTGGACCGGCTTCAGCGGTTCGCCGAACACGGACAGGCTCAGCAGGAACTGCACGGTCGGCGCCAGATATTGGACGAAGCCGAGCGCCGCATAGCTCATCCGCCGCGCCGCGGTCGCGAACAGCAACAGCGGCACCGCGGTGACGATGCCCCCTGCCATCAGCAACAGGGTGATCGAACCGTCCGAACCAAAACCGCGCCCGTCGCCGGTCCAGATATAATAAGCGGCAAGGACAAGCGAGGGCGCAAGCAGTGCGGTCGTCTCGACCGCCAGCCCCGGAAGCGAGCCGACCGGAACGATCTTGCGGATCAGTCCGTAAAAGGCGAAGGAAAAGGCGAGCGTCAGGCTGATCCACAGCGTGTCCAGCGCTCCCGCCAGCAGGATCGCGACCCCCACCCCGGCGATGACGACCGCCACGAGTTGCAGCCGCGACAGCCGTTCGCCTAGGAAGATCATCCCCAGCATCACATTGACCAGCGGGTTGAGATAATAGCCGAGGCTCGCCGCGAGCACGTGGTCGGTGAAGATCGAATAGATATAGACGAGCCAGTTGACCGCGATCAGCGCCGCGCTGACGATCAGCAGGCGCAGCACCTTCCAGTCCTTCAGCGCCGCCAGATACTCGCCGATCTGCCGCCGGAAGACCATGATGAGGAAGCAGAAGGGCAGCGACCAGATGATCCGCTGCGCCAGCACCTCGGCCGGCGGGACGCTGCCGAGCAGTTTGAAAAAGAGCGGGACGAACCCCCACAGGCCATAGGCCGCGAGCGCGTAGGGCAAACCGCCCTGATGGCTCCCCGCGGGGGCCGGTGTCTGTGCCATGGCGCCCGGGCTGTCCTAAAGGATCAGATGATGCCGCCGCCCAGCATCAGGCGGATCACGCCGATGACGATGACGACGATATTCAGGTTCCGCCCGCTCGTCTTGTCCGACATCGCACCCAATGCAAGGCCGACGACAGCGAACGGCACGATCACCCAATTCGCCCAGCCGAGCAGCGGGATGAAGGCAAAAACAGCCAGAACCAGCGCAATGGCACCAATGACGAGCGATCCGATATTCAGCATGTGCCGGTTCTCGCACGCCGCCGCCGATGCGGCAAGGGGCTTTCGGTTCGTCGATGGATTGGCTCAATTCATCTTGTTGCCTTGGGTTCATGCAACGGGTTCCGGACCCGGCTCGTTTCCTCCCCGAAGCGCCCAGCCTTGTGCAAGCGAGACGCGGCGCCGAACCAGGAAAGGACATAAGATGCGTAATCTCACCAAGGGCCTGATGGGCGCCTTTGCCGCCGCCAGCGTCGCCCTGACCGCGCCTGCCTATGCGGGTATTGCGGCACCGGCGAAGGCCGACGGCTTCCACAAGCTCGACCAGTCGGCCAGCTTTCACAAGAAGCGCAAGGATCGCCGCTATTATGCGAACGACCAGCGTATCAATCGCAACACCCGCGTGTGGCGCGGCGAAGACGGCCGCTATCGCTGCAAAAAAGACAATGGCACGACCGGCCTCCTGATCGGCGGCGCCGTCGGCGGCCTCGCGGGCCATGAAATTGCGGGCGGCGGCGACAAGCTGCTCGGCACGATCATCGGTGCCGGTGCCGGTGCGCTGATCGGCCGCGAGGTCGACCGCGACAAATATCGCTGCCGCTAAGCAACGGAACCCGTCTCGAGTTCGGGTTCGGACCCCTCCGCCCGAACACGCTGATGGAGAGGGCACCGGTTCACCGCCGGTGCCCTCAAGCGTATCCGCTTGCCGAACGGGCGCGCTTGCCGCAGAAGCGTTCGCCATCGCTGCGGGAGTAGATATATGTTGAATGGCCCCCTGCTCGTCACCGAGCGGTTGATCCTGCGTCCGCCCGCGACCGAGGATTTCGACGGCTTTGCCGCCATGTGTAGCGAAGAAGATACGATGCGGTTCCTGGGCGGCACCTGCCCGCGGTCGCAGGCGTGGCGCCTGTGGTGCACCCTTGCCGGGGCGTGGCACATCCGCGGCTTTTCGATGTTTTCGGTGATCGAACGCGCGACCGGCGAATGGGTTGGGCGGCTTGGTCCGTGGGAACCCGACGGCTGGCCCGCGCCCGAAATCGGCTATGGCGTGCGCGCGCAGTTTGCGGGCAAGGGCTATGCCCTCGAAGGCAGCGTCGCGGCCTGCGATTTTGCAGTCGAGTTTTTGAAATGGCCCGAACTGATGCACTGCATCGACCCTGCGAACACCCGCTCGCAGGCGCTCGCCAAAAGGCTCGGCGCCACGAACAGCGGACCGACCCGCCTGCCCGCGCCCTTCGAGGATGCGCCGGTCGATGCCTGGACGCAAAGCGCCGATGCATGGCGCGTGAAGCGCAAGGAATTTCTGCCTTGAGCGCGCCCCAACGATAAAAGCGTCTCGCTCCGAGACAGTTTTGCGCTAACAAAGCCGTGCCCGTTAACGCATTTTATTTGCGCCTTTTTGAGCTGGATCGGGCATTCCCCTACAAGATTAAGGGAGTGTTAGCGATGATGTTGCGCGGAAAATGGCTGGTTGCCGGTATGCTGATGGCGGCGGTGCCGCTCGGCGGGTGCCGGGACAATCCCAATGCAAAGGCCGACCTCGCGCCGCTCGATGACGGGCTGACCAACGCCGACCCGGCGATCAAGGGTTCGCTCGAAGACAAGATCATGGTCGATCCCAAGCTGGCGGGCCAGGCGAACCGGAACGCGGTTGGCCCCGGCAACCGGCCCGTGGACGGCGGCGTCCCCGGCATCGCGGGCGGCAAGGCGGCGACCGCGGCCGAGGCTGCGGCCGCTCTCGCCGCTGGCAAATTGCTCGCCGCGCCGAAAGCCCTGCCGTTCGAGGCCGGATGCGACGGATGCGAGGCGCAGAAGCGCCCGGTGACGATCGGCGCGCTCGCGCGCGATCAGCAAAAGGGCGGCTGCGACGCCAAGCTGACCTATTCCAACGCCTGGGCCGATCGCCTGCCCGCCGCGTTCAAAGTCTATCCGCGCGCAACGCTGCGCGAAGCGGCGGGAATCGCCGGCGGCAAATGCAATATCCGCGTCGTCAATTTCCAGACCGCGGCGTCGATGCAGGCCGTGCTCGACTATTATCACACGATGGCAATCCGCGCCGGATACACCAGCGACCACCGCGTCAACGGCAACGAATATATGCTCGGCGGCACCAAGGGCGACCTGGCCTATGTGCTGATGATGCGCCGCGACGGCGGCATGACCGACATCGACCTGGTGGCTTCGGGCGGCAAATAGGCGCCCCGGACAGCGGCCATGAAAAAAGGCCCCGGGGAGAGGGAACTCCCGGGGCCTTTTTCATGCGTTAAGCGGCGGGGTCGTCAGACCTTGTCGCCCAGCGCGCCTTGGACCTTGCCCTTCAGGTTCTGGGCTTCGCCCTTGCGCTCCTGCGCTTCGCCTTCGGCGCGGAGGCGCTCGTTGTCGGTCGCCTTGCCGATCGCCTGCTTGGTGTTGCCAGCGGCTTCGTTGGCGAGGCCTTTTGCTTTTTCGGTGAGTTCACCCATGATGCATCTCCTATGGCTTGGGAAGAGGTCGTCTGCCTCTTGACCTACCAACGCAGGGATGACGCAATAGTTGCCAAATGTGCGACTAACCGCTTGCCGCATAAAGATATTTTTTCCGGAACAAGCGACGCTGCCGGGCGTTGATGCTTAAATCAGTCCGGCGAGCGGACTGGACGGGTCGGCATATTTGCGCAGCCCCATGCGTCCGGACAGATAGGCATCGCGCCCCGCCTCCACCGCCAACTTCATCGCGCGCGCCATGCGGATGGGATCTTTGGCCTCCGCAATCGCCGTATTCATCAACACCCCGTCGCAGCCGAGTTCCATCGCGACCGCGGCGTCGCTCGCGGTGCCGACACCGGCATCGACGAGCACGGGCACCGACGCGCCTTCGACGATCAGGCGGATCGTGACGCGGTTCTGGATGCCCAGTCCCGACCCGATCGGTGCGCCCAGCGGCATCACCGCAACGGCGCCCGCATCTTCCAGCTGCTTCGCCGCTATCGGGTCGTCCACGCAATAGACCATCGGCAGGAAGCCCTCTTTCGCGAGCACCTCGGTCGCCTCCAGCGTTTCGCGCATGTTCGGATAGAGCGTTTTCGCCTCGCCCAGCACTTCCAGCTTCACCAGATCCCAGCCCCCCGCCTCGCGCGCCAGCCGCAGCGTGCGGATCGCGTCGTCGGCGTTGAAGCAGCCCGCGGTATTGGGCAGGTAAGTGATCTTCTTGGGGTCGATATAGTCGGTCAGCATCGGCGCGGTCGGATCGGACACATTGACCCGGCGCACCGCGACGGTGACGATTTCCGCCCCAGACGCGGCGACCGCGGCGGCATTCTGCTCGAAATCCTTATATTTGCCGGTGCCGACAATCAGCCGCGACGTGAACGTCCGCCCGGCAACACTCCAACTGTCGGTCAACACCCGCCTCCTACGAAATGAACGATTTCCAGCGCGTCGCCGTCTTCCAGCGCCACGTCGGCCAGCGTCGAGCGTGGCACGATCAGGCGGTTGCGTTCGACCGCGACCTTCTTGACGTCGAGGCCCAGCGAGGCGACCAGGTCGGCGACGCTGCCTTCGCGCACCTGCCGCTGTTCGCCGTTGAGGATCACCGAAATCACCGCGCACCCGCCTTGCTTTGCCTTTTGTCGAGCAGCCCATATAGGGGGAGCGCCCTTCGTAGCAACCGAAAGCCAAGCTCTTGTCCGACAAGCCGACCGTCTTTGTCTTCTCCGGCCCCAATCTCAACCTGCTCGGCACGCGCGAGCCGGAAATTTACGGCCATGACACGCTGAACGACATCCACGCCCGGCTCGAAGCGCGCGCCGCCGAACTCGGTCTGCGCGTCGAATGCCGCCAGACGAACCACGAAGGCGTGCTGATCGACTGGCTGCACGAAGCCTATATCGCGGGTGCTAAGGCCGTGCTGCTCAACGCCGGGGGCTATACGCACACCTCGATCGCGATCCATGACGCGATCAAGTCGATCAAGGTGCCGGTGATCGAAGTCCATTTGTCGGACCCGATGAAACGCGAAGAATTTCGCCACCTCAGCTATGTCGGCATGGCCGCGGTCCAGCATTTTGCCGGTCATGGCGCAAACAGCTATATGCTGGCGCTGGACGCCGCGGCCCGTCTCTGACAAAGGGGGCGCATCAAAAAATGGGGTCAGGACGTCGCGACCACGACGTCGCAACAACAGGAAAAATTCTCATGGGTGACCATAAAGACAATGGCATCAACATCGATCCGGCCTTCGTGCGGGCGCTCGCCGAACTGCTCGACGACACCGGGCTGTCGGAAATCGAGGTCGAGGACGGCGACCGCAAGGTGCGCGTCGCGCGCACGATGACCGCCGCGGCCCCCGTCGCATACGCCCCGGCGCCCGTCGCCGCTCCGGCCGCGGCCCCTGCCGCGCCCGCCGCCGCCGCCCCTGCGCCCGCCGCCGACAGCTTTGCCGATGCGGTCAAGTCGCCAATGGTCGGCACCGTCTATCTGGCCCCCGAACCGAGCGCGCCCAATTTCGCTGCCATCGGGTCGGCGGTGAAGGCGGGCGACACCATCCTGATCATCGAAGCGATGAAGGTGATGAACCCGATCGTCGCCCCCGCGTCGGGCACGCTGACGGCCGTGCATGTCGAGAACAGCCAGCCGGTCGAATTCGACCAGCCGCTGTTCACCATCGGCTGATCAACCGATGGGAATCGAAAAGCTCCTGATCGCCAACCGCGGCGAGATTGCGCTGCGCATCCACCGCGCGTGTCATGAAATGGGCATCAAGACCGTCGCGGTCCATTCGACCGCCGACGCCGATGCGATGCACGTCCGCCTGGCCGACGAAGCCGTGTGCATCGGCCCGCCGGCGGCAAAGGACAGCTATCTCAACATCCCCGCGATCATTTCGGCGGCCGAGATCACCGGCGCCGACGCGATCCATCCGGGCTATGGCTTCCTCTCGGAAAATGAGCGGTTCGCCGAGATCATCGAAGCGCATGACATGATCTTCGTCGGGCCGAAGCCCGAACATATCCGCACGATGGGCGACAAGGTCGAGGCAAAGCGCACCGCGGTCGCGCTCGGCCTTCCCGTCGTTCCGGGTTCGCCCGGCGCCGTGACGTTCAGCGAAGAGACGAAAAGGCTCGCGAAGGACATCGGCTATCCGGTGCTGATCAAGGCCGCATCGGGCGGCGGCGGCCGGGGCATGAAGGTGGTGCCCGACGAGGACAGCCTCGAAAGCCTGATGGGTCAGGCCTCATCCGAAGCGGCGGCCGCCTTTGGCGATCCCACCGTCTATATGGAAAAATATCTGGGCAACCCCCGCCACATCGAATTTCAGGTGTTTGGCGACGGCAATGGCAATGCGATCCATCTCGGCGAGCGCGACTGTTCGCTCCAGCGCCGCCACCAAAAGGTGCTCGAAGAAGCCCCCTCGCCGATCATTTCGGCCGACGAACGCGCGCGCATGGGCGGCATCTGCGCCGACGCGATGGCAAAGATGGGCTATCGCGGCGCCGGCACGATCGAGTTCCTGTGGGAAAATGGCGAATTCTTCTTCATCGAGATGAACACGCGCATCCAGGTCGAACATCCGGTGACCGAGATGATCACGGGTTTCGACCTCGTCCGCGAACAGATTCGCATCGCGGGCGGCCGCGACCTTTCGGTGAAACAGGAAGACCTGGAATTTCGCGGCCATGCGATGGAATGCCGCATCAACGCCGAAGATCCGCGCACCTTCATGCCGTCGCCGGGCAAGGTCACCAATTATCACGCCGCGGGCGGCATGCATGTGCGCGTCGATAGCGGGCTCTATGCCGGCTATTCGATCCCGCCCTATTACGACAGCATGATCGGCAAGCTGATCGTCTATGGCCGCACCCGCGAAAGCTGCATGATGCGGATGCGCCGCGCGCTCGAGGAAATGGTGATCGGCGGAGTGAAGACGAACATTCCGCTGCATCAGGCGCTGCTCGCCAATCCCGACGTCATCCACGGCGATTACACGATCAAATGGCTGGAAGAATGGCTGGCACAGCAGGATGAAGAGGCGAAGGCCTAAGCGCCGTTCGTCACCCCGGATCGAGCCGGGGTGACGACGCCGCCGATGCGCCCAGTCGTCGCTCTGCTCACTTTCGCTACCCCGTAATTTTGGCTATGGGCTTTAACCATGGTCAAATACTCCCCCTTCTCCGCGCGTCCCGCTTCGGCGCTTCTTCTCCCGCTCAGCCTGCTTGCGGTGCCCGCGCTGGCGCAGCAAAGCGTCAAGGAGGACTCGGTCATCCTCCAGCCGGACAAGGTGACGGACGACGCCCCCGTTGTCGAAACCGCGGCGGAGGCCAACCTGCCCAGCTGGTCGAAACAGAATGCCGAAACGCTGCTGGCGGCGATCGAGGGCATCGGTGACGAGGGTCTGTTCGCAAAGGATTACAGCCCCGACGCACTCGCCGCGGCGATCATGGGCGGCGATCAGGCGCGGCTCGACAAGGTCGCGACCGATACGTTCCTGCTGCTTGCGACGCATCTGCGCGACGGGCGGACGCCCAATGCGGCGCGCAAACAATGGTTCATGGTCGACAGCGACGCCGACGCAGAGCCTCTGCTTTCGCTTCTCGCGGCGGCGCTGGGCGCAGGAACGGTCGGTGAGACGCTCGCGACGCTCGACCCCGTGCACCCCGATTTTGCGGTGCTCAAGGCCTCGCTCAAGAAAGCCAAGACTCCGGCCGAGGCCAATGCGATCCGCGTCAACATGGAACGCTGGCGCTGGATGCCGCGTGCACTGGGCGAACGCTATGTCGTCAGCAACGTCCCCGAATATCTGACCCGCGTCGTCCATGGCGGCACGATCATCGCGACGCACAAGGCCGTGGTGGGCAAGGCATCGACCGCGACGCCGCAACTCAACCCGATGGCGACCGGAATCATCGTCAACCCGACGTGGACGCTGCCGCGCAGCATCATCAACGAAGGCATCGGTGCGACCATCGCCAACAACCCGGCGTCGGCGCGCGCGCAGGGCTATACCTGGACGGGCAAAGGCAAGACGCTGTCGGTGGTGCAAAAGGCCGGGCCGAACAATGCGCTGGGCGTGATGAAGATGGAAATGCTCAACGAGCATGCGATCTATCTGCACGATACCCCGTCCAAGGGCGCGTTCAATGCCGCCGCGCGCGCGTTCAGCCACGGCTGCATCCGCACCGAACGCGCGCTGCACTTTTCGGGCCTGATGGCCGTCATGTTCGCAGGCAAAAGCCCCGAGGAATTTGGCGAGGCGATCGCGAGCGGCAAGACGACGCGCTTCGGCTTCGACAGCCCCTTTCCCGTCTATGTCGCTTATTGGACGATGGTTCCCGACGGCAAGGGCGGCGTGAAGAAGCTCGCCGACATCTATGGCCGCGACGCGCCGGTGGTGGCGAGCTTCGCCAAACCCGGCCGGCCGACCGCAACGATCATCGCCCCCAAGCCGCCCGAAGTCGTGCCAACGGTCACGACCGCGCGCGCAACGACGCCGGGGACAAGCGGAATTTATTGAGCGCCGGCTGACGATCGAAAGCTGCCCAACCTGCCCCGTTCGCATCGAGCGAAGTCGAGGTGCCCGACGGCGTCGCGCTATGTCGAGAGGTGCCTCGACTTCGCTCGACACGAACGGGATTGAGGACGGCCGGAAA
>NZ_MIAM01000026.1:60531-61686 GCF_001830555.1 Sphingopyxis sp. RIFCSPHIGHO2_12_FULL_65_19 | reverse complement strand
GGCGGTCCCCCTCCCCATCGCAAGTCGATGGGGAGGATTTATACGCCCGCTCTCCACCCCAAAGCCAACGCCGCCTTATCAGTCCGCCGTCTTCGGCAGCGGCCCGCTGATCGAACTCGCGCGCCGCAGATTCTCCATGCCCGGCAACGGATCGGCGGGCGGCAGGTCGAACGGTTTGGGCATCGGCGGCGGCGCGCTCAGCCGGTCGGCGAACAGCAGTCGGCCCGGCCCCAGCTTGTAGAGGATCATCGGAAGCAGCTCTTCGCCGAACACGAAGCAGCCTTCGCTGCGACCCAGCTTGCCCTGCGTCGCGATCAGTGCGGGGTCGGCGTACCACGCGCCATGCACGACGATCGCGCGCACATCGGCCGAATAATTGTCGGGTTCCAACCCGGCGAGGCGCATCGACGACCCGTTGGCGCCCCAATAATAATCGCTGGTGCGATACGCCCCGCGCGACGTGGCAAGGCTTCCGACACGGTTTGAAAAGCTCTTGAGCCAGCCGTCATGCTGCGGGTCCGACCCGCGTCCGTGGGTGACCGGGAACATCTCGACCTTGCCCGCGATCATATCGACCAGCGCAAAGCGCGGACGCGACGACGGCAGCCCGAAATCGACGACGCCGACACGGTCGCTCTGCGGGATATTGCGTCCCTGCATCGCCAGCTGCTTCTTTGCCACGGCCAGATAGTCGACCGGCGGCGGCAGGGCCGTCCCCGGCTGTTGAATCCAGTTGGGGAGCTGCGCGCGCGCGGGCACGGCGGCCAAAGCCCCCGCGCCGGCCATCGCCGCCAACATCGCCCGTCGATCGATCAATTCATTCACTTGCAACCCAACCCCGCATTGGCCGCCTTTTACGGTCCTTCGACATTCCATAAGTCGTATGTTGGCCGCGAAAGGCAAGCAGGTGGTTCCCCTTCATGCGGGAAGATGTGCCATATATGCCATGAATAGCGAGTTTACGCTGCTGTAAGGCTGCGTTAGGACGCGGGCCATGAAAGCAACCATCTGGCACAACCCCGCCTGCGGCACCTCGCGCAAGACGCTGGCGATCCTTCAGGAAACCCCCGGCGTCGATGTCGAGGTGATCGAATATCTGAAAACGCCCTATAGCGAGGCAAAGCTGCGCCAGCTGTTCAGGGACGCCGGAATGGC
>NZ_MIAM01000026.1:40426-60499 GCF_001830555.1 Sphingopyxis sp. RIFCSPHIGHO2_12_FULL_65_19 | reverse complement strand
ATGGCCGCCCACCCCGCCTATGTCGAGCGCCCGTTCGTCGAAACCGACAAGGGTGTCCGCCTGTGCCGCCCGCAGGACCGGGTGCGCGACATCCTCTAATCCGCCGCGATCCGTCCGCCGCTGACCCGGAAGCGCATCACCGGCCCCGGCATGTCGTCGAACAGCGCCGCCTCGGTCCCCGTCAGCCACGCCTGCCCGCCCTGCCCCGCCAGCCGGTCATAGAGCGCCCCGCGGCGCAGCGGGTCAAGATGCGCCGCGACCTCGTCGAGCAGCAGCACCGGCCGCTGCGCGCGCGCGCGCGCGACGCTGTCGCTGTGCGCGAGGACGAGCGAGAGCAGCATCGCCTTTTGCTCGCCGGTCGAACAACGTGCCGCCGCCCGCCCGGTCGCGGCGTGAACCGCCGACAGATCGTCGCGGTGCGGCCCCGCGGTCGCGCGCCCGGCGGCGGCATCGATCCGGCGGCGGCCCGCGAACAGCGCCTTCAGCGCATCGACATCGTGCGGGGCCACGCGCGGCGCCCCCTCACTGTCGACCAAGGTCAACAGCGGCCGCGCGAACGGCGCATCGGGCTGCCCCGCCAGTTCGGCCGACAATCCCGCCAGCATCTGCTGGCGCGCCGCATCCATTGCCGCGCCATGCTCCGCGAGCTGCGCCTCCAGGCTGGCGAGCCATTGCTGGTCGGCCTGCGCCGGGTCGGCAAGCAACTTCCCGCGCGCGCGCAGCGCCGCCTCATAACGATTGCTGTGCTGGGCATGACGCGGGTCGAGCGCGAGCACGAGCCGGTCGAGGAAGCGCCGCCGGTTGCCCGCGGTCTCGACGAACAGCCGGTCCATCGCCGGGGTCAGCCACAGCACCGCCAGCCATTCGCCCAGCGCCGTCGCGGCCGCCGGGGCGCCGTTGACGCGCACGATACGCCGCCCCGGCTGCGCGGGCTCGATCCCCGTTCCCAGGGCCACCGGCGCAAGATCCGCTCCGGCTTGAACCTCGGCAAAGACCGCAAAGCCGCCGCTTGCCCCGTCGCGCACCATGTCGGACAGCGCGGCACGGCGTAGTCCGCGCCCCGGTGCGAGCAGCGAGAGCGCCTCCAATATATTGGTCTTGCCCGCGCCATTGTCGCCGTGCAGCGCCACAAGCCCGGCAGCGGCCGCCATGTCCGCGCCGGCATGATTGCGAAAATCGGTCAGCGAAAGGCGGGTCAGCGTCATTTGCCTGCCCGCCTACCGCAGCCGCTTCGACGACGCCAGCGCATCGCGCCAGATGGTTTCGTTGAAATTTTTCCGACTAACGGGACTTTTTGCCATCTCAGCGTATTTTTCGCGCTGAAATAATATGTCGCGAACCGAAAAACCCCGCTTAACCGCCAATGAATGAAATTGGCACGCTCCCTGCATTACAGTTGGCATCCACCGGATGGCCCGGATGGAAGGTTCAAGGAAGGAAAATATCATGGCCCATTTCAACGTCGAATCGTTCAAGAGCTACGCCATCGCTGCGGTTGCCTCGCTTTACTGCTCGGTCATGCTCTTCGCCGCTGCTGGCCCGAACAGCCTGCTCGCCTGACCGGCTGCGTCGGCCCTCGATAAACGCCGGCCGCATCGGCCGGGATGGAAAGGAAAGAAATGAAACAGGGTTTTCGCAAGAATCGTCGCGACGGGATGATCTTCGGCGTGTGCGCCGGCATGTCAGACCAGTTCGGCATCGACGTCTTGTGGACGCGCGTCGGCTTTGTCGCCCTGACGCTTCTGGGCTTCGGCCTTCCTCTGCTGCTGTACCTCGCCGTCGCGATCCTCGCGCCGTAGGACAGAGCATCAGGGCCGGCCGCCTCACAGGCGCAATCGGACCGGCCCGCATATTCCCAGGACCAAGGGCTCACCGGCCACCCCGGTGGGCCCTTTTCATTTGGGGCGCACCGTGAAACGGTACGGAATATAAAGGAACACCTCGGTTGCGCTCGCCTGCGCCCAGATCAATTGCTCGTTCAACCCCGCGACCTCGACCCCATAATCGGCGCCGAAAGCGCCCGCGGTCTTGAGCGCCTCCGCCGCGACCAGCTTGACGATCTCGGGACGATATTGGTCGGGGTTGATGATCGTCAGCGTCAGCGCGCCGCGCCGTTCCATCAGCGCGCGTCCCTCGGCCGGCACGGCCTTGACGAAATTGTCGATCCGCGACTGCGCGCTGCCGACCGATCCGCCCAGCTTCGCCTTCACATAAACCGCGATTTCGCTGGTATCGGGGCGCCCGCCGCCCCGAAAGGCAAGGTCGCGGTAGTTGGCGAGCGTCACCCTGGTCAGCTCGAATTCGCCGGTGACCAGTTCGACGCCGGCGGCATCGGCGCGGCGGATCGCGCTTTCGATCATCGCATGAATCTCGCGCTTGCGGACATCGGCGTCGCGCGAGTCCGAGGTGAATTTTACCGGCTGGATCGCGCTGTCGGCGGGGCGCCGCAACCCGACGACGGTCTGTTCGTCGGACAGGTAATCGGCCGAGGCACGCTGTCCCGTCACGACCACTTCGCCCCTGATATTGCTATCGTCCTGCGCGATCGCCGGCATCGTCCCCGCGACCAGCGCCATTCCCAAAAGACCGATACGCATCGTTCCTCTCCTTCCCCATCGAGAAGGCGAAGCTATCAGCTTGCCGCCAAAGAAAAAGCCCTGCCGAATGGACCGCCCATCGTGACCCGGACTTGATCGGGGAATGACGAACGTCGGGAAACGACCGATTGTGGACGCTGGCCGCTATGGTAAGCGTGTTGAATGTCAAAGCGCACCGGGATCATATCTGCCGCTGTATTATTGGCGCTTGTCGCGGGTCACCTCGGCGTCAGATCAGCTTATGGGCGAGACCGTCCGGATTTGGCTGCGTGGATGTCCTTCGATGACGGCCTTTGGGCTTATCAATATACTTTCCGAAATGGTGCAGTTGGCCCTTTTATCGTCGGGCAATCTCGAAACGACGCACGAAAGCAGTTGGAAGGCGAATATCTCTTTGACCACGATCGCCAACAGGTAGCCGAAGCTTCAGGAAATTGGCGGATCGCGCTCCCCGCACAGAGCGGCGGATATGTCATCTATACCGTCCAGTTTAAGGACGACCAAATAGCCTCTATAAAGTCATACTACTCGGTGTTCGCTGGCCTTTAGGTTTCGTCCGCTTCCCACCCCAAAGCCGCCAAAGAAAAAGCCCCGCAGGATCGCTCCGGCGGGGCCATTTTCTGTCAGGCTTCAAAGCCGAGGAAGCTTATTCCTCGCCTTCGCCTTCGGGGCGATCCAGCACCGCGACATCGTCGGTGGTGAAATCTTCGCCCTGCACCTTGCCCAGCGGATCGTCACCGATCGCGGCTTCCGGGCCCTGCGCCAGTTCGGCGGCATGCTCTTCGGCGGCGGTCGTCGGGGCGATCAGATGCTCCTGGTTCGCGGCGCGCATGGCGGCGCGAAGCGCGGCATCCTTCGACGAGGCGGTGACGCGGACGCGGTTCATGGCAGCGCCGGTGCCCGCCGGGATCAGGCGGCCGACGATGACATTTTCCTTCAGGCCTTGCAGCGAGTCGATCTTGCCCTGCACCGATGCTTCGGTGAGGACGCGGGTCGTCTCCTGGAACGATGCCGCCGAAACGAAGCTGCGCGTTTGCAGCGACGCCTTGGTGATGCCGAGGAGGACCGGACGGCCTTCCGCGGGCACGCCATTCTTCGGCAGCTTGGCGTTATATTCCATCATCTCCAGATAATCGAGCTGCTCGCCGGGCAGCAGCGTCGTGTCGCCGCCGTTGGTGATCTCGACCTTTTGCAGCATCTGGCGAACGATCACCTCGATGTGCTTGTCGTTGATCTTCACGCCCTGCAATCGATAGACTTCCTGGATTTCCGCGACCAGATATTCGGCCAGCGCCTCCACACCCATCACGTCGAGGATGTCGTGCGGGTTCGGCGAACCGCTGATCAGCGCGTCGCCGCGCTTGACCTGGTCGCCTTCCTGCACTTCCAGCACCTTCGACTTCGGGATCAGATATTCGATCGGATCGCCTTCTTCCGGAACGATCGCGATCTTGCGCTTCGCCTTGTAATCCTTGACGAATTCAATGCGGCCGCTGATCTTCGCGATAACGCTGTTGTCCTTCGGAATGCGCGCCTCGAACAGCTCCGCCACCCGCGGCAGACCGCCGGTGATGTCGCGCGTCTTCGACGCTTCGCGGCTGACACGCGCCAGCACGTCGCCCGCCTGCACTTCCTGACCGTCCTCGACCGACAGCATCGTGCCGACCGCGAGCAGGTAGCGCGCGGCTTCGCCCGACTGATCGTCGAGCAAGGTCAGGCGCGGCTGAAGGTCTTCCTTCTTGGCGCGGCCCGCCGAACGATATTCGATCACGACGCGCTGGGCGATGCCCGTCGCTTCGTCGACCTGTTCGATCAGGGTCTTGCTGTCCTGCAAATCCTGATACTTCACGACGCCCTGCTTTTCGGTGATCAGCGGCATGGTGAACGGATCCCATTCGGCAATCCGGTCGCCCTTCTTCACCTTTTCGCCGTCCTTGTGCAGGATCTGCGCACCATAGGGCAGCTTGTGCGACGCGCGTTCGCGGCCTTCGCTGTCGATGATCGCAATTTCACCCGAACGCGACAGCGCCAGGCGGCGACCGCGCTGGTCGACGATCGTCGCCATGTCGCGATATTCGATCGTGCCGTCCGAAATCGCTTCGGCGTTCGACTGTTCGTTGACCTGCGCCGCACCGCCGATGTGGAAGGTGCGCATCGTCAGCTGGGTGCCGGGTTCACCGATCGACTGGGCGGCAATGACGCCGACAGCTTCACCGATGTTGACCGGCGTGCCGCGCGCAAGGTCACGGCCATAGCATTTGCCGCACACGCCCAGCGTCGCTTCGCAAACCAGCGGCGAACGGATCTTGACCGACTGAACTTCAGCCTCCTCGATCCGCGCGGTGGTGGCTTCGTCGAGCAGCGTGCCGACGGGCGCGATGATGTTGCCGTCCTTGTCGGCGACATCTTCGAGCGTCGTGCGGCCCAGGATGCGCTCGCCCAGCGAGGCGATCGTCGAACCGCCCTGGATGATCGCGCGCATTTCCATGCCGCGCGTCGTGCCGCAATCTTCCTCGATCACGACGCAGTCCTGCGACACGTCGACCAGACGGCGGGTCAGGTAACCCGAGTTCGCCGTCTTGAGCGCCGTATCGGCCAGGCCCTTACGCGCACCGTGGGTCGAGTTGAAATACTCGAGAACGGTCAGGCCTTCCTTGAAGTTCGAGATGATCGGCGTTTCGATGATCTCGCCCGACGGCTTCGCCATCAGGCCGCGCATACCGGCCAGCTGCTTCATCTGGGCCTGCGAACCACGCGCGCCCGAATGCGCCATCATATAGATGGAGTTGATCGGGGCGAGGCGGCCGTCGTCCAGCTTCGGCGTCGCACGGATTTCGTCCATCATGGCGTTCGCCACCTTGTCGCCGCACTGCGACCAGGCGTCGATGGCCTTGTTGTACTTTTCCTGCTGCGTGATCAGGCCGTCCTGATACTGCTGCTCGAAATCCTTCACCAGCGCGCGGGTTTCGTCGACCATGCCTTCCTTCGACGCCGGGATGATCATGTCATCCTTGCCGAACGAGATGCCGGCCTTGAACGCGTTGCGGAAGCCCAGCGCCATGATGGCGTCGGCGAACAGCACGGTCTCTTTCTGGCCGGTGTGACGATAGACCTGATCGATCACGTCGCCGATTTCCTTCTTGGTGAGAAGGCGGTTGACGACGTCGAAGGGCACGGTGTGCGACTTCGGCAGGCATTCGCCGATCAGCATACGGCCGGGCGTGGTCTCGAAACGCTTGAGATACTCATTGCCCTGCTCGTCGGTCTGCGGAACGCGGCTGATGACCTTGGTGTGCAGCGTCACCGCGCCGGTGAACAGCGCCTGGTGCACTTCGGCCATGTCGGCCAGCAACATGCCCTCGCCCGGTTCGCCTTCGCGCTCCAGCGAGAGATAGTAGAGGCCCAGCACCATGTCCTGCGACGGCACGATGATCGGCTTGCCGTTCGCGGGGCTCAGGATGTTGTTCGTCGACATCATCAGCACGCGCGCTTCCAGCTGGGCTTCCAGCGAGAGCGGGACGTGGACGGCCATCTGGTCACCGTCGAAGTCGGCGTTGAACGCGGCGCAAACCAGCGGGTGAAGCTGGATCGCCTTGCCTTCGATCAGCACGGGCTCGAACGCCTGGATGCCCAGGCGGTGAAGCGTCGGGGCGCGGTTCAGCAGGACCGGGTGCTCGCGAATGACTTCGTCGAGGATATCCCAGACTTCCTTGCGTTCCTTTTCGACCCACTTCTTCGCCTGCTTCAGGGTCATCGACAGACCCTTGGCGTCGAGGCGCGCGTAGATGAACGGCTTGAACAGTTCGAGCGCCATCTTCTTCGGCAGGCCGCACTGGTGCAGCTTGAGTTCGGGCCCGGTCACGATGACCGAACGCCCCGAATAGTCGACGCGCTTGCCGAGCAGGTTCTGGCGGAAGCGGCCCTGCTTGCCCTTGAGCATGTCGGACAGCGACTTCAGCGGACGCTTGTTGGCGCCGGTGATCGTGCGGCCGCGGCGGCCGTTGTCGAACAAGGCGTCGACGGCTTCCTGCAACATGCGCTTTTCGTTGCGGACGATGATGTCCGGCGCGCGCAGTTCCATCAGCCTTTTCAGACGGTTGTTACGGTTGATGACGCGGCGGTACAGGTCGTTGAGATCCGACGTCGCGAAACGGCCGCCGTCGAGCGGCACCAGCGGGCGCAGTTCGGGCGGGATGACCGGCACGACTTCCAGGATCATCCATTCGGGACGGTTGCCCGAATCGATGAAGCTTTCGACGACCTTCAAACGCTTGATGATCTTCTTGGGCTTGAGCTCCGACTTGGTGGTCGCGAGATCTTCCATCAGGTCGACGCGTTCCTGCTCCAGGTCGAGATTTTCGAGGAGCACGCGGATCGCCTCGGCCCCGATGCCGGCCGAAAAGGCGTCTTCGCCATATTCGTCCTGCGCGTCGAGCAGCTCGTCTTCGGTCAGCAGCTGGAACTTCTCCAGCGGGGTCAGGCCGGGCTCAAGAACGATATAGGCCTCGAAATACAGGACGCGCTCGAGCTGCTTGAGCTGCATGTCGAGCAACAGGCCGATGCGCGACGGCAGCGACTTCAGGAACCAGATGTGCGCGACGGGGGCCGCAAGCTCGATATGGCCCATGCGCTCGCGGCGCACTTTCGTGACCGTGACTTCGACACCGCATTTTTCGCAGACGATGCCCTTGTATTTCATGCGCTTATACTTGCCGCACAGGCATTCATAATCCTTGATCGGACCGAAAATGCGCGCGCAGAACAGGCCGTCGCGTTCGGGCTTGAACGTGCGGTAGTTGATGGTTTCGGGCTTCTTGATCTCGCCGAACGACCACGAGCGGATGCGTTCCGGGCTCGCGATGCCGATCTTGATCATGTCGAAGGTTTCGGGCTTCGCGACCGGGTTCATGAAGTTGGTAAGCTGGTTCATATTTTAAGCTCCACTCTTCCCCCTTCGCCGCGGGCGAAGGGGGTGAGGAAAATCATTATTCGGCGGCTTCGGGAAGGGCATCCGGGAGATTGTCGGGATCTTCTTCCGCATAGGAAGACAGTTCGACATTCAGGCCCAGCGAGCGCATTTCCTTGACGAGCACGTTGAAGCTTTCGGGAATGCCGGCCTCGAACGTATCGTCGCCCTTGACGATCGCTTCGTAAACCTTGGTGCGGCCGATCACGTCATCGGATTTCACCGTCAGCATTTCCTGGAGCGTATAGGCGGCGCCATAAGCCTGGAGCGCCCACACTTCCATTTCACCGAAGCGCTGGCCGCCGAACTGCGCCTTACCGCCCAGCGGCTGCTGGGTGACGAGGCTGTACGGCCCGATCGAACGCGCGTGGATCTTGTCGTCGACCAGGTGATGCAGCTTCAGGATATACATATATCCCACCGTCACCTTGCGGTCGAACCGATCGCCCGAACGGCCGTCGTACAGGTCGACCTGGCCCGAACGGTCCAGACCGGCGCGTTCCAGCATCGCCGACACGTCGCCTTCGCGCGCACCGTCGAACACGGGGGTCGCGAACGGCACGCCGACCGACAGGTTTCCGGCGAGTTCGACAATCTCTTCGGTCGTCCGCGCCTTGATCTCGTCGGCATATTCGTCGCCATAGGCCTGGAGCAGCGCCTCCCGAACCGCCTCGGGCGGGGCGCCCGCTTCGGGGTCGGGATTTGCCACGCGCCAGTCTTCGAGCGCCGCCGTGATCTGGCGACCGAAGCCGCGCGATGCCCAGCCAAGATGCGTCTCCAGAATCTGCCCGACGTTCATGCGCGACGGCACGCCCAGCGGGTTCAGCACGAAATCGACATGCGTGCCATCTTCCAGGAACGGCATGTCCTCGACCGGCAGGATGCGGCTGATGATGCCCTTGTTGCCGTGACGGCCGGCCATCTTGTCGCCCGACTGCAACTTGCGCTTCACCGCAACGAAGACCTTGACCATCTTGAGCACGCCGGGGGCGAGTTCGTCGCCGCGCTGCAGCTTTTCGACGCGATCTTCATATTTCGCGCTGATCCGCTTGATCGCGTCGTCATACTGCGCCTTGATCGCTTCCAATGCGGCCTGCGCATTGTCTTCGACGACCGCCAGCTTCCACCAGTCGGCGCGGTCGAGGTCGACCAGCATCTCTTCGGTGACGACATCGCCCTTCTTCAGGCCCTTCGGCACCGCGCTGGTCGCCTGACCGATGAGCAGTTCCTTGAGGCTGGAGAAGGTCGCGCGGTTGAGGATCGCGCGTTCGTCGTCGGCGTCCTGCTTCAGGCGCTCGATCTCTTCGCGTTCGATCGCGATCGCGCGCTCGTCCTTGTCGATGCCGTGGCGGTTGAAGACGCGGACTTCGACGACCGTGCCCGACACGCCTGGCGGCAGGCGGAGCGAGGTGTCGCGCACATCGCTGGCCTTTTCGCCAAAGATCGCGCGCAGCAGCTTTTCTTCCGGCGTCATCGGCGATTCACCCTTGGGGGTGATCTTGCCGGCCAGGATGTCGCCGGGACCGACTTCGGCGCCGATATAGACGATGCCCGCTTCGTCGAGGTTGCGAAGCGCTTCCTCGCCGACGTTCGGAATGTCGCGGGTGATGTCTTCGGGGCCAAGCCGCGTATCGCGCGCGGTGACTTCAAATTCCTCGATGTGGATCGAGGTGAAGACGTCGTCCTTCACGATGCGTTCGCTGATGAGGATCGAGTCCTCATAATTATAGCCGTTCCACGGCATGAACGCGACGAGCACATTCTTGCCGAGCGCCAGTTCGCCCAGCTCGGTCGACGGACCGTCGGCGATGATGTCGCCGGTCTTGACCACTTCGCCCACCTTCACCAGCGGACGCTGGTTGATGCAGGTATTCTGGTTCGACCGCTGGAACTTTTGCAGGCGATAGATGTCGACACCCGACTTGCCGGGTTCGACCATGTCGGTCGCGCGGATAACAATGCGGGTAGCGTCGACCTGGTCGATCACGCCGCCGCGACGCGCCGCAATGGCCGCGCCCGAGTCGCGCGCAACCGTCTCTTCCATGCCAGTGCCGACGACGGGCGCTTCGGCCCGGATCAGCGGCACAGCCTGACGCTGCATGTTCGATCCCATCAGCGCGCGGTTGGCGTCATCGTTTTCCAGGAACGGGATCAGCGACGCCGCGACCGAAACCAGCTGCTTCGGCGACACGTCCATCAACGTGATCTGGTCCTTCGGCGCCATCAGGAACTCGCCCGCTTCGCGCGCCGAGATCAGCTCGTCGATGAAGCTGCCGTCGGGGTTGAGGTCGGCGTTCGCCTGCGCAACCGTGTGCTTCTGTTCTTCCATCGCCGACAGATAGACGACCTCGTTGGTCACCTTGCCGTCGATGATCTTGCGATACGGCGTTTCGATGAAGCCATATTTGTTCACGCGCGCAAAGGTGGCGAGCGAGTTGATCAGGCCGATGTTCGGGCCTTCCGGCGTTTCGATCGGACAGATGCGGCCATAGTGGGTCGGGTGAACGTCGCGGACTTCAAAGCCCGCGCGCTCGCGCGTCAGACCGCCCGGCCCAAGCGCCGACACGCGGCGCTTGTGGGTGACTTCCGACAAGGGGTTGGTCTGATCCATGAACTGGCTGAGCTGCGACGAACCAAAAAATTCGCGCACCGCGGCGACCGCGGGCTTCGCATTGATCAGGTCGTTCGGCATCACCGTCGACACATCGACCGAGCTCATGCGCTCCTTCACCGCGCGCTCCATGCGGAGCAGGCCGACGCGATACTGGTTTTCGAGCAGCTCGCCGACCGAACGCACGCGGCGGTTGCCGAGATTGTCGATATCGTCGATTTCGCCCTTGCCGTCCTTCAGGTTCACCAGTTCCTTGACGACAGCCAGAATGTCCTCGCTGCGCAGCGTGGTGACCGTGTCTTCGGCATCGAGGCCGAGGCGCATGTTCAGCTTGACGCGGCCGACGGCCGACAGGTCGTAACGCTCGGGGTCAAAGAACAGGCCGCCGAACAATGCTTCCGCGGTTTCGCGCGTCGGCGGTTCGCCGGGGCGCATGACGCGATAGATGTCCGACAGCGCCTGGTCGCGATCTTCGGCCTTGTCGACCTTCAACGTGTTGCGAATCCACGGGCCGGTGTTGTTGTGGTCGATGTCGAGCAGGACGAGCTTGTCGACCCCCGCCGCGTCGAGCTTTTCCAGATTGTCGGCGCTGACTTCGTCGCCGGCTTCGATATAGATTTCGCCGGTCGCTTCGTTGATCAGGTCATAGGCGCTGTAACGGCCGAAGATTTCCTCGGTCGGGATCAGCAGCGTGTCGAGACCATCCTTTGCGGCCTTGTTCGCAAGGCGCGGGCTGATCTTGTGGCCGGCGGCAAAGACGACTTCGCCGGTCTTGGCGTCGACGACGTCGAACGCGGGCTTCGACCCACGCCAGTTTTCGACGACGAACGGCACTTTCCAGCCATTTTCGGCGCGCTCGAACACAAGGCGGTCGTAAAAGGTGTTCAGGATTTCTTCGCCCGACATGCCCAGCGCATACAGCAGGCTGGTAACCGGCAGCTTGCGCTTGCGGTCGATGCGGACGTTGACGATGTCCTTGGCGTCGAATTCAAAGTCCAGCCACGAACCGCGATACGGGATCACGCGCGCGGCGAACAGGAACTTGCCCGACGAGTGGGTCTTGCCGCGATCATGGTCGAACAGGACACCCGGCGAACGGTGCATCTGCGACACGATCACGCGCTCGGTGCCGTTGACGAAGAACGTGCCGTTCTCGGTCATCAGCGGCATGTCGCCCATGTAAACGTCCTGCTCCTTGATATCGAGCACCGAACGCGTGTCGGTTTCGCTGTCGACTTCAAAGACGATCAGGCGCAGCGTGACCTTCATCGGCGCTGCATAGGTGATGCCGCGCTGACGGCATTCCTCGACGTCATATTTCGGCGCTTCGAGTTCGTAGTGAACGAAATCGAGTTCGGCGGTGCCGGCGAAATCGCGGATCGGGAAAACGCTGCGCAGCGTCTTCTCCAGGCCCGAAACATAGCCGACCGAAGGGTCGGACCGCAGGAATTGCTCATAGGATTCGCGCTGCACCTCGATGAGGTTGGGCATCTCCACTGCTTCGTGAATATTGCCGAACAGCTTACGGATTCGCTTGCTTGCGGTTGCTTCGAGGGCCTTGCCCACCGACTTCGCCTTGGTCGCCATAAGTGATTGTCTCGCCTTAAGAAAAATCAGGTCGCGAGCGCATCGACGCGAAAAAAGCCGCAGGCAACCGTTGCCGGTTTACCGCAGCTTTCCAACGCCTGTCGAAATCCCCAGCGACCTATCCGTACAGCCCGTTGCGCAAAGTCAGGCTCTATCTCGGACGATGGGGTGTGGGGGCGATATAGGATTTGCGGCGCGCGGTGTCAACGCCGCGCCCGCCACGCCACGCCCGATGTCGGCTTTGGGGTGGGAAGCAGACATTTGCTTCAAGTCCCTCCGGTGCTAGAGCTGACATCAGTTTACCTCGCGCTAGTGATTGGAGAGGGTGGCTTGCTGGCTCCAAGGACGCCTCAGGAGGCTCTTGAAATATTTAGGAACCCCGACGCGAATGACTGGGAGCGGGATTATGCCGCTCTCATGATCGACTCGCTCGACGAAGCCTTACCTGAGCTTGAAAAGGTGGCGCGCGACGCAAGCGCAAGCGAAATGCTTCAACAAAGGGCGGCAGAAGTTCTTGGGTGCGCTTGGAGGGACCGCGGCATCCTTCTGACTGCGGACATCACCGGTTTCACGCCGATCGCCAGGCAGGAGATTCTATTTCACCGGGGCGAAGGTCTGCCATACCCGGATTAGCATCGATGTCCGCAATTGGTCGCCAGCCGACGAACCTCCCTGCCCGTTCGTGTCGAGCGAAGTCGAGACACCCATCGAAAGAGCCCGACGCCGAGCGAACGGGCAGGAACAGGCCAGAACGCCCACCCCCGGCAAATCCCGGACGCGCCCCGAATCCCCTTCGCGTCGCACGGCCTGACCCACGCCCGAAATCCGCAAAGCCAACGCGGCCAAATCCCCAGCCCGCCGTGAACCACATCGTCAAAACTCGCTTCGTCCCGCATCAGGCACGGTTCGTCAGCCTTGGCGTGGTCCTTATCGTATCAAGCGCGTTCAACTTCCATCGTTCCAATCATCAATTCCCAAAGGAGACCCCAAGCAATGCGGAAACTCGCAGGCTTTGTCGCAACTCTCTCTCTCGGTGCCGCTGCCGTTGTGGCGGCCCCCGCGCTGGCACAGGATGCTGCCGCCACGGCGACCGTCGACCTGTCGGTCGGCACGAAGGTTTTCGATTCCGAAGGCGCCGAACTCGGCACCATTGCCAGCGCCCAGGGCGCCAATGTCGTCGTCGATCTCGGCGCCGGCAAGCAGGTAACCCTGCCCGCCAATTCTTTCGGCAAGCTGGAACAGGGGCCGACGATCGGCGCCACCAAGGCGCAGGTCATGGCCGCGGTCGATCAAGCCGCTGCCGGCAATGAAGCCAAGCTGACCGCCGCCCTTCAGCCCGGCGCAGAGGTGCGCGGCGTCAACGGCAATTCGGTTCTTGGCAAGGTCAAGCTTGTCGCCGCCGACGGCGTGGTTCTCACCAGCCCCACCGGCGACGTGAAACTGCCGCGCAGCGCCTTTTTCGTCGGCCAGGCCGGTCTTGCGACCAGCTTCACCGCCGAACAGTTCGCCGCCGCGATGCAGGAAGTGAACACGGCTGCGGCCGCCGATGACGCGGCAGTGGCCGCCGCCTTGGTGGCGGGCGCCGACGTCCGCAGCCTCAAGGGCGCGGCCGTGCTCGGCAAGGTCAAATCGGCAAGCGCCAGCGCCGTGGTCGTGACGACCCCGTCGGGCGACGACGTCAGCCTGCCGCGCAGCGCCTTCCTGATGTCGCCGGCCGGTCTCGCGGCGGCCTATACCGCCGAACAGTTCGCAGCGGCCGTGGCACAGGCAACCGGCGCGCCCGCGCCGCAAGCCGATGCGACCGCGGCCACGACGACGGCCACGGAAAAGCCCGCCAACTAAAACGATCGCTTGTTGGAAAAGGGGCGCGGGACCAAAGTTCCGCGCCCCTTTTTTTACGTCCCCGTCCCCGCGCGACAGGGACATGCCCCCTGCCGCACGATCGCCCTCGCCTCCTCAGGCGGCCATGCGCAGCCGGTTGCGTCCTTCGCGCTTGGCGACATACAGCGCCTTGTCGGCGCGGTGCAGCAATTCCTCGACGTCGGGTTCGCCGTCATACACCGCCAGCCCGACGCTGATCGTCGCGTTGGGCAGGCCCTCTTCATCCGCAGTCCCCGCCTCGACCGCCTGGCGCACGCGTTCGGCGACCATTTCGGCGGCTTGCGCGCTCGACCGTTGCAGGATGCAGACAAATTCCTCGCCGCCGATCCGCCCCAGCATATCTTCGTCGCGCAGCGCCGCTTTCGCCCGCTGCGCGACGCGGTGGATGACCCGGTCGCCCATCGCATGGCCGTGGGTGTCGTTGATGCGCTTGAAATGGTCGATGTCGAAAATCGCCACCGCCAGCGGCGCCCCATGGTCGCGCGCGCCGCTCAGTGCCTTTTCGAGAAAGGCCAGCGTGTGGCGGCGGTTGGGCAGGCCGGTCAGCATGTCGGTGTTCGCGACGCGCTCGGCCGCGCTGCGCGCCGCTTCGAGGATGCGCGCATTCTCGACCGTCTCGGTGACGTCCTGGACCGTGCCGAAAATGCCGATCGCCCGCTTGCCGCGCCCCATCTCGATCGACCCGTGCGATTTCACATGCCGTATCTGGCCGTCGGCGCGGCGGATGCGGCCCTGAAACTCGAAAGGCTCGCCGGTCCGCACCGCGGCTTCCAATATCTTCCGCACCGCGACGCGGTCTTCGGCGACATATTGCTTGACGCTATATTCCACGTCGACCGGCACGCCGGGTTCCAGCCCATGGACGCGATAGGTCTGATCCGACCAGGTGATCGTCCAATGGGCCAGATCGACGCGCCAATGACCGACCAGCGCCGCCGCCTCGGCCTGCAACAGCCAGCGGTTGCTTTGCTCCAGCCGCTTTGCCAGTCGCTGCCGACCGATCAGCAACGCCGCCAGCGGCAAGGTCGCGAACAGCAGGATCACCAGGTAGAATTGCAGGAACAGCACCTTGACCTTGGGCGCCGTGTCCATCGCGGCGATCACGCCATATCCCTGCCCGGTGAACAGCGACACGATGATGGTCACGATCAACACGCCCGCCGCGGCGCCGAACGGCCCCAGCCGATAGGCTGCGGCAACGACCGCGATGCACGGCAGGAAGGTCGCGGGAAACGCCGACTGCGAAAAGGATAAAATGGTGACCAGCCCCGTGGCGGTCAGGATCGCGGCCGCTTCGGTTTTCATTCCGGCAGGCGCTTTTCCGAACGCATTGGTTCCGATCATCCGCGCAAGCATCACGATCGGCGGGGTGACGATCAACATGCCGAGCAGCACCGTCGTCAACCACGACAGCAGGAAATCGAGCCCTTTGCCGGTCAGCGCCCACGCCATCGCCGCGCTGATCGTGCTCGCCGCGAATGCCGCCACGCAGAACCGGATGACCGATCGCGGGACCATGAACGACAGTTCGCCCGGCTCGCTGCGCCGGATCAGCCACAGCGCGACCACCGCCTCGCACAGGTTCGACAAGGTGAAGGCGAAACAGGACCACAGCGGCGCGCCGCCATGGATATTCGCCGCCAGGCTGGCCGCCGCCATGCCGACAAAGGCGGCGACGCGCGCAGAGGCGGGCATCAACAGCAGCAGCGCGAGGAAATAGCCGCTCGGCGGCCAAACCGCGGCGATATTGTCGGCCCCTTTGGTGGCGTGCAACGACAAGCTTGCCAGCAGGAAATATCCCGTTGCGCTCAGCAGGAGCCAAAAGACCGCCTCGACTTTGGGGGACAGCGACCGGGTCATGTGACCAAATAACCGAAAAGGGGAAAATAAACCGCTAATATTCTGCGGCCAGCTATCGGGTCTCGCCGCGACTAGTCGATCCCGCCAAACGTCAGGCCGACAACTTCGTCGACCATCGCTTCATCCCACTCCAGCCGCCGGTCGAGGATCAGCATCGCCAGGCCATGGACCAGCGCCCAGGCGTGCAGCGCCGCAGTGTCGGGGTTTTCGACCCCCGGCAGCGCCTCGCCAACCCCGGCTCGCAGCAGGTTATAGGCAACTTCGCCGCCATCATCGCCCTGCTTGCGGTCGGGCATCTGGCGCGTGAAGCTCAACCGGAACAGCGCCGGCTCGTCATGCGCAAATCGGACATAGGTCGTCCCGGTCGCCTTGAACCCGTTGCGGCCGCCCCCTGCCTTCAGCCACGCCTGCGCCTGCAACGCGCCCAGCCGCCGCAGCCCTTCGTCGGCCAGCGCGTCGAGCAGCGCCTCCTTGTCGGGGAAATGGCGGTAAAGCGCGGTGGCGCTGACCCCGACATCGCGGGCAAGGGCGCGCAGGCCCAGTTCGCCGTCGTCGCCCGTCTCCAGCCGCCGCAGTCCCGCCGCGATCACCGCGGCGCGCAAGTCGCCATGATGATAGGCACCCGCTGCTTTCGCCCCATCGCCTTTTATGTTGACACTGTTATCTTCATTCGCCATGTTGTCACCGTAAACATTCCGAGTCGCCAGCGCAATCCCCTCCACGCCACGCGACACTTTCGTCACCATCCGTAAGGAGCATCACCATGGCAAGCAACGTCGAAACCCTGATCCGCGGCGCCGTCGTCAAAGGCATCGGCAAGGTCGCCGATTTCAATCGCAAGCGCCTGCCCCGCCCGACCGACGCCCACCCCTTCCTGACCGGCATTCACAAACCGATGACCGAGGAATTCACGATCGAGGCGCTGCGCGTCGATGGCGAAATCCCTGCTGCGCTGACCGGCCGCTACCTGCGCAACGGGCCGAACCCCGCCGCGGCGCCCGACCCCGCCAGCTACCACTGGTTCACCGGCGTCGGCATGGTGCATGGCATCCGCATCGCGGGCGGTAAGGCCGACTGGTATCGCAATCGCTGGGTCCGCGGCAGCGAAGCGTGCGAAGCGCTCGGCGAAGACCTGCCCCCTGGCCCGCGCGCCGACCGCAATGACGCACCGAACACCAATGTCGTCGGCCTCGCAGGCCGCACCTTTGCGATTGTCGAGGCGGGCGGCAAACCCGTCGAACTGGGTTATGAGCTGAACACGATCGCGCATAACCCGTTCGACGGCACGCTCGCCGGCGCCTTCACGGCACACCCGCATCACGACCCCGCGACCAACGAAATGCACGCGATCACCTATCGCGGCGACGAGCCGAACAAGGTCTGGCACGTCGTCCTCGACAATCAGGCGCATGTCGTCCGCGAGGAACCGATTGCCGTCAGCGACGGTCCCTCGATCCATGATTGCGCCATCACCGAAAATTATGTGCTCGTGTTCGACCTGCCCGTCACCTTTTCGATGAAGATGCTGCTCGGCGGTTACCGCTTCCCCTATGCGTGGAACGACGCGCACCCGGCGCGCGTCGGCCTCCTTCCGCGGAAAGGCAGCGGCGACAGCGTCGTCTGGGTGCCGGTCGAGCCCTGCTATGTCTTCCACCCAGCCAACGCCTATGAAACGGCGGACGGCAAGGTCATCGTCGACCTCGTCGCGCACGAAACAATGTTCGCCAGCTCAAAGCGCGGACCGGACAGCGAAAAGTCGCGGATGGAACGCTGGACGATCGATCCGGTCGCCGGAACGACGACCCGCACCGTCATCCACGATCACGCACAGGAATTTCCGCGCTATGACGAACGGTTGACCGCCAAACCCTATCGCTATGCCTATACGATCGCGATTCCCGACGGCGTGTCAGCCGAATGGGCTCTCGCCGACACGCGGCTGTTCAAGCACGATCTCGACAAGGGTATGACCGACATCCACGACTTTGGTCCCGGCCGCCACCCCGGCGAGTTCGTGTTCGTCCCGCGCAGCAACGACGGCGCCGAAGATGATGGCTGGCTGATTGGCCTTGTTGTCGACATGAACGACGAAACGACCGACCTCGTCATCCTCAACGCCGATGATTTTACCGGGTCGCCACAAGCTGTCGTGCATCTACCGCACCGGGTTCCGCCGGGGTTCCACGGGAACTGGGTCGCGGATTGACGGTATCGGGGCGCCGCATCAGCGCCTCGGTCACCGCCAGCGACCGTTCGTTGTCGACGTCGATCGCCGTGGCTCCGTTGCCGATCAACAGCGGAGCCACTTCGACCTTCAACCGGCGCGAAATGCGGGCGAAAATATGGTGGATCGGTCCCAGCCCGAACCGAAAGCGCAGCAGGTTGATTAGCCCGAACGCCTGCATGACGCGGAGCGGCTTCTTGACGAACTGGCCGCCGCCGCGAAAGGCCTCCGCCGCACGCAGCGCATTGGGATGGCCGATCCAATAGGCGTTACAGTTCGATACCGCGACATCGGAAAACTCGTAAAAGCGCCGCTGGCCTTCGGGGTGCACCGCCAGCACATCTTCGCGCCGCGCCAGCGCGACCCCCGCGTCGGCACCCAGCCGCTCTGCCTCGGCTGCGATCTCGGCGATCGTTGCCGCGGTCAGCAGGCAATTGTCGGCGGTGGTGACGAGCAAGGGAAAACGGGCGACGCCTGCGACCGCAAGGACCGAGTCCGCAAGATTGTCCGCGGCCGGAACGACGACCAACCGCCGTCCCAACGATGCGATCACCGGGTCAGCCAGGTCGGCCAGCAGCGCCGCGTGGTGCGTCGACACGAACACCCGGTCGGCCGAACTCGCCGCGGCGCTTTCCAGAACATGGGCGATCATCGGGCGGCCTGCGACCGGGACGAGGCACTTGTTGGCCACGCCATGCGCCGCGGCGAGTGGGTCGATCGCGCCGGCACGGCGTCCGGCGAGGATCAGGATCGAACCGCTCATGCGGCGTCGCGCCGCGCCGCAGCGGGGGCGATCTGGCGGATCATGCTTTCGGCGACGATCGTCTCGACAAGCTGCGAATGGGTAAAGCCCGCTGCGACCGCCGAGCGCGAGAACAGCTTTTCCGACCACAGGTTGCAGTTCAGATTGACCTCCAGCAACCGCACGTCGCCGGTCGTGTGATCGACGCGAAATTCAAACCGGCCATAATCGAACGGACGGAAGACATCGGCCATCCGCTGGGTATATTCGATGATATTCCGGCTGATCGCGGGATCGTCGAACCGCTTGATCCGGTATCCGACCTGGCCGACAAGGTCGCGCTTTTCCTGATAGGTCCGCAACTGGCTAGGATCGGCTTGCTCAAAGATCATCATCGGCAGCATCGCTGGCGCGCCGCCCAATGTGATCACGGGCACCTCGATATCGCTGCCGTCGATAAAGGGTTCGACCAGCGCGTCATGGTCGAGCGCATGGATTTCTGCCACCGATCGCGCCAGCTCGACGCGGTCGTGCGCGTCGCGGACGCCCCAAGACGCCGAACTGTTGTTCGGTTTGATCACCCAGCGCCGCGACGGCGGGCACCGCGACACATCAATGGGCGCGCCGCGCCGGAACAGCGCCCACGGGGCGGTCGGCACGCCGCGCGCGGCCGCCTCCAGCTTGGTCAGATGCTTGTCGTCGGACAGACCGCGCACGATCGGCGACGCGCCAAGATAGGGCAGACCGTGCCGGTTGCAGAGCAAGGGCAACAGCATTTCCGAATTGAAGAAGCCACCGCGGTTGAGCAGCGGGAATACGAAATCGGCAGCGGGCCGGTCGAACAGCGCCGCATAGCTGTCCGCGATCAGCAGTTCGACGCCGATCCCTTCCAGCGTTTCGCGCATTTCGCGGTGATAGGGGGCGTGGTTGCCGTCATCGGGATGAAGGCCGCCCGTCCAGCGCGCATGTTTAGCGATGAAGAGCAGCCGCTGTGTTTCGCGCAGGCGGCCCGGCAGCCGGGTCGGGGCAAGATCGGTCGTTTTCATGCGCTTCATCGACCATGCGAAGGTTGCGCGGCCATGACGGATCGGTGAAACCCGTGACACCGAACTGCAAGGCAGTTGTCATTTCAGCCGGTGTTGCCAGAAAAAACCGACCGCTCCCGCCGTCGCGCGGGCCGGGATCACCACCGCTCGTCCGGTCGCGAAAACCTGTTCGCCGTGCGACCAACGCCCCCCATTCTTCGCCGCGCCGTTCGGTGCGCACGGCTCATCGTGGAATCCCGTTGTTTCGGGCAGCATTTTGGCGCGGCGGCTCGTTCCTCTTTCACTATGACAAGAAACATCGCCCTCTCCCGCCCCGCCACGAGCGCGATTGCCGCGTTCCTGGTCCTTACCGCCCCCAGCGCTTTTGCGCAGGAAACGCCGAGCGTCCCCATGACGTCCCCGGTGGCACCGCCGCCGGTGGTTGCACCCGCGCCGCAAACGCCGCCGACGGTCGCCGAACCCAGCATGACCGCGCCGGTGGCGACGCCCCAGACCGCCGAGCCGCAGACCCCGAAGCCGGTCATTCGCGTGCCGTTGGATATCGCGCCTGCCGAAACCA
>NZ_MIAM01000026.1:28671-40415 GCF_001830555.1 Sphingopyxis sp. RIFCSPHIGHO2_12_FULL_65_19 | reverse complement strand
CCCGCGGAACGCACCGCCACCCGGACGCGAACCGCCGCAGCCGCGCCGGTCGCCGCTGCGCCCGTCGCGAGCGACAATGCCGCCGATGCCGCGCCGACGGAAGATCTGGCACCGACGGCGGCTCCTGTAATGACGACAGCCGAACCCGCGGCCCAGGCCGCACCGATGCCCAGCGAACAGGCTCAGGCGCCGGGCAGCGAATTTCCTTGGGAAATTGCCGGTGGTGCCGCCGCGCTGCTGATCGTCGGCGGTGCAGGCCTCGCCTTCGCACGCCGCCGCCGCGTCGTTGGCGATCACACCGACAACGTGCCGGTCGCTGCGAGCGAACGCACGGTCACGGCTGCGCCCGCGGTCGGCGAAACCCAGCCGTGGATTACTCCGGCCTATACGGCCGCGCCGCAACCCGCCGCGCAGCGCAGCACCCCGGCCTTCGCCGCCGCGCCCAGCGGCAGCATGGGGCGCCACGAAGCCATGGCTCTGGCGGGTCCGACCCCAGACAATCCCTTTGCCACGCTCAGCAAGCGATTGAAGCGCGCGCGCTTCCTCGATCGTCAGGAACGCAATGCCTATGATGCGACGCTTGCCGCGCAAAAGGATATGACGCGCAAGCCCGTCAGCGCCTGGGAAATTTCGCAGCGCCCGGCCGCCCCCGCAGTGCAGCAACAGGATGTGCGCCGCCCCGAACCTGCCCGCGGCCGCCCGGACCTGCGCCCCGGCTTCGCCCGCAACTGACCGCAGTCCCCTGCCAAAAGGAAGAGGTTCAAACGAAAAGGGCGGCGCCTCGCGGCACCGCCCTTTTCTTTGTCCTGGACCCCGTCCGGACGAACCGGCCGGAACCCGAAAACCGAATTACTTCAGTTCGACGGTCGCGCCGGCGGCGAGCAGCTTCGCCTTCAGCTCTTCAGCTTCAGCCTTGCTGGCGCCTTCCTTGACGGCCTTCGGTGCGCCTTCGACGAGCGCCTTGGCTTCGCCCAGGCCCAGGCCGGTGATCGCACGGACTTCCTTAATCACGTTGATCTTGTTGCCGCCGTCACCCGTCAGGATGACGTCGAATTCGGTCTGCTCTTCAGCAGCCGGGCCAGCAGCGGCAGCGGCCGGAGCGGCAGCAACAGCAGCGGCAGCCGAAACGCCCCACTTTTCTTCGAGCATCTTCGACAGGTCAGCCGCTTCGAGGACGGTCAGCGCCGACAGTTCTTCAACGATCTTTGCGAGATCAGCCATGTTCATTCTCCATCAGAACCGGGATATCCCGGCAGTAAGTTTCAAGGGTTAGTTCGAAATCACGCTGCTTCTTTGGCGGCATATGCGCCAAAAACCCGCGCCAACTGGCCGGCCGGGGCTGCGGCAATCTGCGCAACCTTGGTGGCCGGAGCCTGCACCAGACCAATGATCTTGGCGCGCAGCTCGTCGAGCGAGGGAAGCGAAGCCAGCGCCTTCACGCCATTCACGTCGAGGACCACGTCGCCCATGCCGCCGCCAACGATTTCAAGCTTGTCGTTGGTCTTGGCAAATTCCACGGCGATCTTCGCAGCCGAGACCGGGTCGGTCGAGGTTGCGAGGGCCGTGGGGCCGGTCAGCAGTTCGCTGATGCCGGTGTAGGACGTGCCATCGAGCGCGATTTTGGCAAGACGGTTCTTCGTGACGCGAAAGTCGGCCCCTGCATCGCGCATCTGCTGGCGCAGCACCGTCGACTGAGCGACGGTCATGCCGAGGTTGCGGACGACCACAACAGCAGCAGCTGATCCCAGCGTAGCGTTCAGCGAGGATACGGCTTCGGCCTTTTCCGTACGATCCATGCCTATACTCCACTCATCTGCCCGGATGCCCACGCGCCAAGGCACGCGCGCCGCCGGGCGGCTAACACACGCAAAGACGACCGCGAGCCAAGGCTCGCCTGTCTTTGCGCAACGATGTCCGATGGGGTCGGTCAAGACGCGTCGCCTGATTGCACAGGCGGGCGACCGAAAAAGACTGTTCCCCGTCTCGGCTGGAAATTAAGAAGGGCAAATCCCCTTCACCAACTGTCTCGGACGGAATTGTCACGGGCGAACCCGGGGCAACACGGGGGCGCTAATAGCGTCGATGGCCGCAGAGTCAAGGCCGATAGCGGAATTTCGGCCGCATTCCGGCTTGGCGGACGCAGGCGCGATCGACTAAAGCCTCCGCCATGATACGCATCCGGCCATCGACACCCGCCGACGGCGAACGCGCCGTCGAAATCTGGCGCGACGCCGTCGATGCCACGCACGACTTCCTGTCCGCCGAAGATCGCGCGGCGATCGAAGCCGAAGTGCGGGGCTTCCTGCCCGCCGCATCGCTCTGGCTCGCGGTCGACGCAGACGACCGGCCCATCGGCTTCATGCTGCTCGACGGATCGAGCATGGAGGCGCTGTTCATCGACCCCGCCTATCGCGGCGCCGGAGTCGGACGCGCGCTGGTTATGCACGCGCTCGATCGTCACCCGATGCTGACAACCGATGTGAACGAGCAGAACGACCAGGCCGTCGGCTTCTACGAACGCATGGGCTTCATCCGCACTGGGCGCTCGGACCTCGACGGTCAGGGCCGCCCCTATCCGCTGATCCACTTGCGCTTCGCGCCCGCAACCTGACCGCCCTGCACCTCGACCGGAATTTTACGGCGGGGTCTTGCGCATTGCATCGTAAGATATATCTTAGAGCCATCTGGAATCACTCTAAGGAACGAAAAATGATATTCTATGCAAAAATGGAAGGCCGCGGTTGCGGTGGACGGCATGCGATGCACCGCGGCGGGCGCGGCTTTGGTCACGGATTCGGGCATGGTTTCGGCGGTGGTCGGCGCGGCGGCGGCGGCCGCGGTGAGCGCGGCGGGCGTCAGCGGATGTTCGACAGCGGCGAACTGCGCCTCGTATTGCTCAAGCTCATCGCCGACGAACCGCGCCACGGCTATGACCTGATCCGCCAGATCGAGGACCTTGCCGGCGGTTCGTACGCGCCGAGCCCCGGCGTCATCTATCCGACGCTGACCCTGCTCGACGACATGGGCCTGATCGACGCGCAGCAGAGCGAGGGCGCGAAAAAGCTGTTTGCGATCACCGACGCCGGCCGCGCCGAACTCGACGCCAATAGCGAGATCGTCGAAGCCGCCCTGGCCCGCCTGACCGCGATCGGCGAAGAAACGCAGCGCACGGACCATGCCTCGGTTCGCCGCGCGATGGGCAATCTCCGCCAGGTGCTGATGAACCGGCTCGGCGACCGCGACCTCGACAATGCAGCGCTGCACGACATCGTCGCGCTGATCGACGAGGCGGCGCAGAAGATCGAGCGACTGTGATGGCGGTCAGTGCCACCGCTGCGGTAGCAACTGCCCACGCGAGCAAATATCTCCAGCAACTGTGCAAGCACTGGCAGCATAATCTGGCGGTCGAGTTCACCGCCGACCATGGCACCGTAACCTTCCCCAAGGACGCGCGCGGCGCCGACTGGCCGGGCGACGCGCTGGCAATCTTCGATGCCGCACCCGACGCCTTGTCGGTCCGCATCGAGGCCAGCATCGACGAACAACTGGAAGGGTTGAAGGGCGCGGTCGCGCGCCATCTCGACCGCTTCGCCTTTCGCGAGGCGCCGCTGACCTTCGATTGGCAGCGAGCGGCCTGACCCCAAATCGATCAGCCGACGACGGCGTGTCGCCGGGCGTAGAGGAAATAGACCCCCAGCCCGGCGATGTTCCAGACCAGGAACCACAGCTGCGTCTGTGCTGGCAGGCTCAGGAACAAATAGATGCAGCCGAGCACCGCAATGCCGCCGACCACCCATGGCAGCGGGGTGCGGAAGGTGCGCGGTGCATCGGGAGCGCGGCGACGCATGATCAGCATGCACACCGAAACCGCGGTGAAGGCGGCGAGCGTTCCCGCGTTTGCGAGTGCGGCCAGTTCGCCGAGCGGGATGAACCCCGCAAGCACCGCGACGACCAGCGCGGTGAAAATGGTGATGCGAACGGGCGTCCCGCGCGACGACAGCTTGGCAAGGCTCGCGGGCAGCAATCCGTCGCGCGCCATCGTGAAGAATATCCGGCTCTGCCCATAGAAAAAGGCGAGGATCACGGTCGGCAGCGCGATGATCGCCGACACCGCAAGATATTGCGCGGCGAGCGGACTGCCGAGTTCGCGCAGGATCAGCGCCAGCGGCTCCGGGCTGTTGGCAAAACGGGTGTAGGCGATCGCCCCCACCGCCGCGACGGCAACGGCAATATAGATGATAACGCACGCGAACATCGACCCGACGATCCCGATCTTGAGGTCGCGGTCGGGGTTCTTGGCTTCCTCGGCCGCGGTCGCGATCGCATCGAAGCCGTAAAAGGCGAAAAAGATGATCGCCGCCGCAGCCATCACTCCGCGCTCGACCCCGTCGGGGCCGATATGCTTGGCAAAGCCATAGGGGCTGAACGGTTCGAGATTGGCGGCGTTGAACGCGGGGAGCGCGACCGCGACGAACACCACGAGCGCGACGATTTTCACCAGCACCAGGATCGCGTTGAGCGTCGCGCTTTCGCGCGTGCCGACGAGCAGCAGCCCGGCCACGACGGCAATGATCGCGATCGCCGGCAAATTGACGACGCCGCCAAGTTCGGGCCCCTGCATCAGCGCCATCGGGAAGCCCGCCCACGCCTCCAGCAAAGGCGCGGCATAGCCCGACCAGCCGACCGCGACCGCACTGACGACCAGCGAATATTCAAGGATCAGGCTCCACCCGACGATCCACGCGAGCAATTCCCCGATCACGACATAGCTGTAGGTATAGGCGCTGCCCGAGGCTGGGATCATCGTCGCCATTTCGGCGTAAGCGAGCGCCGCGCAGGCACAGATAAGCCCCGCGATGCCGAATGACAGGATGACCGCAGGACCCGCCTTGTCGGCGCCGACACCGATCAGGGTCAGGATGCCCGTACCGACGATCGCACCGACACCCAGCGCTATCAAGTGCGGCCAGCCCAGCGTCCGCGCCAGCGCCTGCTGCCCTTCGCGTCGTTCCGGAACAATCGGTTTGCGGCGAAACAGGCTATCGGTCATTTGGCGACGCTCCCCATTGTTACTTTATTTCGGCGGTTTGGAACGGATGATGGGCGAAGGCAAGTGTCGGCTTATCCCGCTTGCCGGACGATCCAGCCTGCGCGTAGCGCCAACAGCCCGGCCAGCAGGACGGCGATCGCATAGGCCAGCGGCGGCGACCATAATACGGCATGTGCGCCCAGCACTGCGCCGCCGACCAGCGCGCCCCACAGCCCCAGGTGATACACCCATCGGCGATCGCCCTCGCGGCGCAGGGCATTGGCAATTTTCTGGCCCATCTGGACAAGCGTTCCGGTCATGTAAGTGACGCCGACCACTGACCCATCACGGCCCGCAATTGCGGCGTTGGCGACTCCCATCGCCAACGCCAGTGCCAGGACCGCGCTCCAGAATTCATGGTCCAGCCGCAGCATCGTCGCCGTCGCGAGCAGGATCGTCACGCCGAAAAGAACGATCGGCGTGCGTCTTCGTCCGGCCCATGCACCGGCCAGCGAGCCCAGCACCACCCCCGCGACAAAGACGGTGACGATGATCGCGGCGACCACCGCCGCAAGGGGCCCTTCGGCCAGCCCGACCGCAAGCCGGGTCGAATTGCCGGTCATGAAAGAGACGAAAAAGCCTGCGGATTCGACGAAACCGATCGCATCGACGAACCCGGCGAGGACCGCGACCCCGACGGCGAGCATCTGATGTGCGCGGTCGAAACGGATCACGCGCTTACAGCAACCGCTCGATGGCCTCGGCCAGTTTCGCATCGCGTTCCGACAGGCCATCGGCGTCGTGCGTCGTCAGCAATATGTCGACGCGGTTGTAGACATTCGACCATTCGGGATGATGGTCCATCTTTTCGGCGATGATCGCGACGCTCGCCATGAAGCCGAAGGCCTGCGCGAAATCGTCGAACTTGAACCGGCGGGTGATGGCATCGCGCACGGGTTCGTGCGACCATTCGGGGAAGCGGGCCAGCAGCGCGGTGCGGGCGTCTTCGTCGAGTTTCTGGACCATCTTCTTTTCTCCCGCTGGTCAATGTCGTGCGCTCGCCATAAGGAAGGGCGCGATGAGCGACAAGACCGCCCTCCCCGATTTACCCGTAAAGCTGCCCGAAGGCTGGACCGGCGGCGCGCCCGACGCCGATGCGCTGTTCGCGATGGCCGCGGCCGCGCTGGACACCATGCCCGCCGTTTTTGCGCCGCACATCCAGGGCGTGGTGGTGGTGGTCGAGGAATTTGCCGACGATGCGACGCTGGCCTCGCTCGACATCGAACATCCCTACGAACTGACCGGGCTTTACGAAGGCCGCCCGCTGACCGAACGGAGCATCGACCAGAGCGGGGGGATGCCCGATCGCGTCACCCTGTATCGCATCCCGATCCTCGTCGAATGGATCGAAACCGGCGAGCGGCTCGACACGCTGGTCCGCCATGTGCTCATCCACGAAATCGGCCATCATTTCGGCTTTTCCGACGACGATATGCACGCGCTCGAGGATATGGCGTGAACGCATGGCTGCGGCTGGATGGCGTCGCGTGCATCCGCGGCGATCGGCTGCTGTTCCGGGATCTGTCGCTGGCGCTGGGCCGCGGCGACGCGCTGTGGCTGCGCGGCCCGAACGGCGCCGGCAAATCGAGCCTGATCCGCCTTGCCGCCGGGCTGCTCCGCCCCGCCGCGGGCAAGATCGAACGGCATGAACGGATCGCATTGATCGACGAAGCCTCCGCCCTCGATGCCGAACTGCCGCTGCGCCGCGCGCTCGATTTCTGGGCGCGCGTCGATACCGTTGACGGCCACGCCGTTGACCGCGCGATGGACGAAATGGCGCTCGCCCCGCTCGCCGACGTCCCGGTGGCGATGCTGTCGACCGGGCAGCGCAAACGCGCCGCGATGGCGCGCGTCATCGCCAGCGGTGCGCCAATCTGGCTGCTCGACGAGCCCGCGAACGGTATGGACGATGCGGCGCAGGCGCGCCTGGTCGCCGCAATTGCCCGGCATCGAGCGAATGGCGGTGCGGTGCTGCTGGCGTCGCACTTTACGCTGGGCGTCCCCAACCTAGCCGAACTCGACGTGGGCGCGCTCGTTTGACCGCGCTGATTGCCCTGTTCTGGCGCGACCTCAGGCGCGCGTGGGGCAGCGGTGCCTTGTGGCTGCCAGTGTTGTTTTTCCTGCTCGTCGCGACCGCCTTTCCTTTTGCGGTCGGCCCCGACGCGCCGCTGTTGCGCCGTGCGGGCGGCGGGATGCTGTGGGTCGCGGCCCTGCTCGCGGCGCTGCTGCCGATCGACCGGCTGGTGCGGCCCGACCAGGACGCGGGCGTACTCGACCAGCTGGCCGTGCGCGGTTTTGCCGACGAGGTGATCGCGGCGGTCAAGATCGTCGCACACGCCATCGCCTTTGGCCTGCCGCTGCTGATCGCCCTGCTCCCCGCGGCGGCGCTGCTGGCGCAGGACGCGGCGCGCGTCGAAACGCTTGCGACGGGGATCGCCATCGCTATCCCCGCGCTTGCCTCGCTGGCGGTGCTCAGCGCCGCGCTGACCGCGAACCACAAGGGCGGCAGCGCGATCGGCGGGCTGCTGATCCTGCCGCTCGCCGTGCCGATGCTGATTTTCGGCGCCGGGATGCTCGATCCGTCGGGCCGCGGGGCAATGAAATTGCTAGCGGCGACGAGTTTGCTCCTCACCATGGTCGGCCCGTTCGCCGCGGGCGCGGCGTTGCGGGGGCTGCGCGAGTAGACGTCTCTCTCAATCCCGTTCGCATCGAGCGAAGTCTAGATACCCCTCGGCGTCGCGCTATGTCGATGGGTGTCTCGACTTCGCTCGACACGAACGGACAGAGAGGTTCGTCGGCTAGCGACCGATAGTCGCCCTAACCGACGTCCGTCATCCCGGCGAAGGCCGGGATCTCGCCGGTGCGTAATTCCGAGAGGTTGAGATCCCGGCCTTCGCCGGGATGACGGGTGAGGGAACGCCCACTTCCCACCCCAAATCAGTCACCTCGAAATAGACCCTTTCCTACATTATCCGGCTGTGCCAGCCTCCATCCGTCTCGCGCATTCGGCCGATCGAAACCCAGGCCGGAAAACGCACAAGGCTGACCTTTGCTGAACTTTGGATTGCGACGCGCCCGCCGTCGCTGCCCATAAGAAAAGGGCCGGAGTTTCCCCCGGCCCTTCCCTGAAACATATCGGTGCGTGTCAGGCGCCGGTCACGTCGGCCGTGTCGACCTTGATGCCAGGGCCCATCGACGACGACAGCGCGATCTTCTTGACATATTTGCCCTTCGCGCCCGCCGGCTTCGCCTTGACGATCGCGTCGACAAAGGCGTCGAAGTTCTGGCGAAGCTTTTCCTCGCCGAACGACAACTTGCCAAGGCCGGCGTGGATGATGCCGACCTTTTCGACGCGGAATTCGATCTGACCACCCTTGGCGGCTTTCACGGCTTCGGCGACGTTCGGGGTCACGGTGCCCAGCTTCGGGTTCGGCATCAGGCCCTTCGGACCCAGCGTCTTGCCGAGGCGGCCGACGATGCCCATCATGTCCGGCGTCGCGATGACGCGGCCATAGTCGAGGTTGCCCGCAAGCATGTCTTCCATCAGGTCTTCGGCACCGACCTTGTCGGCGCCGGCGGCCAGCGCCTTGTCGGCATTGTCGCCGCGCGCGAACACCGCGACCTTGACGTCCTTGCCGGTTCCGGCGGGCAGCGTCACGACGCCGCGGACCATCTGGTCGGCGTGGCGCGGATCGACGCCCAGGTTCATCGCGATTTCAAGCGTTTCGTCGAACTTGGCCGAGGCCAGCTCGCGAACAGTCTTGATCGCTTCATCGACGGCGTGAAGCTTCAGCGCGTCAACCTTGCCCTCAAGGGCCTTCTGCTTCTTGGTCAGCTTTGCCATCGGATCAGCCCTCCGTCACTTCGAGGCCCATCGAGCGGGCGCTGCCTTCGATGATCTTCGTCGCCTGTTCGATGTCGTTGGCGTTGAGATCCTTCATCTTGATCTCGGCGATTTCGGCGAGCTTCGAGCGCGCGATCTTGCCACCGCTGATCTTGCCCGGCTCCTTGGAACCCGATTTCAGGTTCGCAGCCTTCTTGATCAGATAGGTTGCCGGCGGCGTCTTCGTGACGAACGAAAAGCTCTTGTCGGCATAGACGGTGATGATGGTCGGGGTCGGCGTGCCCTTGTCCAGGGAATCGGTCGCGGCGTTGAACGCCTTGCAGAATTCCATGATGTTGACGCCGCGCTGACCCAGCGCCGGCCCAAGCGGCGGCGACGGGTTGGCGGTGCCGGCGGGCACCTGCAGCTTGATGTAGCCGCTGATCTTCTTAGCCATGATTGGCCTCCTGTCTTTCTGTCGCCCCGGATGTGATCCAGGACTCAAAATTAGCGGTCGAACAGAAGGGCATCACCCCTTCCTCCCGCGCGGAATCACGCCCGTATCTGACGCGAAGCGGCGCGCATAAGCGCAAACGCCGCAGAAAACAAGCCTTATGCGCCGGGCGCGGGCGGCGTGATGCGCAGCAGCCCTTCCTGCATCGCCGATGCGATCAGCGTGCCGTCGCGGCGATAGATCAGCCCGCGGTTGATCCCGCGACTGCCCCCCGTCCAGTCGCTGTCCATCACATAAACGAACCAGTCGTCGACGCGGATGTCGTCATGGAACCACATCGCATGGTCGAGGCTGGTCGAAAACAGTCCGGGCGTCGACCAGGTGAAGCCATGTGGCAGCAGCGACGAAGACAAAAGCCCCATGTCCGACACATAAGCCAGGAAAGCGCGGTGAAGCAGCGGATCGTCGCCGATCGGTGCCGCGAGCCGATACCATTGATAATGCTTCGTCCCACGCTCGGTCGAGGCCGGACGGACATTGCGCGTCTCGAACGGCCTGAGCCGTGCCATGCGCTCGAGCTGCGCATCGCTGACATTGGGATCGGCCGCCAGATTCTCGACAAGCTCGGCGCATTCCTCGGGCGGCAGCACATCGGGCATCGGCGCCTGATGCGCCGCGCCGGGTTCGGGTGCGTGGAAGGACGCGGTAAGATTGAAAATCACCTTGCCGTCCTGCCGCACGACGACGCGGCGGTTCGCAAAGCTGCGCCCGTCGAAATCGCGGTGGACGCGGAAATGGAGCGGCTTCGCCTCGTCCCCGCCACGCAGGAAATAGGCGTGCAGCGAATGCGCCGTCTTGCCCGGATCGACGGTGCGCGCCGCGGCCATCAGCGCCTGTGCGATCACCTGCCCGCCGAAGATGCGCTGACGGGTCGGCTTGTCGAACGCCGGAAAGGTAAATTCGTCGGGTTCGTCGGCGGGTGCAAGGTCGAACAGCCGCGTGACACCGCGCACGACCTTTTCCGGCGAAAGGCTCGCCTGTATTTCGCGGACGCGATCAAGACGAGCCTGCATCTCTTCGGGAGTGAGGCTCATAAGCGTGATCCGTTGGCTGGGACGCGCCAGCAAAGGCGCGCCGCGACATTATTTGAAGCGTTCGACCTGTTCAAAGTCGAGCTCGACCGGGGTGGCGCGACCGAAGATCGACACCGACACCTTGACGCGCGCCTTTTCGAAATCGAGTTCCTCGACCAGCCCGTTGAAGCTGGCGAAGGGACCGTCGAGCACCTTGACCTGATCGCCGATTTCGTAATCGACGCGGATTTCCTGCTTCGGGCGGGCGGCGGCTTCTTCCTTGCTGTTCAGGATGCGCGCCGCTTCGGCTTCGCTGATCGCCTGCGGCTTGCCCATCGAACCGAGGAAGCCGGTGACCTTCGGCGTGTTCTTCACCAGGTGATAGACATCGTCGGTCATCGTCAGCTTGGCGAGGACGTAGCCGGGGAAGAATTTGCGTTCGGCCTGGACCTTCTTGCCGCGCTTCACCTCGGTCACGGTTTCGACCGGCACTTCGACCGCTTCGACGAAGTCGGTCAGCCCCATGCGCTCGGCTTCGGAAAGCACCGAATCGCGAACCTTGTTCTCGAAACCCGAATAGGCGTGAATGATGTACCAGCGCGCCATAGTTATCCGTATCCTGTCGTGAAAGCCGCGGGCGTTAGCGCGCGAGCGACGTCAGCCAGCTGACGATCGCGTTGAAAACCGTGTCGACGCCGAAAAAGAACAGCGAAAGGATCGTCGTCATGATGAGCACCATGATCGTCGTCTGCACCGTTTCGCGGCCCGTAGGCCATACGATCTTGCGGGCTTCGGCGCGCACCTGATTGATGAACTCAGCCGGGCTGGTCTTCGCCATGTCGATCGTCCTGTCCTAATAACGTCCGTGATCCGGGCCAGATGGGTTGCCGCCGCCCAAGCGTCAAGCGCGCTTTGGGCAATAGTCCGCCCACCCTCCCCGAGCGTGTCGGCGAAAGGCGGAAAGAAAACGGCGCATCTGTCCGAATGAAAGCGGCCTTTACTTGTGCGGCGCGGCGATTGCAAGTGCGGGCGCAAGAGCGGACGAGCGGCCAAGTTCGCGCCGCATGAGCAGCAACAGGCCGACCATGACGATCCAGCTGGCCGTCGGCTGTAGCGCAAAGATCAGATGCAGCTCGCGCGCCGCGGCCGAACCATCTTGCGGGTCGAACCCGACGACATCCAGCGCCGCGTAACTGACCGCGATCGCGGCGGCGACGCCGAATTTCGCCATCAGGTTCACCATCGCGAACAGGAAGGCCGAACGATTGCGCCCGCAACGCGCCGCGTCGCGCGGGATCAGGTCGG
>NZ_MIAM01000026.1:25115-28502 GCF_001830555.1 Sphingopyxis sp. RIFCSPHIGHO2_12_FULL_65_19 | reverse complement strand
CAGCAAGGTCCAGATCGGCGACGCCAGCGCGCCGCCCACGAAACTCGCGAAGAGAAGCAGCGCGCTCTGCCCGTCGAGATCGAGCACCGCTGCGGCAAAGAAAACGAAAAGCGAGGTCAGCGACCCGAAGGCAAAGCTGTTGAGGAATTGCACGCCAAGCAACAGCATCAGCGGCGGGAAGGACAGCGACGCGCGAATTTCATGCCGCCAGCCGATCCCCGGCTCCGCCACCACGGCGCGCGGCGGCACGAGTCGGATCGCGAACAGCGCAATCGGCACCATGAGCAGGAAAAGGCTGGCATAAGCCATGATCCGCCCCTGCAAGCTGAGCCCCTGGATCAGGAGCTGCGCCGCCGCGGGGGCAGCGAAAGCCAGGATCAGCGCGATCTTTGCGAACCAGTCGCGCATCCCGTAAAGAAGCGCGCTGTCGGCGGGCGAACGCACGAGCGCCGATCCCCACGATAATTGGGCGACCTCGTAGAGGCTGTAACTCGAATAAAAGAGCACCATCATCAGGAACAGCGCCGCAAAGGGTAGCCGGTCGCCGACCGTCACCAGCGCGAGCAACAGCAGGGCCAGCGGTCCGAGCGCCAGCAGCATCCAGCGCCGATGCGCGCCAAAGCCGGTTCGCACCCGATCGACCATCGTGCCGATCAACGGATCGACGACCCCGTCCCAGATCGTGGTGAGCGAAAAAAGCAGCCCGACAAGCGCCACCGAAATCGCCCCACCCTCCGCAATATAGGGCGGCAGATAAACGCTGAACGGCAGCCCAAGGATGACCGTCGGCCCCGCCGTCGCGGCATAGGCCGCCACCGTGCGCGGTCGCAATAGCGGCTTCTCATCCGCTTGGGCCGACGAAGGCAGGGCGTCACTAGCCAAGGTGCGAGCCTTCCGAAACAGGAAACGCCAGGCTTTCAGCTATTAACAATTATGTCAACAGCCCGTGAGCCAGGGCCGCCGACGCCGGCTAACGGATCTTGAAGTGGGACAGAAAGGGCTGGAGCCGCCAGTTGATCTGTTCGGGCTCGAGCCATTCGACCTCGATCCCCATCAGCGTGTTGATCATCGAATTGCCGACGACGATATCGAAAAAAAGACGCGCGGCGGCGTCGGGATCGTCGATTTCCGCCCTTCCCGTCGCCGCCCATTCGGCGAACAGATCGATCAGTTCCTCCAGCGCGGGCACATGCAGGTCGAGGTAAATCTGCATCGCAAATTCATGGTCGCGCAAACTTTCGGAGATCAACATGCGCATCAGGGCGACCGAGTGCGGCGATTCCATCAGCTCTTTCTGGCGATACGCATATCGCTTCAGGATTTCGACGCTCGACAATGTCTTGGTCGCGTCATCGTCGAGCGAGCGCAGCATCGCGTCGTCGCTCCACCGGGTCGCGATCGCGCGGAGCAACCCCTGCTTGTTGCCGAACAGTTCGTAAAGCGTCGCGAGCGATCCGCCTGAAAGCTTGACGATTTCAGCCAGGCTTGTGCGTTCATAACCCTGTTCGAGGAACAGCGCCTCCGCGGCATCGAGAATCGCGCCCTGCCGACGTTCGCGAGGCGACAGCCTATCCATCTGACATACAGCCGATTCCGACTTACCCAATTTTTTCCCTCTCCCTTGCGCATTTTTGTAATTTAAATTACAGCGCGCTTGAACGCAAGCTTTCGCGTATAAACATTTCCCGCACAACTGCGATTTTTCAGGGGTCCTTATGAGTCGCTTTCGTCCTCTCGGCTGCGCCGCCGGCGCCGCGCTGGCCCTGTTGCTGGCTTCCTGTTCGTCCGAGGCGCCCCCCGCGCCTCCGCCCCCCGAAGTCAATATCGTGACGATCCGGACGCAGGCCGTGCCGAACGTGATCGAGCTGCCCGGCCGGGTGCAGGCGTATCGCACGTCCGAAGTGCGCGCCCGCGTCGACGGCATCGTCGAGCGCCGCCTGTTCAACGAAGGCAGTTTTGTGCGGGCCGGGACCGCGCTGTTCCGCATCGACCCGCGCCAGTTGACGGCAACCTCGAACGCCGCGCGCGCGCAGCTTGCCCGCGCGCAGGCGACCGCCGCCAACGCCCGGCAGGTCGTCGCCCGTTATCAGCCGCTGCTGGCCGATCAGGCGATCGGCAAGCAAGAATATGATGCCGCGGTCGCGGCGCAGCGCACCGCCGAAGCCGATGTGCAGGCAGCCCAGGCCAATCTCGAATCGGCACGGCTCAACCTCGGTTATGCGATGGTGACGGCGCCGATTTCCGGCCGCGCACGCCGCGCCGAAGTGACCGAGGGCGCGCTGGTCAGCGCGGGCCAGGGTACGTTGCTGACGACGATCGAACAGATCGACCGCGTTTACGTCAATTTCGGCCAGTCGAGTTCGGACTTGCTCGCGACCCGTCGCGACATGGGGTCGGGCAAGGTCAGCGCCCCACAGCTCGAACGCGTCGAAGTCCAGCTGATCCTTGAAGACGGCAGCGCCTATCCGGTCGTCGGCCACCTCGACTTCCTTGACCTTTCTATCGACGAGGCGACCGGCACCGCCGCGCTGCGCGCCGAATTCCCGAACCCGGCCTCGGCCCTGCTGCCCGGCCAGTTCGTGCGCGCCCGCATCTTTGCCGGCAATCGCTCGGATGGGGTGCTGATCCCCCAACGGGCGGTCAGGCTGGCCGCCGACGACGCCAGCGTCATGGTCCTCGATGCCAAAAATGTCGCAACGCCGCGTCCCGTGAAGCTGGGAACGATGGTCGCGGGGCAATGGGCGATCCTCGACGGTCTGAAACCGGGCGACAGAGTGATTGTCGACGGGCTGCAAAAGGTCCAGCCCGGCCAGCCGGTGCGGGTTGCCCAGCCCAAGGGAACCGCATCGACCCCCGCGGCGAAGCGCTGATCTGACATGACCCCCCGCTTCTTCATCGACCGGCCCATCTTTTCCTGGGTCATCGCCATCGGCATCCTGCTGTCGGGCATCATTGCGCTGCGCGGCCTGCCGATCGAGCAATATCCATCGGTCGCGCCGCCGTCGCTGACGATCGGCGTCACCTATCCGGGCGCCGACGCCAAGACGCTCGAGCAGAATGTCACGCAGGTCATCGAGCAGGAACTGAACGGGGTTGAGGGCTTCCTCTATATGGCCTCGACCAGCGAATCGAACGGCACGGCGTCGATCAACCTGACCTTCGAGGCCGGGACCGACATCGATAATGCGCAGATGGAGGTGCAGAACCGCCTGCGCCGCGTCGAACAGCGCCTGCCCGAAGATGTGCGCCGTCAGGGCATTTCGGTCACCGAGGCCAATTCCGGCTTCCTGCTGATCGTCGCGATCACCTCGAAAAGTGGCAACACCGACCCGATGGAGGTCAACAATTTCGCCAACACGCGCGTGCTCGACGAGCTCCGCCGCGTGA
>NZ_MIAM01000026.1:7288-25071 GCF_001830555.1 Sphingopyxis sp. RIFCSPHIGHO2_12_FULL_65_19 | reverse complement strand
CGCAGGGCCGTTTTACGAAGCCCGAGCAGTTTGAAAGCATCATCCTGCGCGCCAACCCCGACGGGTCGGCCGTGACGCTGGCCGACGTCGGGCGCGTCGAGCTGGGGTCGGCAAGCTATCTCTTCTCGTCGGAACTCAACGGCAAGCCGATGGCGGGTCTCGCGGTCCAGCTGACCCCCGGCGCCAACGCCCTTGCGACCGCCGAGGGCGTCCGCGCCCAGATGTCCGAACTGTCAAAGGGATTCCCACCCGATATTACCTGGTCGATCCCCTACGACACGACGCCGTTCATCAGCCTTTCGATCGAAGAGGTGGTGGTCACGCTGGCCGAGGCGATGGTGCTCGTATTCCTCGTCATGTTCCTGTTCCTCCAGAATTGGCGCGCGACGGTCATCCCGACCGTGGTGGTCCCGATCGCGCTCGCCGGCGCCTGCCTTGGCCTGTGGATGTTCGGTTTTTCGATCAACGTGCTGACCCTGTTCGGCATGGTGCTGGCGATCGGTATCCTGGTCGACGATGCGATCGTCGTGATCGAGAATGTCGAGCGCATCATGAACGAGGAGCATCTTTCGCCCTATGACGCGACGGTGAAAGCGATGGGGCAGATCACCAGCGCGATCATCGGCATCACATTGGTGCTGATCGCGGTGTTCATCCCGATGGCGTTCTTCCCCGGATCGACCGGCGGCATTTACCGCCAATTTTCAATGACGCTCGCCATCTCGATCGCGTTTTCGGCGCTGCTCGCGCTGACGTTGACGCCGGCCCTTTGCGCGACGCTGCTCAAGCCGCACGACGACACCGCTCGCAAAGGCAAGATCGGCGCTTTCTTCGATCGCTTCTTTGCGCGTTTCAATAGCTGGTTCGGACGCACGACCGATCGCTATCAGGGTAGCGTGGGCAAGATTTTGGCCGCGCCGCTGCGATGGCTGGGCGTGTTTGCCGCGATGGTGCTGGTGACCGGCCTGCTGTTCACTCGCCTGCCCGGTTCCTTCCTGCCGCAGGAAGACCAGGGCTATCTGATCACGGTGGTTCAGGCACCGCCGGGCGCGACGTCCCAGCGAACTGCCGAGGCGACGAAACAGGTCAAGGCGTTCTTCGCCGAACAGCCGCAGGTCGCGAATATCGTGCTGGTCAACGGCTTCAGCTTTTTCGGACAGGGTCAGGCGAACGCGATCATGTTTACCCCGCTCAAGCCGTGGGACGAGCGCACTGGCGACGGCGACAGCGCCGAAGCGATCGCGGGCAAGGCGATGGGGACGTTGATGGGGATCAAGGAGGCCTTCGCCTTCTCGCTGAGCCCCCCGTCGATTCCGGAGCTTGGAACGTCGAGCGGCTTTACCTTCAAATTGCAGGACCGCGGCGCCAACGGTCGCGCGGCGCTGGTCGCGGCGCGCAACCAGATGCTCGGCGGCGCGATGCAGAGCAAGTTGCTCGCCAATGTCCGGCCGGAGGGTCAGGAGGATGCCCCGGTGCTGAAGGTCGATATCGACCGTATTCAGGCGCGCGCGCTGGGCCTGTCGATCGGCGACGTCAATGCGACGCTCGCGATCAGTTTCGGCAGCGCCTATGCCAACGACTTCACCCGCGAAGGCCGCGTGCTGCGCGTGCTGCTCCAGGCCGATGCCGCCAGCCGCATGACGCCGCAGGACGTGCTCGACCTGCGCGTGCGCAGCGCGAACGGTGACATGGTGCCCTTCGGGTCGTTCAGCAGCGCCGAATGGTCGGCGGAATCGCCGCAGCTTCAGCGCTATAACGGCTATCCTGCGATGACAATTTCGGGCGAACCCGCGCCCGGCCAGTCGACGGGCGAAGCGATGGCTGAGATGGAACGGCTTGCAGAAACGCTGCCCGCGGGATTTGCGTTCGAGTGGACCGGCATTTCCTATGAGGAAAAACAGTCGGCGGGCCAGATCGGCATGTTGCTCGGCTTGTCGCTGGTCGTCGTATTCCTGTTGCTCGCGGCGCTTTACGAAAGCTGGTCGGTGCCCGTCGCGGTGCTGCTCGTCGTGCCACTGGGGGTGCTTGGCGCGGTGCTGTTTTCCATGATGCGCGGACTGTCCGCCGACATTTATTTCAACGTCGGCCTGATCACGATCATCGGGCTGGCCGCGAAAAACGCGATCCTGATCGTCGAGTTTGCCATTGAACAGGAAGCCGAAGGCAAATCGACACTTGATGCGGTGATGGAGGCGGTGAAGCTGCGCCTGCGCCCAATCATCATGACCAGCCTAGCCTTCATCCTCGGCATGGTGCCGCTCGTCATCGCGAGCGGGGCCGGCGCCGCCAGCCGCATCGCGGTCGGATCGGGCGTGATGGGCGGGATGATCGCCGCAACCTTGCTCGGCATCTTCTTCATCCCGCTCTTCTACCTGTCGGTGCGCAAATGGATCAGCCGCAAGCGTCCGCCAGCTCCCACCGAAAAAGGACATCATGAGGAACCCGGTCATGCGTAACCTGATCGCCCTCGCTGCGGCGACGACGCTCGCAGGATGCGTCAATATGGCGCCGCCACACGAACGGCCGCCGCTTGCAACCGCGCCAGCCTATCCGGCGGAATTCGCCGGCGACGTGACGCTGGGTCAGCGCGCAACCGAGGTCAGCTGGCAGGATTTCTTCGCCGATCCGCAGCTTGAAGTGCTGATCGCGCAGGCGATCGATCGTAACCGCGACCTCGCCGTCGCGGTTGCGCAAATCGAGGAAGCGCGCGGTCTTTATCGCATTCAGGACGCCGACCGCCTGCCCACCGTGGGCGCCAGCGCCGATGCGACGCGGACGCGCGGGCAATCGTTGGTCGGCGCGGGAACCGATACGACCAACCGCTATTCGGTCGGGGTCGGTGTGACCTCGTTCGAGCTCGATTTCTGGGGCCGCGTCAAAAATCTGTCCGAATCGGCCCGTAGCCAGTATCTCGCGACTGAACAGGCCGAGCGCGCCTTTCGCCTTGCCCTCGTCCGCGACGTCGCCTCGACCTATTTCTCCTCGCGCGGCGCGGAGGAGCAGATGGAGCTGGCCGAAGCGACGGTGACAAGCCGCAAGGAAGGGCTCCGCATCGCCAAGCGGCGGCTCGATGCGGGCGTGACCTCGGCGCTCGACTATCGCCAGTCGGAGACGCTGTTGACACAGGCGGAAACGCAGCTTGCCAGTCTGAAGCTCGGCAAGGCGCAGGCCGACAATTTTCTCGCCGTACTTACCGGCGGGCCGGTGGCCGGTCCCCTGCCCGCTCCCTTGCCGCTTGTTGCGCAGGGCCAGTCGCCGACGCTCACCGCAGGATTGCCGTCCGACCTTCTCGTCGCGCGCCCCGATGTGGTCGCGGCCGAGGAGCGGCTGCGCGCCGCGCGGGCCAATGTCGGCGCGGCGCGCGCCGCCTTTTTCCCATCGATCTCGCTGACAGGGAATTTGGGGTTTGCGTCGGGGTCGCTCGACAATCTGTTCAGCGACAATGGCTTCGGCTGGAGCTTCGGTCCGTCGATCACGCTGCCGATCTTCGATTTCGGGCGCAACAAGGGCAATCTGACCGTCGCCGAAGCGCGCGAGAATATCGCGGTCGCAACCTATGAGCGCACGGTCCAGGGGGCGTTTCGCGAAGTCGCCGACGCCCTCGCCGGACGCCGCTTCCTCGCCGATCAGGTCGAAGCGCAGGAACGCGGCACGCTGGCGCAGCGGCGCATCGCCGACCTGGCGCGCAAGCGGTATCGCGAGGGCGTTTCGACCTATCTCGAAGTGCTCGACGCCGAACGCAATCTGTTCGCCGCCGAACAGGCGCTCATCGAACTGCGCCGTGCGCAGGTCGACAATCTGGTAACGCTCTATGTTGCGCTCGGCGGCGGGTTGGTCGAACGGCAATAGGGTGCCGTGGTGACCGACCAGACGCCTGCCCTGCTCAAAGACCTGCTCGGGCCGGCAGCGCTCGAAACCATTGCCAATGCCGGAGCGGCGGCGTCGCCGCACTTCGACAGGCCGGCCTTCCTGTATGCCGCGGCGTCCGGGCTTTCCCCACTGTCGATCATGGAACGGGTGCGCCATATTGCCGACGCGCTGCATGTGGCGCTGCCCCGCGACTATCTGGCGGCGCTCGATCTCTTGCGCGCAATGGCGCCCCGACTGACCCATGGTTTTCAGGCGATCGCCGTCACCGAATATGCCGCGCGATACGGGCTCGAACATTTCGACGCGTCGATGGCGGCGCTTGCCGACCTGACGCGCTTCGGTTCGGCCGAGTTTGCGATCCGGCCTTTTCTCGTGGCGGACACCTCTCGCGCCTTGGCAATCATGGCCGACTGGACCGCCAACGGCGACGAGCATGTCCGCCGGCTCGCCAGCGAAGGCGCGCGGCCGCGCCTGCCGTGGGCGTCGCGGGTGCCCGCACTGAAAGCCGACCCGACGCTGGCCGCGCCGATCCTCGAGACGTTGAAGGCCGACGCGAGCCTTTACGTCCGCAAATCGGTCGCGAACCATCTGAACGATATTGCCAAGGACCGCCCCGACTGGTTGCTGGACCGTCTTTCGGGCTGGCAACAGGACGCGCCCCAGACCGCCTGGATCATACGCCACGCGCTACGCACCCTGATCAAGCAGGGCGAACCGCGCGCGCTGGCGTTGATCGGGGTCGGCCACGGCGCGGCCGTGACGGTGCGCAAGTTTGCGGTCGATCCAACGGTGCTGCGACTGGGCGATCGGATTGCGATCACCGTCGAAATCGCTTCGGATTCGCCGGCAAATCAGCCGTTGGTGGTCGATTATCGCATTCATTATGCGCGCGCGGGCGGCAAGAGCGCGCCCAAGGTGTTCAAGTGGAAGACGCTGGACCTTGCGGGAGGCGACACCGCTGCGCTGCGTATCAGCCAGACCATCCGCGATTTCAGCACGCGACGTCATCATCGGGGACGGCACGATATCGAATTGATCGTCAACGGACAGACGATGGCGACGACTGGATTCGACCTGTTGACGGACTGATCAGGCCTTCGGGCAAACCCTATCTTCCAGCAAAACAGTCTTGCGCGATGATAGTCAATACCCACGCCGATGCCCCGCGCCCGCACCTTATGGCGGCGCGGGCGGTTGCTCCGCCGGGGCGTCTTTGGTTATCGGCAACCGCAAATCGATGCGGCTGCCATTGATTTCGGTGGAGATCACCGCGTCGCCGTCTTCGATACCGACGCTCGTCGTCTCGCCGACCGGGATCGCCCCGACGTCCGGAATATCCTGGGGTTCGACCGGACCCGTCGGGTCGGCTGCCCTGGGTCGCGGAGCTGCGCGCTGGCCCGATGCCTGGGTCATGAAGTCGCGCCAGATGCGCGCTGGTAATCCGCCACCTGAAATACCCTGCAATGGCGTATTGTCGTCGTTGCCGATCCACACTCCGACGACAAGATCATTGGCATAACCGACAAAAAGCGCGTCGCGATTATCCTGGCTTGTCCCCGTCTTGCCGAAATTGGCCTGCGGCAACCGCGCCGCACGGCCGGTCCCGCGGTTGACCGCGGCACGCAGCATTTTCTCGATATCCTTATGCTCGCTCGACCCGAAACGGCTGGGCCCGGACACCAGATTCTCAAACCAGCCCCTATCCTCGCCTTTGAACGCGCGCGGTTCGACCGGATAACTGTTCGCGGCAACCGCCGCATAAGCAGCGGTGAGTTCGAGCAGCGTCATGCTCGACGTGCCGAGCGCGAGGCTTGGGTCGCCCTTTGCCATCGGCGCGGTAACGCCCAGGTCGCGGGCCACGTCGATCACCTTGTCGTCGCCGACTTCGCGCAGCAGGCGCACCGCGGCGACATTGCTCGATGTCGCAAACGCATCCTCGAGGCTGATTTCCCTGGAGTAGGCACCGCCCGAATTTTTGGGGCGATATGCCCCAGTTTCGATCGCACGGTTGTCGATCATGTCATCGGGCTCCCACCCGGCTTGGAGCGCGGCGAGATAGACGAACAATTTGAAGGTCGAACCTGGCTGGCGCTGCGCCTGCGTCGCGCGGTTGAAGGGCGATGCGGCATAATCCTTGCCGCCGATCATCGCGACGACCTCGCCATTCGGGCGCATTGCGACGAGCGCGACCTGCGCCTTGCCCAGTCCCGCGCGCGCCGTGACGCGCCGCGCGATCGATTGCAGCCGCGCGTCGAGCGTCGTCGTGATCGTCTGGCGCGAATAGCCCACATCGCTCAGCTTTCGCGCTTCGGGAAGCGCCCAGTCGGCGAAATATGTGCCGGTCGGCAACGTGTTGCGCGTCCGCACGTCGATACGCGGGGTGCGGATCGCCTTTGCTTCCCGTTCGGTCAGATAGCCGGTAGCGACCATTGCGCTCAGCACGAGCTTCATGCGCTTTTCGGCAAGGTCGGGATTGCGCGTGGGCGCGAGCCGCGACGGCGCCTGGACCAACCCCGCGAGCATCGCCGCCTGGGCCTTGGTCAGCTTTTCCGGCTGGCGATAGAAATAATGGAGCGACGCAGCGCGTAGCCCATAGGTGTTATCGCCAAAATAGGCGTTTGAGAGATAACGTTCGAGAATCTCGTCCTTGGTCAACCACGCCTCGAGCCAGAAGGCGATCAAGGCCTCGCGTGCTTTCCGCCCAAGCGTGCGTTTTGGGGTCAGGAAGGTGAATTTCGCGAGCTGCTGGGTGATCGTGCTGCCGCCCTGCGTCCGGCCGCCAGTCACATTGCTCCACACCGCCCGCGCGATACTGCGCGGATCGACGCCCATATGGGTGTAAAAGCGCCGGTCTTCGATAGCGAGGAAAGCGCCGGTCACATGCCTGGGCAGGTTGCTTGTCTTGACCGGCCTATCGACAATGGCGCCGGTGCGGGCGATCGGAGTGCCGTCGGATGCGAGCAGGGTAATCTGCGGCGGCGCGATCGGTTCGAGCGATTTCGACAAGGGCGCGGTAAGCGCGAGCCACCCAACGAGCAGGAGGAAAACGACTGCAAAGACCGCTAAACCGCGCGACAGGCGGCGCAGCCATTTGCGCCTGCGCGTTTCGGGTTCGGGCTGATTCGGCGGCGCTGCAATGTCGGCAAACGGAGCACGCGGCGTCGCGGCGAAGGTCGAATCGGGGCCTTGGGGTTTACGGAACCATTTCATGCGCAGATCCCGTATTACAACCCCAACACAGCATAAGCAAATGGCTTATCGCGGACATCCGCCGACCGCGGGCGCCTTCAAACTGGTTTGTCAAATCGTCAATCAAAGTGGCTTGATATCGTCATACCACTTATATAGACCAGTAAGCGATAAAGACAGAACATCGGGGAGAGATTCATGCTGCTACGGGCTGCCTTGACGATCGCGATCGGCGCTTCGACGGCGCACGCCGCGCTTGCGCGTGACATTGCGGTCGCCGACCAAGCGCAGTTCAAGGCCGCAGTCAAAGCGGCAAAGCCCGGCGACTCGATCATCCTCGCCGACGGTGAATGGCGCGATTTCCAAGTCGTCTTCACGGGCACCGGAACTGCCGACAAGCCGATCACCCTTACCGCCCGGACAAAAGGCAAGGTCGTGCTCACCGGCCAGTCGAACCTGCGGATGGGCGGACGGCACCTTGTCGTATCGGGACTTTTGTTCCGCGGCGGCGCCAGTCCAACAAACCAGGTCATCAGCTTTCGCCGCGATTCGAAAACGCTCGCTTTCGACAGCCGCGTGACCGAAGTGGTAATCGACGGATACAGCAAGCCCGACCGGCGCGCGGAGGATATCTGGGTCGCCTTATATGGCACCGGCAACCGCGTCGATCATTCACATTTTGAGGGCAAGACGAATGCCGGTGTGACCTTGGCGGTCATCCGCCGCGCGGGCGATCCGCTCGACAACCGCCACCGCATCGATCACAATTATTTCGGGCCGCGTCCGCCGCTCGGGTCGAACGGCGGCGAAACGATCCGTATCGGCACCAGCGAGGAATCGTTGTCGGCGTCGAACAGCATCGTCGAACGCAATATCTTCGACCGCACCAGCGGCGAGGTTGAGATCGTTTCGATCAAGTCGGGTGGCAATGTCGTCCGCGAAAATCTGGTGCTTGAATCGCAAGGCGCATTCGTCCTGCGCCACGGCAACGGCAACCTTGTCGAACGCAATATCTTTTTCGGGAACAACGCGCCCGATACCGGCGGCGTGCGTGTCATCAACCGCGACCAGATTGTCCGCGAGAATTACTTCGAGGGATTGGCTGGCAAGGATTTCAAGAGCGCAATCAGCGTGATGAACGGCGTTCCTGATTCGACTATCAACCGCTATCATCAAGTCAGCGGCGCGCGGATCGAACGTAATTCAGTCATCGACAGCGCGCGGATCACCCTCGCCGCCGGCGCCGATGCCGAACGCTCCGCCCCGCCTGTGGGTAGCCGGTTCGAGCGCAACCTCATCGTCGGCACACGCGGTGCCGACCCGTTCCGCGCCGACGGCGACATCGGCGGCATCGCCTTTGCCGGAAATATCGAGGCCCGCACTGCGAACCCGCTTATCAGCAATGGCGTCGAACAACGCGACGTCAAGCTGGAGCGGGCCGAAAACGGCCTGCTCTATCCTGTCGACCCCGCACTCGCCGCGATCGGCGCACCGCGCGACCTGGTTCCAGTAAAGCGCGAAGAGGTGGGCGTGGCCTGGCATCGTTCGTCCGCGTCCGAAGCGGCGTTCGGTACTGGCCGCACGACGTCGGTGAAACCCGGCGCCTCGCTCGCCGCCGCGGTCGACAAGTCGCGCGCCGGCGATACGCTGTCCCTGGCCGCCGGTGCCTATGACCTCGCCGCACCCCTGACGCTGCGGCACCGACTGACCATCGCAGGAACAAAGGGCGCAGCGCCGGTGCTGCGCATCGCAGGCGGCCTTGCGCAGATAGACGGCGGGGGCGGGTTGCGGATCGAGAATATCGAGATCGATGCGCGCTCCGTCGGCGCGGCGCTATCCTTGGTGGCCGTCGGCCGCGCCGTCGCGCCCAACTATCGCATCCAATTCGACGGCGTCACAGTGCGCGGACCAGGCAAAGCGTCGAGAGTCGACGCGATCGCCAGCGCGCCGGGCACCTTTGCCGAATCGATCGAGATCCGCGGCAGCCACTTTGCCGACATGGGCACCATCATTTCGGCCACCGCCGAACAAGAGTCGAAGGGATGGTACGCCGCCGAGCGGACGGTGATCGCCGACAGCCACTTTGACCGGGTCGCATTGGTCGCCGACCTGCTGCGCAAGGGGACGGACGAAAGCACCTTTGGGCCGTGGTTCGCGATGACAGGGTCGCAGGTCGCCGACAGCGGGAACGGGGACGCTTCGCTCCGCCTGTCGGGCGCGCAGCATGTCGATATTGCCGGCAATCGCTTTGTCCGGTCGGCGCCGGTTGCCGTCATCCACTCGGTCGGCACGCCGAACACGCGGATCGCGAACAACCTTTTTAATCACACCCGCGCACCACGGATCGAGGAACTCGCCTGGAAAGGGCCGGCGCGCGCCGAGCTGTCGGGCAATATCATGGAGGGCCGCCCGTGACCCAAATGCTCGCTCTGCTGCTCGCTTCCGCCGCTGTTCCCGCCGCGCCCGCCCACCCGCTGCCCGTTGCCGCCACAACGACACAGGCGCCCTCGCCGCTCTTCGCCGCCGAAGTCGAACGCGCCAAGCGCGACGTCGACGCGTCGATCCGCGCCGGCGTGAACGTGCCGGTGCCGAAGGACCCCGGCGGCGGACTGACCCACGAACAGCATAAGCGCAATTATCGCACGATCTTCGAGGGCGGCCAGCTTTACCGCCTGACCGGCGAAGCGCGTTACCGCGACCATGTCCGCGCACTTTTGCTGGCCTATGCCGATCTTTATCCCAAGCTCGGACCGCATCCGGCCGCGTCGAACCAGGTTCCGGGCCGCCTGTTCTGGCAAAGCCTGAACGACAGCGTGTTCCTCGTCAACGCGGTGCAGGGTTATGCCGAAATTCGCGACGCGTTGCCCGCCGCGGATCGCCAGCGGATCGACGATCAGGTGATCCGCCCGATGGCGCGCTTCCTGTCCGACGGATCGCCCGAGGTCATCAACCGCATTCACAATCACGCGACCTGGGCGGCGGCCGGGGTCGGGCTGTCGGGCTACCTGCTCGGCGACCGCGACCTCGTCGACAAGGCTCTGCTCGGGCTCGACAAGAGCGGCAAAGCGGGCTTCCTGCGCCAGCTCGACCTGCTCTTTTCGCCCGACGGCTATTATGCCGAAGGGCCCTATTATCAACGTTATGCGCTACAACCCTTTGTCGTCTTCGCGGCCGCGATCGCGGCGAATGATCCGGACCGCAAGATCTTCGACTATCGGGACGGTATCGTGCTGAAGGCGATCCGTACCGCGATCGACGTCACCCACGACGGCTATTTCCTGCCGATCAACGACGCGATGCCCGACAAGAGCTTGCGCACCGAGGAACTCTATCATGCCGTCGCGATCGGATATGGCGCGACGAAAGACCCGACCTTCCTGTCGATCGCAAACTGGCAGGGGCGCACCGTGCTGACACCGGCGGGACAGGCGATGGCCGCCGACCTGGCCGTCGGGAAGGCCAAGCCTTGGCCCTTTGGATCGCGCCTGCTGTCGGACGGCCCCGAAGGCAAGAATGGCGCGCTGGTCCTGCTGCGCACCAAGGCTGATCCGAAGGGCCCGCTGCTTGTCGCCAAGAACAGCGTGCAGGGAATGGGGCACGGCCATTTCGACCGGCTGGGCTGGCTCTATTATGATGAAACCGGCGCGGTGGTAACCGACTATGGCGCTGCGCGTTTCCTGAATGTCGAGGCGAAGCGCGGCGGGCGCTACCTGCCCGAAAACGACAGTTGGGCGAGCGCGACGATCGCACACAACACACTTGTTGTTGATGAACAAAGCCAATTCGCAGGAAATTGGAAAACGGGTGAAAAATTTGGCACGCGGCAAATCGCCGCGTCGCTCGATGGGCCGACGCGTTACTCGATCGGCGCGATCGACAGCGCTTACAAGGATGTCCGCATCCGCCGCGCGCTACTGCTGATCTCTGTCGACGGCCTCTCCAATCCCCTTGCGCTCGATATCCTCCACGGAACTGGCAGCGGCAGGCATGTCTATGACCTGCCGCTGCATTTTTCGGGACATATCATCGACAGCGACATCATGTTCGACCGCGAGCTCGCCGAGCGTCGGGTGCTGGGCAAGGCGAACGGATACCAGCATCTGTGGGTCGATGGCGAAGGCACAAAGGCGGGCAAGGCGCGCCTAACCTGGATGCAGGGCAGCCGGTTTTACAGCTATCATATGGCGCCTCCCGCGGGGACACGCTTCTTCGTGGCCGAAAGCGGCGCCAATGACCCCGACTTCAACCTGCGCCGCGAACCTGTGCTGATCCAGCGCGTCGATGGGGCCGCGGCCGCAACCTTTGTCAGCCTGCTCGAACCGCATGGTGCCTATGACGCGTCGGCGGAAACCGTCGTCGCCAGCAGCGCGCGCGTCACCGCGCTCGAACATCGCCGGGAAAAGGACATCGACCTGGTCCTGATCACCCTTGTCGATGGGCGCCGCATCGCGATTGCAGTCGCCGACGACGCCGCAGCAGACGCGACACACAGCCTGACCATCGACGGTCGCACGCTGGCCTGGAACGGCCCCGTGGGCCGCCTCGACATCGCCAAAACCGGAGCGAAGAAATGAGCAATATCAAGGGTCGCTTCCGCTGGTGCGTCATCGGGCTGATCGCATTGGCGACGGTCATCAACTATATCGACCGCAACGCGCTCGCGGTGATGTGGCCCGAGGTGTCGAAGGAAATCGGCGCCACCAAGGAAGATTATGCGCTGCTGGTGACGATCTTCATGATCTTCTATGCCTTCGGCCAATCGCTTTTCGGGCGCATCTTCGATGCGATCGGCACGCGGATGGGCTTCACCATTTCGATCGTCGTCTGGTCGCTGTCGATCGCGGCGCACGCGCTGGTGCGCTCGATGCCGCTGCTGATGGTGCTGCGCGCGACGCTGGGGGTTAGCGAGGCGGGCAACTGGCCGGGCGCAGCCAAGGCGAATGCCTTGTGGTTCCCTTCGCGCGAACGCGCGCTGGCGCAGGGCATTTTCAACGCCGGCGCCTCGCTTGGCGGGATCGTGTCGGCGCCGCTGATCGCGCTGCTGTTCGTCCAGTTCGGCTGGCACGGCACCTTCCTGTTGATCGGCGTACTCGGCTTTATCTGGCTCGTTCCGTGGCTCTGGTTCTACAAGGCCGATCCCGAAAAACACCCCGCCCTCAGCGAGGAAGAGCGCGCCTATATCCTGTCGGGCCGCACCGAAGCCGGGCAGGATGACAGCCGCCGCGTCCCGCTCGGCGAACTGTTGCGCTATCGCCAGAGCTGGGGCGTGATCCTCGCGCGCTTCTTCCTCGACCCGGTCTGGTGGCTGTTCGTGTCGTGGCTGCCGATCTACCTTGCCGAAACCTTTGGCTTCGACGTCAAGCAGATCGGATTGTTCGCCTGGGTGCCCTTTGTCGGCGCGATGCTGGGCAGCCTGTTCGGCGGCTGGTTTGCGGGGCGGATTATCAGCAACGGCGGCGGCGTGCACAAGGCGCGCACGCTGACCATCGCGATCGGCTGCACGATCATGCTGCCCGCGCTGCTGTTCACGATCGGCGCGAGCGACCCGCTCTCCGCGGTATTGCTGATCGCGTGCATCCTGTTCGGTTTCCAGATGGCGATCGGAAATATCCAAACGCTGCCCAGTGACTATTTCGGCGGCGGCGCGGTCGGCAGCCTGGCGGGGATCAGCGGTACCGCCGCAGTCGCCGGCACGCTGATCACGACCTGGCTCGTCCCTGCCCTTACCACGACAAGTTATGAGCCGATTTTCGCGCTGAGCGCCGCGATCGTGCCCATTTCCTTCCTGTGCTTCTGGCTGGTCGGCGGCCGCGTCGAACCCGTCACCATCCAACCCACCCACAACCAAGAATAAGGATCAGCATCACATGACTCTCCAGGGGAAAACTGCGCTCGTTACCGGCGGCGGCCGCGATATCGGCCGTTCGGTCTCGATCGCCCTCGCCCGCGCCGGCGTGCGCGTCGCAATCAACTACAACAGCGGCCGCGAAGCTGCTGAGGAAACGCTAAAGACCATTCAGGATGCGGGCGGCGACGCCTTTTTGGTGCAGGCCGACGTCACCGACAGCGGTGCCGTCCGTTCGATGCTCGAAGAAGTCGGCGTGGCGTTCAGCGGTCGGCTCGACATCCTCGTCAACCTCGCCGGCGGCATGGTCGCGCGCAAGACGCTGAGCGAAATGGACGAGACCTTTTTCGACCATGTCATGACGCTCAACCTCAAATCGGCGTTCCTTGTGCTTCAGGCATCGCAACCCTTCCTTGGCGAAGGCTCCGCGGTTGTGAACGTCTCGTCGCTCGCCGGCCGCGACGGCGGCGGCCCCGGCGCTTCGATCTATGCGACCGCAAAGGGCGCGCTGATGACCTACACCCGCGCGATGGCAAAGGAATTGGGCCCCCACGGAATCCGCGTCAACGCCGTCTGCCCCGGCCTGATCGGCACGAGCTTCCACGACATCTTCTCCAAGCCCGAGGGCCGCGCCGCGGTTGCCGGCAACACGCCGCTCCGCCGGGAAGGCCATCCCGACGAGGTCGCGGACACGATCGTCTATCTCGCCTCGCCGGCCGCCAGCTTCCTTGCCGGGGTTTGCCTCGACATCAACGGCGGCCTCGCCTTTTCCTGACCCGATCCGAAAGGAAGTGATATGCGCTGGCTTGTTGCAACAGCGATGGGGGCCCTGCTGACGAGCGGGGCCCAGGCCCAGACCCGCGAACGGACCGATGCCGAACCGCTGGAGCCGTACAAGATCATTCTAGTTGGTGATTCGACGATGGCACCGCACAGCGGTTGGGGCGGCGCATTTTGCGCGCATCATGTCAAATCGTCGGTTGCCTGCGTCAACGCCGGACGCGGCGGGCGCAGCACCCGCAGCTATCGCCAGGAAGGCAGCTGGGACATCGCGATCTCGGAAGCCAAGGTGCCCGGTTATCGCGGGACCTGGGTGCTGATCCAGTTCGCGCACAATGACCAGTCGTCGAAGTCCGAGCGCTGGACCGAAGAAACGACCGAGTTTCCGGCCAATTTGCGCCGCTTTGTCGATGAGGTGAAGGCCGCGGGCGCGACGCCGGTGCTGGTCACCCCACTGACCCGCCGCGAGTTCAGGGACGGCAAGCTCAGGAACACGCTCGCCAGCTGGTCCGATCAGGTGCGCGGCGTCGCCAAGGCCATGGATGTGCCACTGGTCGACCTCAACACGCTGAGCGCCCGGCAGGTGCAGGAGATGGGCGCCGAAATGTCGACCAAGCTCGCGCAGGAAGCGCCCACGCCCGACGAGCTTGCTGCAGCGAAAGCCGGAACGACGCTGACCGCACGCCCAGCCCCGCCTTCGCCCCCGCCGATAGCCGGCGACGGCGCGCGCGGACAGGTGACGCGCAAGTTCGACTATACGCACCTCGGCAATATCGGCGCCGAAGTCACGGCCAAACTGGTCACTCAGGCGCTCGCACGCGCGGTCCCCGCCTTGCGGAGCCAACTGGTGCGCTGACAACACGTGTATGGCATAATGGACTAACCAATTTGACATACATTGTGGTTGACAATTTTGCGACGATATCTGACAATATTGGTCAGAACAGAATCGACATTTGGGGAGAGACGAAGTGAATTCTCGCAATCACGCGCGCACGCTGCGCGCAGCCTTGCTGGCGGGCGCCGGTTCGACGCTGCTGATCGCCGCGATGCCCGCGATGGCACAGGACGCGTCCACCACCGCACCGCAGGCGGAGGAAGATGACGCCATTGTCGTCACCGGCATCCGCGAGACGATCCAGAATTCGATCAACACCAAACGGGAAGAAACCGCGATCGTCGACGCACTGTCGTCTGATGACATCGGCGACATTCCGGCCATTTCGGTCGGCCAGGCGATCCAGACCATCACCGGCGCAACGACGCACCGCGAAAAAGGCGATGCTTCCGAAATCGCGCTGCGCGGCCTCGGCCCCTTCCTGTCGAACGCGACCTTCAACGGCCGCGACGCGACCAACGGCAGCGGCGACCGATCGGTGAACTTCAACCAGTTTCCATCCGAACTCGTCAACAATATCAAGATCTACAAAACGCAGCAGGCGAGCCTCGTCGAAGGCGGCGTTGCGGGCACGATCGAGATCGGGACGCTACGCCCGCTCGATTTCGGCAAGCGCCGCCTGCAAGGCGAGGTGAAGGCGCAATATAACCCCTATGGCGACCGAATCGTCGGATCGGGCGGCATCGGCTGGCGCGGGACGCTGAGCTATGTCGACCAGTTCGCGAACGACACCATCGGCATTGCAATTGGCGTTCAGCGCAACGACACTAACAATCCCGAAGAAACCTATGCCGCGTCAACGACCTGGACCGCCTGTCAGGCCTCGCCCGTCGTCACCAACAACAATTGCAACGAATATACGCGCGACGAATATGGGCAGAACCTGCCGTTCTACCTCGTTCCCAACGCCTATACCTTCCGCCAGATTAGCGAAACCGACAAGCGCGACGCGGTGTTCGGATCGATCCAGTGGCGCCCGTCGGATCAGTTCAACATCAATCTCGACGTGCAATATTCAGACCGCACCTTTGTCGAGAGCCGCCGCGACCTCAACCTGTCCGAAGCGCGCCGCAGCCTGACCAACGTCGTTTTTGACGAAAATGGTATCGTCCAGAGCCTGAGCGGCCAGAGCGCGATTGAATCGAACGGGTCCGAACTGTCGCGCGCCGAGGAATATCTGGGGGGAGGCCTGTCGATCGAATGGCAGCCGAGCGACCGACTTACGTTGACCGTCGACGGCAGCTATTCGCGCACGATCCGGGTCGAGGACGAACGCAACGTCCGCCTGCGCACAGATCCGACCGATGTGAATGGCGTGCGGACCGTGTTCAACAACATGCGCATCCCCTATACTTATGAAATCACGCCCGGCAGCTTTGTGCCGACGATCACGATCGATCCGCGCTTCGACCTCAATAATCACGATCTTTTCTGGGACGACGCGCGTCTTCGCCGCGACCAGAGCCGCCGCCACAACGAGATTATCGCGGGCCGCATCGACGCCGGTTACGAAATGGACGGATTCTTCAGCAAGCTGACCGCTGGCGCCCGCTGGTCCGAAATGACTTTTCGCGACTATGACGTGCGCAACGGCGATTTCAACCTGAACCCCGCCCTCGCGGAGGATCGGCGGATCAACAACCTCTGCCGCAACCGCGCCTTCCCCCAGACCGGCTTCCTGTCGGCGGCCGACGGCAACAGCATCAATAGCTGGGCAACCTTCGACGTCGACTGCCTGTTCCGCGAATATCTGGGCAGCGAAGATCCGGGGGCGCGCGAGGACAAGCGCTCACCCGCGAACCGCGACGTCACCGAACGCACGCTGGCCGGATATATCATGGCCGACTATGACGCCGACTTGGGCAACATGCCCGTCCGCGGCAACATCGGGGTGCGCGTCGTCAAGACCGACGTGACCTCAAACGGCTTGCGCAGCGATCTTGCCATCATCGACAATGGCGACGGCACCGTCCGCCTCGAAACCACCGGCGATTTTGAAACGGTGACGATCAAGAGCAGCAACACGCGCATCCTGCCCAGCGTGAACGCGATCTTCGAGGTGGCACCGAATACGCTGCTCCGCGTCGCCGGTTATCGCGCGATGTCGCGCCCGGCGCCCAGCGCGCTCGGTGCCGGCCGCACGTTCACGATCGACGCGGACAATTTCACCTCGGTCGAGGAAGCGATCGGTAACGTCCGCGCCAACGGCAGCCCGCGCCTGAAACCGCTAATGTCGTGGAACGCCGACGCGGCGATCGAATGGTATCCGAACAAGGACAGCGTCCTGTCGGCGACGCTCTATTACAAGCAGTTCAACGGCGGTTTCCAGCCGGTCGTATTCGACGAGGCGTTCGTCATCGACGGTCAGACGGTGACCGTTCCCGTCACCCAGACGCGCAACAGCCCCGACAAATCGCGCATCTATGGGCTCGAACTGACGGCGGCGACGCGCTTCAGCTTTCTGCCGAAGCCGCTCGACGGACTGGGCACCAAGGTCAGCTACAATTACGCCGATTCCAACTTTACGAACGAGGATGTCCGTCTCGGCGATCAATATGATCCCGAGACCGAAACCGTGTCACCGGGCATCATCCCTTCGGCCGGCCTCTCTGGCTATTCAAAGCATGTGTTGTCGGCGCAGGCCTATTATGAAATCGGCCCGGTATCGCTGCAGGCCATCTATAACTATCGGTCGAAATATTATCAGGACTTCGTCGGCGGCAACAGCCAGCTCCGTTATGTCGGGCCAAGCGAAACGGTTGATTTCCGCGCCTCGCTCAACCTGATGAAGGGCGTGTCGCTGCGCTTCGAGGCGCTCAACATCTTCAACGAGCCCAAGGCGACCTATATGCCGGTCTATGGCAGCAGCCGTCAGTATCATTATTACGGCGCCAAATATTTCGTCGGCATCCGGGCGCTGATCTAGGGTCCGGCAATGCGGTGGGCCGTTCTCGGCTTGGCGATGGCGGCGGCGCTCCCGGCAACGGGAACGTCCGCCGCCGACGGCATTGCGCCACGCGAAATCGTCAAAGATGCGGCCTATCGCACCGTCGACGGGCGGCCACTCCATCTCGATATATATGTCCACCCCGACACAATAAAAAAGCCCGGGCCGGTGCTTATCCATTTCCACGGCGGCGGATGGGCGCGTGGCGTGCGTCCGGCAAGTTGGACCGGCTTTCGTCCCTATCTGGCCGCCGG
>NZ_MIAM01000026.1:0-7259 GCF_001830555.1 Sphingopyxis sp. RIFCSPHIGHO2_12_FULL_65_19 | reverse complement strand
GCCCCTGCCGCCGTTCAGGATGCCCGCTGCGCGCTGCACTGGGTCGGGGCCCATTCGGAGCGCTTCGGCTTCGACCGCCGCCGGATTGTCGTGTCGGGGACATCGGCGGGCGGGCACCTCGCGCTGATGGCGGGGTTGCTGCCGTCGGCAAATGACATCGATGCCGATGAATGCAAAGGCGGACCGAAGGCCGCAGCGATCCTCGATTTCTATGGCCCGGCCGACCTGACCCTGTTGCACGGCCGTCGACGACACCCCACGATCGCGAACTGGATCGGCAATGGCCCCGGCGCCGCCGCGATGGAGCGCAACATGTCTCCGGTCACCTGGCTTGCGCCTGACAGCCCGCCAATCTTCATCGGCCATGGCGACGCCGATCCGGTCGTCCCGATCGAACAGTCGAACGACCTGAAAAGGCGGCTCGATGCGCTGGGCCTGCCATCGGATCTCTTTGTCGTTGCGGGCGCCGGGCATGGCAAGTTCGCCCCCGCAAACCAGTCGGCGATGACCGTCCGCGTCCTCGCCTTCCTTTGCGCGCGCGGCATACTCAGCTCGGCCGCTTGCGGCACGAAAAACTGATGCGCGCGTTCGTCATGGGCTTCAAACTTGTCCTACCGGATTGTATGGACTCCCCAAGAGCTTGTTGGGGAGAAGATTGAGCCATGGCCGAACGCCGCCTTTTCGAGGATGTCGCCGACACGATCCGGCGCCTGATCCTCGACGGAACCTACCCGCCCGGAACACGGTTGCCGGGCGAGCGCGAACTGTCGGATCGGTTCGAGGTTAGCCGCGTAACGATCCGCGAGGCGGAGATTGCGCTGCAAGCAACGGGCTGGATTCACATCCGCACCGGCGCCGGCGCCTATGTCGAGGCTGTGCTTCCCGGCGACAATGCGGTGCTGCCAAAGGTCAGCGCCTTTGAACTGACCGAGGCGCGATCCTTGTTCGAGGCCGAGGCCGCGGCACTTGCCGCTCCCACAATTTCGGCCGAAACGCTGGAAAAGCTGGAGACTCTGCTCGCCGCAATGGCCGACGAGAATGCCAGTGAGGACGAGATCAGCGCGATCGACCGCGAATTTCACATGACGATCGCGGCGGCGTCGAACAACAAGGCGATCATCCATGTGATAGAGAGCCTGTGGCGGATGCGGATGGAACTGCCCGAAGTCCGGACCAGTCATTCGATGGTCTGCCGCAAGGACGGCAAAGCCCGCCAGTCAGAGCATTCGGATGTGGTCGAGGCGCTGCGCAAGCGCGATGCGTCGGGCGCGCGGCTCGCGATGCGACGTCATTTCAACCGATTGATCGAATCGATGCTCGACGAAACCGAAGAGCGCGCGCTGGTCGAACTGCGCCGCAGCGCCGCCGAAAGCCGCGAACGCTATCTGCTGAGCGCCAAGCTCGCCTGATGCGCCCGGGGCCGCTGCCATGAGCGCCGTGACGCGCGCGCAGGACGCGGCTTTCGCTTTGTTCGAGGCGCGGCGGACCGGTCGCGCGCTGGCGCGCTTTCCAGCGCCGGTGCCCGCGACGCTGGCCGACGCCTATGCGGTGCAGCACGGTTTGCTGGCTGCACTCGGCGGGCCGGTGCTCGGCTGGAAGGTCGGGCGTATTCCGCCCGCGATGATCGACGCACTCGGTGCCGAACGACTGGCTGGACCAATCCTCCGCTGCGCCAAACTCGACGGTCAGACGCCGGGCGACGCGCGGGTTTTCGTCGGCGGCGCGGGCGCGATCGAGGCCGAGGTGATGCTGCGTCTGCGCGCCGTCCCTTCTCGCCCCCTGTCCCCCGACGACGACGCGCACCTCTGGGTCGACGACATCCGCGCGGGTTTCGAGATTGCCAGTTCGCCGGCGCCCGACGTCCATGCCCATGCCCCATTCGCCATCATCGCCGACATCGGTATCAACAACGGCCTGTTGCTCGGCCCGCGTCTCGACCCGGCCGACTTCGACCGCGTCGAGGTGACGACCGAAATCGGCGGCGCGGCGGTCGGCGCCGGGCGTGCGTGCGACGTCCTCGACGGCCCTTGGGGCTCGCTGCGTTTCCTTGTCGGACTCCATCACGACGGCGTGATCCGGTTGGAGCCCGGCCAATGGATTTCGGCAGGTGCGATTACCGGGGTGCATTCGATTGCGGCCGGCCAGTCGGCAACAGCCCGCTTTGGTGATCGCATTCGTATAGCCTGCACCGCCATTCCCGACCCCGGAGCCTGACCATGATCGACCCGACAAAGACAATCGCCTGTTTCGGCGAGGTCGTTTTGCGGCTGGGCGTCCCCCACGGCGAGCTGCCGCTGCAATCGGCGCGTTTCGAGGTCCATGTCGGCGGCGCCGAGGCCAATGTGGCCGTTGCACTGGCTTCGCTCGGCCATGACGTCACGATGCTCAGCGCCATTCCCGGCGGCGCCCTCGGCGACGGCGTCGTCGATCGGCTACGCGGCCACGGTGTCGACACGCGGCGCCTGCTGCGCCCGGCCGGGCGCATGGGCCTCTATTACCACCTGCCCGGCGGACCGATGCGCGCCGACGACGTGCAGTATGACCGCGCCCACACCGCCTTCGCCGCGCTTGCAGCAGCCGATTGGGACTGGGATCGGCTGCTTGAGGGCGTCGGTTGGCTGCACCTGTCGGGGGTTACCCCGGCGCTCGGCCCGCGCAGCGCCGACGCGGCGCTCGAAGCGGTGCGCCGCGCACGCGCCGCAGGGATCGGCGTCTCGTTCGACGGCAACTGGCGCGGGCGCCTGTGGGAGCGCTGGCACGACGACCCCGCCGCGGTCCTGCGGCCGATCGTTGCCGAGGCGTCGCTGTTGTTCGGCAATCATCGGGACGCGTCTTTGCTGCTGGGCCGCGATTTTTCCGGCGATGGCGCCGAACGGCGACGGGAGGCTGCGCTTGCGCTGCTCGACGCCTTTCCGAAACTCGACCGCATCGCCTCGACCGCGCGCCGCGTCATCGAACCCGCACGCCACGAACTGCGCGCCCGGATCGACACTCGCGACGACCAGGCCCAGACCCGTGCCGTCGTCATCACTCCGGTGATCGACCGGATCGGCACGGGCGACGCCTTTGCCGCCGGAATATTGGACGCGTGCCTGGCCGAAAAAACGCTCGCAGCCACCGCGCAAAACGGCCTTTCGGCTGCCGCGATCGCGCACGGGTTGAAGGGGGATTTCGCTCCACTGTCGCGCTATCTCCTCGCTGGCGCGTCCCCGGCTGCCAGCGACGTGGCCCGCTGAACCCAGCGCAATTGCCAACTAAGGCAGCGACTTGACCGGCGGGTCGGGGTAGAAGGCGACCGAACGCCCCGTTCGCCCCGGAGAGCGAAGCCATGAGCCTGACAGCGACCCGCTATTGCGACCTTGTGATGAAAGGCGGCATCACCAGCGGTGTCGTCTATCCCAATGCGGTACTCGCATTGGCGCGTGATTTCCGGTTCAAGAATATCGGTGGAACGTCGGCGGGCGCGATCGCCGCCGCCGCGACCGCCGCCGCCGCGGTTGGCGACCGAAAGCATGTCGCATCGGGTTCGAGCGCGCCCTGCCCGGCGACGCTCGGCTTTTCCGGGCTCGAACGCGTCGCCGCAGAGCTTTCCTCGCAAGGCTTCATCTTTGGCCTGTTTCACCCTGCCCGCGGCGCAAAAAACGCCTATCGGTTGATCGTCACCCTAGCGGGTAACGCCGGGTCACTGCGCAAATTTTTCGCCGCGATGATCGCCGTGGTGGCCGTCGCGCCGCTCGAAGCCTTGCTTTTGCTCGGTCTGTTCCTGTCGATCGCATATGGGCTCGCCGGGACGCCGGGGCTTGCCGCTGCGCTACTTCCGTCGGGTCTATGCGCCTATCTGGGTGCTGCGATCGCTGCGATCTTGCGGGTGGCGCGCGTCGCGAGGCACAATTTGCTTGGCCTGTGTTCGGGCCGCAGCGTCCGCAAGAACGCCTCGCAACCGGCGCTGACCGAATGGCTCCACGATGTCCTGCAATCGCTGTCGGGCAAGGCGGAGGCCGACCCGCTGCGCTTCGACGACCTCTGGTCGGCGCCGCGCTATCCAGGCGAGCCCGCGACCGAGACCGCGATTACGCTTCAGATGATCACAACCGGCGTATCGCATCACGAACCCCGCACGCTGCCGTTCACCGATGCGACCTTCTGGTTCCTGCGCGAAGAATTCGACCTGCTGTTCCCCCGCATTGTCGTCGACGCGATGGTTGCGGAATCCGGCGTGCCCGACCGGGTTGACGGCAAGGCCTATTACAAATTGCCGGTGAACGGGCGGATGCCAGTCCTCGTGGCGATGCGGATGAGCCTGAGCTTTCCCCTGCTGATCAGCGCGGTGCCGCTGCACGAACCGTTCGCGCGCCGCCCCCGGCCGGTCGAGACCGCAGACGAAGCGACCAACGACGAGGAGGCAGGCAAGGAAACGACGTTGAGCCAGAGCACCGAAGGCCTGACGAGCGGCGGGGAGAGCCGGGCCTCGGCGATCGAGGGGTTCCGCGTCTGCTGGTTCTCGGATGGCGGCGTTGCCAGCAACTTTCCGCTCCATCTGTTCGACGCGCCGCTGCCTCGCTGGCCGACCTTTGCGATCAACCTCGTCTACCCTCAGGACAGCGACATCGCGATGCCGGTCGAAAATGGCGAGCCGCAGGATGCGCGTGACAAGGCCGAAGCCTCGGTGTGGCTGCCGCTTCACAATAATCGCGGCTGGCAACGCAGCTACCGCTCGATCGCTCGCCCCGTCGCGCTCGCGGAAGTTTCGGCATTCCTGTTCGGGATCATCAGCACGATGCAGAACTGGCGTGACTTGTTGCAGTCGCGCGCGCCGGGACAGCGCGACCGTATCGTCCATGTCTCGCTCGACCCGGCCGAAGGCGGCATGAATCTCGACATGTCGCAGGCAATCCTCGACAGCATCGCGCTGAAAGGCACGGCCGCAGGCGAGCGGCTGTATCGCTTTTCCTTCGCCAACCATTATTGGGTGCGCTGGCGCAATGTCGCATCGGGGCTTCAACGCTATACGATACGGATCGCGGCCAGCGCCGAGCTGGCACCTCCGATACCGGCCTATGAAGCCGCGTTCGAGGCGGTCCGGACGGGGACACCTCCACCCCATTCCTATAAATTCCGCTCCGCCGAAGCGCAGGCTGCGTCGCAAAAGCTGTACGCTGAACTCGTTGCGCGCGGCACGGAATGGGCCGACCTGGGCCCCGACCTAAGCCACGGCACCCCGCGGCCGCTGCCGCAGATGCAGATCACGCCGACCTATTGAGCGGCGGCTCCTTCGTCATCCTGCTGCGGCGACGCGTGACCGTCTTTTCTGATAAAGCTCATCTTGCCTTGCGGTTCGAGGATCGCCCACGCGACGTCCGACATCCGGCCGATGCCCGCCAGACGCATTTCGGACAATATCTCGTCACGGGTCAGTCGATCGCGCCGTAGATTTTCCTCCATGACCTTGCCGTCGCGCACGATCACGCGCGGCGTGCCCTCCAGCAGGTCTTTGGCGCGCGGGAACAGGTAAGCGGTCCAACTCAGCACCAGCGCCCAGAAGGCAAAGGTGCAGATCGCCAAAGTCGCGCCCGTCAGGCTGAAGTCATTATGCGTCACCCCCTGCTGGATCAGGTCGCCCAGCACGACGAGCACGACCAGTTCAAACGGCGTCATCTGGCCGAGTTCGCGCTTTCCGAGCAGGCGGATCAATAGAAACAGGATGAAGAACATCACCGTGGCGCGAAGCACGATATCCATCAGGGGCGCACCGTGATGCGCAGCGGCATCGCGCCGATGCGGCGGTCGCCGTCGAGGATCGCTATGTCGCCCTCGGTGCCGCCAAAGAGCGGCGGGTTGATCTGGCCGTCGATCTTGAGGTGCAGGCTGTCGCCAGCGACTAACGGTCCATAGGAAAATCGGAACCGGCCATCCTCGAAACCTTCCTCGGTCGGCGCCGGTATCATCGTGTTGACGGTCATGTCGCGCCAAAGCTGCGGCGTCACCGCGATCACTGCATCGGCGATCGGCGCTCTGGCGGTCAGGATGATGTCGGTTTCAAAAAACTCGCCGTTCCGGATCGTGACCGGGGTCTTCACCACCAGTTGGGCAGGGCCGAAGTCCGCGACCTTGCGGGGGCTCGGCTGCCCGCCCGCGAATCCCAGCCAGGCCGCCAACAGGATGCCGCCCAGGACAAGGATCGAGATCGGGCTGGCGTGTCGGTCCCAAAGGCGGCGCGACGGCCCCGCTTCTATGCCTTCGAGCGTCTGCATCCGATCCTCCGGCCTGCCCCCGGTCGTTGCGCGACCGAAGAACTGCCAATCGACGCATGGCGCGGCTTTTCGTTCCCTTTGGCGGCGCGGTGTGAACGACTGGCGTTCCGGAAGCGCTATTTCCCTTGGGCCGCGAGCACGCGCAGGATATTGCCGCTCCACATTTTTTCGATGTCGGCGTCCGAATAGCCTGCCGCTTTCAGCCGTTCGGTGACCTTGGGCAGCGCGGCAATATCTTCGATGCCCGGCAACCCGCCGCCGCCGTCCCAGTCGGCGCCGAAACAGATATGGTCGACGCCCCCGACTTCGATCGCGCGCAGCACCATCGTCATATAGGCGTCAAAATCGGCCGCCCAGAGCTTCTCTGTCTTATCGAGTTCGCGCCATTGGCGGTTGAGATCGGCTTGCTCGGCAGGCGTGATCTGCCCGATATTTTCATACTTGCCAAATAGTTCGGCGCGCGCGGGCGACATGTTCATTTCCGACATGAAAATCGTCGAGATGCACATGGCGCCGCCCTTTGCCGCAAGCGCCTTCAGCCGCCCTTCGTCGAGATTGCGCGGATGGTCGAATGCCGAGCGCAGGCTCGAATGCGAGAGCAGGATCGGATATTTCGACAGAGCGAGAATCTGGTCGAACGCGGCATCGGACGAATGGCTCGCGTCGATCACGATGCCGAGACGGTTCATCTCGGCGACCCATTGCTTGCCGAGCGGGCTCAGCCCTTTCCAGCGCCCCTCGCCCGTCGCGCTATCGGCGAACTGATTGTCCTTTGAATGCACCGGCCCGGCAAGGCGCAGCCCCTTGTCGTAAAACTCTTTGAGCAGCGACAGGTCTTCACCTAGCGGGTAGCTGTTTTCCATCGACTTGAAGGCAATCAGCTTGCCGTCCTTGTTCAATCGCACCGCGTCGGCCGCGGTCAGCGCGGGCGCGATCGTCGCCGAATTGGCCGCGATCGTTTTGTCGATCAGGTCCGACCGTTTGCGCGCGAAGGCGAGCGCATCGGCA
>NZ_MIAM01000025.1 GCF_001830555.1 Sphingopyxis sp. RIFCSPHIGHO2_12_FULL_65_19 | reverse complement strand
AGATTGACAACCATATCTTCTATCGCTGATCCGATGGACGGGGTGCACGGGCATCCCGTTCATTGCCAAGCCATATTTCGTGGCGCATGATATGGGGATGACGCGTCATCCTTCCGCCGCCCTGCTTTGCGCAGCGGCGCTCGCCCTCGGCGGCTGTGCCACCGCTGTTCCGCCGGTCGAAGTCACCCGCTTCCATACCAATGCGGTTGCCGGATGGGCGCCGGGGACGCGCTATGCGATCGCGACGGCGCCGCTCGACGGGCCGGGGGCCGCCATGCCGTCGCTCGAATGGAACAGCTATCGCACCGCGGTCGATCAGCAGCTGCAGCGGCAGGGTCTGGTCGCTGCGGGATCGGGCGATCGCGCGCCGCTTCTTGTCCGCATATCCTTCGACCGCAGCGAACAGCTTGCCGAGGGGCGTCGTTCGCCCGTCTCTGTGGGGGTCGGCGGCTCGACGGGCAGTTACGGTTCCGGCGTCGGACTCGGTATCGGCATCAACCTGGGCGGCGGGCCAAAGCGTATGGTGGATCTCCAGCTTTCGGTGCGCATCGACGATGCCGCCAGCGGCCAGGCGCTGTGGGAAGGCCGCGCACTGACCGCAGTGCCGGTCAAGGCGCCCGCCAACCAGCCCAGCCTGGCCGCGGCGAAATTGGCCGAAGCCTTATTCAAGGACTTCCCCGGCGAATCGGGACGCACTATCAGCGTCCCATGACCATCACCATCAACGCCGCTTTCGACAGCGGCAATATCGTCGTGGACGCCATCGACGGCACCTCTGCCCGTCTGTCGATCCGCAAGGACCGCGAATCGGACTTTTTCCAGTGGTTTCACTTCCGCGTCGCGTGCGCGGTCGGCGACGCGCTCGAACTGGCGATCGGGGGGCTTGCCGAATCGGCGTACCCCGACGGCTGGCCGGATTATGCCGCATGTGCCAGCACCGACCGCGAAACCTGGTTCCGCCTCGATACCAGCTATGACGCCGGAACCTTGACGATCCAGCACACCGCCGAAAGCCCGATCCTCTACATCGCCTATTTCGCGCCTTATTCGATGGAACGGCACCATGACCTGGTCGCCTCGGTCGCCGAATGTGAAGGCGTGACCTATCGCTGCCTTGGCATCAGCCTCGAAGGACAGCCGATCGACTGCCTCGAAATGGGGACCGGCGACACGCAGGTGTGGCTGTATGCGCGCCAGCATCCGGGCGAAAGCATGGCTGAATGGTGGATCGAAGGCGCGCTGGAAAAGCTCACCGATCTGGCCGATCCGCACGCCCGGTCGCTGCTGAAGAAATGCCGCTTTCACATCGTGCCGAACATGAATCCCGACGGGTCGTGCCGCGGCCATCTGCGGACCAATTTCGCGGGCGTGAACCTCAACCGCGAATGGGACAATCCGACCGCCGAGCGCAGCCCCGAAGTGCTCGCCGTCCGCAATGCGATGGACGAAACCGGCGTCGACTGGGCGATGGACGTCCATGGCGACGAGGCGATCCCCGCGGTGTTCCTTGCGGGTTTTGAAGGCATTCCGTCGCTCAAGGCCGAACAGAGCGAGAAATATAAGGCGTTTGAAACCGCGCTTGCCGCCAACACCCCCGATTTCCAGGTCGATCTCGGTTACGCCGAAACCGCGCCGGGCCAAGCGAATCTGTCGATGTCGACGACGCAGCTTGCCGAACGTTTCGGCGCGGTGTCGATGACGCTGGAAATGCCGTTTAAGGATAATCGCGACCTGCCCGATCCCGTTCAGGGCTGGTCACCCGAACGATCGAAGCTGCTCGCGCACGCCTGTCTCCAGACGCTGGACCAGCTTCTCTGATGGCCGACACGGGCGCCTGGCGGATCGTCGAGGACGATCTGTCGGGCGCCGCCATTCGGGCGCTGCTGGAAGAACATTTCGCGGGGATGCTCGCGAATTCGCCTGCGGGTAGCTGTCACTTCCTCGACTTCGACGGCCTGCGCGCGGGCAACGTCACCTTCTGGTCGATCCACCGCGGCAACGACCTTGCCGGCTGCGGCGCCCTGAAGATTCTCGATTCCGGGCACGGCGAGATCAAATCGATGCGAACGGCGGTCGATTTCCTGCGGCAGGGCGTCGCTGCACAGATGCTGGATCATGTCATGGCCGAAGCGCGCGCGCGCGGCCTGACGCGGCTCAGTCTCGAAACCGGATCGAGTGCCGCTTTTGAACCGGCGCTTGCACTCTACCGGCGTTACGGCTTTGCGGATTGCGAGCCTTTTGCCGATTATCGCCCCGACCCGTTCAGCCGCTTCATGACACGGCTTCTCTGAATCATCGCGCCAAATGAAAAGGGGGTCCGGAAGGGACTCCGGACCCCGCTCACAGCCCCGCAGGGCTCAGGACAAGGCGCCTCAGGCCGCCTTCTTGTCCTCGATCACCGGCGTCGCGCCGCCGCCGATCGCGATCTTGTGCGGCTTCATCGCCTCGGGCACTTCGCGCACCAGGTCGATCGCGAGCAGGCCGTCGGCCAGGTCGGCCGCTTCGACGCGGACGAAGTCGGCGAGCTGGAACCGACGCTCGAAAGCGCGCGTCGCGATGCCGCTGTAGAGCAGCTGGCGGCCTTCACCTTCGGCCGCCGGCGCCTTGCGGCCGCTGACGGTCAGCATATTCTGCTGCGCGACGATGTCGATTTCGTCGCTCTTGAAACCGGCGACGGCCACGGTGATGCGGAAATGGTCGTCGGCGACTTTTTCAATGTCGAACGGGGGATAGTTTTCGGCGCCCGAACCGCTGGTTTCGAGGAAATCGAACAGACGGTCGAAACCGACCGTCGAACGGCGATAGGGGGTCCAGTCAAAGCTGTTACGCATGGGCATTCCTTCCTGTTAAAGCGAAGCAAAGGGACCGCGGCACATTGGTCGCGATCGCCACCCGGCCCCATGTCGGCGGCCGGATGATGCCAATCTGGTAGCGGCTGAAACCATTTCAAGAGCGGCGTTGGCGTTCGGCGAAAAGCCGCGCTAAAGGGCGGCATATCTCTTCCAGCGCAAGGATCCGAAATGCCCCAGCTCATCCTCATTCGTCACGGCCAGTCGCAGTGGAATCTCGAAAACCGCTTCACCGGCTGGTGGGATGTCGATGTCACCGAAAAGGGCGTCGGCGAAGCGATCGCGGCGGGCGAACTCATGAAGGCGAAGGGGATCGCGCCCGACATCGGCTTCACCTCGGTCCAGTCGCGCGCGATCAAGACGCTCAATCTCGCGCTCGAGGCGATGGGCCGGCTGTGGCTTCCGGTCATCAAGGACTGGCGGCTCAACGAACGCCATTATGGCGGGCTCACCGGGCTCGACAAGGCAGAGACCGCGGCGAAGCATGGCGACGAACAAGTGAAGATCTGGCGCCGGAGCTTCGACATCCCGCCGCCGCCGCTCGAAGCCGGGTCGCCGTGGGATTTGTCGGGCGACCCGCGCTATGCCGGCATCGACATTCCGTCTGCGGAAAGTCTCAAGGACACGATCGAACGCGTGCTGCCTTATTATGAAGCCGCGATCGTCCCCGAACTCGCGGCGGGCAAGACGGTGCTGATCTCGGCGCATGGCAACAGCCTGCGCGCGCTCGTCAAACATCTCTCCGGCATTTCGGACGCCGACATCACCGGGCTTGAAATCCCGACGGGGCAGCCGATCGTTTATGAACTGGCCGACGATCTCAGCGCGGGCGAACGTTATTATCTCAGCGAGCGGTGAGTCCCCGCCGCCATCGGGATGACTGAGGGTTGGGCGCTTAAAGTGTCCCCGTCACCGTCAACTGGAAAAAGCGGCCGAACCGGCGCAGTCGTTGTTCGCTGAACGCGACCGGTCCGTCGCGCCGGTCGACGAACACCGTGCGGTCGAACCCGTCCTTCATGTTCGCGAGGTTGCGGTATGACAGCTTCACCGTGAAGCCCGCGACATTCTTGTGTTCGACAAAGGCGGTGACGAACGGCCCTTCGGTATATTCCCTTTCGATCGCGCCGAGCCGCAAATTGGGGCTGTATTGCTCGTCGAAATAGCCCGCGCCCCACGCCAGATTCGTTCCTGGCACGTCGTGGCGCAGGCTGAGGTCGACGACATAGTCCTGACCCCCGCTCTGGTCGCGCCACTGGTTGGTGAGCGGGTCGCGCACGCGGTTGCGGCGCCAGGTCACATCGCTGTTGATCCGCGCGCCCTTCCATCCCAGCCGATCGAGCAGCAAGGTCGCCTTGGAACTGATGCGATAAAGATGCGCGGGAGGCAGATTGCCCCGCCCTTCGGTTGTCGGCGACAGCGGCACCTGGTCGACCAGGTCCTGGGCATAGGCATAAGCGAAGGCGATCGACGCATTGCCCCACCCGCCCATGTCTTGGACGACCTCCAACTCGGTGCGATTGAGGATCGGCGGCACGAGCAAACCGTTGCCCCCATTGCCCTGCCCGTTCGCGACATCGACCGAACTGGCGAAATCGAAAAAGTCCAGCTGATCGACCCTGCGTTGGAGGAACCAGTTGATCGTCGTTTGGCCGCCGACCTTCCAAGCCAGCGCAACCTTGCCCTTCGGCCGGACGAAGCGGCGCGTCAGTCCGCCTGGGCCCGACGAGGTCAGCTCGCTAAATTCGGCGCCCAGATTGACCTGCGCGGTCAAATTCGATGCCAGCGAACGCCCCCAGGTCAATGATGCCTCGCCGCGCTTTTCCTCAACCTTCGTGCGTTCGCCGCCGAAGGGGACGGGCAGGAAACTGCCGTCGGGTTGCAGCACCGCGAATTCGGAATCGACGTCGAGCTGATTATAGGCGCCTTCCAGCGCGACCTGCCAATCGGTGCCGCCGCCGGTGCGCCAGCTATATTCGCCGCGCAGGATCGATTCGCTTTCGTCGGCGGTCTGCTTGAACCGCTCGCCCGTCCGGCCGCCGATCGTGCGATCGACGATGAAGCTGTCGACGAACGGGCTATGCTCGAACCGATAAAGCCCGATCAGCTTGAGCCGCCCCTTGCCGAGCCCCAGCTCGTAATCGCCGCCGACATCGAAATTATACTCGTCTTCCTTGAACGCGAACATCTCGCGCACAATGCCGTTCGCCGGCTGCTCCGACACGCTGTCGACGCGTTCGCCCAGCAGCTGCAATTGCCCGCCAAGGTTGAAATTCCACTTGTTGCCGTTCGTCGTCGTGCGCGCGAGCGCCGCCGACAGGCGCGGCCGATCGCCGTCATAGGCGCCGAACTCGTCGCGCGTGAACAGCAGGACGCCGGCCGCGTCATGGACGCGCTCGGGTCCCCAATGACCCTGACGGCTCGCTTCATTCTTCAGGCTCAGCGTCACATTGGTGCCGCCGATCTTGCCCGTCGTCGAAATCTCGCCGTTCAGCCAGTTCTTGTCGAGCCGCGGACGCCATTCGGGCTGCCAGCGGATCGTCGTCGTGAACCCGCCGCTCCCCGCGCCTGCCACGAGCACGACGTTTGCGACCCGTCCGGTCAGCCCCGGAACGTTCAGCCCGGCCCCGTCGACGATGTCGATATAGGCCACCTCGGCGGCGGTGATGCGCGCCAGTGCGGTGCGCGCGTCGGTTGCCTTGTTCGCGATCCGCTCGCCGTTGATCAGCACATTTTCGGTCGCGGCCCCCAGCCCGCGGTCGCCGCCGTTGGTGCCGGTGACGATCAGGAAACCGGGTATCTTGTCGACCATGTCGAGCGCGGTGCGCGGCGCGAAACGGGAGAAGTCGGCGGGGGCATAGCGTTCGGCGCCATTCACCGGAACGGGGATCGCGGGCGGCGCGTCGCCCGTCGGCTCCTGCGCCGCGGCGGGCGCGACGGCAGTCAGGGCGGCGCATGCCACCAGCGAAATTTTCCCGAACGACACGCGCAAAGCTCCCCCGTCCGGCCACCTCCCCGTGGCCGCTTCATGCGAGTAATTCGCAATAAATAATTTGGGTTATATTGTCTACCAACGCCCGGTTTCGCTCGACGAGCGCCCGGATCGCCGATCAGTCGCGCAGCAGCTCGTTGATCCCGGTCTTGGCGCGCGTCTTGGCATCGACGCGCTTGACGATCACCGCGCAGTATAGCGACGGGCCCGGCGTGCCGTCGGGCAGCGGCTTGCCCGGCATCGCGCCAGGCACGACGACCGAGTAAGCGGGCACTTCGCCGATGAAAACCTCGCCCGTCGCGCGGTCGACGATCTTGGTCGATGCGCCAAGGTAGACGCCCATCGACAGCACCGCGCCCTCGCGCACGATCACCCCTTCGGCCACCTCGGCGCGCGCGCCGATGAACGCCCCGTCCTCGATCACCACCGGCCCCGCTTGCAGCGGTTCGAGCACGCCGCCGATCCCCGCACCGCCCGACAGATGGACGTTCGCACCAATCTGGGCGCAGCTGCCGACGGTGGCCCAGGCGTCGACCATCGACCCCTCGCCGACATAGGCGCCGATGTTGACAAAGCTCGGCATCAACACCGCGCCCTTGCTGATAAAGGCGCCGCGGCGGACGATCGAGCCGGGGACGGCGCGGAAGCCTGCGTCGCGAAATCGGTTCTCACCCCATCCGGCGAATTTGGACGGCACCTTGTCCCACCAGCGTGCGCCACCGGGGCCGCCCTCGATCAATTCCATGTCGTTGAGGCGAAAGGACAGCAGCACCGCCTTTTTCAGCCACTGGTTGACCTGCCACGTTCCTTCGGCATCGCGTTCGGCGACACGGTAGCTGCCGTCGTCGAGTCCCGCGAGCGCCGTTTCGACCGCATCGCGCACCGCGCCGGTCGTCGTGAGTCCCAGCGCGTCGCGGTCGTCCCAGGCGGCTTCGATCGTCGATTGCAGGTCGGTGGTCATGAAATTCCCCAAGGTAAAGGCAAATTGTCGAGCCAGTCGGCGATGTCGGCCGCGTGGAAATCGACATGGCTTGGCAGGTGGTCCCGATGACCGCTTTCGCTGCCATTGTCCAGCCAGACCGTGGTCATTCCGAGCGCCTTGGCGGGGGTCAGGTTGCGCGCCATATCCTCGACAAAGACGCTTTTCGCCGGGTCAACCTGCAAATGCGCAATCATCATCGCATAGGCTGCGGGATCGGGCTTGGGCGTATAGCGGGTGACGCGGATGTCGCAGATGCCGTCGAACAGGTCGGCGATGCCGCGCGCATCGAGCACGCGTGCGGCATAATCGGCATCGGCGTTGGTGAAGATCAGCTTGCGTCCGGGCAGGCGCTCCAGCCCGGCGCGCAGCCGCGCATCGACCGTCAGCCGGTCGAGCGCGATGTCGTGAACGTCGATCAGAAAGTCCTCGGGGTCCACGCCGTGGTGGCGCATCAACCCGGCCATCGTCGTGCCATGGTCATGGAAATATTGCTTCTGCACCCGCCGCGCCTCGCCCGCATCGACGTCCAGCAGACGCATGATGAAGGCGCCCATGCGCGCGTCGATCAGGTCGAACAGTTTCGCCGACGGCGCATAAAGCGTGTTGTCGAGGTCGAAGATCCAGCTGTCGATATGGTCAAGCGGCGCGGACATGGGCGCCGCATAAAGGCTGCGGCGCAGGGGAGCAAGGTGGCGAGGGGCGGAACCCTCAGTTAACCGCATGATGCTACCTTTTGGCTTGCGACCGCGATAGAAGGCGGACGTCAGGGCAA
>NZ_MIAM01000024.1:156600-163087 GCF_001830555.1 Sphingopyxis sp. RIFCSPHIGHO2_12_FULL_65_19 | reverse complement strand
GGCGTCGCGATCGGCAGCTATCCCTTTTTTCGCGAGGGGCGCACCGGCGCCAATTTCGTGATCCGGGCGACCGACGGCGATCAGGTCGCGGCCTGTGCCGCGATGCTCACCGCGGGTCTCGAAGCGCTCGGCTATGCGGTGACCGACGGCGGCATCTGATCGGCCGACTGCGTTCGCGGCAGGCGGCGAAGCATCAGGATCGCGAGCAAGCCAAAGATCGCCGCCACGACAAAGGCGGCGCCCGGAAAATGCACCGGCGCGCCGTTGGCAGTGAAATAGGCCATCGTGCCCGTCAGCAGCAGCGGTGCGAAAAGCTGGCCCAATCCCATCGCCATCGCCGAAATGCCCTGCACCTCGCCCTGCGTTTCGGGCGTCGCCCGGCGCGACATCATCGCCATCAGCGACGGCTGCACCGGCGCCTGGAGCGCGACCGGGATCAACAGCAGGAAGGCGCCGATCGTCGAGGTCGTGAAGGCATAGCCGATATAGACCGCCACCGCGACGAGGATGCCGAGCGTCGCGGCGTCGCGCTCGCCGAACCGCGCGACCGCGGGGCCGACGACAAAGACCTGGCCGAGCGCGATCATCACCCCGACCGCGGCGAGGCTCGCCCCGATCATTCCCGGCGTCCAGCCAAGCTGAGCGATGCAGTAAAAGCTCCACGTCATCGGATAGACGAGGCTGGCGATCTGCCACAGCACGAGCACCGCGGCGACGCCGTCCATGCCGGGCAGCGCGCGCATCGTCTTCCACGCGCCGAGCGGGTTGGCGCGGCGCCAGTCGAACGTCCGGCGGCGTTCGGGAGGAAGCGTTTCGGGGAAGATGAAATAGCCATAGAGCATGTTCGCGGCGGCCAGGATCGCAGCGGCGACAAAGGGCGCGCGCGGGCTGATCTCGCCCAGGAAACCGCCGATCGCCGGCCCCGCGACGAAGCCGATCCCGAAGGCCGCGCCAACGAAGCCGAAATTGCGCGCGCGCTCTTGCGGAGCGGTGATGTCGGCGATCGCCGCCTGTGCCGCGGCATAGCTGCCGCCGAAAATACCCGATAAGGCGCGCGCCACGAACAGCCAGGGCAAAGTTTCGACGATCGTCAGCAGCGCATAGTCGACCGCAAGCCCGCCGAGCGCGAGCAGCAGCACGCGCCGCCGTCCGAAATGGTCGGACAGATTGCCGAGCACGGGCGACGCCAGGAAGGTTGCGACCGCCATGACCAGCCCGATCCATGCGCCGACCTCGATCGCATGGGGCAGGTCGATCTGTCCGACCTCCATCACCAGTTGCGGCAGCACCGGCATGATGATGCCGAAACCGATCGCGTCCATGAAGATCGTGGCGACGATGAACGGGATAGTACGCCCCGGCGTCACTTGCTCTTTCTTTCTGCTGTCCCTAGCGGCACCGAACCCTCCCTCATGCGTTGCCGATAGATGAAACTCGAAATTTCCGCCTCCCTAAATTACCGCCTGTCCGAACCCGTCGACCTGATGCTTCAGATCGAGGCGGCGGACGGGAACGGCCAGCGCGTCGTCGATTCCTCGCTCGACGTCGGCTCCCCCGAATTTATCGCGCGCGTTCCCGCGGCCGACGGCCTGTGCGAGCCGATCTGGCTGCGCGCCGAGGGCAGCCTGCGCGCCGAATATCGCGCCGAGGTCGAGATTGACCGGCCCGACACGGATTTCCGCACGCTCGCCGCCGTGCCGCTCCACCGGCTTCCGGCCGAGGCGATCCCTTATCTCAACGAATCGCGTTATTGCCCGTCGAACAAATTCCATGCCTTCGTCGAACGTCGCTTCGGCGAGCTTGAGGGCGGGGCAAAGATCGGGCGGATGCGCGACTGGATCGAAAGCCGCTTCACCTATGTCGCGGGGGCGAGCGATGCGGAAACGGGCGCGCTCGACAGCTTCGTCGAACGGCGCGGCGTGTGCCGCGATTATGCGCATGTGATGATCGCGCTGGCCCGCGCCGCGCACATCCCTGCGCGCATGGCGAGCGCCTATGCGCTGCGCGTCACGCCGCAGGATTTTCACGCGGTGGCCGAAGTCTATCTGGATGGTGACTGGCACCTGGTCGATGCGACGGGCATGGCGCGCGCGTCCGAAATGGCGCGCATTTGCGTCGGTCGCGACGCCGCCGACGTCTCCTTCCTCACCGCCTATCGCGATATCGCGTTCGTCAGCCAGTCGGTGAAGGTGAAGAAGGTTTAGCATGATCCGGCGTGGCAAAGCCGCGCCGCCGATCCTCGCGGCGCAAGGTCGGCCGAGCTTTCGGTGATCGCCGCTTCGGCCTTACCTGCTGTATTCGGTGGAGCGGGTGAAGGGAATCGAACCCTCGTCGTAAGCTTGGGAAGCTTCTGCTCTGCCATTGAGCTACACCCGCGTGGCCTGCGCGATTGGCACAGGCGGGCGCGGCGGTCAATCTCTTGGCGTCAGCGCGCCGATTCGCAGATCGTTTCCATCGCGACAAAGGTCGACGTGCTCGCGACATGCGGCAGGCTCGAAATCTTCTCGCCGAGCACGATGCGGTAACGGCGAATGTCGGGGGTGCGCACCTTGAGGAGATAATCGAAGCTGCTCGCGATCATGTGGCATTCCTCGACTTCGGGAATCTGCCGCACCGCGGTATTGAACTGCTTCAGCGCATCCTCGCGCGTGTCCGACAGTTTGACCTCGGTGAAGGCGACATGGTCGAGCCCGACCTTCGCTGGATCGACGATCGCGCGGAAGCCGACAATCAGCCCGCTGTCGACGAGGCGCTTCACGCGTTGCTGGCATGGCGTTTTGGACAGCCCGACCTGCACCGCCAGCTCGGTAAAGGTGATGCGTCCGTCGCGGCCCATGATGGCAAGAATCTTGCGATCGAAATCATCCAGTTCGACTGTCGATGGGCTGTTTTTCATATATTCTGACTAGAATTGATCGGTATCTTGGTCAATTCGCAAATCATATCGACAAAAACAAGTCGGATCGGCGCCTGGCAATATGGTATCAGGCGCCATGACCCAAAGCCCCGACCGCGCCGCCATCCGTGCCCTCGCCCGACGCAGCGAATCCGACCTCGTCGCCGAACTGCGTGCCGTCCTTGCCACCTCTTCGGCGAGCGTCGATGCCGTCACGCGCCGTGGGCTCGAGCTGATCCGCAAGGCCAAGGCGGAGGGTGAGCGCGAGACGCTCGTCGCGCAGTTGATGAACCGTTACCGCCTCTCGACCGAAGAAGGCGTCGTGCTGATGTGCCTTGCCGAGGCGCTGCTGCGCGTCCCCGACAACGCGACCGCCAATGCGCTGATCCGCGACAAGATCGCCGGGCGCCACTGGAAGGATGGCGAGGATGAGGACAGCCCGCTGATCGTCGCGCTGTCCTCGCGCGGGCTGTCGCTCGGATCGGCGACGCTGATGCTCGACGCGATGGGCAGCAGGGCGAACCCGCTGACCTTGATCAAATCGATGGTCCGCCGCTCGGGCGAGCCGGTGATCCGCCAGGCGGCGCTCGCGGCGATGAAGATGCTCGGCCAGCAGTTCGTGATGGGCGAGACGATCGACGCCGCGGTCAAGCGCGCCGACAAGGAAACGTCCGAACTCGCAAGTTTCGACATGCTCGGCGAAGCCGCGCGCACCGCCGAGGATGCGGCGCGCTATTACGAAAGCTATGCGAACGCGATTGCGCGCATCGGCAAGGATGCGAAGCCCGGCGACCCGCACGCCAATCACGGCATTTCGATCAAACTGTCGGCGCTTCACCCGCGTTATGAATATCTCCAGCACGCGCGCGTGATCGGCGAACTGGTGCCAAAGGTGATCGACCTCGCCAAGGCGGCGCGCGCGGTCAACATCCCGCTGATGATCGACGCCGAGGAAAGCGACCGGCTCGAACCGCATATGGACGTGTTCGCGGCGCTGATCGACGCGGGGATCGCCGACGGCTGGACCGGGCTCGGCATCGTGATCCAGGCGTATCAGAAGCGCGCGCCCGCGGTGATCGAATGGCTCGCCAACCGCGCGCGAACGCGCGGCGTCAAGCTGTCGATGCGCCTCGTCAAGGGTGCCTATTGGGACACCGAAATCAAGCGCGCGCAGACGCTGGGCTTAAGCGACTTCCCGGTCTTCACCGCAAAGCTGCACACCGACCTCAACTATATGCGCTGCGTCCAGTTGCTGCGCGATTGCCAGGATTGCATCTATCCGGCCTTTGCCAGCCACAATGCGATGACGCTGGCCTATGTGTCCGAACTGTTCGCGGGCGCCGATTATGAATTGCAACGGTTGCACGGCATGGGCGAGGGCGCGCATGATGCCTTGGTCGCGCTGTTCCCGCCGCCGCGCCCGGTGCGCGTCTATGCGCCGGTCGGCACGCATCGCGACCTGCTCGCCTATCTCGTCCGCCGCCTGCTCGAAAATGGCGCGAACTCCAGCTTTGTTCACCAGTTTTCGGACCCCGGCGTCACCGCCGAACAGCTTGCGATCGACCCGCGCAGCGTTGCCAGCGCGGCCGCGTCGCCAATCGCCACCGGCCTTGGCCTTTTCGACCCGGTGCGGCGAAATTCGCGCGGTTATGACCTGGGTGAGCCCGGCGTGCCCGAAGCGCTGGTATCGGCCATCGGCGCGGCGCGGCGCGGCGACCTTGTCGCGGCGCCGATCGTCGGTGGTGTCGCGCGCAGCGGCAAGGCCGATCCGGTGCGCAATCCGGCAACGGGCGCCGTCGTCGGACAGGTGATCGAGGCCGATACCGCGACGATGGCCGATGCCGTCGCTGCCGCGCGCAGCGCGCAGGGCGACTGGAGCCTTGCGGGCGGGGCTTTCCGCGCCGAACGCCTCGAACGCGCCGCCGACTTGCTCGAACAACGCGACGCGACCTTCCTTGGCCTTGCGATTGACGAGGCGGGCAAGACGCTCGTCGATGCGATTGCCGAAGTGCGCGAAGCGGTCGATTTCCTCCGCTATTACGCGGCGCAGGCGCGCGCCGACTTTACGTACCCGGTCGCGCTGCCCGGCCCGACCGGCGAACGCAACGAGCTGATGCTCGAAGGCAAGGGCGTGTTCGTGTGCATCAGCCCGTGGAACTTTCCGCTGGCGATCTTTCTGGGCCAGGTGTCGGCGGCGCTCGCCGCGGGCAACGCCGTGCTGGCGAAACCCGCCGAACAGACCCCGCTTATCGCGCATGCCGCGGTCGAACTGTTGCTCGAAGCGGGTATCCCCGGCGACGTGCTGCATTACCTTCCCGGTCGCGGCGAGACGGTCGGCGCGGCGCTCACCAGCCATGATGACATCATTGGCGTCGCCTTCACCGGGTCGACCGAGGTCGCGCGGATGATCAACCGCAGCCTCGCCGGCCGCGACGGCCCGATCGCGACCCTGATCGCCGAAACGGGCGGCGCCAATGCGATGATCGTCGATTCGACCGCGCTGCCCGAACAGGTCGCGCGCGATGCCGTCGCTTCGGCTTTCCAGTCGGCGGGACAGCGTTGCTCGGCGCTGCGCCTGCTGTGCGTGCAGGAAGATGTCGCCGACACGATGATCGAGATGGTCGCGGGCGCGATGGCCGAACTGAATGTCGGCGACCCGGCGATCCTCGCCACCGACGTCGGCCCGATCATCGACGACGAAGCGCGGGCGAACATCGCCGCCTATGTCGCCGAAGCCCGTGCCGCAGGCCGCGTGATCGCAGAAGCGGGTCGCACCAACCTGCCCGTGGGTGGTCATTTCGTTCCGCCGGCGCTGATCCGGCTCGATCATGTCACCGATTTGACGCGCGAGATTTTCGGACCCGTGCTGCACGTCGCGACGTGGAAGGGCGGTGAACTCGATGCGCTCATCGATGCGATCAACGCGTCGGGCTATGGTCTGACGCTTGGCGTCCACACGCGGATCGACGGCGTTGCGGCGCACATCGCGGCGCGCGCGGCGGTCGGCAATGTCTATGTCAACCGCAATCAGATCGGCGCGATCGTCGGGTCGCAGCCGTTCGGCGGGCGCGGGCTGTCGGGCACGGGTCCGAAGGCGGGCGGCCCGCACTATCTGCACCGCTTTGCCGAGGAAAAGTCGATCTCGACCGACATCACCGCGGCGGGCGGCAATGCGGCGCTGATGGCGGGTTAAGCTGGGGGCGGGTTCAATTCGGGGGCAGGTGCGCGGCTTGGTCATCGCGCGCATCGGCAGCGACCACGAGGCCCGATACAGAGTGGACGGCTGTCCCGGGCAAATACGTCCGAAATCGTCTCGCGGCATTGTGCCACGGCGACCTTATGTTTTTGGCGCCCCCCGCAGCGCGTCGGGGATACCGCTTTGTCGGCGAAGCGCCAATGGTTAATTTACGCGCCCGGCACGCCCAGCAATTGCCCCTGTGCCTTCAGCCGTCCGGCCGCCGCCGGATTGGCGGCGATGCCGTCCTTCAACGCCTGCGCCGCCTTTGCGGTTTCGCCCAGCGTCATCCGGCTGCGCATCAGCATGATCCAGCGATCGACGTCGGCGGGATTGGCTTTCAGCTTGGCTTCCAG
>NZ_MIAM01000024.1:148498-156558 GCF_001830555.1 Sphingopyxis sp. RIFCSPHIGHO2_12_FULL_65_19 | reverse complement strand
AGCGGCCGCGCCTGCGTGTTCGCGAGCCGCGCCGCGACGTCGATCTTGTGGATCTGTCCAACCTGTTCGATCGTGCGACGAAGATCCGCTTCCCACGGCGCGCCTTGCGGCGTGTCGGCCAGCAAGGCGAACCAGTCCTCGATCGCGCCCTTGTGGTCGCCGCCGATATCCTTTTTCACTGCCAGGAAGTAACGCGCGCGCGGGTCTCTGGCGTCGAGCGCGATCGCCTTGTCGAACGCTTCCAGCGCGGCGGCGGGCATCGGATCGCTGTCGCTCCCCATCACCCGCGCCTCGCCCAGCGCCGACCAGAGACCCGCTGATTCGGGCGACAGCGCCACGGCTTTTTCATAAGCGGCTGCCGCCCCGGCGAAATCGCTCATGTCGAAACGCGCGGCGCCGAGCGCGGTCCAGGCGTCGGCGCTGTTCGGCTCGCGCCTGGTCCGGGCCTCCAGTTCGGCGAGCTGGTCGGACGGCGCGGCGGCGTCCTGCGCGGCGGGTTGGTCAACCTGCGGGTCGGCGTCGCGCCAGATCGCAAAGCCGATTGCAGAGGCGAGCAGGATGAAGGCGACATTCAATATGGTCCGGTTGGTGCGCGACATTCCCTGCTTTTTGCTCTCCGCCATGCCGTTGCTCTCGTTCATTTTTGCCCCTTTGCCCCGTCCCTGAAAAAAGCGGGGCGTTGCTGCGCTGCCATATTGAATTTACCGGGCGATGGTGTAGCCTTTGATATACAAGGTCGGTCAACGATTAAATCGTCAGGGGTCGCACCGGCTTTCCCAGTCATACAGGGGAGGGGTGCATGGCAGTATCGGATCACGTCGACTTTTCGACGTTCATGGAAGGCGTGAAAAAACGCAACCCGGGACAACCCGAGTTCGTCCAGGCGGTGCAGGAAGTGTCCGAGGACATTTTCGACTTCATCGCCGACAAGGAAGAATATCACGCGCAGCAGATCCTGCGTCGCATCGCCGAACCCGACCGCGTCGTCTCCTTCCGCGTCTGCTGGGAGGATGACAATGGCAATATCCGTGTCCAGCGCGGCTGGCGCGTCCAGAACAACAATGCGATCGGCCCTTATAAGGGCGGCATCCGCTTTCACCCTAGCGTCACCGAAAGCGTGCTCAAATTCCTCGCGTTTGAACAGACGTTCAAAAATGCGCTGACCGGGCTGCCGATGGGCGGCGGCAAGGGTGGGTCGAACTTCAACCCCAAGGGCAAGAGCGTGCGCGAGATCATGCGCTTTTGCCAAAGCTTCATGACCGAACTCTATCGCCATATCGGCGCCGATATTGATGTGCCCGCGGGCGACATCGGCGTGGGGGGCCGCGAAATCGGCTTCATGTTCGGCCAATATAAGCGGATCACCAACGAATTTACCGGCGTGCTCACTGGCAAGGGTCTCGAATGGGGCGGCTCGCTGATCCGCACCGAGGCGACCGGCTATGGCGCGGTCTATTTCCTCGCCAATATGCTGGCGGCCAAGGGGCAGGACCTGGTCGGCAAGACGGCGGTGATTTCGGGGTCGGGCAATGTCGCGACCCACGCGGCCGAAAAGATCGTCCAGCTCGGCGGCAAGGTGCTCACCCTGTCCGATTCGGGCGGTTTCATCCACGATCCCGACGGCATCACGCAGGACAAGATCGATTGGGTGAAGGCACACAAGACGCATCGCCGCGGCCGGATCGAGGAATATTGCGAAGAATTCAAAGGCGCGAGCTTCACCGCGGGCAAGACCCCGTGGGGGGTCCCCTGCGACGTCGCGCTGCCGTGCGCGACGCAGAATGAGCTGCTCGGCGACGACGCCAGGGCGCTCGTTGCCAACGGCTGTATCGCGGTCAGCGAGGGCGCCAACATGCCGACGAACCTCGAAGGGGTGCATGTCTTCAAGGATGCCAAGATCATGTTCGCGCCGGGCAAGGCGGCGAACGCTGGCGGGGTCGCGGTGTCGGGGCTGGAGATGAGCCAGAACAGCGGGCGCCGCAGTTGGAGCGAGGGCGAGCTTCAACAGATGCTCAAGGACATCATGGACGGCATCCACAAAAGCTGCCTGACCTATGGCGACCGGGGTGGCGGCTATATCGATTATGTGAAGGGCGCCAATATCGCGGGGTTCAAGAAGGTTGCCGACGCGATGCTGGCTTTCGGGGTGGTGTAAATCGGCTCAAGGCGTAAAAGCGCCGGGTTGGGGAAAAGGGGTATTGCGATGACGGCGCACGCTGGGAAGGAGCGCGGCGATCGGACTTGGTCGGCATTTGCCGTCCTTGCTGCCATGCTGTGCGCGCTGGCGATCGCCGCCTTCGTCTTTGCTCCTCCCGCGCGGTCGCAGGGCGAAAGCGGCGCGCGCTATACCGGCGTGGCCTCGTGCGCCGGATCGACCTGTCACGGCCGGATGGAGGGCGACGGCACCGTCGTCCGCCAGGACGAGCTGATGAAATGGCAGGAGCCTTCGACTCCCGGCGGCGAGCATAGCCGCGCTTGGGCGGTTTTGAACAACAACCGCAGCCAGTTCATCGCGCGCAATCTGGGCATTGGCGATCCCGCCAAGGCGCAGATGTGCCTCGGCTGTCACAGCACCGCGGGCACCGCGCGCGCGGCGCCGGCCGAGGATGGCGTCGGCTGCGAATCGTGCCACGGCCCGGCTGGCGGCTGGCTCGCAAGCCATTATGCCGGGGTCGGAACCAACGCCGATCCCGATCGCGAAATGCGGTCCAAGCATCTCGCCAACCTGTCGGCGGGTCTGAAAAAGCTTGAAGATCCCGTGGTGCGTGCGGGGGTGTGCGTCGACTGCCACTTCGGTTCGGCGGCCGACGGCCAGTTCGTCACCCACCGCATCATGGCGGCGGGGCATCCGCGCATATCGTTCGAGCTCGACCTTTTCTCGTCCTTGCAAGCGCATCACCAGGAAGATGCCGACTATGGCTGGCGCAAGTTCGGCGCCGCGAACCGGCGGACCGACCATGTCCAGATGTGGGCGGTGGGGCAGGCGACGGCGATCGAACGCAGCCTAGCGTTGTTCCAGACGCGGCGCGGGACCGAGGGGATGTTCCCCGAATTTTATTTCCTCGATTGCCATAGCTGCCACCGCCGTATCTTCGATCAGGCAAAGCCGGTGCGCACCGGGCTCGACAATCCGGGGCGCCAGATTCCGGAAGGCATGCCGCCCTATAATGACGAAAATCTGATCATGCTCGCCGCCGCCGCGCGGCTGGCCGCGCCCGCGCTCGCCGACCAGCTCGCCGTGCGCACCGCCGCCTTCCACAAGGCGATGGCAACCGACCGGCAAAGCGCCGTCGCCGCTGCGGGGCAATTGTCGCAGACGGTCGCTGCGCTCAAAAACGCGTTCGCGTCGCGCAATTTTTCGGGCGCCGACGCCTTTGCGATGGTCGATGCGATATCGGCCAAGGCGATCAGCGACCGCTACACCGATTATTCGGGATCGCAGCAAGCGGTGATGGGCGTCGACACCCTGCTCAATGCCATGGTGTCGTCGGGACGCATCACCGTTGGCGCCGCGGCCGGCATCCGCGGCGATATCGACCGCGCCTATGCCTCGGTGAAGGACCCGAACGCCTATAAGCCCAGCGAATTCCAGGCGTCGTTCGGCAGCGCGGTGCGCGCGATCGGGGCGCTGCGGTAGCATCATGCAAAGCAGGACCCATCTTTTCCGTTCGGCCGCCTTCGCTGCGATGGGCGCATTGCTGCTCACATCGTGCGGCGGCGGGGGCGGCAGCAGCAGCACCCCGACCCCGACACCAACGCCGACCCCGACGCCCCCGCCGACCACGGTCTACACGCCCCCCGCCGCCGAGGCGCTGACCACAGCCGACGTCGAACGCGTGCTGGCACAGGCGATATCCGAAGCGCAGGCGCGGGGTCTGCCGTCGGTGATCGCGGTGACCGACCGCGTCGGCAATGTGCTCGGCGTGTTCCGCATGACCGGCGCGCGCGCGACCGCGACGACCGCAGCGGCGCCGAACGGCGTGAATATCGACGCGCAGAATGTCACCTTCCCCGCCGAGGGCGGCGCGATCGCGAAGGCGGTAACGGGCGCGTATCTGTCGAGTGGCGGCAACGCCTTTTCAACGCGCACCGCCAGCCAGATCGTGCAGGAACATTTTCCGCCGGCGCCGACGACCGTCGGCCTTGAAAGCGGTCCCCTGTTCGGCGTTCAGTTCAGCCAGTTGCCGTGCAGCGACCTGTCGGCGCGCTTTGGCGCGGCGGGAGCGGCGGCGCTGATCGGTCCCAAACGCTCGCCGCTCGGCCTCGCCGCCGATCCGGGCGGGCTGCCGCTCTATAAGAATGGCGTGCTCGTCGGCGGTATCGGGGTGATGGGCGACGGCCTCTATGGCAGCGACCCCAACATCCTCGATATCGACAACGACCCCGAAGAATTTATCGCGCTTGCGGGCACCCGCGGGTTCGAGGCACCGAGCACGATCACCGCCGACAAGATTACCGTCGACGGGACAAGCCTGCGCTTTTCCGACGCGACCTTTGCCGGGGTGGTGTCGAGCGGCAGCGCGAGCTTCGCAAGCCTCAATGGCAGCGCCGGCAATCTGGTCGCGGTGATCGGCTATGCCAATGCCGCGGTCACCGCCGGTATCGCCTATGGCACCGAAGCGTCGGGCATCCGCGCCTCGACCCCCGCCGAATTTTCCAACCGCGACGCCTTTGTCCTGACCGATGGCAGCGGGACGAACCGCTATCCGCTGCGCGCCGGAACCGACGGCGCGACGAACAGCGCCCCGTTAACGCAAGCCGAAGCGCGCGCCGTTCTGGAAGAAGCCTTCACGGTGATGAGCCGTGCGCGCGCGCAGATTCGCCGCCCGCTCGACAGCCGGGCGCAGGTGACGATCAGCATCGTCGACACGCATGGATCGGTGCTCGGCATCGTCCGCTCGCCCGATGCGCCGATCTTTGGCACCGACGTCAGCTTGCAAAAAGCGCGCACCGCGGCTTTTTTCTCGGGGGCGCAGGCGGGAAGCGAACTCAGCGCCAATGCCAGCGCCGACGTGCGCCAGTTCGTACCCGCCGTGCGGACCTTCCTCAACGACCCCGCGGCGCTGACCGGCACGATCGCCTTTGCCGACCGCTCGGGGGGCAATTTGTCGCGGCCCTATTTCCCCGATGGCGAGGTTGGCCGCCCGCAAGGACCGCTGTCGCGCCCGATCGCGCAATTCAATCCCTTCTCGACCGGGCTGCAATCGGCGCTGATCATCGGGAATCTTGGCGCGCACCTCGGCTTTGTCTCGGGCGCCAGCGGGGCAGATACGCCGCAACGCTGCACGACGCTGCCCGATGTCGTGGCGGGGCAGAACCGGCTGCAGAACGGCATCCAGATCTTTCCGGGATCGGTCCCCATCTATCGCGGCAACAGCCTTGTCGGTGCTATCGGCGTGTCGGGCGACGGCATCGACCAGGACGACATGATCAGCTTTTTGGGCGCGCATAATGGCGGCGCGCGCGTCGGCGGCATCGGCAATGCGCCAAAGGCGATTCGCGCAGACACGATCGTCGTCAACGTCGGCGCGGGCGTCCGCCTGCGCTACATAAGCTGCCCCTTCGCACCGTTCCTCGACACGGCGAGCCAAAATGTCTGTGACGGGCTGTAGACATGGCGCGATTCCTATCCCCATTCCGCGCACCGTCGCAGGGGCACGGCGAATGGAGTGGCGGTAGGCCATGAGCGCCATCGGCAGCAGCCTTCTCCCCATCATCGCGACCCTCGCGGCGCAAGGCGCGCCGGGCGCCGAGGCTCCGCCACCCGCCCCCGCGCCCGAAGACCCGCCGATCGCAGGCGACGCCGCGCCTGCCGAACAATCGGCCGAAGAACTCATCCCGCCGCCGCCGCCGGTCGACTGGCAGGAGATGGTCAAGGACGACCTCGTCACCGACATTATCGAGGGCCGCCGCCGCCCCGGCTATCGCCCCGACCTGCCCGACGCGCTCAGTCAGGACAATGTCGGCGCGCTGCGCCCGCCGCCGCCGCAAGCCTTTCCGGGCATGGAGGACCAATTGCCCGTCCCCGACCGCTGGCGCCTGGTCGAGACGCTGGGCGTGGTCAAGGAACGCTGGTTCGATCCCTATCACCAGAACACGTACAAGGGCGACCGCGCGATCGACCGCAGCAAGGTCAAATGGCTGCCGATCAAGGGCGACGACTGGTTTTTCGTTGCCAGCGCGGTGTCGGACACCGTGTTTGAACCGCGGACCTTTCCCATCCCGGTCGGCGTCCAGACGACCGAACGGCCGGGCAGCCTCGACGTGTTCGGCAAGGACCGCAGCTTCGTCTTTGCGCAGACCGTCATCGCGGGCGCGGCGCTGATCAAGGGATCGACCGCGTTCAAGCCGCCCGACATCGAATATCGCGTCACGCTGGCCTATCAGGCCAATTATGTCGACGTCCCCGAACGGCGCGTGCTCGACGTGCGCCCGTCGAAGGCAAGTCATCGTTATGATTCGTTCCTCGGCGTGCAGGAATTGTTCGTCGACAAGCATCTCGGCAACACGTCCGACCGCTACGACTTCTACTCGATCCGCCTCGGCATCCAGCCGTTCCAGAGCGACTTCCGCGGCTTCCTGTTCAACGACAGCCAGCTCGGCATCCGGCTGTTCGGCAACCGCGACAACAACCGCTTTCAATATAATCTCGCGGCCTTCTGGCGCCTCGAAAAGGATACCAACAGCGGCCTCAACGACATCACCCAGACGCCGCGCGACGATTTCATCCTCACCGCCAACCTGTATCGCCAGGATTTCCCGGTGGTCGGGCTGACCAGCCAGGTCAGCGTGACCTATAATATGAACCGCGAAAAGAATGACGTGCAGATCGACCATAATGGTTTCCCCGTGCGCCCCGCGTTGCTCGGCGACCTGCGTGGGCGCGAATATGATGTCGTGTATCTCGGCTACAGCGCCGATGGGCGGATCGGCCGGATCAACGTCACCGCGAGTTTCTATGCCGCGCTGGGCGAGGATCGGAACAGCTTTTTCACCAGCAAACCCGCCGAAATCCGTGCCGGCTTCGGTGCGGTCGAGCTCAGCTACGACCATGACTGGATGCGCTTCCGCCTGTCGGGGCTCTATGCGACCGGCGACGGTGATCCGTATAACAAGACCGAGGGCGGTTTCGACGCAATCTTTGAAAATCCGATCTTCGGCGGCGCCGACACCAGTTACTGGATACGCCAGACGATCCCTTTCGCCGGGGGCGGGCGCGTGATTTCGATCAACGGCCGCAACGGCATATTGAACTCGCTCCGTTCGTCGAAGGAAGAGGGGCAGTCGAATTTCAACAATCCCGGCACCGTCTTCATCGGCGCGGGCGCCGATTTCGACCTGACCCCCGAATTTCGTGTCAGCACCAATTTCAACCATCTGTGGTTCGAGAATACGTCGAGCCTGCAGGCGCTGCGCACCGAAGGGTCGATCCCCAAGGATATCGGCTTCGACCTGTCGGTCGCGACGATCTGGCGGCCAAAGGCGACGCAGAATATCGTCGGGCGCCTCAGCGGCGCGGTGCTGCTGCCGGGCAAGGGGTTCAAGGACCTGTTCGACAACAAGCAGAAGAACGACGCCTATGTGTCGATCCTCGCCAATGTGATTTTGAGTTTTTGAGATGTTGATGCGCAAACTCTTCGCCTTGTTCGCTTTCGTGACGATGTGCGCGGCCTTCGGCGCCGGCGTCGTGCGCGCGGCGGAAGAGGAAAAGCCGCTCAAGATCGAATATCGCTTCACCCCGCCGGCGCCGCGCGAACAAAGCGACGCCGATGTCAGCGCGAAATCGGAGGGCTGTTACAGCTGCCACACGCGCACCGACCAGCCCTCGATGCACGCGACCCCGGCGGTGAAGCTCGGCTGCACTGACTGCCACGGCGGCGACGCGAGCCAGCGCGGCACGCCCAGCCTCGGTTACGCGCACGCCACGAACAAGGCGGTGATGAAGCTCGCGCATCCGCAGCCGACGCTGCCCGGCGCCTGGCACGACAGCTCGGCGAACCCGCAGCGCAGCTATACGTTACTCAACAAGGAATCGCCCGAATTCATCCGCTTCGTGAACC
>NZ_MIAM01000024.1:227-148484 GCF_001830555.1 Sphingopyxis sp. RIFCSPHIGHO2_12_FULL_65_19 | reverse complement strand
GGCGCCTGCCACCTTGAGGTGATCGAGGCGACCGAGCGGTCGATGATGTCGACCGGCGCGATGCTGTGGGGCGGCGCGGCCTATAATAATGGCATCGTCCCGTATAAGAATTACATCTTCGGCGAAGCCTATACGCGCACCGGCGAGCCCGCTTGCGTCCTCTCGCCCTCGTCGCGGCTCACCGCCGAGGAGTATAAGGAAGCGTGCAAGCCGAGCTTCGGCTTCGACAAGATATTGACCGACGAGGAAAAAAAGCGCGGCGCGCTCGCTAAAATATATCCGCTGCCGCGCTGGAGCGTGTTGCCGCCGGGCGACGTCTTTCGGGTGTTCGAGCGCGGCGGGCGCAACATCAACACGCAATTTCCCGAAATCGGCCTGCCGAACCCGACGGGCAGCATCCAGCGGCTGGAGGAGCCGGGGCGCCCCGACCTCAAGCAATCGAACCGCGGTCCCGGCACCGGGCTGCGCGTGTCGATCCCCGTGCTCAACATCCACAAGACGCGTCTCAACGACCCGCTGTCCTGGTTCATGGGCACCAACGACCAGCCCGGTGATTATCGCCATTCGGGCTGTTCGGGCTGCCATGTCGTCTACGCCAACGATCGCGAACCGCGGCACAGCCTGACCTATGCCAAATATGGCCGCGATGGCGAAACGGCGACGGTCGATCCGACGATCGCCGAAAAGAAATGGAAGCCCCAGGATGGGCACGGCGGCGATGCGCACGGCGCCGACGACGGCCATCAGGCCGCTGGCGGTCATGGCGCGCTGGTCGACCCTGCCGATCCCGACGTTCCGACGCGCCCCGCCTCGCCGGCGCGGGGCGAATCGGGCCATCCGATCAGCCACGCCTTCACCCGCGCCATCCCGACCTCGCAGTGCATGTCGTGCCACATGCACCAGCCGAACATCTTCCTGAACTCCTACCTCGGCTACACGATGTGGGATTATGAATCCGACGCGCCGCAGATGTGGCCGGGGCCCGACAACAGCGCGCCGCGCCCCCCGGGGATGAGCGACGAGGAATATCAGAAAAAATATAAGCAGCAGCGCTATCCGACCGCTGCCGAAGTGCATCAGGTGCTCGAACGTAATCCCGAAGCCGCAGCGACGCGCGGGCTGTGGGCCGATGTCGAATTTCTGCGCGACGTCTATGACGTCAACGACAGCAACAAGGACACCCAGTTCGCCGACTATCATGGTCACGGCTGGAACTTCCGCGGCATCTTCAAGCGCGACCGGAGCGGCAATCTGCTGAACGCCGACGGCAATATGTCGACCTATGGCACCGACACGGCCAACATCATCGACCCCGCCGATCCCGAAAAATGGCGCAAAAGCTGTAATCATTTTACCGATCCGAAGGAACGCGACCTCTGCCTGTCCAGCGCCGATCCCGGAAAGCCGGGGGTCGAGGGCAAGTTTGTGCCGCCGGGGATCAACCCCGGCAAGGCGGTCCATATGATGGATATCCACGCCGAAAAGGGGATGCAGTGCGCCGACTGCCATTTCGCGCAGGACAGCCACGGCAATGGCTATATCCAGGGCGAAGTGGCGAACGCGGTCGAGATCAGCTGCAAGGATTGCCACGGCACCGCCGATGCCTTTCCGAACCTCCTGACCTCGAACGTCGCGGCGCGGCCGCAGGGCAATAATCTGGCGCTGCTGCGTAACCCCGATGGACGGCGCCGTTTTGAATTCCAGTATAATGATGATGCCGAGGTGATCGGGCTGATCCAGCGTTCGATCGTCGATCCGGGGCTCGAATGGCAGGTCAGCCTGGTCAAGCAGGCGGTGACGCCGGGACCGCATTTCAACGCCAAGGCGGCGCGCGCCAAGCTGATGGCACGCGCGGGCGCCGAGGATGGCAAATATGAGTGGGGACCGGGGATCGCCAGCGAGGACCGCGCGCACGGCGACGACAAGATGACCTGCTTCACCTGCCACCTCAGCTGGACGACCAGCTGCGGCGGCTGCCATTTGCCGATCGAGGCGAACTGGAAGACCAAGATGCACCATTTCGAGGGTGAGGAGACGCGCAACTTTGCGACCTACAACCCGCAGGTGGCGCGCGACGAGATGTTCCAGCTTGGCCGCCACCAGCTGACCAAGCCCGGCGAACCCGGCCCGGACGGCGAGGTGCGCGGCATCATCACCCCGGTCCGCTCGACCTCGGCGCTGGTGCTGTCATCGACGAACATCAACCGCGAGCGCATCTATGTGCAGCAGCCGCCGATTTCGTCGGCGGGCTATTCGAGCCAGGCGTTCGCGCCGCATTTCCCGCACACGGTCCGCCGTTCCGAAACCAAGCAATGCAGCGACTGCCACTTGTCGGCGGCCGACGACAATAATGCGATCATGGCGCAGCTCAATCTGCTCGGCACCAACTTCGTCAATTTCGTCGGCCTGAACGTCTGGTCGGGTCAGGAAAACAGTTTCCAGGCGACGCGCGTCACCGAATGGGACGAACCGCAGGCGGTGATCGGCAGTTATCTCCAGAAATATGCCTATCCCGACTATTGGAAACTGCACGTCGAACAGAATGGGCGTGAGCTGAAAAACTGGGTGCGCGGCAAGATCTTCGACAAAAAGGGGTCGGGCGAAACCCACGCGCTCGAGGAATTTGCCAATATCGTCCAGGGGACGAGCGGGCGGGTTGGCTGCCTGCAACAGCGCGGCGAATATATGTTCGTGGCAGAGGGCAAGGGCGGTTTCCGCGTCTATGACGTCGCGTCGATCGGCAACAAGGGCTTCTCCGAACGCATCATACGCGCGCCCTTCTCGGCGCTCGGCCACGACACGCATGTCAAAACGAAGAATGCGACCTGCATGGCGCTCGCGACCACCCAGCCGATCAGCGTGTCGCGCAACGAAAATATCGTGAAGAATTTCCCGGAAAACCACGAACAGGTGATGCACGACATCTACCGCTACGCCGTCATCACCGACAGCGTCGAGGGGCTGGTCCTGGTCGACGTCGACACATTGGCCGACGCCGAGTTCCGCAACAACAAGCTGAAGCGCGCGCTGACGTGGAACGAGGGCAATGTGCTGGCGGGGGCGCGGCATGTGACGCTCGCGGGTAGCATCGCCTATATCACCACCGACGCCGGGCTGGTCGTGCTCGACCTGTCGGTGCCGCTTGCACCCAAGGTCACGGCGCAGCTTCCGCTGACCGACGCGCGCGCGAGCGCGGTGCAGTTCCGCTACCTCTGGGTTACCGATGCCGAGGGTGTGAAGCTGTTCGACGTCACCAATCTGGCGCAGCCGGTCGCGGTGCCTGCGGGCACGGTGCGCCTTGCGAACGCGCGGAAAATCTATCTCGCCCGCACCTATATGTATGTCGCGGCGAAGGCGGACGGGCTGGTGATCGTCGATGTCACGCGCCCCGCGGCGCCGATCGTCTGGCCGGGGCTGACCTTTGGCGGCGCGCTCAATGATGCCGAGGATGTGATCGTCGCATCGACCAACGCCTCGTTGTTCGGCTATGTCGCCGACGGGCGGAACGGCATCAAGGTGCTTCAGCTGACCAGCCCCGATAATCCGGGCCTTTATGGCTTTTCGCCCAAACCGACCCCCGAACTCATCGCCTGGGCAAAGACCCCGTCACCCGCGCTCGCGCTGTCAAAGGGCCTCGACCGTGATCGCGCGGTCGACGAGACGGGCGGCCAGATGGCCGTGTTCGGCCGCGTCGGATCGCGGCCCTTCACGCGGCGCGAGATGGAGAAGCTGTTCCTGAACAGCAAAGGCGTCGTCTACAAGGTCCGCGACGAGGTTGACGAAAACGCGTGGCGGCCGCCGCTGCTGTATGCGAATTGATGGGAGCGTCGGCTTTCGACCGATTGCAGACATTGCGACCAGATGTTTTCTGATGCATCTCCGGTCATATGGAAACCAGTCGCGCCATCGTTTCGCTTTCGCTTACTGCCGTACCAGTTACGGGTGACCCATTCGATTTTGATCTGTCGATTGAGCAGCCTTATCTTGAAACAGAGTTTGTTTGGCGCTGCATCGTGACAACAGGCCAATTTCAGACACCGCTAAGAGTTGCAGGAGGCGATGGTTTTCAGGCTCTTTGCCTAGCTATCGATTATGTTCGGTGGACATTTAGGACGTTTGAAGAGGGCGGCGGCAGATTCCTCTGCGCAGGAGAGGACTTCAGTTTGGTCGAAGCCTATCACTTCTCGGCACCAAACTAGCTACGCGTTTCATGTCTGCTATTCGCCCCTCAAGCTCAAAAGCCGGCTGACCGCTGACCACCCCTAAGCGGACGCTTTATCCCGCCTAAAGCCGTTCGGCCTGCACCACCGTGTCCGACGCGCGCAGCGCGGACAATATGCGCATCACATGCTGGACGTCGCGCACCTCGACGACGACGTCATAGGTGTGAAAGCCGCCCTCGCGGTTCGACAGGCGCAAATTGGTGATGTTCGCCATATTGGCGGCGAGGATACCCGACATTTCGGCGAGCGTGCCGGGTTCGTTGCGGATCACGATGCACAGGCGCGCATTGCCGCCCTCGCTGTCCTCCTGCCACCGGAGGTCGATCCAGTCGGCGTCGATGCCGTCGGCGAGCCGGGGGCAATCGATGACATGCACCTCGATCCCCTCGCCCGGCCGCGACAGGCCGACGATGCGGTCGCCGGGAACGGGGTGACAGCAATCGGCGAGCTGATAGGCGACGCCGGGGGTCAGCCCCGCGATCGACACCGCTGCGCCCTGAACCAGCTTGCCGGGCTTGGTCTTCATGTCCGCGGTGATGCCGGGGACGAGCGCCTCTAGCACCGCATTGTCGCTGAACCGCTGCTTGGCGATCGCCACGTAAAGCGCACTGTCGTCTTCGAGTTTCAGCCGTTCCCGCGCGGCGGCACGGGCCTTGTCACCGACCTTGTTGGGCAGGCGCGCGACGATCTCGTCATACATCTTGCGGCCCAGCGCGGCGAGTTCGACCTTTTCCTTCGACCGCACATGGCGGCGGATCGCCGCGCGCGCCTTGCCGGTGACCGCAAAGCCCAGCCAGGCGGGCTGCGGCGTCTGCTTGTCGGACGACAGGATTTCGACGGTGTCGCCGTTCGACAATTGCGTGCGCAGCGGCACCAGCCGACCGTTGACCTTGGCGCCGACGGTGCGGTCGCCCAGCCCGGTGTGGACGGCATAGGCAAAATCGACCGGCGTCGCGCCCTTCGGCAGCTGATGCAGGCTGCCCTTCGGCGTGAAGGCGAAGATGCGGTCCTGATACATCGCGATGCGCGTGTTTTCGAGGAACTCTTCGGGATCGTGCGTCTGCTCCAGAATTTCGATCAGGTCGCGAATCCACCCGGCCTGCCCGTCGGGGGCGGTGCCGCCCTGCTTATAGGCCCAATGCGCGGCAAAGCCGAATTCGGACTGCTGGTGCATGCCCAGGCTGCGGATCTGGATCTCGATCCGCATATTCTGCTGGTGCATGATCGTCGTGTGCAGCGATTTGTACCCATTGCGCTTCGGGGTGGAGATATAGTCCTTGAAGCGTCCCGGCACCATTTTCCATTTGCGATGGAGCAGGCCCAGCGCCGCATAGCAATCGGCGTCGGTGGGGGTGACGATGCGGAACGCGATGATGTCGGTCACCTGTTCAAAACTGACGTGGCGTTCCTGCATCTTGCGCCAGATCGAATAGGGATGCTTCTCGCGCCCCGACACCTCGGCCTCGATGCCGTTCTTGGCGAGCAGCTCCTTGAACTCGCGGCTGATCGCAGCGACCTTGTCCTTGCCCCCGGCGGTCAGCTTGGCAAGGCGTCCGGTGATCGTCGCATAGGCTTCGGGTTCAAGCTCGCTGAACGCGAGCAGCTGCATCTCGCGCATATATTCGTACATGCCGATCCGCTCGGCGAGCGGGGCATAGATGTCCATCGTCTCCTTGGCGATGCGGCGCCTTTTGTCGGGGTTCTTGATGAAATGCAGCGTCCGCATATTGTGCAGCCGGTCGGCAAGCTTGACCAGCAACACCCGGATATCGTCCGACATGGCGAGCAGGAATTTGCGCAGATTCTCGGCCGCGCGCTCATTCTCGGTCTGCGCCTCGATCTTGCTGAGCTTGGTCACGCCGTCGACGAGGCGGCCGACGTCGGCGCCGAACAGTCGCTCGATCTCCTCGGGCGTCGTCAGCGTGTCCTCGAGCGTGTCGTGGAGCAGCGCGGTGACGATCGTCTCGCTGTCGAGGTGAAGGTCGGTCAGGATTCCCGCGACTTCGACCGGATGGCTGAAATAGGGGTCGCCCGAAGCGCGCTTCTGGCTGCCATGTTTCTGCACGGTGAAAACATAGGCGCGGTTGAGCAGCGCCTCGTCGACGTCGGGATCATAAGCGCGCACGCGCTCGACAAGTTCATATTGCCTCAGCATTGCTCCCAATGTCGTTCATGCCGCCCCAAATGCAATGCGAAATTTGCTTGCGCCGAACCGCCAGAGGTTAGCAACTTTGGTAAAGCCCGTTGGAAGCATCGTTCGTCGCGGGTAGGACGAGGGGAAATGGGGACCGAAGCTCTTGATTCGACACCGCCACCGCGGGTCTCGATGGTCATGCCCGTGCACAATGGTGCGCGCTGGCTGGCCGATGCCATCGCGTCGGTTCTGGCCCAGGATTTCCGTGATTTCGAGCTGATCCTCGTCGATGACGCGTCGCGCGACGCGTCGCCCGCGATCATGGCCGAAGCCGCAGCGGGCGATCCGCGGGTGACCTATCTGCGGCTCGACAAAAATCTCGGCTTGCCCGCGGCGCTCAATCACGGGTTTTCCGTGGCGCGCGGCGAAATGCACAGCTGGACATCCGACGACAATCTGCTTCGGCCGCAGATGCTGTCGCGGCTTGTCGCGACGCTCGACGCACAGCCGGGGGCCGACATCGTCCACGCCGACTTCGCGCTGATCGACGACGCAGGTGTCACGCTTGGCGTGTCGCGCGTCGGGCCTGTCGAGCGGCTTCTCTATGGCAATAATATCGGTGCCTGCTTTCTTTACCGGGCGCGCGTGACCGACGCACTCGGGGGTTATGATACCGGGCTGTTCGGGGTCGAGGATTATGATTTCTGGCTGCGCGCGGCGCAGCGGTTCACTTTCGTCGCACTGCACGAGGATCTTTATGTCTATCGCAAGCACGGCGGCAGCCTGACCAGCCAGCGGTCGGAGCAGATCCAGGCGCTGACCGCGCAGATTGTCGAGCGCGCGCTGCCCGATACGCTTCCGCCGCGCAGCCGCAGCGAGATCCTCCTCGGCCTCGCGCTCCGCAGCAGTCGCCGCTGGCGCCTCGACCTGGTGCGCCGCGCGTTTCGCGCCGACCCGCGGCCGGTCCTGGCGCGCTTGCCCGCGCTGGCGCGCTGGTCGCTCGTCGTCGCGCGGAACCGCCTCGCGGCCTGACCGGCCGGGCGCGCAGCACGCTCCGCCGACGCCTCGAAACCTGCGTCAACGCGTTGTAGCGCGCAAGGCCGACGGCGGCGGCAGGCTGTCCGGTGTTTGAGTTGTGAAATGCAACGGAGGCACTATATTTTTTTGGCGCATGGACAGGTTTTACGTTAGGGCTTTGGTTATGGGAAAACTACGCGAACTGCTGAACGACCTTGATGGGGGCAATTGTGCCCTGCCGCTGGCCCTGGAAGCGATGGGCGAACGATGGTCGTTCATGATCCTGCGTGCGGCATTCAACGGCGTCCACCATTTCGAGGAGTTCCAGCAGGAGCTCAATATCGCGCGCAACATCCTGTCGAACCGGCTGTCGCGGCTGGTCGATCATGGCATCATGGCGCGCGAAGTCATGGCCGAGGATCGGCGCAAGGTTCGCTACCAGCTCACCGAAAAGGGCATTGAATTGCTTCCCGCGATGATTGCGCTGCGCCAGTGGGGCGAAAAATGGGGCGCGGGCGTCCCCTCGACCCCGGTGCTCGTCGACGCGCGCGATGAACAGCCGATCGGCCCCGTAACGCTGACCGCGCACGACGGACGCGTGATCGGCTATAAGGAACTGCTGTGGAAGCATCGATCCGAATTGCAGCCGCTGGGACAGGCGCGCGTGCGCAGCGAGAATGTCGCGGCCCCGGTCGCGGCGGAATGACCGTCCGCGCCCGTTCCAAACATCGCGCGCGCGGCCGCTGACCTTCCTATCGCCCGGACCCCCATGCCGCTGTTCCGACTGACTTCGCCTGGCCCTTTTTTCGACAATAAGGTGCGGGCCTTCTGGAATCTTCAGCTGTTGGGCTGGGCCGCCTGGCTCGGCCTGCGCGGCGTGTCGGGCCTTGCCAACGGGCAAGCCTTCACCTTTCTGATTCCGCAGACGATTTCGGCGATCACCGGCTTTTCGCTGACGCTGCTGCTGTCGGTTTGTTACCGCACGCTCATCAACCGGCGCCCGCTCTTGATGTGGGGTGTCAGCTTTGGCCTGGCCGGTCTCGCGACGGCGCTCTGGGCCTTCATCGACGCATGGGTCGCGCAGATCCAGAATCCCTCGAGCGAGGCGGGCTTCACCAGCCTGCTGCTCGGCGCGATGTATATCGACGCGACGTCGCTCGCGGCCTGGTCGGCGCTTTATTTCGCGATCAACTATTTCCTCCAGCTCGAGGAACAGAATGACCGCGTCATCCGGCTGGAGGCGCAGGCGGCTTCGGCACAGCTCGCAATGCTGCGGTACCAGCTCAACCCGCACTTCCTGTTCAACACGCTCAACAGCATTTCGACGCTGGTACTGCTGAAACAGACGGAACCCGCCAATGCGATGCTGTCGCGCCTGTCGGCGTTCCTTCGCTACACGCTCGCGAACGAGCCGACCGCGCAGGTGACGCTGGCGCAGGAGATTGAGACGCTGAAACTCTATCTCGATATCGAAAAGATGCGCTTCGAGGAGCGGCTGCGTCCGCATTTTGCAATTGACCCGGTGGTTGCGCGGGCGCGGCTGCCATCGCTTCTCCTCCAGCCGCTGGTGGAAAATGCGATCAAATATGCGGTGACGCCGCAGGAAGATGGCGCCGATATTACGATTTCCGCACAGTTGGCCGGTCAAAATGTTCGGATTGCCGTGTCCGACACCGGCGCGGGATTGTCAGCCGACCGCACCGACCCCACCACTGGCGTTGCAACGGAATCGACCGGCGTGGGTTTAGCCAATATCAGGGACCGGTTGGCGCAGGCTTTTGGCGACCAACATCGGTTCGACGTCCATGTGGGCGCTGAAGGCGGCTTCACGGTGGTGATCGAGTTTCCGTTTCAGCCCGATGGGCAAATGACGATTGGAACCGAACCGACATGACAATCAGAACCATCCTGGTGGATGATGAAAAACTGGCGACCCAGGGCTTGCAGCTGCGGCTCGAACCGCATTCGGATGTCGAAATCGTCGACACCGCGCAAAATGGCCGCGAAGCCATCCGCAAGATCAAGACGCACAAGCCCGACCTCGTTTTCCTCGACATCCAGATGCCCGGTTTCGACGGCTTTTCGGTGATTCAGGGACTTATGGAGGTCGAGCCGCCGCTCGTCGTGTTCGTCACCGCCTATTCGGATCATGCGATCCGGGCGTTCGAGGCGCAGGCGGTCGATTATCTGGTAAAGCCGGTCGAGCCCGAACGGCTCGCCGACGCGCTCGACCGGGTGCGCCAGCGGCTTGCGGAAAAGCGCGGCGTCGCCGAAGTCGAGCGGCTCAAGACCGTGCTCGCCGAAGTCGCGCCCGAAGCGGTCGAGGATTATGGCGCCGAGGTTGCCCCCGACGCGCACGCCGCCGACCGTTATGAAAAGATGATCAACATCAAGGATCGCGGCCAGATCTTCCGCGTCGATGTCGACAGCATCGAACGCATCGACGCCGCGGGCGACTATATGTGCATCTATACCGCCGATAACAGCCTGATCCTGCGCGAGACGATGAAGGATCTCGAAAAGCGGCTCGACCCGCGCAATTTCCAGCGCGTGCACCGATCGACGATCGTGAACCTCAGCCAGGTGAAACAGGTCAAGCCGCACACCAACGGCGAATGTTTCCTCGTGCTAGGATCGGGCGCGCAGGTAAAGGTCAGCCGGAGTTACCGCGACGTAGTTGCGCGCTTCGTGCATTAGTGGATAGCCCTCCCCCTTGATGGGGGAGGGTTGGGTGGGGGTGAGTTCGCGTGCGTAGTTTACGCCTGCGAACTCACCCCCACCGCTGCGACTAGGCCATGAATGGCCAAGTCTCGCTGCCTCCCCCATCAAGGGGGAGGGAACCTCAAAGCTGGTGCCCGGTCCGGTCGCGCTTTGTCGCCAGATATTGCTCATTATATTTGTTCGTCGGCAGCGCGAGCGGGATACGCTCGACGACCTCGACGCCCTCCTTTTCCAGCCGCGCGACCTTTTCGGGGTTGTTCGTCATCAGCCGGATGCGGGGGATATGCAGCAATTCGAGCATCCGTCCGGCAATCGCGAAATCGCGGGCCTCGACCGGAAAGCCAAGGCGCAAATTGGCATCGACCGTGTCATACCCCTGGTCCTGCAAGGCATAGGCGCGCAGCTTGTTTACCAGGCCAATGCCGCGCCCTTCCTGGCGCAGATAGAGCAGCACGCCCCATGGTGCGTCGGCCATGGCGTGGAGTGCGGCGTGGAGCTGCGGGCCGCAATCGCATTTAAGACTGCCGAGCACGTCGCCAGTGAGGCATTCGCTGTGAAGCCGGACAACGGGCGGAGCCGCGTCGCGTTTACCGATGATCAGCGCGACATGGTCCGACGCCTCTTCGGGCGAACGGAAAGCGACGATCTCGGCGGTTTCGCTCGCTTCGACGGGAAGGCGCGCGCGCGCCGCCATTTCGAGCCGTGAGGGATCGAGCAAGGCCGCAACATCGGTGGCGGTGCAGCAAGTTTCGGCAGGGCCGGTCGCCTCGCGCACGAAAAAGGCGGGAAGCAGCCCGGCGTGCCGCGCCATCGTCATCGCCGCCGCCGCGGCTGTCTCGCCGCCCGTCGCGACCGTACGGAACGGACCTTTGAGCGGGTTTGCAAGGTCGAGCGCCGGGTCGGCGATCGCGAGAGCGGCCGCCACGGTCCCCCCGGCATTGGCGAGCCGCACCGGACCCGGCGTTGCCGCGGCGCGTTGGTTGGTGAGTTTCAGCGTCACGGCCCGTTCGCCCGACAGGAGCACGTCATGGCTGGCGAATTCGGCGAGCGTGTCGTCGCGCGCGCTTTCGACCGCGAGCAGGTCGACCGCGCCGTCGGGGCCCTCGATGCGGAACGGCCAGCCGCGCCGCAGGGCATCGACCGCGCGCGCGGCCTGTCGGGCGCCGATGGCGGTCAAAAATCGAACTCGGTGATGAGCGGGATATGGTCGGATGGCCGTTCCCAACTGCGCGCCGGCTGGACGATGCGATGCGACAGCGCCTTGGGCATCAGGTCGGGAGTGACCCACATATGGTCCAGACGGCGGCCGCGGTTCGATGCTTCCCAGTCTTTTGCGCGATAACTCCACCAAGTATAGAGCCGCTCCGGCGCCGGGACGAAATGGCGCCCGAGATCGACCCAGTTCGACGCCGCCTGTAGCCGCGCGAGGGTTTCGACCTCGATCGGCGTGTGGCTGACGACGTCGAGCAGCGCCTTGTGGTTCCACACGTCGCTTTCGAGCGGCGCAACGTTGAAGTCGCCGGTCAGAACGGTCGGCGCATCGACGAGCGCGCGCGACCATTCCGTCATCCGGCCAAAGAAATCGAGCTTTTGCCCGAATTTGGGATTGAGCTCGCGGTCGGGAATGTCGCCACCCGCCGGGATATAGACATTGTCGAGCCGGACCCCGGAGGGAAGGGTGACACCGACATGGCGCGCCTCGCCATTCGCTTGCCAGTCATATTTGCGCACGTCGGCGAGCGGCAGCTTGCTGACGATCGCGACGCCATGATGCATTCGCTGCCCATGGGTCACGATATGGTCATACCCCAGCCGCTTGAACATTTCGGGCGGGAACAGGCCGCATTCGACCTTGGTTTCTTGCAGGCAGAGGATGTCGGGCGATTCTTCGCGAAGGAATTTTTCGACGATACCGATTCGGGCGCGGACGCTGTTGATGTTCCACGAAGCGATGCTGGTGCGAGTCATGCGGTGGCTCTATCGGTGCGCGGGGCCGTTCGCAATGCGATTGCGGGCTGGTGCAGCAAGGCCGTGTCAGCGGAAAAACACGCCGGACAAATTAAACCCCCGTCCCAGGGGCGGTGGAACGGGGGTTCAAGGTCAGCGTTCGTCACGCTCTTGAATGAAGGTGCCTGGCAGCCCGGGTGGGGCAACAGGGGGAAACCCAAATCCGGGGGCCGTGTTGGCGCCTTCGAGAGTCGAAATAGCCGCTATTCCCTGTCGCCAAGCTGAACGAAATGGACGGCTTCGCGTCACTTTTGCAGTTCGTCGATGCAGGATGTCGGTTGGGCGGAAAAACGGCGCCGAATCCGATCGGGATTCGACGCCGCATCATTGTCGATACGCCGGGCGCGTCTGGCGTCAGCCCGCGCGACCACGCTGTTTGGGGCGGGGGTCCGTCCATCTGAACGCCGAATCGGCGACCGCAACGTTGAATTTCTGATTGCTGAGGTCGATGCGCGTCCGGTTGTTCTGCGAATCGAGCGCGACCCAGCCGCGCAGCCGCAATCCGCCGGGCGCCGACCCGTCGCGGACGAAGACCATGGTGATCGTGCCATATTCGGGACGCTTCGGGTCTTTGACCTCGACGCTCAAAACGCCATCGTTGCCGGTCGGCAGGACCTTGGCATATTTGGACAGGTCGCGATCGGGGTCGAGCAGCGCGCCGAGCGGCGAATTCTTCACCGGCCAGCGCTGCACCTGTTTGACCTCATAATCGATCATCGTCAGCGAACTGCCGTCGCCGACGATCAGCAGCGGCACGCCCTTTTGATATTGGAACCGGATCTTGCCGGGACGCTTCAGGGTCAGCTGGCCGCTCAGCCGCTGGCCGTTCCGGTCGGTCTGGACAAAATTTGCCGTCATCGAGCTGGTCGATCGCAGATGCGACTGCACCGATGCGAGTGCGCTCGACGACTGGGCGATGGCGGGCGCCCCGGCCGCGAGGCCCGCGACGGCCACGGGAGCGAGCGCAAAAGCGGCAAGGCGCGTGAGGGGGGTCTTCAGGTTCATCTGGCTCTCATTCTTGATTGATCGGTCCCGTCCATCGCAGGCAGGCATTGAACTTGCGCTGAACCCGGCGGTCAGATGCTGTTCAAGGCGCAAGGACGGCAAAGGTTCCTTATCGCTGCTGCCCATATTGGTCGGTCAGCACGTCGCGGCGACCGACATGGTTGGGCGGACTGACCAGCCCCTCCTCTTCCATGCGTTCGATCAGGCGAGCCGCACTATTATAGCCGATCCGCAACTGCCGCTGGAGCCAGCTCGTCGATGCCTTCTGGCTTTCGACGACGATCTGGCAGGCCTTGGCGTACATGCGGTCCTCGGCGCTGTCGCCGCCCGCGGGGGCGCCCTCCATCGCAAAGCCGCCGTCCTCGGGGTCTTCGGTGACGCTTTCGATATAGTCGGGGCGGCCCTGACCCTTCCAGTGATCGGCAACGGCGCGCACCTCGTCGTCGGATACGAAGGGACCGTGGATACGCGTGATCTGTTTGCCGCCGGGGACGTACAGCATGTCGCCCTTGCCAAGCAATTGTTCGGCACCCGCTTCGCCCAGGATCGTGCGGCTGTCGATTTTCGAGGTGACGTTGAAACTGATGCGCGTGGGCAGGTTCGCTTTAATGACGCCGGTGATGACATCGACTGAGGGGCGCTGCGTCGCGAGAATCAGGTGGATGCCCGCCGCGCGCGCTTTCTGCGCGAGCCGCTGGATCAGGAATTCGACCTCCTTGCCCGCGGTCATCATCAGGTCGGCAAGTTCGTCGACGACGACGACGATCTGCGGCAGCGGCGCATAATCGAGCGTTTCTTCCTCATAGACCGGCTGGCCGGTGTCGGGATCGTAGCCGGTCTGGACGCGGCGGCCGAGCGACTTGCCCTTGGCAAGCGCGCCGCGCACCTTGTCGTTGTAGGACGCAAGGTTGCGCACCGACAGCGACGACATCATCCGGTAACGGTCCTCCATCTGCTCCACCGCCCATTTCAAGGCGCGGATCGCCTTTTTGGGTTCTGTCACGACGGGCGCGAGCAGGTGCGGAATATCGTCATAGACGCTGAGTTCCAGCATCTTGGGATCGATCATGATCATCTTCACCTGATCGGGACCAAGGCGATAGAGCAAGGACAGGATCATCGCGTTGAGCCCGACCGACTTGCCCGACCCGGTGGTCCCCGCGATCAACAGGTGGGGCATCGGCGCAAGGTCGGCGATCATCGCGTCGCCGCTGATATTCTTGCCGAGGATGATCGGCAGCGCGCCGGTCTGATCCTGGAACAGCGCGCTGCCGATGATCTCGTGCAGCACCACCGATTCGCGGTGTGCGTTGGGCAGTTCGATGCCGATTACCGTCCGGCCCGGAATCGGCGCAATGCGCGCCGACAGCGCCGACATGTTGCGTGCGATATCGTCGGCGAGGTTCGAGACGCGGCTGGCCTTCGTCCCAGGCGCGGGCTCGAGTTCGTACATGGTGACGACGGGGCCGGGGCGGACTGCGGTGACCACGCCCTTGACCTGGAAATCCTCGAGTACCGATTCGAGCAGGCGCGCGTTGCGCTCCAGCCCCGCCTTGTCGATCTGACCTGTCGGACCCGGCGGTGGCGGCGCCAGCAGATCGATCGATGGCAGCTGGTAATTGGTGAACAGTTCGGTTTGTGGCTTCGGCCTCGGTTTCGAGGGCGCGGTCCGCTGGGCCGGATCGGCGATTTCGGGCGGCGCACGGTCGCTTGGCTCGGCGACGGCGCGCGGCCGCACCACGCGGTCTGCCAACTCCGGCGCGCGCATGTCCTCTTGGGCCGCCCGCGCGGGTTCGGCGACGCGGCGGTTTTCGGCCGCGGGCAGCCGGAAGCGCGACGCCCACCCTTTTTCGAGGCGCAGGGCGCGCCATGCAAGCCACAGGCCCAGCCCCACGAGCAGCAGGATAATGGCAAAGCGGATCAGCGCCGCCGCGGGCTCGCCCGCCTGCGCGAACAATGGTGCAACCGCACCACCGAGCAGCAGCGCGATGATCCCGCCCCAGCCCGCCGGCATCGGCGCATTGGTCGCAGGCGACCAGAGTTCCGCGCCCAGCCCGACGAGCAGGATGCCGATAAAGCTGTAGGCAAGCTGGCGGGGCCAATAGGGCTGCGGCTCGCCGGTCCAGAGTCGCCACGCGATCACGGCGAGCAGCGGCAGCAGGAGGATCACCGCGACGCCGCCGATCGACAGGCCCAGGTCGGCGAACCATGCGCCGGCACTGCCCATCCAATTCGCCGCGGTGCCGTGCGCCGCGGTGTTGAGCGCCGCATCGGTGCTGTCATAGGTGAGGAGCGCCAAGGTCAGGAACAGCGTGAATAACCCAAGCAGAGCCGCCGCCGCGATCACGAGCGATCGGGCGATGCTTTGGCGGAAAACCGTCCGCCAATCGGCCTTTACGGGTGCGGCCTTGCGGCTAGCCATGCTCTTGTCGGTCCCTGTCAGTTAACCACCGCGATATGCGCATGGGGCGGACTCGCCGTCAAGCGGGCCGCCACCGCCACACCCGGCCTTTCCAACCGCCCCGCCCCACGCTAGGGCGAATGAATGAGCGAGACCTTGCGCAGCGACGTCCTGATTTCGGGTGGAGGCCTGGTCGGCCAGACGCTGGCGCTGGCGCTGGCGCACCACGGCCTGTCGGTCCAGGTCGTCGACCCGGCCGATCCGACCCGGACGATTGCGCCGGGGTTCGATGGTCGCGCTTCGGCGATTGCCAGCGCGACATGGCAGATGTTCCAGGTGCTGGGGATTGCAGAACGGCTCGCCGGTCATGGCTGTCCGATCCGCGCGATCAAGGTCGGCGACGGCGCGCCCGACAGCGGCCGCGGCGGCGAGCTTGATTTCGTCACCGCCGACGGCGCGCCGCCACTGGGGACGATGATCGAGAATCGCCAGCTCCGCATCGCGCTGGCGGCAGGGCTGGCCGACGCGCCGCTCATCCGCCTGCTGATGCCGGCGGAGGTCGTGTCGCGCGATATCGACGTGCATGGTGTCACGCTGACGCTCGCCGACGGCACGCGGCTGAACGCGCCATTGCTGATCGTGGCCGAAGGGCGCCGCTCGCCCACCCGCGACGCGGCGGGGTTCAGCATTGCCAACTGGTCGTACCATCATCATGCGATGATCGGTGCGGTGGCGCATGAAAAACCGCACGGCAATGTCGCGCACGAAATCTTCTATCCCTCGGGGCCCTTCGCCTTGCTGCCGCTCGTCGATGACGAACAGGGGCGGCACCGCTCGGCTTTTGTGTGGACGGTATCTGAAAAGGATGGGCCGGGCTTTGCCAAGCTCGGCGACCGTGGTTTTGTCGCCGAATTGACAAAGCGCGCGGGCGGCGTGCTGGGCGGGATGGACCTCGTGGCGCCGCGCATGACCTATCCGCTGGGCTTCCATCACAGCGCGTCGATCGTCGCCGACCGGATCGCGCTCGTCGGCGACGCGGCGCACGGCATTCACCCGATCGCCGGACAAGGGCTCAACCTTGGCCTCCGCGACGTCGCGGCGCTGACCGAAGTGCTGGTCGAAGGGGCGCGGCTCGGCCTCGACCTTGGCGATGCGGCGTTGCTCGCGCGCTATCAGCGCTGGCGCGGGCTCGACAATATGATGGTCAGCCTTGCGACCGACGGGTTGACGCGGCTGTTCGGCGTTCCCGGCAGGACCGCCGCGGCGGTGCGCCGCACCGGGCTCGGCGCGGTCCAGCGCATGCCGTTGCTCAAGCGCTTCTTCATGGACGAGGCGCGCGGCGAGGCGGGCGACCTGCCGCGGCTGCTGGCGGGTGCAGAGGTCTAAACGCCAACGTTCATTCCGTTCGTATCGAGCGGGTTGGCTAGGTAGTAATACCTAGGGCTCCGGCAGTCCGCTGCTAAGCATGACCTCCTATCCCTGACCGCGCGGCAACGAAGCCGCGACAGGATGGGGTAGGGGCCATGTCGGCAAAAAGCGATGCGCTCGAAGGCGCGGTAACCGATTATATTCAGGCACGAACCGCGCTCGATGCGACCCCCAGCGCGCGGGCGCGGGCCACGGCAGACCGGGCGTTTGCGCGGCTCGCTGCGCTGGCAGCCCCGCGCATCCGCTATTTCACCCGCAGCTACGGCCTGGCCGATGTCGCAGAGGATGCCGCACAGGTGTGCGCGATCGCGCTCCACCGTGCCGCCGGGCGCTATGATCCCGCGCGGGCGCGTTTCACCACTTATGTGAACTGGCAATTGCGCGCCGAATTGCAGGCGCTGCGCCATCGTCTTCATGGCGATCAGCGTTGCGCCGGGCGGCGACATGTCACCGCGACCTTGTCGCTCGACGCGTTGCACGACGATGGCGCCGACGACTGGCTGATCGATTCGGCGGCCGAGACCGCGACCGAACAAGGCGCCGCCGACGTGCTCGCGGCGCTTGCCGGGGATCGTCTCGTCAGCGATTGGGCTGGGCGTCGGCGCGCCAGCCTATCGTGCGGACGGCACGGTGGTGACGGGCGGATCGCGCTTCGCGTCGCCGCCGAACAGGAACTGGTCCGCCACCATCTGACGTTGACCGACTCGGCGGACCGGCTCCGCGAGAGCGATCGCCACATCGTGCGCCGCGCGCTGGCCGACATGATCCGTCATGCCGGGCGAAAGCCGCACTGAGCAGCTATTGTAATGTGGCGCGGCCGTCGTCGCCGTCAAAACGGCCAAAGAACTGCATTAATTGGACGACCAGTTCGGCTCGCGCATCAATCGGCGTCGCTTCAAGCAGCGCCTGCTTTGCGGCAGCGTCAAATGGCGCCACCTGCGCGATGCCATTCACCAGCGTCGCATCGTCGAGCTGCCCGACCGAATCCCAGTCGACGACATAGCCCTGCCGCGCGGCGAAACGCTTGGCCTCGCGCTCCAGGCTCGCGCGTTCGATGCTCGCCAGCGCCGCATCGTCGTCGTTCTCGATCTCGATTTCCGCCTCGACCTGCCGGAACGGCGTGGTGACGTCGAGCTCGCGGCGGACGCGGAAGCGCGCGACGCCTTCGAGCACCAGGTTGAACCGGCCCTCGTCGAGCGCTTCGACATCGATAATACGGCCGACGCAGCCGACGTCATAGAGCGCAGGGGGTTCGCGATCCTCCTCGCCGGGGATCTGGCGCGGCTGGATCATCCCGATCTGCCGGTCGCGCGCCAGCACCTCCTGCACCATCGCCGAATACCGCGGCTCGAAGATGTGCAGCGGCAGGTGCAGCCCTGGAAACAAGACCGCGCCGGTTAGCGGAAAGATCGCGATCCGCTGGACCGTCAAAGGCGCCGTTTCGCCCATCACCCGAACAGAATCAGCGACAGGCGGCGGCGCTGCGCGCCGACCCACGCGTCCTCCAGGCCGATGGCTTCAAACAGCGACAGCAATTTGGCGCGCGCGGCGCCATCCTGCCATTCGCGGTCGGCGGCCACAATGTGCAGCAGATTGTCGACGGCGGAATCGCGCTGCCCTGCACCGATCTGTGCGGCGGCGAGGTCGAATCGCGCCTGATGATCGTCGGGGTTCGTCGCGACCGCTGCCTCGAACGCCGCCAGTTCGCCGGCATCGGGGGCATCGGCGGCCAGTGCCAGCGCGCTTTTCGCCTGCGCGATCGCAGGATCTTCGGCGATGTCGACGGGCACTATTTCGAGCGCGGCCCGCGCACTTTCGATGTCGCCGGACAGCAACAGCGCGCGAATAAGACCGCCGTGCGCGGCGGCATTGTCGGGCGCCATGTCGAGGATCTGCGCGAAGATGCTCGCGGCGCGCGCGCCATCGCCTTCGGCAATCACGCTTTCGCCCATTTCGATCAGCGGGGCGATTTCGACGGCGCGCGCACTCGCTTCGCTCTCGATCGGGAGCTGTCCGAGCAACTGGTCGAGAATCGCCTTCAACTGGCTTTCGGTGCGCGCGTTGGTCAGGTTTGCAACCGGCTGACCCTGAAAGATCGCATAGACCGTCGGGATCGACTGGACCTGGAATTGCCCCGCGATGAAGCGATTCGCATCGACATCGACCTTGACCAGCACGACGCCCTTGTCGGCATAATCCGCCGCGACCTTTTCGAGCACGGGACCCAGCTGCTTGCACGGCCCGCACCATTCGGCCCAGAAATCGAGGATGACGAGGCTGGTCATCGATGGTTCGACGACATCGCGGCGGAAGGCTTCGACGGCTTCCTTTTCAGTGGGGTTCAGACCGAGCGTAGCCACGCAATATGCTCCTGTTGCTGTTTTCTCGTCGCGTCCGCCGATGCGGCCGGGACTCTTGCTACTGCTTATGTGGGATTTGCGGCGGATATGCCAACCCTTCGCAGAAAATCGCAAACAGGGCTTGCCGAGTCAAAAAGCCGGTGCTAATCGCCCGCCTCACCCGCTGGAACCGACCTGTTTCCAGCCGCCAGAGCGGGCGTAGCTCAGGGGTAGAGCACAACCTTGCCAAGGTTGGGGTCGAGGGTTCGAATCCCTTCGCCCGCTCCAGTTTTCCTAGTAATTCCAGTCACTTACGCCAAAAGGCGGCGTAATATGCCGCGTTACGTCGAGCCGCATTTCGTCTCGCGTAATAAGGACGTAATATGATGACGGCGAGCCGACGGGTGTGTCTAGGAAAGGATTGGCGCTTAGCGTGCTGCAACTACCGGATCGGGGCCCAAGCGCGCAGTAGAATGAGTCGGTCCCTCCGATCGGCTGGGTTGCGTCAAAATTGCTGGAGTGGAACGCCAACGGCGTGACCCCTTCGGAAACGGCTGCCCGGCCGAGGCGGAAGAGGACGTTGTCATGTTCTCCGGCAGCGATTTCCACCCACTCCAGCCAAGCGGTTGCGGAGCAGATAGATGTTCAAATCGGTATAGATACGCCGAACCGGGCGGAATATCTAACGCACGGGGAAATCGGACAGGTCTAGCGCGCGTCTGCGATGATCGACTCGCTTCCACCGACGATGTCGGCGGAAGCGTGAAGATGCCCGCGGTTTACGACTCTGCTCGTCCCGGCTCGTTGGGCGCTTCCGGTGACGAGCACCTCATCCGTTCCGGGCTGGACCTGGATCCAGATTTTTAGAATTCTGATCCCTTACGATGTGAATCGCCGGGCAATGTGGCAACCTGTTCACGAAGTCGTCGAGAATCGGCGCCCGGGCGCCAGCGAGCAGCATGGTCGCCCGCCGGTTCAACAGAACCGCAGCCTTGCGTGCCGCGCGTCTTGTCGTGCTGATCATTAGGGGGTGCTCGCAGATAGGCTGTCGTCGTACTGCAAATGATCTTCCCGCAGGTCGGCTTCCCGGCTGCCATAGCGGGCATAGAGGGTCGGAAGTACGAAGAGCGTGAGCAGGGTCGCCGAGATCAGTCCCCCAATCACCACCGTCGCGAGCGGCTTCTGCACTTCGGCGCCCGCGCCGGTCGCGAGCGCCATCGGCACGAACCCGAGGCTGGCGACGAGCGCGGTCATCACGACGGGGCGAAGGCGCATGAGCGCGCCTTGCCTTGCGGCTTCGGCCCGCGCCATGCCCGAGCGCATCAGTTCCTGGATCGACGACACCATCACGAGGCCGTTGAGCACCGCGATACCCGAGAGCGCGATGAACCCGACTGCTGCCGAGATGGAGAAGTCCATCCCGCGCAGGAACAGTGCTAGCACGCCGCCGATCAGTGCCAGCGGAACCCCGGTGAACACGATCGCCGCATCGCGCGACGATCGAAGCGCGCCATAGAGCAGCAGCAGGATCAGGATGAAGCAGGCCGGGACGACGAGCTGAAGCCGGTCGCGTGCGGAGGCGAGATTCTCGAACTGGCCGCCCCATTCAAGGTAGCTGCCGGCGGGGAGGCGAACATCCTTAGCGATGCCGGCCTTGGCGTCGGCCACGACGTCGGAGATCGCGCGGCCGCGGACGTTGGCCTGGACGACGACGCGCCTCTTCCCGTTTTCGCGGCTGATCTGGTTCGGTCCCTCGACGATACGGATATCGGCGACGCTCGCAAGCGGCACGAAGGCGCCGCCCGCCACCGGGACCTGTACCTGTTCGAGCACCGACAGGTCAGCGCGCTGCGCGTCGGACAGCCGGATGACGATCGGGAAGCGCCGGTCGCCTTCGAAGATCGTGCCGGCCTCGCGGCCGCCGATCGTTGCGGTGACGACATCCTGCACGTCACGCGCGCTGACGCCGAGCCGCGCCATCGCGTCGCGGTTCGCCCGAATGTCGAGCATCGAGAGACCTTCGGTTTCTTCGACGCGCACGTCGCTCGCGCCTTCGGTCTTCCGCAAGATTGCGGCGACTTGCTGCGCGGTCGCGTTCATCGCGTCGAAGTCGTCGCCATAGACCTTGATCGCAATGTCACCGCGCACGCCCGCAATCAGCTCGTTGAAGCGCATCTGGATCGGCTGAGTGATCTCATAGGCATTGCCCGGGATCTTGTTCAGTTCCTTCTCCAGCCGCTCGACGAGTTCGGCCTTGGGGAGGCTTGGGTCGGGCCATTCTTTGCGAGGCTTGAGGATCACGAAATTGTCGGTCGCGTTGGGCGGCATCGGATCGGACGCGAGGTCCGCCGTGCCGGTCTTCGAGAAGACGATCGCGACCTCGGGCTGCCTTGCGAGCATCCGCTCGATCGGCACTTGCATGGCCTGGCTCTGTTCGACGGACGTCGAGGGCACGCGAAACGCCTGGATCAGGAGATCTCCCTCGTCGAGCTGCGGCAGGAAGACCTGGCCGAGTGAGAAGAAGGCGAGGATCGCGATGACGAACCCCCCGATGCCCGCGCCGAGGGTGATCTTGGGCTTGCTAATCGCGCGGTCGAGACCCGGCTCGTAGCGTTGCTTCAGCCACGCCATGATGCGGCCCTCTTTTTCTTCGACCCGCTTCGAAAGCCAGATCGCGATCGCGGCGGGGACGAATGTGAGCGAGAGGATGAAGGCGAAAGCGAGCGCGATGATCACGGTCAGCGCCATCGGGATGAAGGTCTTGCCCTCGACCCCGCTCAAGGTGAGCAAGGGCACATAGACGAGGATGATGATCGCCTGCCCGTAGACAGACGGTCGCACCATCTCGCGCGCGGCCGATGCAACGGTCGCGAGACGTTCCTGGACGGTCAGGATGCGGCCGTGGCGATGCTGGAGGTCGGCCATGCGCCGCAGCGCATTCTCGACGATGATGACGGCGCCATCGACGATGAGGCCGAAGTCGAGTGCGCCGAGGCTCATCAGGTTCGCCGAGACGCCGGCGCGCAGCATGCCGAAGCTGGTGAGCAGCATCGTGATCGGGATGACGAGCGCCGCGATCAGCGCTGCGCGGAAATTGCCGAGCAGCAGGAAAAGCACGACAATGACGAGCAGCGCACCCTCGGTCAGGTTCTTGCCGACCGTCCAGATCGTCGAATTGACGAGCTTGGTACGATCGAGCGCCGGCTCGATAACGACATCGGGCGGCAGCGAGGCGTTTACCTCCTTCAGCCGGTCTGCGACCGCGGTCGCGACCGTCCGGCTGTTCTCGCCGATGCGCATGACCGCGGTGCCGACGACGACTTCGGTGCCATTTTCAGAGGCTGAACCCATGCGAACCGCCTGTCCGGTGCGGACCGTCGCCACCTGGTCGAGCGTGATCGGAACGCCCGCGCGCGTTGCGACGACGGTGCGTGCCAGCTCGGCGGTGTCGCGGACCAACGCGTCCGAACGAACGGCGAGCCCTTCGCCATTGCGCTCGACGACGCCGCCGCCGACCGCACTATTGTTGCGTTCGAGGGCTTCGGCGAGCTCGGTGAGGCTGAGGTCGAGCGCGGCGAGGCGCTGCACGTCGGGAACGACCAGATACTGCTTCGAATAGCCGCCGATCGCATCGACGCCCGCGACGCCGGGAACCGTCCGGACGAGCGGCGTGACGATCCAGTCCTGCGTCGTGCGAAGATAGGTCGACTTGTCGGCCTCGGTGACGAGCCGTTCGCCTTCGGGGGTCACATAGCTGCCGTCAGGCTGGAGGCCGGGCTCGCCGGCCTTGTGCGCATCGTCTTTGCGGTGCGCGAGGCGGACCGTCCACATATAGACGTCGCCGAGACCCGTCGCGATCGGCCCCATCTCCGGGCGAACCCCGTCGGGTATATTCTCGGTTGCCTCGTTGAGGCGTTCGCCGACCTGCTGGCGCGCGAAATAAATGTCGGTCGAATCGTCGAAGACCGCGGTGACCTGCGCGAAGCCGTTGCGGCTCAGCGACCTTGTGTGATCGAGGCCGGGGATCCCCGCGAGCGCGGTCTCGATCGGGAAGGCGACCTGCTTCTCGACGAGTTCGGGCGAGAGCGCGGGGGCGCGGACGTTGATCTGGATCTGGTTGTTGGTGATGTCGGGAACCGCGTCGATCGGCAGGCGCGACAATGCTGTCGCCCCGATTATGGCGGCGATGGCGGTGAGCAGGACGACAAGCCAGCGCTTTTCGACCGCCCAGGTAACGATACGAGCGATCATGGCTTAGTCCTCATCGCCTGCTTCGCCCTTGCCGATCTCGGCCTTGAGCGAAAAGCTGTTGGTGATGGCGATCTGCTCGGTGCCCTTGAGCCCGGAGCGGACGATGACATTGGCTCCCGCGCGGTCGCCGAGCACCACGGGGACAGCCTCGAACCCGTCCTTGGTACGCACGAACACGACGCTCTTGCCCTCGACGGTCTGGATCGCGGTCGCGGGAACGCTGATCGAGCCGACGCCGCCGCTCGCAGCCAGCGCGACCGAGGCGGTCACGGCTTCGCCGACGCGCCATTGGCCGGCGCGATTGTCGAGGATCGCGATTGCGGGCACGAGCTTCGTGGCCGGATCGAGCGCGGGCGAGACGAAGCTGATCTTGCCGGTCGCCTGGCGTCCAGGCGCGCTCACCGAGACGACGGCGCCGGGCCGGATACGACCGGCGTCGGCGGGCTGGAGGTTCAGCGAGAGCGAAACGCTCGAGAGGTTGGCGATGCGATAGAGTTCTGCATCGGCGGGAACCGTCTGACCGAGCACCACGCTGCGCGCGATTACCTGGCCCGAAATCGGCGCGGTAATGGCAATCCGGTTGAGCTGGCCGCCGCCGCCCCCTGCGGCGGATACCTGCTGCTGCGCGAGTTGATAGGCGATCCTGGCTTCGGTCGCGGCCGTGCGTGCCGCAATCACATCCTGCTCGGGCGACACGCGCTGTGCGAACAGCCGCTCCTCGCGTGCGAGATTGGAGTTGGCAAGCGCTAATCGGGCACGCGTGGCCTGCACCTCGCCCTGGAGCTGCGCGGCCTCGCGGCTCTCGACAATCGCAAGCGTCTGCCCACGGCCGACGCTCTGTCCGAGATTGCGGTTGAGCGCGACGATCCGCCCGCCGATCGCGGCCGACACGGCCTGCGTTCCTTGCGGATCGCCTTCGATCGTTGCGGGCAATTGCAGCGCGCCGGCGCTGCCGATGGTCGGGCTGCCGAGCGCGATCCCCGCGATCTTGATCTGCTCGTTGGTGAGGGTGATCTTGCCCTCGTCGGCATGGCCGGCCTCTTCCTCGCCATGCTCGTCGGCGGGTTTGGCGGTCTCGCCGCCACCGCAGGCGGCGAGGAACAGCGGCAGCGTCGCGGCGAGCAGCAGCTTTCGGTTGATAGTGATAGTCATCGGGTCAATTTCCTTCGAGCGGCGCGGGAGCCGTCAGGCGTTCCAACCGGGCCTTGGCGAGTTGATAGGAGGCGAGGGCTTCGATCGACGCGGAGCGCATCTCGGTCAGCGTCCGTTCGGCATCGAGCAGTTCGAGCTGTCCGAACTTGCCCTCGCGGTAGCCGATGCGCGCAATGCGCGCGGCTTCCATGGCCGAGGACAGAGCGGGGCCGCTCGCGACGCGCGCCGCCGCGGCCGCATTGGCAGCCTCGACTTCGGCGTCGCTGATCTTCTGCTCGATATCGAGCGCGGTGACGCGGCGCTGCGCGTCGGCACGCCGCCGTTCGGCATTCGCCTGGTCGACCGCGGCGCGTCCGTTGTTGAACAGCGGCAGCGGCACCGAGACGCTGAACACCGCAGCGACATCGTTGGTGGCTTCGAGCCGGCGAACGCCCGGCCCGACGGTAAGATCGGGCACGCGCTGCGAACGCGCCAGTTCGACGCCGGCATCCGCGGTGGCGAGGTCGGCATCGGCCGCCGCCAGCGCGAGCGTGCCAGCCGCCGATACAGGGCGGGGCGGACCCATGGTGCCGCTTCCGGGGCCGCCGAGTACCGCGACATCGAGCGGGCCGGTGACCGGGCGGCCAATGCGGCGCGCGAGACTGGCGCGCGCGGCATCGGCGAGGCGGCGCGCTTTCTCGGCCTCGGTTTCGGCGGTCAGGCGCGCGACTTCGGCGCGTTCTTGTTCGAGCGGCGAGGCGCGCCCCGCTTGCACTCTTATGGTCGCGGCGCGCGCCGTGTCGCCGGCGATACGATATTGGTCCTCGGCAATCGCGACACGCACTTCGGCGGCCGAGGCCTGGATATAGAGTTCGGTGACCTGGAACCGGATATCGGCCTGCGCAATCGCCTGCGCGATTTGCGCGCGGTGCGCCGCCGCATCGGCAACCGCGATCCGGGCCTGCCGCTTGCCGCCGAGTTCGAGCGGGATCGCGACGCTTGCCGTGATATCGGCGCCATTGACGCCATTATAGGGCCCGGTGCCGACGAAATTCTCGACTTCGACCGAAAGCGCTGGGTTGGGGCGCAGCCCCGCGACTCGGCGGGCTGCGCTTGCGGCATCAACGTCCGCCGCTGCGGCTTCCGCCGCGGGCGCGCTGCCGCCCGCGAGCGCAACCGCCTCGTCGAGCGTCAGGAGCGGTCCTGATATCTGCCGGCTTTCGGTGCCGACCTCCTGTGCCTGCGCTATCGCAACGCACGATGTGGCTGCCACGAGGGCAACAACGATCCTGTACATAATTCCATCCTCGATTGAGCCGATAGATCGCCGCGCGAATGCGCGAGCGCGTCAAGACGTCAGGCGAGGGGCGGGTCGAGAAGGGGCGGCAGGACGCGCGATGGTCGCTGCACGACCGGCGCGGCAAATAGTGGCCCACGCGCCGGGGCCAGCGGGGCTTCGCTGACCGTCTGATGCTGGTCCGGCGCCATGGGGCAATGATGATGGCCGCTATGGGCGAATTTCTTTGCCGGTTCGCCCGGCACTTGCTTGCCGCCGTCCCTGTCCAGCGAATAGGCGGTGCCTTGATCGGCAATATGCGCGGACGCGGGCTCACAGAATTGCAGGGTGCAAAGCAGCACGCCCACAATCACCAGCAGTCGCATCATCGCACCAGCCATAAAGCCCCCTATCGACCCGTCATCTGTTTGTCGCGGCGTGACATCGCGGCGGCCAGATCGGATGGAATCGCCATGGGTTGGAACGCGCTGACCCGCGCCCGCCCACTATTGCCTGCCGGGATCCGGCCCGTCAGCGATCCCAGAGGGACGAGGGCCAGCCGGAAAATCTGCCCCGCCGCTTCGCGCCAGTCGCCGAGCGCCATCGCGAAACCGAGCATGTGGCCATGCGACGACAGGTGAATGCCGAAGAAGGGCTGCGCAACGATGTGCGCGCGCTCGAGCGCGCGCCAGGCCGCGGGATAATCGCCGGCCCGCCGCGCGGCCCGGTAATGCGTCATCTCGGCGGCGATCAGGCCGGCAGCTTGACGTCGATCCAGCATGCTCGCGACATTTCCCTTTGCGTCGATTCGCCGGCCTTATGCACCCTGTAGCAACTACAGGGTCAAGCCTGACCACGAATCCCTTGTTCCGACAGTTGGCGCAGCTCGGTCCGCGCGCTGCGAAGAATTTCATAGGCCGAATGCAGGAAGAGCGCTGCAATGATGGCGGCCACTGCAAGGTCGGGCCAGGCCTGGCCGGTCCATGCGACGAGACCCGCAGCGATGATTACCGCGACATTGGCGACCGCGTCATTGCGGCTGAACAGCCAAACAGCGCGGACATTGGCGTCGCCTTCGCGAAACCGCGAGAGGACCGCCGCCGAGGTGAGATTGACGAGCAGTGCAACGAAGCCGATGCCGCCCATGAGCTCGGCTTCGGGCGGAACCGCTGTCAGGGCGCGCCACAGCGCGACGCCGATGACGCCGAGCCCGAGCGTCAGCAGGAACAGGCCTTGGGCAAGAGCGATGCGGGTGCGGGCGAGCGCCGTCCAGCCGATCGCGACGAGGCCGGCCAGCGTGATGGTGCCGTCGCCGATGAAGTCGAGCGAGTCGGCCTTCAGCGCCTGGCTGTTGGCGATGAATCCGCCGACGATCTCGATAGCGCCGAAGCCGAGATTTAGGATAACCACGATCCAAAGAGCACGGCGATAGGCCGGGTCCTTTTCCGCGCGCACCGGGTCTCCCGTGCAGCCGCAGCCGTCGCCGTTCTCGGATCCCTCCGCCATCGCGTCTTCACTCCATGGTGGTGGCGCGCTCTTCGCTTTGCCGCCTTCAACTTCGGACGAGGACCGCCTATACATCCTCCAGTCACTGGAGGATCAAGCATAATATGACCAAGCGGCTCGCGATCGGCGACCTTGCCCGGGAGACCGGGACCAAGGTCAACACCATCCGCTTCTATGAAGAGATCGGGCTGCTGCCCGAAGCCCTGCGCACCGCTTCGGGACGGCGAAGCTATGATGCGGCCGACCTTCGGCGGCTCGCCTTCGTCCGCCACGGCCGGCAGCTCGGTTTTTCGATCCCCGAAATCCGCTCGCTGCTGGCGCTTTCGGATCAGCCCGACCGCGATTGCGGCGAGGCTGCGGCGATCGCGCGCGCGCATCTTGCCGATATCGGCATCCGCATCGCGCGGCTCGAAACCTTGCGCTCGGCGCTGACCGAGGTCGCGACCTCCTGCGAGGGCGGCCGGGCCGCCGAATGCCGGGTGATCGAGGCGATCGCGGGCACCGAACTCGCGCTCCAGACCGATTGATCGATCCGACCGGACGCATCCGGGTTCGGGGAAGGAAGGGGCTGGCGCGCGCGACGACTGGCTTCGCCGCGCGCGCCGGCGGATATTATGGCGCCTTGTCGAGCTTGGTGATCGTCCCGGCCTTACCGTTCCAGTCGAGCTCGAACGCGACCTTGTCGCCGACCTTGATGTCCTTCAGCAGCTCGGGCTTTGCGGCGAAGCCCATCGTCATCGGCGGCCATTCGAGTTCGGCGATCGCGCCATGATCGAGCGTGACCTGTCCCTTCGCGCTATCGATTGCGGTCACGGTCGCCGTGCCCTTGCCATGTTTGGTTTCGGCGGGCATCGCCATGGTTCCGGCGTCATCGGCCATCGCGGCCTTTTCTTCGGTCTTCGGCGCTTCGCCCTGCTTGCCGCAGCCGGCAAGTCCTGCGCTGAGCGCGATGCCCAGTGCGATGGCGGTCAAATTCTTCATGTCATTTCTCCTTCGGGTTGAACGGGATGGGCCGCGCGCCTGCGCATCAGCAGATAGGCGGCGGGAATGATGAGCATCGAGAGCAGCGGCGCGGTCAGCATGCCGCCGATCATCGGCGCGGCGATGCGGCTCATCACTTCGGAGCCGGTGCCGGTCCCGACGAGGATCGGGAACAGGCCCGCGAGGATCACCGCGACGGTCATCGCCTTCGGCCGGACGCGAAGCAGCGCGCCCTCGCGAATCGCGGCCAATATGTCGCCATCGCCGCGATCGGCGAGCGCATGCTTGAGGTAGATGAGCATGACGACCCCGAACTCGGCGGCGACGCCGGCGAGCGCGATGAACCCGACCGCGCTCGCGACCGACTGGTTGTAACCGAGCAGATAGAGCAGCCAGAGCCCGCCGGTGAGTGCAAAGGGCAAGGTCGCCATGATGAGCAGCGCCTCGTCCCAGCGGCGGAAGGTGAGGTAGAGCAGGATGAAGATGATCGCGAGCGTGACCGGCACGACCACCTTCATCCGCTCGGTCGCACGAACGAGGAACTCGAACTGCCCGGTGTAGGAGATGCTGACGCCGGGGGGCAGCTCGACATCGCGCGCGATCGCCCGCTGGATGTCGTGCACCAGACCCTGCAAATCGCGGCCGCGGCTGTCGACATAGATCCAGGTCACCGGGCGGCCATTCTCGCTGCGCAGCATCGGCGGCCCGTCGCTGACCTTGACGCTCGCCACCGTCCCGAGCGTGATCTGCTGGCGCGACGGCGTCAGGATCGGAAGGGCCGCGAGCTCGCCGATGCTGTCGCGCATCTCGCGTGGATAGCGGACGCTGATCGGATAGCGCGCGAGCCCCTCGACCGTCTGGCCGATCGTCTCGCCGCCGATCGCGCCCGCGACGATCGCCTGCACGTCGGCGACGTTGAGACCATAGCGCCCCGCGGCGGCGCGATCGATGTCGACGTCGATATAACGGCCGCCAGTCAGGCGCTCGGCCAGCGCCGAGGCGACGCCGGGGACGGTCCTGACTACGCCCTCGATGCGCTTCGCGGTGCGGTCGATCTCGGCAAGATCCGAGCCCGCGACCTTGATGCCGACCGGGCTTTTGATCCCGGTCGCGAGCATGTCGATGCGGTTGCGGATCGGCGGGATCCAGAAATTGGCGAGCCCAGGGACCCGGACCCGCGCGTCGAGCTCCTCGATCAATTTCTCCTCGGTCATGCCGGGGCGCCACTGGTCCTTCGGCTTGAAGCGGATCGTCGTCTCGAACATCTCGAGCGGCGCGGGGTCGGTGGCGCTGTCGGCGCGGCCCGCCTTGCCGAACACGCTTTCGACCTCTGGCACCGTCTTGATCAGCCGATCGGTCTGCTGGAGCAGGCTCGACGCCCGCGCTGCTGAGATGCCGGGAAGCGCTGAGGGCATGTAGAGGAGATCGCCCTCATGCATCTGCGGCATGAACTCGCCGCCGATCTGGGTCATCGGCCAGAGGCTGGTGGCGAAGACGAGGCCGGCGATGAGGAGCGCCTTTTTCGGCCGTTCGAGCACCCAGTCGAGTGCCGGGCGATAGGCGCGGGTCAGCCAGCGGTTGACCGGATTGGCCTGTTCGGCCGGGATCTTTCCGCGGATCAGCCAGCCCATCAGCACCGGGATGAGCGTGATCGAGAGGATCGCAGCGGCCGCCATCGCATAGGTCTTGGTGAAGGCGAGCGGCGCGAAGAGCCGCCCTTCCTGGCCTTCGAGCGTGAAGATCGGCAAGAAGGAGAAGGTGATAATGAGAAGGCTGAGGAACAGCGCCGGGCCGACCTCGGCGGCGGCATCGGTGATGACGCGCCAGCGCTCGGCGCCCTTCAATTCCTCGCCCGGATGATCGCGCTCCCAATGTTCGAGATGCTTGTGGGCATTTTCGATCATCACCACCGCCGCATCGACCATCGCGCCGACCGCGATCGCGATGCCGCCGAGCGACAGGATATTGGCGTTGAGCCCCTGCAGCCGCATGACGATGAAGGCGATGAGGATGCCGAGCGGCAGGGTCAGGATGGCGACCAGCGCCGACCGGGCGTGCCACAGGAACAGCGCGCAGACGAGCCCGACGATGATGAATTCTTCGACGAGCTTCGAGGTGAGATTGTCGACCGCACGATCGATCAGCCCCGAACGGTCGTAGGTGGTGACGATCTCGACCCCCGGCGGCAGGCTGCGCTTGAGCTCGGCGAGCTTGGCGCGCACGCCGTCGATGACCTCGCGGGCATTCTTGCCCTCGCGCATGACGATCACGCCGCCCGCGACCTCGCCCTCGCCATTGAGTTCGGCGATGCCGCGCCGCGTGTCGGGGCCGATCTGGACCGTCGCAACATCGCCGACCGTCACCGGGATGCCGCCGCCGGCGGTGCGGATCGGGACGCTGCGGAAATCGTCGAGCGATTTCAGATAGCCGCCCGCGCGCACGATATATTCGGCCTCGGCGAGTTCGAGGCTGCCGCCGCCGCTTTCCTGGTTTGCGCGCTTGAGGGCGTCTGCCACGTCGGTTGCGGTCACGCCGAAGGCGGCAAGCTTCTGCGGATCGACGATGATCTGATATTGGCGCACCATGCCGCCGATGCTCGCGACCTCGGCGACGCCCGGCACTGACTTCAGTTCGAAGCGCAGGAACCAGTCCTGGAGGCTGCGGAGCTCGGCAAGATCGTGGCGGCCGCTCTTGTCGACGAGCGCATATTCATAGATCCACCCGACCCCGGTCGCGTCGGGGCCGAGGCTCGCCCGCGCGCCGTCGGGGAGCCGGCTCTGCACCTGGCTCAGATATTCGAGCACGCGGCTGCGCGCCCAATAGGGATCGGTGCCGTCGTCGAAGAGCACATAGACGAAGCTGTCGCCGACGAAGCTGTAGCCGCGCACGACGCGCGCGCCGGGCACCGAGAGCATTGTCGTCGTGATCGGATAGGTGACCTGATCCTCGACGATCCGCGGCGCCTGACCCGCATAGGTGGTGCGGATGATGACCTGGACGTCGGAGAGATCGGGCAGGGCATCGACCGGCGTCGTGCGCACCGCGGCGATCCCGAGCAGGGTCAGGATCAGCGCCGCCGCGACGACGAGCCCGCGCGCCGCGACCGAAGCGCGAATGATCTTCGCGATCATTGCGCGGGCTCCAGCGGACGGACGGTGAGGCCGGTCAGGCTCGCCTCGGAATCGAGCAGGAACTGGCCCGACGCGACGACCTTTTCGCCGGGAGCGAGCCCCTGCAATATCTCGGTCTTGCCACCACCTTCGCGTCCAGTGATCACTTCGGCGGGATGGTAGCGCCCGTCGCCCTTCTCGAGCATCACGATGCTGCGCGTGCCGGTGCGGATCACCGCTTCGCTCGGCACCAGCAGCGCCGGTTTGGCATCGCCCCCGAGCGCCACCACCGCGAACATGCCGGGGCGGAGACGCCCGCCGCGATTGGCGAGTTCGACGCGCACCGTCAGCGTCCGGCTGTCGGCCGATGCAGTGGGCAGGATCGCAATGATCCTGCCGGTGAATGCTTCGCCGGGAAAGGCGGTGAGCGTCGCGGTCGCGCGCTGGCCGACCTGTACGAGTCCCGCCTGCGCTTCGGGGAGCGCGGCGTTGAGCCACACCGTGCCGAGCCCCGAGATTTCGGCGAGCGTCTGCCCCGCGGCAAGCGTCACGCCCGCACGCGCGCCCAGCGTCTGGACTACGCCGCCGATCGGCGCGCGGACGGTCATCCGGCCGCCGGTGCGTCCGGTCCGGTCGACTTCGACAATCACGCCTTCGGGCATGCCCATCAACCGCAGCCGCTGCCGCGCCGCCGCAGTGAGGTCGGGACGTCCGAGTTTCTTGACGCTCAGATATTCGGTCTGCGCGCCGCCCCATTCGGGCAATTGCAGGTCGGCGATCGGCGTGCCGGCGCCGATGACGTCGCCGGGCGCGAGGCGATAGACGCGCTCGACGAATCCGCCCGAGCGCGCCTGGACGATCGTGACGTCGCGCTGGTTGAAATCGATGCTGCCGTTGACGTCGAAGGTCGCCGCGAGGCTGCCCATTTCGGCCACGACCACCCTTATGCCGAGGCTCTGCCGCGCGGCAGGATCGACCGACACGCCCGGTGCCGCGCCGCTGCCCTCGTCGGCATATTTGGGCTCGAGCTGCATGTCCATGAAGGGCGACTTGCCGGGCTTGTCGAATTTCTGGTTCGGGAACATCGGATCATAATAATAGAGGATCTTGCGCCCGCCGCTGCCTGCCGCTTCGCTTGGCGCATCGCTCTGACCGCTCTGTCCCAGCCAGTAACCGCTGCCGCCCGCGATCAGCACCGCGGCCAATATTCCGGCGCGCCAACGCGCCGCTGATGTTGCATCGGTCATCGACCTGCCTCCCCATAAATAGTGTTGATCCGGATCGCGTCGCGCGCGACCTCGGCTTCGCGAGCGAGCGCATCGACTTCGGCCTCGGCGAGCGCGAGTGTCGACAGGAGTGCGGTCCCGAGATCGAGCTTTCCGGCGGCGTAGCTGGCGAGATCGAGCTCGGCGCGCTTCTTCGCGAGCGGCACGAGCCGCGTGCGCGCATTGGCGAGTTGTTCATGATGCATGCGGTGATCGGCGAGATCGGCGTCGAGCCCCGCCGCGATGTCGCGCTTGGCGGCCTCACGGTCGAGCCGGGCGCGCGTCGCCTCGCTGGCGCGCGCGGCGATCTTGGGATCCTGCCGCCTTTTCGAGAAGAAGGGCAGATCTACGGTGACGCCAACCGTGACGAGGTCGCCAAAATTGGGCTCGCGCCGCCCATAGGCCGCGTTGACGCTCCAGTCGGGGCGCTTGTCTGCGCGGGCGAGACCGGTCTCGGCATCGGCGGCGAGGGCGCGGGCATCGAGCGCGCGCAGCCTTGGCAGGGCGTCGATTCCGGAGCGCAATCCTTGCTCGTCGATCATTTGCGGCGGCAAGTCTCCCAGCGTGTCGGCGGCTGCGTCGCCGGTAAAGCGCGCGAGCTGCGCGCGGGCGCGGGCAATCTCGGCGGCGAGTGCGCTGCGGCGATCATTGATCGCGGCGCGAAGCTGATCGGGTTCAAGCGCCTGTGCCGGGCGCGCAGCGCCGCTGGCCAGCCGCGCGGTCACCGTCGCTTGAAGGTCTTCAAGACCAGAATCGAGCAGGTCGAGTTCCTTGAGACGCTTCTTGGCGTAGTAAAGGTCGACCCAGGCAAGCGCGGTCGCGAGCCTGATATCCTGCGCGGTGACCGCCTCGTCGGCGCGGGCGATTCCGATGTCGGCCTGCGCACGCGTTGCGCGCGCGCGGCGCTTGGCGGGGTTCGGGAACTCCTGGCTGACGCCGACGACCTGCATCGTGAAGTCGTCGCGATTGAACCGGCCCGCGTCGGGCCCGGTCACCGGGAAATCCTGCAGGACGATATTGAGTTTCGGGTCGGGCAGCCGGTCGGCGGCGATCGCCGCCGATTGGGCAGCATCGATGCCGGCTTCGCGACCCTGCAATTCGGGCGCCTCTGATGCCGCGCGGTCGAGCGCCGTATCGAGCGTCATCGGCTCGGCATGTAGCGCCGCGGGCGTCGGGATAAGCAAAACTGCCGCAAGATATATGCGCATATGTCCCCCTCTTTCGAGTCAGGCGGAAATGTCCCCCGGCACGTCGGCCGGGGGACGGAAGCCGTCAGCCCTTGGAGGGCGACATGCGATGTCCGGGCATGTCGTGCATGCAGCCCGCTGCGTCGGTCTTCATCATGGTGCAGTCGCAGGCCGCCATATTCATTGATGCGTCTTTGACCCACACGCGAACGCGCGGGTTGATATTGGACTTGTTCGGTCCCGGCACCTGGCGGGTCTGCCATTCATAATGACCGCCGCTCGCGTCCTGCGCGGACACGGGAGCGGCAAGGGTTGCGGCCGCGAGCGCGGCAACGACAAAAATCGTCTTCATGGTGAAATTCCTCGGTTGAAAAGCTGGGAGACACGCGCCGGGGAGACCGGCGCGCATCGCGCGTTTCAGCCGCGGAATAGAGGCGGTTCGGGCTCGGGACCGACGATTCGGCCCGTCAAGCGAACGGCAGGCCGCGCGTCTACCGGCGCCGGCCGATAGGCGGCCGCCTCCAGCGAGGCGGCGGGCGCCGCGACCGCCAGCGGCAGCGCGCAGCCCATCTTGGCGATGCAATCGAGGGTCAGGCCCTTGCAGGGTGCGCTATCTTGGGACTTGTCGATTCCCATCATCTCGGCGCATTCGTCGCTCATCGCCGCGGTAGTCGTGGTTGCGGCTGCCGGGATCGCCGGCGCGGAGGCGAACGCGGCTTCCTGTGCCAGGAGGCCGAGGACGGCTCCGACAAGAAGCAGGAAGGTGAGCCAGCGTTTCACGGTAAAAGCATGATCCTTGTCAAACTTGGCGTCAATTCGAAACTGGAGGAAGATCCCGCCGACCTGTTCGCCGGCGGTCCCCTCACGGTTACACCGGGCCCGGTTAATTATGGCCCATCGTCATGGCAGCGGGCGCGAGCAGCATCCACAGCGCCATGGCGATCATCATCAGATTCTCGGTCAGCGATATGAAGCCCAGCGGCACATTGCTGTCGCCGCCGACGCAGGCGCATTTAAGTTCGCGCTTGTCGATATAGACCGCCTTGAAGACAGAGACGGCGCCGATGCTCCCTATGAAGAGCGCGACCGGGATCGAAATCCAGCTCAGCGCGCCGGAAATCATCAGGATGCCCGCGAGCGCCTCGGCGAACGGATAGATGGTGGCGTAGGGCACCCACCGCTTGGCGAGCAGGTCATAGTTCAGGAACATGCTCGAGAAGCTCTCGATGTCGCGGAGCTTGAGGAAGGCAAGCAACGCCATGCTGAACCCGATAAACCATTCGGCGGCACGGATTGTGAAGGGCGTGCCCGACACCGCTTGGCTGGCGGCCAGCGCCATCAGCGCGGTGATAGAGAAGAGCGCGATGACGGGCTTATAGGTAAGCGCCTTAGGATCGCGGACTTTCAGACCGAGATGGCGCCTCAGATCGTCAAGACCGCCGATCCGCTCGCCTTCGATGAAGGTCTGCGGCGTCGTCGCGACGCCATGTTTCGCCTTGAATGCGTCGGTTTCCTCGCGGGTCGTCAGCCAGACATCCTCGACGTCATAGCCGCGGCTGCGCAACAGATGCAGCGCCTTCAGGCCATAGGGGCAGATATGCTGCTCCATCACCATGCGATAGATGGTCGCCCGCGGCTTGCCCGAAACCGCCGCACCAGTGTGCGCTGGCGCGCTTTCGTTCGCGCGCTGAACCTGCATATTCATCGATTCGCCTTTCTTGATTCCCGATCGCTTCCCGCTATATAGGCTCCGTACCATAGTACGGAGTCAAGGCCTTGCGTGACATGACCATCGGCCAGCTTGCCCGGCAGGGCGGCGTCAATGTCGAGACGATCCGCTATTACCAACGCCGCGGCCTGTTGCCCGTTCCGCCTCAGTCGGCCAGCGCCCCGTCGGAAGGCCGAGTCCGGCGTTACGACGAGGCGGTTCTGCGCCGTCTGCGCTTCATCAAATCGGCACAGGCAGCGGGATTTACGCTCACCGAGATCGCCGAACTGCTCGAACTCGACGCGTCGAGCGATCGCGCGCGAGCGCGCGAACTGGCCGACGCGCGCATCGCGGCGATCGAAAAGACGATCGCCGAACTCGATGTGGCGCGGCGCGCGCTCATGGGCCTGTCGCGCCAATGCGCTGCCGCCGACACGCTCCACTGCCCGATCATAGCGGCGTTCGAGCAGATCTAGCCCGACTGGTCTTGGGGGCGGATGGTGCTGACGGCCCGTCTCACCTCCCTCAAACTGGTGTCAATCGGTCGCAAATGGTTCCAGCATCCCGGCTACAAGCGATGGGATGGTAACTCCGGCTGCGACATCGAGCTGAAGGCTAGCGCGGATCGCAGCCGCAGTGTCTCGCCGCTGCCGCGTCCGGAGTTGCGACGGCCGTCCGAAGTGCCTGGGTCAGGCGCCATCGAATCTCCGCGGCTAGGACCGGCATCAGAGCGAACAAATAGGCTTCCACGGGGAAGACCTGACCATAGGGTCAAGCGAGCGATTGCGTCACGTGCACGGCGCCGACCAAGGCTCCGACGAGGGGCAGAAGCGAAAAGCGCCGCTTCTGGATGAAGGTAGGAGCCTTTGGGCGTTCCGGATCAACTTCATCCTGGCGATCTGAACAAATCGGGGAGCCCAATTCCGATGGTTTTACGTCGCCCGAACCATTTTTGAGGGATGAGTCGTTCTGGTGCGTAATCAATGTCAGTAGGGGATGTTGGGTGCTTGAACCCGGAAGCCGTAAGCAGCGGTTTCCGGGCATGCATGTTTTTGTCCTCGACTTCCCCGAAACTCATTTGGGCTGCGCGAAAGGGCAGTTCTTCGAAACAGGGGAAGCATAATGAACAAATTATACTGTTATTCGTCGACGAAGCGCGCAATGCAGCGAAGCTCGATGGCGGCGATTGCGGTGGCGGTCGCGTTTCCCGCGCAGGCTCAGGAAGCCCAGTCGGACGGCCTCGCCGAGATCATCGTAACGGCGGAGAAGCGCGAGGAAAATCTGCAGTCCGTTCCCGTCTCGGTGACAGCGATGACCGGCGAGGCGCTTACGGCAACGGGCATATCAAACGTCGAAGACCTCCAATTTTTTGTGCCGGGCGTGTCGATCACCAACGATTCCATGGCGATCATCAATATTCGTGGAATTGGCACCTCGGCGTTCGGCGTTGCGACCGACCCCAGCACGACAGTCCATTATGACGGCGTCTACATCTCGCGCCCGACCACAAGCTATCAGGATTTGTTCGACGTCGAACGCATCGAGGTGCTGCGCGGACCGCAAGGCGTTCTCTTCGGTCGCAACTCCGCCGGCGGCACACTCAACATCATTTCCAAAATGCCTACGGAGGATTTGACTGGCGCGCTGGGACTCACCGTCGGAAATTACGAGAAGCGCTCGCTGAGCGGCACGATTTCTGGACCGCTTGGAGCGGGCGTCCGAGGCCGCCTCACCTTGCTTGCCAACCAGCGCGACGGCATCTACCGCGACGTCGTCTCGGGACGGCGATACCAAAACGAAGATAATCTCGCTGGACGACTGACGCTTGCGATTGACGCGAGCGACCGTCTTGAGATCGTGTTGCGGGCGGATGCCAGCCGTGATCGCGAGACCGGCGCGCGGTCTGTTCGGCCCTTTTATCCGCAAGGCTTCGTCGATGCGGGGGCGACGATCCCGGCCAATGACAAAGAGGCCGCACTCGACCGCCTGCCGCGTTACGATGTCGATGCCTGGGGCGTGTCCTCGACCATGAACTGGGACGGCGGCCCGGTCACGCTCCGCTCGATTACGGCGCTGCGCAAGAGCAAGGTCGTCCAGGCGCTCGACGTTGACTCGACTGACCTCTTCCTCCGCGATATCGAATTTTACGAACGTTCCCGCAGTTTCACGCAAGAGTTCCAACTTCTCAACAACGATGCGGACAAGCTGCGCTGGATCGTCGGAGCATTCTATCTGAATGAAAAGGGCAACGACGAAATACGGATCATCGAACCGGGTCGTCGGCTCGCGATCCCGGAAAACAATACGACGAATGCATTCGCGCTCTTCGGACAAGCAAGCTACGAACTCATCGACCGCCTGCGATTGACCGGAGGGCTTCGATACTCATACGAAAAAAAGGATTTCGGATATCGTGTCCTGCTGAACGGAAATCAGGTCGATGCCGGTCAGCCCAAATCATCCTGGACCGCCTGGACTCCGAAAATTGGGATCGATTACGACCTTGCCGATGACGTCATGGCTTATGCGTCGGCAACCCGCGGGTTCAAATCGGGTGGATTCCAGCTGGGAGACGGGCGGCCTTTCCTCCCGGAGTATGTCTGGAGCTACGAAGTCGGCCTGAAGTCGACGCTCCTCGATCGCCGGCTTCGAGCTAATTTTTCGGCCTTCTATTATGATTACACCAATCTTCAGGTGGTCGAGTATAATAATGGCGTTGCCAGTACCACCAACGCCGGCAAGGCGACGATCAAGGGCGTTGAAGCGGAACTGATGGCACGGCCGTTCGATCGCCTGACGCTTACATCCACGATCGCTTATCTCGATGCGCGCTACGATGTCTATTTTGACGACGTCGGCGCAAGCCTCAAGGGCAAGCGGCTGCCGAACGCGCCGAAGTGGAACATCACTCTCGGCGGAGAATATAAGGCCTCCCTGGGCGGCGGAATGCTGACATTACGGACCGATATCTCCTGGCGCGACAGCATCTTTTTCAAGCCCAGCAACAATCCGCTTTTTTCCGGAAACGCCACGACCCTTATAAATGGGCGTGTCGCATGGCAGCCGGCGAGCGAAGCGTGGGAAATTGCGCTTTATGGCCGAAATCTCACCAACGAGCGCTATGTGAGCTATAGTACGATCGGGACGGACGCGACGGGTGTCTCGAACCCTACTCTTCCGCTCTACATCTACGGCGAGCCGCGCCAGTACGGATTGCAGCTGCGCTACTTTTTCTGAGGTTCCTCGTCCTGCGAGGTCCCCCGGCGACTCCCCTACGGTCGTCGGTCCCCCTGGGCGCTTGCGCCCGGGGGGAATACTTCCTCTGAACGCAGGACATGATATGTCCCTGTTCTCACCGGCGCCGTTACTTGAACGGCCCTGCTGATGGCACGATGAGCCGGACAGTAAGATGGCACGAACAGATACGGGCTAGTCCCATCCTGAACGTCGGTAGCGCGCGCGATTTCGATGCCCGGCTTTCCCTGTGACGCCGCGAGGATGCAAAGACCAACTGCTTTCGGAGGCCTACGCGTCGTCGGCTGCCTCACGGCAATGGATGGGAGATCGCCTTGATCGCCTTCAGGCCCGTACCGAAGCGGGCAATGGCGACCCTGTTCTGTTCGAGCTCGGCGTAGGGCAGGTAGGAAATGTCGAGATCACCGATCCGGCTGAAAGCCGGGCGTCGGAGCTGAGCGCGGACATCGGCTTCTCGCGCATCGGGTGCAACCAGGAAAAGTGGCGTCGACAAATGAAGATTCTCGCTGCTCAGCGCGAGATCAAGCATGCGGACAATTCCGGAATAAATGGATGTCGAATGCTCGACTTCGAATGCCGCCGCGACCGTAGCCGTCGATTGCTCGAGCCATAAGATGTCGATCAGTCTTATGGCATCGCTTCCTTGAGCGGTTGCGATGGCATGCGGCAAGCTATCGAGGCATCGAGACCCGAGCGGTACACCCTCATGAAGGCGCCCCCGGTCATTTGCCGCTACCCAGACGTCATATCCAAGTGCAAGGCCGAGGTCCCGAAGCCAGGATTGGACTTCGCTATGCGTCCGGTCGCTCTCTTTCTGATTTGCAAGCCCCTTATCGAACTTGTCGGACTGTGAGCGCGTTTCATTCAGCAAGGCCATCCAATCGCGAGCATTTTCGCTCGAACCGCTGAGCGGTGGGGCTGGAAACCGTCCCGATCCGATATCGAACAGCAGCCCTCCTATCGCGCCCAAATCGTTGGAGAGAAGATCCCGGTAGCAATCGTTGAGATCCAGAATGCCCGCGCGCATCGCGAGAAAATGCTCCCAGCTGCCAAGCTTCACATTCGCACCCGTCAGCGCGTTGTAGCCCTTTACGATTGCCGTATTGAACGGAGGCACAAGGGTGGGATGCAGAAAATAGAGAATGTTGGCTACCGCAGGACCCAACCCCTTGATCTTCTGTCTGTCGATTGCGAGGATCCCGGCGACGACCTCCTCGGCGGTATCGCAACAGGAGCAATGGTGAAGAAGTCTGCCAAAAGCTCGTTGATTGTCGGCGTTCTCGTAGATGTCCGGGATTCGGAGTTTGGGCTTCCACAAGAAAGCATGATCCGCACCTTTGAAAATCTGTCGTTGCTCGGCGATTGAATGAACAATGATCTCCAATGACGAGCCCCGATATGCCGCTCCGAAGGTGCCGGCCTCAATTTCGGCGACGACCTGCGAGATTCCTCTTCTGATCGACCGAAAATTCTTCAGTCGTTCCTCCCACAGGAACCAGCTTTGATAGGTCGAGCCGGAATCGCCGCGCCAGCGCTCGATCAGTTCGCGAACAAGATCGCGCTTCATGTTTATAGCCCCCGCTTGATCCATTCCGAATTGCTGTTTTCCACCTGCGGCTTGCCGGCCAAGACAGTTCGCTCGATCCGGCCCTTAGCGAAAGGCGAAACCTTCCGTCCCACCGGCAAGGTGGGCGGGAATGGAAGGTCGAAACGAGCCCGTTCACGCCCGGCGCTGCATAATTGTCGACGACCTCAGTGCCCTGCGTGTTCGCCCGCTCCGCTTGATTTCTGACTCGCGCCTTCCGCCTCTGTCATGCCCTTCATCATCGCGTCATGGTCCATTGGCGCATTCTGCGTAATAGCCTGATATTGTGCCGGCGACAGGCCAGGGAGTTTTCGGACAAACGCGACCATATCCCAGATGAGACGATCATCATGCGTTTTCCCCCAGGCCGGCATGGCGGTCATCTTGATGCCATGCTTGATGATCCAGAATTGCTCCGCAGCCGAACGTTCCGAACCTTTGAACAAGACGGGCGCTTGCGGATACAGCCCTTGACTCATTTCGGTCTTTTCCATCCCGGGCGCGAGATGGCAGCCGCTGCACATCTCGGTATAGAGACCTGCGCCCGACGCGATCCGCGCCGGAGCCGCCAAATCTGCCGGCACCGCGATCGATCCGGATCGCGCTGCGATGGACTTCTCCCTGAATGTTTCGATGACGCTGTAAGTCAGCCGGTTATGGGGGGCATCGGCCGCTATATTATATAGGCCGAGATAGACGGTGATCGCACCCGCGCCCGCTATCAGGGCAACCGCCAGCAGCGTGAACGTCACGCTCGGCATATGCTTTCGGAAATCGAAAGTTCGAAATCGCTCCATTATCTATCTCCCGCATAACAGGCCTTGAGCTTTGCAGCCGAACGCAATGCGGCGGCTGTGCAACAGATGATACGCACCCCAACAGCTTTGCCCTTGTCACAGACGAGGCAGGCGTTTCCGTACTTGCCGCGACGAGCCATTTCAGGGTGCCCACACCCGCTCGGGCTCATGCGTCCTGCTAGGTGTGGGTTCGGAGAGATCGTGAGGACTAGCCCCTTTTTTGCCCGCTCAGATGCCACCCGCCGGCCGCACCTTCGGCTTGCGTGAGGAGCTGTGGAGATTGAAGATCTGCCACTTTCCGTTGTCCTGTTTGAGGACACTCGTAGCGACGCCATCCCGTTCGATGGTCTCGCCGCTCGCGAGCACAATCGAGAAGCTGTAGGTCTCGGTTGCGATCGCGATATTTCCTTCGCCGCGAACCGAAATCTTGTAATTGCGGAAGGTGAAGGATTTGAATTCCTTGAGTTCGGGACCCATGTGATGGTCGCGATAGTGGGCGAAGTTCCCTTCAACGCCGCCGGACTCGAATATCTGGGCGTCTGGCGAAAAGAGGGCCTCGACGCCGGTCAGGTCCAGTTTCTCCATCGCCGATTTATACTGCGCGAGCGCTGCCGCCGCGCCCTGATAATCCGCAGGCTCGGTCGCCTGAGCCGGGACGGCCACCAGCATGGCCAATGCGATTGCTGTAATCGTCAGTCGTCTCATATCATTTCCCCTTGTTGTGCCGACACTTCACGAGTGCCTCCGGTGGTTTCGATCAGATTCTGGCAAAGCGCAGCCGCAAAGAATTGGCGATGACGCTGACGGACGAGAGTGCCATTGCAGCGGCGGCAATGACCGGCGAGAGCAATAGTCCGAAAATCGGATAGAGCACGCCCGCAGCGACGGGAATCCCGGCGACATTATAGGCGAAAGCGAAGAAGAGATTCTGACGGATGTTCGCCATCGTCGCATGGCTGAGATGCCGCGCCCGCACGATGCCCAGAAGGTCGCCGCGCAGTAGCGTCACACCCGCGCTTTCGATGGCGACATCGGTTCCCGAACCCATCGCGATGCCGACGTCGGCGGCGGCGAGCGCGGGGGCGTCGTTTACCCCGTCGCCGGCCATGGCGACGATCCGGCCCTCTTCGCGCAGCCGCTGCACGACCGCACTCTTCTGGTCGGGGAGGACATCGGCCTCGACGTCGTCGATGCCGAGGCGCCGCGCGATCGCCTCGGCGGTGACGCGATTGTCGCCGGTTAGCATGATGACCTTGATTCCGGCTTCGCGCAGCGCCGCGAGTGCGTCGCCCGTCGTCTCCTTGACCGGATCGGCGATGGCGATGACGCCGGCCGCCTTGCCGCTGACCGCGATGTAGATCGCCGTTGCACCGTCTGTACGAAGCCGGTCAGCCGCCTCGGCGAGTGCGCCCAGATCGACGTCATATTCTTCGAGAAAGTTCGCATTGCCGAGGACGATCGCCTTGTCGTCGACGACCCCGACGATGCCCTTGCCGACCGGCTGGTCGACTCCCGATGGCTCGACGAGCGCGAGGGCGCGGTCTTCCGCCGCTTTGACGATTGCGGCGGCCAATGGATGTTCGCTGCTGCGCTCAAGGCTCGCGGCAATCCGGAGGAGGTCGTTTTCCTCGAACCCTTCGGCGACTTCGATGGCGACGACCGAGGGTCTGCCTTCTGTCAGCGTCCCGGTCTTATCGACGACGAGCGTGTCGACCTTCTCCATCCGCTCAAGCGCCTCGGCATTTTTGATCAGCACGCCAACTTCGGCGCCGCGCCCCACGCCGACCATGATGGACATTGGCGTCGCGAGGCCGAGCGCGCAGGGACAGGCGATGATGAGCACCGAGACGGCGGCGATAAGGCCATAGGCCATGGCGGGCACGGGGCCCAGAAGCGACCAGACAACGAAAGCGGCAATGGCGACGACGATGACGCCGGGCACGAACCAGCCCGAAACGGCATCGGCGAGACGCTGGATCGGCGCGCGGCTGCGCTGCGCATCGGCGACCATCTGTACGATTCGCGCGAGCATCGTGTCGCGCCCGACCTTCTCGCTGCGCATGAGCAGGCCGCCCGTTTGATTGATCGTTCCGCCGACCAGCGCCGCCCCGGCCGCCTTGGTCACCGGCATCGATTCGCCCGTGACCATCGATTCGTCGACCGTGCCGCGGCCTTCTACGACGATGCCATCGACGGGGACTTTTTCGCCCGGACGGATGCGTAGCATGTCACCGACCGCGACGTCCTCGAGCGCGACCTCCTCGTCGCTTCCATCGCTGCGGACGCGCCGGGCGAGCTTCGGTGTGAGGTCAAGGAGCGCGCGGATCGCGCCGCTCGTCGTTTCGCGGGCCCTGAGTTCGAGCACCTGCCCGAGTAGCACCAGCACCGTGATGACCGCCGCCGCCTCGAAATAGACCGCGACCGAGCCATCATCGGCGCGGAACGCAGCCGGAAAGATTTGGGGGACGATCGCCGCGATCATGCTGTAGCCCCACGCGACCCCGGTCCCCATCGCGATGAGGGTGAACATGTTGAGGCTTTTGTTGCGGATTGAGAGCCACGCGCGCTCGAAGAAGGGCCAGCCCGCCCATAGAACGACGGGAGTCGCGAGCAACATCTGGGTCCAGTTGTTCGTCTGGCGACCGACAAATTGATGAAGGCCTGTCAGATGGCCGCCCATTTCGAGCGCAACCACCGGGAGTGCGAGAAGGAGCCCGATCCAGAAGCGCCGCCGCATATCGCGATATTCTTCGCTGGGGCCGCCCGATGCTGTCGGCATGACGGGCTCGAGTGCCATGCCGCAGATCGGGCAGCTTCCGGGGCCGGCGCGCTGGATCTCGGGATGCATCGGGCAGGTCCAGATGGCGCCTTCGGGTGCATCGGCTGCGGCCGGCTCGCGTTTTGCGGCATAAAGATCGGGATCGGCCTCGAATTTGGCGAGGCAGCCTGCGCTGCAGAAATAGTGATGCTTGCCGCTATGCGTCGCGATATGAGGTGTGGTGGCCGGATCGACCATCATGCCGCAGACCGGATCAGTCGTGCTCCCGCTGCCTTTTTCTGCGCCCTGATGATCGTGCATCGCCGCCGCTCCCGTATGTGTCGGATGCCCGCCTCGCGGCGGGGCGGTCCAAACGCCACCGGTCGAGTTCGCCGTTGGCGTCGTTCCTGGCGGTTCCAGAATGGAGCCGCTTCTATCGATACGCAAGAAGAGCGGTTATCCCTTGGATTTTCTTTGCCCCGTGCCGTCAGGTCCCGGGCTTTCGGGCCTCGATGATCCCGATCGCACCGGTTGGCGTGCGGAACGTCTCAAGCTCGCGAACATCGCAAAAGCCTGCCTCTCTCATCAGCACCGGGAGCAATCCATCGGCGTTGGGCTGGGTGTCCTGGACGCCGTCGAGCTGCTGGATCGTGAGGCGGAACAACAACCGCATGAGGCGGCTGCGCTGTTCCCCATAGTCGGCAACATAGAGTTTGCCGCCCGGCGCGAGCACCTGCCGGGCCTCGCGTAGCAGACGTGCCTTTTCCTCAAGCCCGACCTGATGAAGGACGAGGCAGATCGCAATCTTGGCAGGCGGGGGCCAGTCATCGATCGCCGAAGCCGCGAAAAAGCCAACTCGAAACTCCGGCGGTGGAACAATCTGCGCGGTCTTCGTTCGGGCAATTCGCGTCGCTGCCTCGTCGGGGTCGAAACCAAGATAGCGGACGTCCCGGCTATGGCGAGCGATCGCCAGCGCAAGATTTCCCGTACCCGAGCCGATATCGAGAATGACGTCACCCTCGCCGAGCGCCATATGGCGAACGAGACGGTCGCGCCACACGCGCTCGCGCGTTGTCACCGCGACGCCGAAATCATAAAAGGGCGTCAGGAAGTGATATCCTGCCGCTGGCGTGTAGGATCTTGCTACGGGTTTCGGGTCGGGCATGGCCGTCTCCTTTCGACGCTTTGGCTTGCCGCCGGATTGCGGCCGCAATCGCCGGTCTCGACGAGACGCTTAAGGGCAAACAGGCGCGGCAGTCTTGAATGTTTCGCCGGGGCGACGCGGTGCGAGGCGCATCCGGCTCAGGGCACGATTTCGAACGCGAAGGCACTAAGGCCGGCCGAAGGCGTCACGCCTAGCCATTGAGCGCAGCGGCGCGTGAAGTGCGATTGATCGGCGAAGCCTCCCGCCGCCGCGGCGTCGGCAAGACCTCCGCCGCCGACCAGCGTCCGCACGGCGCGTTGAAGCTGGAGCCATTGCAGCAATTTGGCCGGAGGCACGCCGAAGTCGCGGCTGACGATTTCGCGGAGGCGCGAGGGCGAAAGGCAGGCGACGTCGGCCAAGGCGCGCGCGGTCGACAAATCGTCAGGGGCCGCGAGCACTTCGGACAGGCGGGCATCCACCGGACGCGCCTGCGAGCGGTCGAGATAGTCGGACGCCCAGCGCTTCGCGTCCGCGCCGCTTGCGATGTCACCTAGTCCGGCTGTCTCTATCGGCGTCAACAGGACAGGCGCCGATCCGGCGGACAGCCGGGTGCCGGCACGAAAAAGCGGGTCGAGATAAAATGACCGCACGAGGGCGCCCGGCGGCCCGAGGCGGTGCCGGACATGCGACGCTATCGCAATGGCGTGTCCGGCGGGAACTATCAGGTCGGCATCACCGGAAATTTCGAGGTCGCGTTCGATGGCGAGGCTGATCTGGTGCGCCACATGGTTATGGGGACGGCTGCTCCCGATGCGCGCGTCAATGAGCGCCCAGCCGGTCCCGAGCATGATCGAACCCGACCAAGAGGCGGTGCTTGGGGTCAAACCGGATCGGCGGTGACGAAGGGTTCGAGCGTACCGAACCAGGCAACCAGCGCGAGTATGGCGAGCGCGGCCGACGCTTCGATGATGAGGCTTCTGCGCATGGCTGCAATCGCGAGGTCGGGGTCGGCGTCGACATTGTCGGTATCGGTCCCCGGGACGGCGGCCGCGAGCGCCGGGGTCAGCCGCCAGCGGTTCGCCGCCGCGAGCGCCAGCATCAGTCCGAACAGCGCAAGCTTGGCGAGAAGCAATTGTCCATAGGGCGAGCCGAGGGAACGGCCGAGATTCTCGGCGCCGACGATCATCTGGCTGTTGACGAGGCCGGTGGCGGCGATGACGAGGACGCAGATCGTACCGACGCGCGAGAATTGATCGAGGCTCCGCGCCGCAATTTGGAGTCCGCCCGGCCATTCGCGGACACGACGTGGTGAGATCAGGATCAGGAAGGCGCCGATCGCGCCGATCCAGACCGCCGCTGCAATCAGGTGCAAGATGTCGCTGATCCGGTGCACGGTGCCTGCGGCGCCTTCGGTCGCGCCGGCGTGGCCGGACCAGACCAGACTCGCGACGGCCACCGAGCCCGCGGCCGCGAGTACGGCGGCCGAAGTTGTCGGCCAGCGGACCATCCAGATCGCGACTCCCAGCGCGAGCAGCAGCGCTGCGCTCCGGTAGACCCAGGCTGTGCCGACCTCGGTCTCGCGAACAAGGTCCCAAAAAGGCTGGAGTTCCAGGGAGAGGAGCCCCACACCCTGCATCGAAGCCGCGAGCACGCCCATCCCCAAGATGGAGAGAAGCAGTCCGGCGGCGCAGAGCCATCGCTCTGCGCGCCAGATCGAGGCCATCATCGACTGCGGCGCAAGGCGTTCGCTCCGTGTCAGCGCAAAAAGCGGGAACGCAGCAAGGCCGGCGATGAGCATCAGGTCCGCATAAAGTGCGAACCTGATGCCGATCAGAACGGGGTCCCCCACCGTCTTTTACTTTACGGTGAAGCTGAATTCGCTGCCCATGCGGTGGGTATCAGCGCCCGCCGCCGACCATGTGACCTTGTAGGTTCCGGCTGTCAGCGGCCGCTTGAGCATCAGCATCGCCGACTTGCCCTCTTTGCCCATCATCGACGAGTAAGGCACCTTCATCGGGGCATGATTGGCCATGCCGGGCATGCCGGTCATGACCAGCTCGGTCTTGAGGGTCGAGGCGACGATCTTTTCGTTGAACTGAAGATTGACCGACGTGACCTTCGAAACGGTCGAATTGGCGGCGGGCGTCGAGCTGACGAGCTTGGTGTGCGCGCTTGCCGTGGCCGGCATGAGAAGCAGAGCGAAAGCCGCCGCTGCAGAGGGGAGAAGAGACTTGAACATGAACACCTCCAAATGCGTGTCTGTCCTGCTAATACGCAGGATATCGGCATGGCCCTCAAATATTCCGGAATAATATTCTGGTGTGAGGGGTGAGGCGCTTCGGCGCGTATGTACAATGATGGAAAGGTTTGAAGAGACGATCGATGGATAAGGAGCTTCGCATTTTGAACAGGATCGATCTGCCCGCAGCGCTCGATGCGCTCGATGATCGCATCATGGGCGCATTGGCGATCCGCCGGCGCGAAGCGGTAGCGATGCGCCGCCTGATGGCGCTCGCGGCCTTTGTCTCGCTCGGCGGCGGTGTCTTTGCGGGGAGTGCGATTTCCCAGCCGGCGGTCGCGGCAAGCCCCCTGACCCCATTCGGCCCGCCTAGCGCATTGGTGCCTTCCACCTTGCTGGATGTACAGTAGCGATGCCGTCGCGCCGTCTTCTTCTCTTGGGGCTCATTGCCTTCGCCGCGGCGATTGCCGGCGTGTTCATCGGCCGTCTGGTAGCCGATGCGCCCAAAGCCAGCGAAACCGAACTTCATGCGCTTCTCCACGGCCAACTCGACCTGACCCCGGAGCAGGAAAAGAAACTCGAGCGGATCGAAGCCGACTTCGCCGGTCGCCGCCAGGCGCTCGAACTCGAGATGCGCGCCGCCAATGTCCGGCTCGCGCAGGCGATCGAAGCCGAGCATGGCTATGGACCGCGCGTCACCGAGGCGATCGACGAGACGCATGAGGTGATGGGGACATTGCAGAAGGAAACGCTCCAGCATCTCTTCGCGATGCGCGGGGTTCTCAACCCCGATCAAGCGGAAATGTTCGACAAAAGCGTGGTCAAGGCGCTGACCGCCGATGCGCGGTGAGCGCCGACCTATCGCAATGTAGCGACCAGGATCTGGCGGCCTTTGCGCGCGCGCACCGCGAAGACGCCTATCGCGAGTTGCTGCGCCGTTACAAAACGGGCGTCTACCGGCTCATCGTAAAGCAGATCGGCGATGCCGACGAGGCGATGGATTTGACGCAGGAGACGTTCGTCTCCGGCTTTTCGGCGCTCGATCGCTATGATGGCGAACGCCCCTTCCGCACATGGATCGCCCGTATCGCGCTCAACAAATGTCGCGACTGGGCACGACGGCGAAAGGTGCGCGCCTTTTTCTCCCGCGCGCTCCCGCTCGAAAATGCGCATCACGTAGCAAGCGATGGTCCTGGGCCCGATTCCGCGGCGACCGACAGGCGAGAGCTCGCCAGGGTTCGCGGGGCGATCGATCAGCTGCCGCAGAATTTGCGCGAAGTGTTGCTCCTCCGCGGTGTCGACGAGGTCAGCCAGGCCGAAACAGCGGTCATTTTGCGGGTCAGCGAGAAAACAGTCGAAACGCGCCTCTATCGAGCGCGGACCAGGCTCCGGGAATTGCTCGCGGGAACATCTGCGAGCGCCGAGGGTTGAGGGTTCGACCGCTCGTTCAGGCGGCATCTCCTCATCGTCCGGCATTTTTATTGAGGGGCAGGCGTGCCGCCTGCGTATAGCTTTAGGAACAGTCAGTAACGGTCGGAAAGAATATGCAGATGGAAAGGCGTCGGTTCGTCAGTGGAGCTTTGGGTGGAGGGGCTGCTGCGGCGATGGCCGCATGGTTCCCGGCCTGGGCCCAGCCGGTGTCGTCCGGCATCACCGCGCCGCTTCCGACCGTATCCGGCAATGACATAACGCTGCGCATCGCGCGCCAGACGATGCGCATCGACGGCAAGGTCAGTCGCGCGATCGGGATCAACGGCACCGTGCCCGCGCCGCTCGTCCGGCTGAAGGAGGGACAAAACGCGCGCCTCACCGTCGTCAACGATCTCGACGAGGACAGCTCGATTCACTGGCACGGCCTGATCCTGCCGTTCCAGATGGACGGCGTGCCCGGCGTCAGCTTCCCCGGGATCAAGCCGCGCTCGAAGTTTGTCTATGAATTCCCGGTCGTTCAATCGGGGACCTATTGGTATCACAGCCATTCGGGGCTTCAGGAACAGCTCGGCCATTATGGCCCGATCGTCATCGATCCCGCGGGCGCCGACCCGATCGGCTACGACCGCGAGCATGTCGTCGTCCTGTCCGACCACAGTCAATTGTCGCCCGAGGCGATCTTCCGCAAGCTCAAGGTCAATCCCGGCCATTTCAACATGCAGCGCCAGACGCTGGCGGGCCTGCTTGCCGGCAAGGATCAACCGCTCAAGGAGCGGATCGATTGGGGCAAGATGCGGATGGACCCGACCGACGTCGCCGACGTCAATGGTTCGACCTACACCTTCCTCGTCAACGGCCATGGTCCGCGCGACAACTGGACCGCGCTCTTCAGCCCCGGCGAGCGGGTACGCCTGCGCATCGTCAATGCGTCGGCGATGACGATCTTCAACGTCCGTATCCCGGGCCTCAGGATGACCGTCGTCCAGGCTGATGGGCTCAATGTCGTGCCGACCGAAATCGACGAGTTCCAGATCGCGGTCGCCGAAACCTATGACGTCATCGTGACCCCGGTCGAGGACCGTGCTTATACGCTCGTTGCCGAGGCCAATGACCGCTCGGGCATGGGACGCGCGACGCTCGCACCGCGCGCTGGCATGGTCGCCGAGGTGCCGCCGCTCCGCGAACGGCCGCTCGCGACCATGAAGGACATGGGCATGGGCGACATGTCGGGCGGCGCGATGGCGGGTATGGACCATTCGGGCGGCGATATGGGCGCCATGCCCATGCCGGCGAGCGACCCTTCTTGTCCTCCCGAACATGCCAAGATGGGCCATTGTACGCCAGCGGGGGAAAGCGGCGCGATGGCGGGCATGGATCATGGATCTGGCGGAGGCATGCAGCACAGCATGCGCGACTTCAGTGTCGCGCCGCAGGTCAAGCGCGATCCCAGCGTTCAGACGATCTCGCCGATGCCGATGGATCGCATGGGCGAGCCGGGGCAGGGACTGGAGAATGTCGGGCACAAGGTGCTGACCTACCATGACCTTGTCGCGCTCGAGCGCAACCCCGATACCCGCGCCGCCTCGCGCTCGCTCGACATCCATCTGACCGGCAATATGGAACGCTTCATGTGGTCGTTCGACGGCATCAAGATGTCCGACTATCACGAGCCCATCCCCTTCATCGAGGGAGAGCGCGTGCGGATCAACCTCATCAACGATTCGATGATGAGCCACCCCATCCACCTCCACGGCCATTTTTTCGAACTGGTGACGGGCAAGGGCGACCGGTCGCCGCGCAAGCATACGGTGCTTGTCCAGCCGGGCGGCATCGCGAGCTTCGATTTCACCGCCGACGCGCTCGGCGACTGGGCGTTCCATTGCCACCTTCTCTATCACATGCACGCGGGGATGATGCGCGTCGTCAGCGTCCGTCCGAAGGGAGACGGCGAATGACCCGGGTCGCGCTTCTCCTCGCGGGTATCGCCCCGCTGGCCTTTGCTGTGCCCGCCGCGGCGCAGTCGATGGATCATTCGATGCATGGTGCGGCGCCCGCGCCGACACCCGCTCCCTCGCCAACGCCAGCACCCGTAGCGCAGTCCGCGCCCGAAGCGCCCGCCGAAGGGTCGATGGAGCAGATGGACCATGGGAACATGCAGGGCATGGACATGGAACCCGAGGCTTCAAGCTGCCCGCCCGAACATGCGGCGATGGGTCATTGTACGCCTGAGGCGGAAGCTCCAGGCAAGGGCGCTTCGGACATGGGTGCGATGGATCATGGCGCACCGCAGCCGTCCGATCCCGATTGCCCGCCCGAACATGCCAAAATGGGCCATTGCACCCCGAAGGGCGGATCTGCGGACGCGATGGCGGGAATGGAAGGCATGGCGACCACGAGCAGCGCTAGCGGCACCGATTTGCCGCCGGGCGATGCTACCGCGCCTGCGCCTCCCGGCGACTGGTATGCCGATCGCATTTATCCCCAAGCCGAAATGGAGCATTCGCGCCACGACATGATGAAAGAGAATGGTGCGCAGACCATCGCTTTCATCAGCTTCAACCTTGCCGAATATCAGGCGCGCAAGGGCCGCGACGGGTTCCGCTGGGACGGTGAGGCTTGGTACGGCGGCGACATTAACCGGCTGACGATCAAGAGCGAAGGCGAGGGCGTGTTCGGCGAAGGCATCGAGAGCGCCGAGGTACAGGCGCTCTACAGCCGGGCGATCGGACCCTATTTCAACGCGCAGGCGGGTATCAGGCAGGATCTTGGGCCCGGCCCCGACCGCACCTATGCGACGATCGGCTTCGAGGGGCTCGCCCCCTATTGGTTCGAAGTCGAGGGCGCGCTGTTTCTTTCGAACAAGGGTGATCTGCTCGCCCGGCTCGAAGGCTATTACGACCAGCGCATCACCCAGAAACTGATCCTCCAGCCGATGGCGGAGGTCAATTTTGCGCTCCAGGATGTCCCCGAGACCGGCGTTGGTTCGGGGCTTTCGGATTTCGAGCTCGGGCTTCGCCTGCGTTACGAGGTCGTGAAGGAATTCGCGCCTTATGTCGGCGTCGAATGGGCGCGCAAGGTCGGCGATACCGCGCGTTTTGCCCGCGCCGCGGGCGAGGATGCGAGCGGCGTCAGCTTCGTGATGGGGGTGCGGGCCTGGTTCTAGAAGTTTCGCGGGGTGGCGACACGTCGAGGAGAAATGCCGTGAAACCAGCCTATCGCAGCCTCGCGCTGCAGACGATCGTCAGCGGCGTCATCATGTATCTGGTGATGTTCGTCATGATCGACCGCCTCTCGAGCTTCTACAATAATCTCAACATGCTCTACATGACGCTGATGATGGTCTCGCCGATGGTCGTGCTGATGATCGTCGCAATGCCGGGCATGTTCCCGTCGAAACGTCTCAATACGTTCCTGCTGCTGGGATCGGCAGTTGCCTTCTTCGGGAGCTTCGGGCTCATCCGGACACAGACGACGATCGGCGACACGGCCTTCTTGCGTTCGATGATCCCGCATCACTCGGGCGCGATCCTCATGTGTGAACAGGCTTCTCTCAAAGATGCCGAGATACGCGAACTCTGCCGCGGCATCATCGCGGGGCAGGCGGCCGAAATCGAACAGATGAAATCCATTCTCGCGAGGAAATGACATGAAAAATCTGATGACGCGCCGTCATCTTTTCGGCCTGATTGCGGTCGGATCGGGGATGGCGCTTGCGGCATGCAATTCTGCCTCGGGCCCGGCGGCGACCAGCGATAAGAATGGCGCGGCGCCCGCGCCGGGCGCCGAGACGTCCAGCCCCAAGCGAATGCTCGTTTATCGCGATCCCGAATGCGGCTGCTGCGAAGCTTGGGCGGATATCGCACGCAAGGCCGGTTATGATGTGACTGTCGAGAACCGCGCTGACATGGCCGCCGTAAAGACGCGATATGGTGTGCCTGGCCAGCTGGCGTCGTGCCACACGGCCGTGATCGGCGGCTATGCGATCGAGGGTCATGTGCCGATGCGGCATGTTGCGAGACTCCTCCACGACAAGCCACGCGACATTCGCGGAATCGCCGTGCCCGGCATGCCGCGCGGTTCTCCGGGAATGGAAATGCCGGACGGAAGCGCGGACGCATTCGAAGTGATGGCATTCGGCAGCGACGGCAAGGTTTCTGAATTCCGCGCATGACCTGCCGACACGAAGAGGAGACAGATATGACGAGATTCATTCCCCTAGCGAGCGCCGCCGCGCTGATATTTGCTCTGGCAGGATGCGGCACTGAGCCCGCGCAGCAGAGCGACGTCACACCGGAACAGAGTGAGGTCACTGCCGGTGAGCCGCCCGCAATGGTCGAGACCATGCCCGTAGCGGACGAGCCGCCCGCCGCGTCTGCCCCGGCGGCGCCGACCGAAGAAGCGATGCCTCCGGAGAAATCCCGCCCCAAGCAAGAACCCGCCGCGAAGGCCGCTGTGCCGCCGCGGGCAAAGGCCGCGCCGGAAGCGCCGAAACCTGTCGAACCCGAACCCGATCCTCATGCCGGGCACGATATGGACAAAAAATAAGGAGCATGTGCCGACGCGGCATGTCGCCCGGGCGGTCGAGGACAAGCTGCGCGAAGTGTCCGGCATCGCCGCGCCCGGCATGCCGCGCGGTCGGGCGCTGCTCGATGCCGCAGCGAGAGATATAACCATATGGAATAACCATCTCGTTTATAGCGATGAGTGGTGATTATTTCTGGTCATGCCAAGGCCGCGAAGATAGCTCGGTGGCGAAGCCGAGAGCTTTCGCAAATGGGAGGGGACCATGAGAAAATTGCTTCGCACGAGTGGCTCGATTATCGCCGTCCTGGCAGGCATGTCGGCCGCCGCCGCCTTCGCGCAGGATAACGCCAAAGAGGCGCCGGGGCCAGGCGCGTCGCAGGGCGAAATCGTCGTGACGGGTACGCGGCGGAACGATCTCAAGGCGGCCGATTCCGCTCAGCCGATCGACATCATCACCGGTGCCGAACTGCTCGAAAAGGGCACGGCCGACATGAATGATCTCCTGCGCACCGAGGTCCCGTCGCTCAATGTCCAGCGCCTCGTCAGCAACGACGGCGCCGTTTTTACCCGGCCTTTCTCGCTGCGCGGCCTGCCGCCGGACCAGACGCTGGTGCTCGTGAATGGCAAGCGGCGCCATCGCGGCGCGACGGTCCAGTTCACCAATGTTCCCTATATCCGGGGATCGCAGGGACCCGATCTTTCGGCGATCCCGTCGATCGCGATCGGCCAGCTCGAGGTTCTGCGTGACGGCGCGTCGGCGCTCTATGGATCGGATGCGATCGCCGGCGTCCTCAATTTCGGTCTGCGCCGCGACCGCGAAGGCGGATTGCTGATCGCCCGCTATGGCCAATTCTATAAGGGCGACGGCGAGGATTTCCTCGTCCAGGGCAATGTCGGGCTTCCCTTCACCGACGCCGGTTTCGTCAACATCAGCGGCGAATATGTGAACGCCAGCACGACGTCGCGCGGCATTCAGCGTCCCGACGCGCAGGCGCTCATCGATGCCGGCGTTCAGGATGTCCCGGTCCCGGCGCAGCGCTGGGGAAATCCCGAATCCGAGGCGGCGCGCATCTTCGTCAATGCCGGCATCGAACTGTCGGAGGAGATGGAATTCTACACCTTCGGCAACTATAGCTGGAGCCGCGGCACGACGGCCTTCTTTTACCGCAACCCCGATGCCAGCTTCATTTCCACCTCGATTCCGCTCACCAATACGCCCGGAGGACAGCGGTTCAGCTTCCGCCAGCTCTTTCCCGGCGGTTTCACCCCGGATTTCGGTGCCACGGTGACCGATGCGGCGCTGGCGGCCGGCCTCAAGGGCGAATTCTCCTCGGGCCTGACCTATGACCTCAGCGCTTCCTATGGTCAGAACCATGCTTCCTACCGGATCGAAAATACGGTCAATCCGTCGCTTGGCCTCGCGTCGCCGACCTCCTTCAAGCCGGGGCAGCTCGAGCAGCGCGAACTCGCTTTCAATCTCGATCTCACTTACCCCATCGCGATCGGCACCTCCGATCCGCTGACGCTTGCAGGCGGTCTCGAGTATCGGCGCGAGACATATGAGATCACGGCCGGCGACATCGCATCATGGCAGGTTGGTCCTTTCGCGTCGGTCATCGATCCCGATACCGGAAACCGCGTCGGACTGCCGGTCGGCTCGAACGGCTTCCCGGGCTTCAGTCCCATCCAGGCGGGCGAGTTCGCGCGCAGCAACTGGGCCGCCTATACGTCGCTCGAAGGCAATCTCACCGACGCGCTCCAGTTCGGCCTTGCCGGCCGCTACGAGAATTACTCGGACTTCGGCTCGAAATTCACCTGGAAGATCAACGGGCGATATGATTTCTCGGACGTCTTCGCGGTGCGCGGATCGGTCAACACCGGCTTTCGGGCGCCGACGCCGGGCCAGTCGAACGCCTCGCAGGTCCAGACCAACATCGACTCGATAACCGGGGCGCCGCTGACCGCAGGCATTATCGCGCCCAACAATCCGGTGGCGCAATTCTTCGGCGCGACGCCGCTTCGGCCCGAGAATTCGTTCAACGTCGCCGGCGGCATCGTGGTGAAGCCCTCCAATCGCATCACCTTCACGCTCGACTATTTCAACATCAAGGTCGAAGACCGGATCGCCGTATCGGGCAATTTCAATCTCACCCCGGCGCAGCGTGCGCAGCTCGCGGCGCTTGGCATTCCCGGTGGGGATTCCTTCCAGCAGGTGAGCTTCTTCACCAATTCCTTCGACAGCCGCACCCAGGGCGTCGATGCGGTGCTCACCGTGGGCTTCGACCTCGGCGACGGCAAGGCCACGCTCGGCCTCAACGGCAACTATACCAAAACCGATGTCATCAAGGCCTCGCCGGTGATCACTGCGGACCGCGAGCGGCTGCTCGAACTCGAGGGCTTCGTTCCGAAGTGGAAGGGCAATGCGTCCTTCACTTATGCGGGCGAGCGCTTCGGCTTCGTCGCGCGCGCGAACTATTATGGCAAATGGACCGACTATGGCGCCGCACCGGCTGCCGACCAGACGGGCGGCGCCGAACTGCTGGTCGATCTCGAGCTGTCCTACAAGGTTAGCGACATGCTCAAGCTCGCGGTCGGCGGCGAGAATATCTTCGACAATTACCCCGACGTCGAGGCGCGGCAATCCCAGATCAACAACGGGATCCGATATCTCCGCTTCGCGCCGACGGGGTTCAACGGGGGCTTCTGGTACGTCCGCGCGACCGCCTCCTTCTGATCGGTGGCCGTGAGGGCCGTGCGGCGTCTTGTGTCTTCAGCTGGCGTCGGAGCCGAACATCGCGTCGCGGTGGGATTCGAGCACCGCGATAAAGGCCGCAGCGACTTGGGACATCGGCCTCAACTTCGGCGTGAAGAGCATATATTCGAAATGGACCTCCGGCGCGAAATCACGGACCGTAAGGCCCCGCTCGGCATAATCCGCTGCGGTCACGGGGTTGAGAATCGAACATCCGACCCCCTGCATGACAAGCGCGCAGATGGTCATCGCATATTGGGTTTCGATGACCATCTCGCGGTGGACGCCCGCGTCCTCGAAAATGCGGTCGATGCGGTGACGCACGCCGTCCTCGAGCGCGAGCGAAATGAAGGGCTCGCCCTCGAGATCGGCCGGCCGGATGACGTCCTTGACGGCCAAGCGGTGGCCGGCAGGGAGAACGCAGGCGCCGGGGCAGCGCAGGAAGCGCTCCATCCTTATGCCGGGCAATTCGCGCGCCGGCGTCGCGAGCCCGATGTCGAACTGCTGGTTCGCCATCCATTGCCGCACCGTCGAGGAACTGCGGGTCTGGAGCTGAACGGTGACGCCGGGATGTGTCTCGCGAAAGGCCGCGATCACACGCGGCAGGAAACTGACCGCGAGCGCCGGAAGGGCGGCGATCCGGAGCGTGCCGGTCGCCATGTTGCGGATGTCTTCCGCTACCCGCTTCAGGGCCGCAATGCCCGAGAAGCTCCGCTCGACTTCGTAGAAAAAGGCGTCGGCTTCGGGCGTCACGGTGAGCGCGCTGCCGCGCGAACGCAGGAAGAGCTGAAAGCCCAGCTGATGCTCGAGCTCGGCAAGCATCTTGCTCACCGCGGGTTGCGACAGGTTGAGCGACTGCGCGGCCTGGGTGACCGATCCCGAGAGCATCACGGCCCTGAAGGCTTCGAGGTGACGCAGGTTCATCGGACATCGCTCCCTATAGCTATTTCTTATGGCGCTAGCATTGAAAGCCTCGTTTATGAATAGGTCGCACGCATCGCGCCGCTGGTTACCGGCGCTGCTCGCCGCAGGCGCCCTGTTACTCGGCGGCTGCGGCCGCGAGCCCGCCGGCACCGGTGGGCATGAAATCGCCGCGGCGAAGGGATCGACGCTTGCGCGGATTCGCGCGCGCGGAACGCTCAATTGCGCAATTCATACGGGGCAGCTCGGCATGTCCTATCTCGACAAGCGCGGGCGCTGGCAGGGGTTCTTCGTCGACTACTGCCGGGCGCTCGCCGCTGCGGTCCTCGGCGATGCCCGCAAGGTCCGGTTCATGCCGGTCGCCTCGAACAAGCGCTTCACGATCGTGCAGACGGGCGAGGCCGACGTCCTGTCGCGGACGACGACATGGACGCTGACGCGCGACACCGACCTCGGGGTGAATTTCGTCGGCACCATGTATTATGACGGGCAGAGCTTCCTGGTGCCCCGGCGATCGGGTGTGCGGCTTCCGACGGATCTCGATGGCGCATCGATCTGCATCACCAAGGGGACGACCTCCGAACTCAACACCGCCGAATATTTCGAGCGCAAGGGGCTGCGTTTCCAGTCGGTCGTGTTCGAGAATCCCGAGGAAGCCAAGCTCGCCTTCTTTGCCGGGCGGTGCGACGCGATGACCACCGATGCCTTCACGCTGACCGTGATCCGTCTCGCCGATACCGCGCATCCGGACGATTATGTTGTGCTGCCCGAACGACTCACCAAGGAGCCGGTAGGTCCCGTCGTGCGCAGCGACGACGAGCAATGGTATGAGATCAACAAATGGGTGCTGAACGCGCTCTTTGCTGCCGAGGAAATGGGGGTCACCCGCGCGAATGCAGCGCGCATGCGCATGGCCTCGCGTGACCCCGAAGTGCGCAAGATGCTCGGCGGCCTGCCCGGATTCGGCAAGTCGCTCGGCCTCGACGATGACTGGGCGTATCGCGCGATCGAGGCGACGGGCAATTATGGCGAAATCTTCGACCGGCACATTACGCCGCTCGGCGTCGAGCGCGGGCAAAATAAGCTCTATCGGGACGGCGGGCTGATCTACCCGTTGCCGATGCGATGACCCATACGCAGAGGCGCCTTGTAATCGCTGCGTTGCCCTGGCTGCTTTTGGCGGGCGGAGTTGTGGCCGCCTACGGCCTGTTTGCGACATTGGCTGACAATCTTGCGGACCGAAACATCCGGACGGGGTTCGGTTTCCTGTTCGACCGGGCGGGCTTCGCGATCGGTGAAACGCTGATCGCCTACGCGCCGGGCGATTCCTATGCCGCGGCGCTGGCGGTGGGTCTTCTCAACACGCTTCTGATATCGGCGCTCGGTATTATCTTCTCGACCTTGCTCGGCCTTGCAGTTTGTATGGCGCGCCTGTCGACGAACTGGCTGCTTGCTCGGCTCTCCGGCCTCTATATCGAGCTGGTTCGCAACATCCCGCTGCTGCTCCAGATGTTTGTCTGGTACGCCGCATTGTTGTTCGGTCTCCCTGCTCCCGGCCAGGGTGATGTCGGTGCGGTCGATCTCGACAACCGCGGACTGCACCTCCCGGCGCTCACGCTCGCCGATCCAGTAACGCCGCTATTGCTGATCGCGCTTGCGGCTTGCGCTTTTCTGTTTGTTGCCTATCGGCGCAAATACGTTGGAGCCGGGACCGCGCTAGCCCTGACCGGCATTGTCATCCTTCCGTTTTTGCTGTGGGGCGCGATCGATCTGCCGCGGGCGGGGCGTTTCGGAACCATAGGCGGCCTCTCGCTCTCCACCGAATTTCTGACGCTGGTCGCCGGCCTTTCCGTCTATGCCTCGGCCTATCTGGCCGAGATATTCCGCGGCGCGATCCTCGCGGTTCCCGCGGGGCAGCGCGAAGCCGCGAAGGCGCTCGGGCTGTCGCCGGCTCAGGCGATGGGACGGATCGTGGTTCCGCAAGCGCTGCGCATCGCGATACCGCCGATGACGAGCTGGCATCTCAACACGATCAAGAACAGCTCATTGGGCGTGGCGATCGGATATCCCGAGTTTGTTTCGGTCGTCGACACCGTCATCAGCCAGACGGGCCAGGCGATCGAGGGCGTCGGCCTGATCGTTCTGACCTTCCTCCTGCTTTCGCTGTCCTTGTCACTCGTCACCGGCCTCTACGCGCGCCGGATGGGGTGGAGCGTTACCGGACAGCCCGGCCGGAGCATCCAGACGGCGACCCTCGAACCGTTTCCGCTGCGCTCGATCGCCGCCTGGCCGTCGTGGATCCGGCGCAACCTGTTTAGGGGAGGGCGCCAATCGATCCTGACGGTCTTAATCCTCGCCCTCGCCGCGCTGGCTGCCGGCAAGGGCCTGTCCTGGCTGTTGATCGACGCGACCTATTCCGGGGGCGCGGCCGAGTGCCGCTTGGCCAGCGGCGCTTGCTGGCCTTTCCTCCGCGAAAATGCGCGGCTCATATTGTTCGGAACCTATCCCGAAGCCGAGCAGTGGCGCTCTGCGGCGGCGGCGGCCATACTGCTTTCCTGCCTCGCGCTCTCCTTCGTCCCGCGATTCTGGAGCAGCCGCCTCGGTCTTGCCTGGCTCGGCGCGATCGCGATCGCCATGCTCCTGCTGCGCGGTGGGGTCGCGGGCCTCGCTTATGTGCCGATGGAGAAGTGGAGCGGCCTGCCGGTCACATTGCTGCTCGCGAGCATCGCAGTGGTCGGCGCTTTCCCTCTCGCCATCCTTCTCGCATTCGGCCGCAGGTCGGCGCGGCGCGGCATTCGCTGGCCGAGCGTCGCCTTCATCGAGCTGGTTCGCGGAACGCCGCTGATCGGAGTGCTCTTCCTCGCTGCGGTCCTGTTCCCGCTGTTCGTGCCCTCCTATCTCTCGATCGACAGCCTGCCGCGCGTCCAGCTCGCGCTCATATTCTTCACTGCCGCCTATATGGCCGAGGTCATCCGGGGCGGCCTGCTGGCGGTTCCCGTCGGGCAAGCCGAGGCCGCGCATGCTCTTGGCCTCACCAAATGGCAGGCGCGGCGCCATATCCTGTTGCCGCAGGCGCTGAAAGTCAGCGTGCCGGGGCTGGTCAACACTTCGATCAGCGAGGTCAAGAACACGACGCTCGTCCTCATCGTCGGCGTCTTCGATTTGTTGCAGACGACCCGCCTCTCCTACGTCGAGGCGCAATGGCGACCCTATTTCGCCGAAGCCTATCTTTTTACCGGGACAATCTTTTTCCTCCTCTGTTTCTCCCTGTCCCGGCTCAGCATGAAGATCGAACGGAAACTAAACTATGCAGGATAATCACGACAGAAAATGGCCCGGGGAGCCGGCAAGCCCGAAAGGGCGCGCCTGGCAGGATCCGACGCGTGCCGTGCACGGCGGTCCCCGTCCGTGCGATCAGCGGGGCCTCATCAATCCGCCCGTCGACCGGGCCTCCACCATTATCTACGACAGCGTCGAGGCCTATATGGACCGGCACCAGGGTCTCTACGATGAGGTCATCTATGGCCTGTACGGAACGCGAACGACCTTTGCGCTCGCCGAGGCTGTCAGCGAACTTGAAGGCGGCTGCGCGACCGTCATCACCTCGTCCGGAACCAGCGCAATCGCGCTAGCCCTCACGGCTTTCGTGGCCGGGGGCGACCATCTGCTCGTCGCGGACTGCGTCTATGGGCCGACCCGCAAGTTTCTGACCGACGTTCTCGCGCGTTTCGGGGTCGAGGTGGAATATTTCCGGCCCGATATCGGAGCGGAGATTGCCGGGCTGTGCCGCAGCAACACCCGGCTCATCTATATGGAGACCCCGGGCTCGCAGACATTCGATATGATCGACGTCCCCGCGATCACGGCGGTTGCGCGCAGCCGGGGCATATTGACCGCTCTCGACAACACCTGGGCCACGCCGCTCTTCTTCAAGCCCTTGGCCCATGGCGTCGACATCTCGCTTGCTTCGGCAACCAAATATCTCTCGGGGCACTCCGACTGTCTGCTCGGCACGATGACGGCGGCCAGCGATGCCGTCTACCGCCAGCTCAAGGACGCGGCGGCGCGCTGGGGCAACTGCGCGAGTCCCGACAATTGCTATCTGGTCCACCGGGGCATCAGGACGCTCGATGCGCGCCTTGAACGCCACCAGCGCACCGCAGCGACGCTGATCGAATGGTTCGCCCAGCAACCCGAAGTGGTTGCGGTCCGCTATCCGGCTCATCCCGCCGACCCCGGCCATGCAATCTGGAAGCGGGATTTCACCGGTGCTTCCGGATTGTTCGGTGTTCAGCTCGATGGCCTGACCCCGCCCGAAACCAGCGCCTTTTTCAACGAATTCTCGCTATTCCAGCTCGGTTCGAGCTGGGGCGGCTTCGAAAGTCTCGCGGTTCCGGCGTGGCCCGCTCCGATCCGCGATTTTCCCAATGGCGAGGCAGATGGGGCGCTGATCCGCATTCACGCCGGCCTCGAAGCGCCGCAGGATCTGATCGCCGACCTCGCCGCAGCCTTCGCGCGGGTACGAGCGCTCCGCGGCCGGGGGCAGGCGTCATGACCGACGCCTCGGGCCACGCGGCCGTCAGCTTGCGGCAGGTCGACAAATATTATGGCGCCTATCATGCCCTCCGCTCGATCGACCTCGAAATCGCCCCGCGCGAGCGGATCGTGATTTGCGGCCCTTCAGGCTCCGGCAAATCGACGCTCATTCGCTGCATGAACAGGCTCGAGGTGCCCGACTCCGGTGCCGTCCTGATCGAGGGAACCAGGATAACCGACGCGTCGCGGGAGGCCGTTGCGGCGCTCCGCGCCGTCGGCATGGTCTTTCAACAGTTCAATCTGTTCCCGCACAAGACGGTGCTGGAGAATTGCACCCTCGCGCCCGTCCTGCTCGGCGGCTTGTCTCTTCCGGAGGCGGAGGCGCGCGCCATATCCTATTTGGACAAGGTGAGGATTGGCGACCAGGCGGGCAAATATCCGGGGCAGCTCTCGGGAGGGCAGCAACAGCGGGCCGCGATAGCCCGCGCTCTGGCGATGGAGCCCCGGATTCTTCTCTTCGACGAGCCGACATCGGCGCTCGATCCCGAGATGATCAAGGAGGTACTCGATGTGATGACGTCCCTTGCCGGCGAAGGACGGACGATGGTGTGCGTGACGCACGAAATGGGATTCGCGCGCGAGGCGGCCGATCGCATGCTTTTCATGGATCAGGGCCAGATCATCGAAGACGCAAGGCCGGCAGATTTTTTCGCCGCGCCGAAAAGCGAGCGCGCACGGACCTTTCTCGAACAGATACTTTCGCATTGAGCGGCTCAAGTCGGTCGCGCCCCCAAGCTGTGCCGACCCACTTAATCATGTCATTTCATAAGCAAGCCGAGGGAGGGGCCCGCCGGCTCCTTGCGCGAAAAGGCTCAGGCCGGAAAAAATTTCAAAATTGATGAGGGGTAGAGCTTTGGGGTGCGTATCTAGTAAGTATCGTGCGCCCGGAATTTACTTCATAACCAATTGATATGATTCAATAAATTCCTATTGACCTGTATATACATTTGATGCTCTCTGAGGGGAATCAGCCAACCATCAGGGGGTTTCGCTATGATGACCAGGACAATTTTGCTCGCCAGCGCCGCAGCGGTCGCGACCTTTGCAACGCCAGCGCTCGCGCAGAGCGATGCTGCGACGCAGTCACCCGCCGCGGAGGATGCTCCGAACGGATCGGACATCGTCGTGACCGGCTCGCGCATTCGTCGCCAGGATCTCGCGGGCGTCGGCCCCGCGACCGTCGTGTCGGCCGAGCAGATCGAGAACACCGGCGTCGTCAATATCGAGACGGTGCTGCAGCGCCTTCCCGCCAACGCCGGCTTCGCAGGCAACCAGACCTCCGCCTATTGGGCGAACAATGGATATGGCACGGCGCAGGTGAACCTGCGCGGTCTCGGCATCAAGCGCACGCTTGTTCTGCTCAACGGCCGCCGCCTCGTCGCGGGCGGCACCGGCGCGAACTCCTCGCCCGATCTTAACATGATCCCGGTCGCGGCGCTCGCGCGCACCGATGTGCTCAAGGACGGCGCCTCGGCGATCTATGGCGCCGACGCGATGGCGGGCGTGGTCAACCTCGTGACCCGCACTGACTATGAAGGCCTCGGCCTCAGCGTGCGCCAAGGCATCACCGAAAAGGGCGATGGCTCGGACTTCACCGCCGACCTCCTGTGGGGCGTCCGCAACGATCGCGGCGGTTTCATGGCGGCGGTCACCTATCAGAAGACGAGCGCGGTCAATATGGCAACGCGCGCGCCTTGCTCGCTTGCCGAAACCACGCCCGGCATGCTGAGCTGCGTGAACAGCGCCTCGACGATCGGCGGCCGCGCGGTGCTGCCGAACGGCCAGCAGATCAACTTCAATCAGGTGCTGGGCGGTAACGGCAACTTCTTCGAGCCGTACAGCGCTGCCAAGCACAACTTCAACTCGAACCCGTTCCTCAACGCGGTGAGCCCGGTCGAGCGCGTGAGCACGGCGTTTTTCGCCGACTATGACATCACTGACAATATCGAGGCGTTCGGCGAATTCCTTTACACCTTCCGCAAGTCGAACCAGATCGCGACGCCCGGAACGCTGCGCAACCTCTCGATCGCGGCGAGCAATCCCACCAATCCGACGGGGCAGAATATCGTCCTCATCCAGCGCCGCCTCGCCGAGCCCGGCCCGCGCCAATTCTTCCAGGAAACCGATACCTGGCAGGGTACGTTTGGCCTCCGCGGCAAGCTCTCGAACGATTGGGGATGGGAAATCGCCGGCGCGTTCGGCCGCAACACCGCGGTCGACGGCTCCACCAACATCGCCAATCTTGAGCGAGTGGCGAATTCCCTCGATACGACCAAGTGCAGCCTCGCGGCGGGGGCTTCGATCCCCTGCGCCGACTATCTGGGTTTCGGCGACCTGACCCCCGAAGTGCTCGACTATATCCTGTTCACGTCGCGCGACCGCGGTGGCAATGAGCTCGCGACGGTGACGGCCGATATCAACGGCGATCTCTTCAAGCTGCCCGCGGGACCCGTCTCCTTCGCGGCCGGTGTCGTCTATCGTAAGGAAAAGGGTTGGCGCGATCCGGACCCGCTGACGGTGCTTGGTATCGCGAACACGAACCAGCAGGATCCGATCTCCGGAACGAGCACGGCGAAGGAAGCCTATCTCGAACTGTCGGTGCCCGTTCTGGCCGACACACCCTTCTTCCAGTCGCTTACTCTCGATGGCGCGGTTCGCTACTCGAACTACGACCTGTTCGGCAGCGACTGGAACTACAAGGGGAGCGTCGACTGGGTCATCAACGACAGCTTCCGTCTGCGCGGCACCTACGGCACCGGCTTTCGCATTCCGAACGTCCCCGAATTGTTCGGCGGCGTCTCCGAGGGCAATCTGACGACCACCGACCCCTGCTCGCGCTATTCGACCAGCGGCAATGCGACACTGATCGCCAATTGTCAGGCGTCGGGCGTGCCGGCCAATTATGTTCAGCTCGGTACAACGATCCTGACAACGGTCGGCGGCAACGAGAATCTGAAACCCGAAAGCTCGACGACCTGGACCGTCGGGACGGTGATTTCACCGAAGGGACTGGTTCCGGGACTCTCGCTCACTGCCGACTGGTTCGACATCAAGATCAAGGATGCGATCCGTGCTATTCCGGGCTCGACAAAGCTCAGCATTTGTTATGCGAGCCAGAATCTTTCGCATCCCTTCTGCGAAGATTTTACCCGCAGCCCGTTGACCGGCGAGGTTACCTTCCTCTCCGCGCAACCGATCAACACGGGCCGCGAAGAAATGAACGGCCTCGATCTGGGTCTCGTTTACAACAATGACATCGGCAGCGTGAACGTCTCGCTCGACGTCAACGTGACCTATCTCAACAAATATGTGGTCCTGCCTTTCCCCGGCGGCGCGCCGATCGACTTCGACGGCTTTATCGGCGGCGGCAATGGCGGCTATCCGAAATGGCGCGGCTATGGCGTGCTGACCGCTGAAAAGGACGGGGTCAGCGCGACCTGGTCGACCCAGTGGATCGGCAAGGCGACCGACTTCAATGCGGCGCCGGGCGACATCGGCTACAGCACGCCCAACGTCTTCTACCACAATCTCCAGGTCGCTTTCGAGATCGACGAGAAGACCCGGTTCCAGGTCGGTGTCGACAATCTTTTCGATCGCAAGGCGCCCTATATCCAGAGCTTCACCGATGCGAACACCGACACGATGACCTATGATCTGCTCGGACGGCGTTTCTACGTCGGCTTCCGCACCGCGTTCTGAGGGTAATCGATATGGCGATCCGTTGGCCGCTGCTCGTCCGGCGAACGCATAAATGGCTGGCCCTGGTGGTTGGCGTCCAGGCGCTGCTCTGGACGCTGACGGGCTTCTACATGGTTGTCGTGCACATCGACACCATCCATGGCGACCATCTTGTGCGCGCGCCGGTGACTCAGCCCTTCGACCTGTCGGCGCTAGCACCGCCGTCGCGGATCGTTGCGGCCGCGCCCGGCGCGTCCGAGGTTCGCTTGCAGCGTTTCTTCGACCAACCCGTCTGGCGCGCTGAAACTCCCGAAGGGGCGCGGCTGTTCGATGCCCGCTCGGGTGCGCCGCTGCCTATGCTTACCGAGGCCCAGGTTCGCGAGCAGGCGCGGCGCATCTACACGGGCGACGGCAAGATCGTGTCGGTGCGGCTGTTGACCGGAGCGCCACAGGAAATGCAGTCGCGCAAACCGCCCTATTGGCAGGTCGAGTTCGAAGGCTGGAATCGTCCGACGCTCTACCTGTCGCCGCAGACGGGCGAGCTGATCTCGCGGCGCCACGCGCTGTGGCGTGTCTTCGACTTCGCCTGGATGCTTCACATCATGGACTATGACGAGCGCACGGACGTCAACAATCCGCTGCTTCGCGTCGCGACCTGGAGCGCCTTTGCGATGGCCGTCTCCGGCGCATGGCTGCTCATCTGGTCCTTCCAGCGCCGCAAGAGGAAAAAGGCATGAAGAAGATCCGCCTGACGCCGCTTTTCTTCCGGCGCATCCACAAATGGGTCGGCCTGATCCTCGGGCTCCAGTTCCTGCTCTGGGCGCTCAGCGGCTCGGTGATGGCCCTTCTCGACAAGGACAAGGTCGGCGGCCACGGCGGCGGCATGTCGCACGCGCATCCGCTGCCGGCGGGGGAATATTTCGACGTTGCGGCCTTGCCGCGCGGCGAGCCCGTCACCGGCGTGATCCTCCGCGATCTCGGAACCCGGCCGGTCTATGAGGTGCGCTCCGCGAAGGGCGTCCGCCTCGTCGATGCGACGAGCGGCGAGACTATTCGCGTCGATGAAGCCATGGCGCGCGAAGTCGCGTCGATGATGAACGAGGCGCCGATCCGGGAGGTGAGCGTGATCGCCAAGCCGAACCTCGAATCGCGCGATCATGAGGGTGCCATGTGGCGCGTCGATTTCGCGGACGCGGAGAACAGCAGCGCCTATGTTTCGCTCGACACCGCGCGTTTTATTGTCATGCGCGGCGACACGTGGCGGACCTGGGACTTCTTCTGGATGCTTCACAATATGGACTATGTGAACCGGAAGAGCTTCAATCACCCGCTGATCATCTTCGTCGCCTTCGGCGCGCTGTGGCTGTCAGGGACCGGCTTCTACCTGCTCTTCAAAAGCTTCAGCAAAGCCGATTTTCGCTGGCTGCGGCGCCGCCGCAAACCCGTCGTGACCCGCCGCACGGCCTGACGTGCCCGCGGTCAGTCGCCGATCGAGAAGGCGGCCGACAGTTCGAAGCGCGAGCCCGGATGCGTCAGCCATGCGTGGCTGACGAGCCGCGAGTGGCTCCAGGTCCGGCGGGTCATCCGCAGCACCGGTTCGCCATCCGACAGGCCCAGCATGCTGTGAGTCTGCGCGTCGGGCACTTCGGCGCGGACGCGATGCTCGACCCGCTCCAGCGGTGCCGTGCGCGTCAGATATTCGTTCGGCGTCATTTGCGTGAAGTCGATCTCGCCGTAGTCGGGCGCGGCCGACGCCAGCACGAAACGCTCCTCGAGCTGAATCGGGAACTCGGCTTCGTGATGAACGATGATCGAGTGGAACAATTTCGTGCCGACCGGAACCTGAAGAAGGGCGGCCGTTTCCGCATTCGCCCGTATCTCGTCATTCTGGACAACGCGTGCGCGATAGACATGGCCACGATCGCGGATTTCCTCGGCGATATTCCGGATTTCGATCATCTGGCCGATCGGCTTCGGTTCCGCGACGAACGAACCGCTGCCAGCCCGGCGGACGAGGACACCCGCGGCCTGAAGCTCGCGAAGCGCCCGGTTCGCGGTCATCCGCGAGACATCGAATTGCTCGACGAGTTCGGCCTCGGATGGCACGCGATCGCCCGGTTTCAGTTGACCGTCGCGCACGGCATCGCAGATGCTCTGCTTGATTGCGGCATAGCGGCGGGGAGGCTGGTTCTCCTTCTCGTCGGGGCTGGGGCGCCGCGCCGGTGTGGACTGGTTTGAAGGCCGGGACCCGTTGCCCGAGGTGCGAGAGGGAAAATCCATAACCCGTCTATACAGGTTGGGCTCGGTCTTTTCCAAGCGTTCGGAAATAAAAATTGCGCGACGCCGGATAGCGGAAGGTTTGCAACGAGGCGGCTAGGCTCCGGGTAGTTTGGCGAGCTCGGCGGGCGTGATGACCGGCTCTTTCCGATCCTTCCGTTCCGAATAGCGATCGACGAGCTGGTCGGCATGGACGCGCGTGAGCACGGTGAAGCGCACCAGTTCCTCGGCGACATCGACGATGCGGTCATAATAGCTCGACGGGATCATGCGCCCTGATTCGTCGAATTCCTGATAGGCTTTGGCGACGCTCGACTGGTTGGGAATGGTGATCATCCGCATCCACCGACCGAGAATGCGAAGCGTGTTGACGCTGTTGAACGATTGCGATCCCGCCGACACCTGCATCACGGCGAGCGTGCGGCCCTGCGTTGGACGCATTCCCTTATAGGCGAGTGGAAGATGGTCGACTTGCGCCTTCATGATGCCGGTAATCTGGCCATGGCGTTCGGGGCTGCACCAGACCTGACCCTCGGACCAGATGGAATGCTGGCGCAGCTCTTCGACCGCCGGGTGATCGTCGTCTGCAATCTGATCGGGCAGCGGCAGATCGGACGGGTCGAAGATGCGCGTCTCGCAGCCGAAGAGCTGGAGCAGGCGCGCGGTCTCCTCGACGACCAGCCGCGAATATGAGCGCTCGCGCAAGCTCCCGTAGAGAAGCAGGATGCGCGGAGCGGGATCGAGCGGCCCGAGGCCGATCGCGGGTTGTGCGCGGAGATATTCGGCGCTGAGGGCCGGCAGATGGTCGGGATCAGTAAGCGTGCGCAGGCGGTTATGGGTCTGTTCTGTCATGATACTCAGACTTATGAAGGAACGGTCGCGGGGAACCAGCGGCGGCCGAGGCGGAAAGCAACGCCGACGAGGAGAATGAGGACGGGCACTTCGACGAGCGGGCCGATGACTGCTGCGAAGGCTACCGGCGAAGCGAGGCCGAAGGCGGCGATGGCGACAGCGATCGCGAGTTCGAAATTATTGCCCGCCGCGGTGAAGGCGACCGCGGTCGTGCGCGGATAGTCCGCCTCGATGAGCTTGCCCATCCAGAAGCTGATGAGGAACTGCACGACGAAATAGATGGTGAGCGGGATCGCAATCCGGATGACATCGCCGGGAATGGTGATGATCTCGCCACCCTTGAGGCTGAACATCGCGACGATCGTGAAGAGCAGCGCGACGAGCGTGATCGGCGCGATCTTCGGCAGGAAGCGCGTTTCATACCACTCGTCTCCCTTGGCGCGTGCGAGAAATCGCCGAGTGAGATATCCGGCCAGGAACGGGATCCCGAGATAGATGAGTACGGCCTCGGCGATCGTCCAGAAGCTGACGTCAATCACGCTGCCTTCGAGGCCGAACAGCGGCGGCAGCACGGTGAGAAAGAACCAGGCGTAGAGGCTGAAGAATAGGATCTGGAAGATCGAATTGAAGGCGACGAGCGCCGCGACATATTGATTGTCGCCCTTTGCGAGCTGGTTCCAGACGATCACCATCGCGATGCAGCGCGCGAGGCCGATCAGGATCAGGCCGGTCATATATTCGGGCTTGTCCGACAGGAAGGTGACCGCGAGTGCGAACATCAACACGGGACCGATGATCCAGTTCTGGATCAGCGAAATCGCGAGAACGCGCTTGTCCTCGAATACCCGCGGCAGCTCATCATAGCGCACGCGTGCGAGCGGCGGATACATCATCAAAATGAGGCCGATCGCAATTGGGACGTTCGTCGTGCCAACCGACAAGGCGTCGATCGCAGCAGGCAGCCCCTTGAAGACCGACCCCAGCAACACGCCGAGCCCCATGGCGAGGAATATCCAGAGCGTCAGATAGCGGTCGAGGAACGACAGGCGTTCGCGCTTTGCTGCGGCAGTCACGTCGATCTCCTAGGCTTGGATATGATTGCCGGCGGCATCGACGACCTGCTCGCCGTCTTCCTTGGCGAAGGCACCGAGCTGGCGGGCCGGAAGGATGTCGAGCACTACCTCGGAGGGGCGGCAGAGTTTCACGCCGAGCGGTGATACAACGAGCGGGCGGTTGATGAGGATCGGATGCGCCACCATCGCATCGACGAGCGCGGCGTCGCCAAGGCTTTCGTCGCCGAGCCCCAATTCGGCGTAGGGCGTTCCCTTCTCGCGAAGCAGGTCGCGCGGGCTGATGCCGGCGCGTTCGATCAGCTGCTCGAGTAGCGCGCGCGACGGCGGCGTCTTCAGATATTCGACGACATGCGGCTCGATCCCCGCATTGCGGATGAGCGCGAGCGTGTTGTGCGAGGTGCCGCATTCGGGGTTATGGTAGATGACGATGTCGGCGGTCATGCGTCCGCCTCCTGCCCGCCGGTGGCGCCTTCGGTGCGGCCGATTTCTTTCAGTTTCCGCACCATCGCCATCTCGTCGATGCTCTCGTGCGGCAGCGCGAGGAAGAGCGAAATGCGGTTCGATAGATAATGGAGCGCTTGTTCGAACGCTTCACGCTGGCCGGAGCCTTCCACCGCGGCGGGATCCTCGATCCCCCAATGCGCATTCATCGGCTTGCCCGGCCAGATCGGGCAGGTCTCGCTGGCGGCATTGTCGCAGACGGTGAAGATGAAATCGAAGACCGGGGCACCGGGGGCGGAAAACTCGTCCCAGCTCTTCGAGCGAAGGCCCTCGGTCTCGAAGCCGAGTTCGCCGAGAAGCGCGCGCACCTGCGGATGGACCTCACCCTTGGGGACGCTGCCGGCGCTAAAGGCGCGAAAGCGTCCCGCGCCATCGCGGTTCAGCAACGCCTCGGCGAGGATCGAGCGCGCGCTGTTGCCGGTGCACAGGAACAGCACGTCATAAATCTTGTCAGTCATGAAAATCTCCGTCGCCGCGGGTCGCGTCGATCAGCAGCAGGAAAGTTCGGCGAGAAGTGGTTCGCAAAGTTCGGCGCGGCCCTGGCAACAGTCCTTCGCAAGGAAGAGCATCAGACCGCGCAACGTGTCGATGTCGGCTCGCTGTATTTGCTGCCGCCCAAGCTTCTCGGACTTTACGAGACCGGCTTTGGCGAGCACGGCGAGATGCGTCGAGAAGGTGCTCTGCGTGAGACCCGATGCGTCAACAAGCTCCCCGGTCGACAGGCCTTCCGGCTCATGCCGGACGAGCAAACGGAAGGCCTCGAGACGCGTCGGATGAGCGAGGGCGGCGAGAGCGGGAAGCGCGGTGTCAACGTTCATGCATCGGAATTATCCGATGTGTTTCATTCTGTCAAATCACATCGGGAAAACCCGATTAGACGGGCGACTTTTTAGTCTCGGCGCAAGCATCGCGAAGAATTTCGATCCCGCCCTTGATCGCGATCAGCGCGGTCGCAAATCCAACAAGAAGGTCTGGCCAATTCGTGCCGAGCCACCAGACAAGGACACCCGCGATCAGGATGCCGCCGTTCGAGATGAAGTCGTTGTAGCTGAAGGTTGTCGCGGCTCTGAGGTTGACGTCCGGATCCTGAATGCGTTGCAAGAGCTTCAGGCAAGCATAGTTCACCACCGCAGCGACCGCCGACATGATCATCATCGTCGGACCGATCGGTTCGCTGCCTTCGAAATAGCGGCGTCCCACATCGAAGAGGACGCCGGCCGCGAAGACCAGCAGCATGACGCCCGATGCCGTAGCAGCACGGGCTTTCCATTTTAGGCCGTGGCTGAGCGCAACGAGGCTCAAGGCATAGACCGCGGCGTCGGACAGATTGTCGAGCCCATTGGCGATGAGCGCGCTCGAATCGCCGAGCCCACCCGTCACGAGGAAGGCGATCGCGATAGCCGCGTTCAGGACGAGAACGATCTGGAGCGTTCGCTTTTCGCGTTCGCTCCCGGATGCTTTTTCATTCATTGCAAGCTCCTCAATCCTCACCATCCCTAAAAGGAGGCGGAACCCGCTTGGGTTCCGCCTCAGTCAGCACTCCCGGTTGCCGCCGACAGGGGGGAATGGCGGCTGACCGGGAGGGGCTCAGCCTGCGGGACTGGGCGCGCCTCTCGGACGCGCCAACTCTTCCTCTTCGGCCTTCGCAGTCCGTCGATGGACCAGAAGGTAGAGCGCAGGCAGCACCAGGAGCGTCAGGATCGTCGACGAGATGATCCCGCCGATGACGACAGTCGCCAGCGGCCGCTGCACCTCGGACCCAGCCCCGACATTGAGCGCCATCGGTACGAACCCGAGCGACGCCACCAGCGCGGTCATCATCACCGGTCTGAGGCGGGTCAGAGCGCCTTCGCGGATCGCCTCGACGAGCGCTTTTCCGCGTTCGCGCAGATCCTTGATGAACGACAGCATCACAACGCCGTTGAGCACCGCGACCCCCGAGAGCGCGATGAACCCGACGCCGGCCGAGATCGAGAGCGGAATGTCGCGCAGCGCCAGCGCCGCAACCCCTCCCGTCAGCGCCAGAGGCACGCCCGAGAAGACGATCGCCGCATCGCGCACCGTACCGAACAGCATGAACAGCAGCCCGAAGATCAGCAGCAGCACGAGCGGCACGACGATCTGAAGCCGTTCGGTCGCGGACTGAAGCTGCTCGAACGTCCCGCCATATTCGATGTAATAGCCATCGGGCAGCACGACCTCAGCTTCGACCTTTTCCGTGAGCTCGTCGATGAACGAGCCCAGATCGCGCCCACGAACATTCGCCGTGATCACCGCGCGGCGCTTGCCATTTTCGCGGCTGATCTGGTTCGGCCCCGCCGCGAGCGATATCTCCGCCAGCTCCGAAAGCGGCACGAAGCCGCCGGCCGGAAGTGCGACGGGGAGATTGCCGAGCGACGCGAGATCGGTGCGAATGGCCTCGGGAAGCCGGACGATGACGTCGAAGCGGCGGTCGCCCTCGAAAAGCTCGCCCGCCTGACGGCCGCCGGTTGCGGTCGAAACCGCATCCTGCACCGTTTCCATGCTGACGCCGTAGCGCGCGAGCTTGTCGCGGTCGGGCGTGACCGAGAGCATCGGCAGGCCGGTGACCTGTTCGAGCTTCACGTCCTGCGCGCCCGCAATTCCGCTCGCGACTTCCTCGATCGCCTGCCCCGATTCGAGCAACTGATCGAGATCGTCGCCGAACAGCTTGATCGCCACGTCGGCGCGAACGCCGGCGATCAGCTCGTTCATGCGCATCTTCACCGGCTGGGTGAACTCATAATTGTTCCCCGGCACCTCGTTCACCGCCTTGTTGAGTTCGGCGACGAGCTGGTCGCGCGTCTTTCTCGGATTGGGCCATTCCTTCCGATCCTTGAGCATGATGAAGTTATCGGCGACCGACGGCGGCATCGGATCGGTCGCGACTTCGGGCGTGCCGATCTTCGCGAACACCCGCTCGACTTCGGGGAATTGCCTGATCCTCTTCTCCAGCGCCTCCTGCATGGCAATCGACTGGGTCAGGCTCGTTCCCGGAATGCGCATCGCGTGCATCGCGATGTCGCCTTCGTCGAGGTCCGGGATGAACTCGGACCCGAGACTGGTCGCCGCCACGCCGCTCAGCGCAACGAGCAGCAGGGCGCCCGAGAGCGCAGCCTTCGGCCAATTGAGGACGCGGTCGAGCATCGGGCGATAGCCCTTGCCGAGACCGCGCATCAGCCAATTTTCCTTCTCCTCGACCTTGCCGGTCACGAACAGCGCCACCGCGGCCGGAACCAGCGTGAGCGACAGCAGAAGTGCGGCCGTAAGCGCGAGGACGACGGTGATCGCCATCGGATGGAAGGTTTTGCCCTCGACGCCCTCAAGCGCGAAGATCGGCAGATAGACCGCGGTGATGATGATGATGCCGAAGATGCTCGGCTTGATCACCTCAGCACTCGCCGAAGCGACGAGACCGAAGCGTTCGTCGCGATCGAGCAGGCGTCCGAGCCTGTGCTGTGCCTCGCCGAGCCGGCGGAGGCAGTTCTCGACGATGATGACGGCCCCGTCGACAATGAGGCCGAAGTCGAGCGCCCCGAGGCTCATGAGGTTCGCCGATGTCCGCGTCTGGAGCATGCCCGTCAGCGTCATCAGCATCGCGACCGGAATGACCGCCGCCGTGATCAGCGCCGCCCGGAAATTGCCGAGCAGGAGGAACAGGATCACGATGACGAGGAGCGCGCCTTCGGCCAAGTTCTTCTGCACCGTCGAGATCGTCCGCTCGACGAGCGCGGTGCGATCGTAGAGCGGCTTGGCAACGACGCCCTTCGGCAACGCACGAGAGGCTTCGACGAGACGTTCGGCCGAGGCCTGCGCCACCACGCGCGGATTCTCGCCGATCAGCATCGAGACCGTGGCAAGGACGACTTCCTTGCCATTTTCCGTCGCGGCGCCTGTGCGGAGCCCCGAACCGATCGCGACATCGGCGACGTCGGCGATCCGGATCGGAACCCCGCCGCGAGTGGTGACGATGATCTGCGACAGGTCGCGCTCATTGTTGGCCTGACCCGGAACGCGGATCAGAATCTGCTCGCCGCTGCGCTCGACATAGCCGGCGCCGCGGTTGGCATTATTGGCCTCGAGAGCGGTGACGACATCGTTGAGCGAGAGATTGAGCGAGGCGAGCGAGGCCGGGTTCGGGGTCACATGATATTGGCGGGCATAGCCGCCGATCGTGTTGATCTCGGCGACCCCCGGAATCGTGCGCATCTGCGGCCGGATGACCCAGTCGGACATCGTCCGGAGGTCTTCCGCCGTATAGGGCGTGCCGTCGGGTTTTCGCGCGCCCGGTTCGGCCTCAATCGAGAACATGAAGATCTCGCCGAGGCCCGTCGAGATCGGCCCCATTTCGGGCTCCATCCCGGGCGGAAGCTGGCCGCGCGCGGCTTGGAGCCGCTCGTTGACCTGCTGGCGCGCAAAATAGATGTCGGTCCCGTCCTCGAAGACGACGGTGACCTGGCTGAGGCCATAACGCGAGATCGATCTGGTATAATTGAGGTTCGGGATGCCCGCGATTGCGGTCTCGATCGGATAGGTGATGCGCTGCTCGGATTCGAGCGGCGAATAGCCTTCCGCCTTGGTGTTGATCTGGACCTGGACGTTGGTGATGTCGGGAACGGCGTCGATGGGCAATTTGGTCGCGCTCCACGCGCCGATCGCGCAGAGGAGCGCGACGACTGCGAGGACGAGCCATCGTTGCCGGATCGAAAAGCCTATGGTTCTGGCTAGCATGTTATCCTGCTCCCCGATCAATGGTCGTGGCCCGCGCCGGACTTTTCGATGTCGGCGCGAACGAGGAAACTGCCCTTGGTGACATAGGCGGTGCCGGGCTTGATGCCCGACAGGACCTCGGTCCATTCGGGCGACGAACGGCCGAGCTTCAGCATCCGGACCTCATAGTCCTGCCCGAAATTGGCATAGACCACCTTGAAGTCGCGGAAAGGCTGGATCGCCTCGGTGCGCACGGCGAGCGGCACGGTGACGGGGTTGACCATCACGCGGCCGCGCAAGGCCATGCCCGGGCGGAGCGTTCCCGAGCGGTTCGGGATGGTCGCGCGGATAAGCGCAGTGCCCGCCTCGACATTGCCGTCGGGCAGGAACTGCCCGAGCGGCGCGGTCGCGATTTCGGCGCCGTCCTGCGTCTCCACCGTCACCCGCATGCCCGGACGGATAATCGCGAGGTCGCGGGGGAAGATGTTGAAGACGACCGTGGTCTGCGCCGGGTCGGTGACCACATAGAGTGCGCGCCCGTCGGTCACGTCGCCGGGGTTGGCGTTGCGCTCGGCGATCACGCCGCCGACCGTCGCATAGACCGGATAGACCTGGAGGCTCTCGCTGGACTCGATGCGCGCGAGAAGCTCTCCGCGGCGGACGCTGTCGCCCACCGCCTTGGTCACCGAGACGACGCGGCCGGGGAATTGGCCGCGAATTTCGGAGCGGGCGGTCGGAGACAATTGGACGGTGCCGTAGAGTTCGCGCATCTCGCCCACCGTCGCCGGTCCGACGACCGCGGTTTCAAAGCCTCCGGTCTTGGCGGCGTCGGCCGCGATCCGCGTGCGTCCTTCGGGGTTCGCATATTTCCAGACGTGCCGCTTGCCGCCCGTCACCGCGACGACCTCGACGTCGAAGCTGTGCGGTTCGGTGACGACACCTTGCCCTGCGAGGAATTTGCCCTGCGGGCGGAAGGTGAAGCGATCGACGTCGCCGCCAAGCCGCGTGAGGGTGATGGCGAGCTGGACATCCTTGGGGTCGACCGGCTTGCCGTCCCGCGTCGCGAAAACGCGGAATTGCGGCTCGGTGCCATTCTCGAAGATCATGACCTCGACCGCGAAATCGCCATTCTTGAGCAATTTGCCACCGTTCGGGCCTTTTGCATCTTCCTCGCCTTCGCCCTCGGCGTGGTTTTCGCCTTCTTCATGCTTGTCTTCGCCCTCGGCTCCGCCGCCGCAGGCAGCGAGGGGCACGGCAAGGAACAGCGCCGCAGCCGCGGCAGGAAATGGAAACTTCTTCATGGAATATTCTCCGCAAGGGGGGCCGCATCGAAGCGGCCGGTCAGGCGATCGATCTCCGCGAGCAAATCGCGGTAGCGCGTCATGGCCTCGGCCCACTGACCCTGGATCTGGATGATGACGTCGGCGGCATCCTGTACGTCGGCGAACAGGAACCCGCCGCGGGCATAGCCTTCGCGCACCTGGCCGAGCGTCTTCACCGCCTTCGGATAGACGTCGTTCATGATGCCCTCGGCCCGGACGCGTGCGGCGTCGGCGTCGGCGCGCAGCGACGCGAGGCGCCGCAGCCGCTCGAGCCGGCTCGCTTCGGATTGGAACTCGAGCTGCCGCCGTTCGGCCTGCGCCCGGGCGATATTACCCTGGTTGCGGTCGAACCGTCCGAGCGGGATCGAGATGCCGCCAAGAACGGCGACATCATTCGTCTCGCGAAGATAGCGCGTGCCGCCCGAGACCGTATAGTCTTGGTGCGCACGGCTCTGCTCGACGACGACCTGCGCGCGGGCCCGGTCGACGGCGGCGTCGAAGACCGCCGCGTCGGCTTCGGCGAGCGGCGGATCGCGCGGGTCGGGTTTCTCGATCCCTTCGGCGATAACGAGGCTGTCAGGAGCGCCGCCCCAGAAGGAGGCGAGCAATGCGCGTGCGGATTGCCGCTTCGCCTGGGCTTCCTTGAGCGCCAGTTCGGCTTCGAGAATGCGGGCATCGGCGCGCGTCTCGACGAAGAGCGGATCCTTGTAGCCGCGCACGCGCCGGATCGCTTCGGTCCGCATCTCCTTTTCGAGTTTGACGCGATCCTCTGCGATCCAGACCATCTGCTCGGCGATCTGGACGTCGATATAGGCGCGCTGCACTTCCTGGGCGATGTCGAGCCGGACGAGCCGCCACTGCGCCTCGGCGAGAACGACACCGCGCTCGGCAAGCGCCATCCGCGCCTCGCGCTTGCCGCCGCGTTCGAGCGGCTGCGAATAGGTGACGGTGAGTTCCGATTGCCGGAACAGGCCATAGCCGCCCGTCCCGACGCCATTGTCCATGTCGACCGACACGGTCGGATTGGGACGGACGCGGGCTTGCAGCTGGTCGGCGCGCGCTGCGTCGACCCCCGCTTCGCCCGCTCTAAGCTCGGGCGATGCAGCGATGGCCCGCTCGACCACCTGGTCGAGCGTTAGCGGCTGGGCCCAAACGGACCCCGCCAGCAGCGCAGCCCCGGCCAACAGGGCGGCGCGCATATGGATATGCATGAATGATCACTCCTGAACGGTTCGACTGAGCGCAGGCCGAAAAGGGGCCGCGCGGCAGGCGTCGTTCAGGCGAGGGGAGGGTTCAGGGGAGGTGCGAGCGCGCGCGAAGCGAGGCGCGTCGCGGGCAGCGCAAAGTGCAGGCCGCCGGAAAAACAGGACAGATCGTCATGACCCGAAAGGGCCTGATCGGATGCGACCGGGCAATTATGGTGACTGCCGTGGAGGTCGGCGTCCTGCTGACCTTTTTGCGTGTCCTTGTCCGACGCATGGCCCGGCTCGACATGGTGCGAAAGATGCGAATCCGTCGCATGGTGCGTCATGCCCGCCATCGCCGGCGCAGCATTGTGGAGCCCGCTGAGCAGCAGGATGAACACAAGCAACAGGCGAAGGGGAGCGCCGGACATGGTCGCGCCCCTAACAGCGAATGACCTGTTCCGGAAGTCCAAAACCGGATCAATCGGTTCGCGCAGCGCCGCTCTCCCTCGATCGGGCCGTTTCGATCAGCGCTTCCAGGGCGTTCGGCATTGGCATCGGCTCGAAGGCGCTCACCCGCGCGCGGCCATTGTTGCCTGCGGGGAGGCGGCCGGTCAGCGAACCGAGCGGGACGAGCAGGAACCGCATCGCCTGACCGGCAGCTTCACGGGCATCGCCGAGCTCGATCGCATAGCGAAACATGTGCCAGTGGGAGGCGAGATGCGCGCCCATATAGGGCTGGCTCAATATATGTTCCCATTCCAGCGCCTGCCACGCAGCGGCTTCATCGCCGATTCGGCGTGATTCGCAAAACAGGCGATATTGATCGCGCAGCAGCGGCTCGATGACGGCCATGCTCACGGGATTTACTGTCGGCGGCACCATGTTCTTCCCTTTTTTTGTCCAGGGCAGGCTTTTGCACCCTGTAGTAGATACAGGGTCAAGCCCTGATGTTCCGGCAGGACGCTGTGCCGCTCGGCTTCCGATTTACGCCCTCGTCTCACGGGAAGCATATCGCTCGAACGTCGTCACGAACAAAGGAGGCGGGAGCCAATAGCGAAGCGATAGAAATAACAGCAAAAGACAATCGTAGAATTATTGTGCTTAGCGCGCGATTGTTCGGCGGATATCCTGTTTCTTTAGACGCTTCTGCAACTATAGAGGGGCAAGATGCACTGCTCCCTTACCTCCATGAGATAACATTACGGAGTCGGTTCGGGGGTTCGAAGAGTGCCGCCGAAGTTGATTGAAAATCTTCTACTTTTCACCGCGCCGTTTCGATGCTAGGGGCCGGTTTCAATGCGACGGGTGATCCTCTTCCTCCTGACCCTTCTCCTTGCATCCGGAACGGTTGCGGGGTCGCTCGCACATGCGACCGAGGATCGGGCCGAAGCGAGCCTTTTTGTCGCGGCGATCGAAGCCGGCTGCGTTTCCGCACCGGCGACCGAAAGCGCCGAATTCGACAAGAAAAAATCCTCTCCCGGCGAAAAGCAGCAGGTGCCTGCCGCCGCTCATGGTTGCCATGGTCACCATTCGGGCGTCCCGGCGGAAACGCTGTCGGCAGCGACCGAAACCCCTGCCCCTGAGGCGCATACGCGCATCTTGACGGCCGCCTTGCCGCCCGTCGCCTATATCGGGACGTTCCGCCCTCCAATCGCCTGACGCTCTAGGTCTGCGCGCGCCCTTCGCGTGCGCTTCTCCCTGGAAACGTCAGGAGTCTCTTTTTCATGAAATCCATAGTTGTCGCCGCGAGTCTCGTGGCGCTCGTTGCAAGCGCAAATTCCGCGCCCGCCGCTGCCCAGTCGGCAGCGACGGAGCTGGTGGGACCGCCTTCTTCCGCAGGCGAGGCCGTGCGTACCGGCCCGCTTCCCGCTCGATTGTCCCTCGCGCAGGCGATGGAGGAAGCCGACGCGCGCTCGCCGCGCGTGGTTGCCGCCGAAGCCGAAGTGGAGGCCGCGCGCGGTCGCCAGCGTCAGGCGGGCTATCGCTACAATCCGACGCTCAATGTCGATGTCGAGAATTTCGCAGGCACCGGCCCCTATTCGGGCCTCAACGGTCTCGAAACGACCGTCTCGGTAAACCAGCGTGTCGATATCGGGGGCCGGCGCCGGGCGCGCATGACGCTCGCCGACGCCGAGTTTCTGGCCGCGAAGTACAGGTTGGAGATTGCACGCGCAGATCTTGCGCTCGATGTCCGCAACCAGTTCGCGACCGCTCTCGCGGCGCGCGATAGCCTCGCGCTCGCACGCGAAAATGAAGCGCGGGCCCGTGAACTCGTCCGCGTGGCACAGGCCATGGTCGATACCGGCAACGAGCCGCCGCTCCGCGCGTTCCGCGCCAATGCGGCTCTCGTTCAGGCCACCGCCGAGCTACGCACGGCCGAGGCCGAAGAAAGAACCGCCCGGCGTTCGCTCGCGGCGCTCCTCGGAAGCTCGGTCCCGCCTGCCGAGTTGATGGAAGGCGATATGTGGGTGGCACCGGAGACGGTGGACTCGCTCGCGACGCTCGACGTTCGCTTGGCCGAAACCGAGAAGCTGATTGCCGAAGCGCGGCTCCAGGGACAGCGCGCCGATGGGCGGCTCGATCCGTCGGTCGGCTTCGGGGTGCGTCAGCTTCGCGACACCGGCGATCGCGCATTGATCGCCAACGTCTCCGTGCCGCTCCCCGTCTTCGATCGCAACCGCGGCAACATCTCGGCAGCCAAGTCCGATGTCGCCGCCGCCATTGCGCGGCGCGAGAATGCGGTGGTCAATGCTCAGGCGGAGATCGCCAATGCGCAGGCCGAACTCGAAGCCGCAGAGGCCCGCCTCGCGGCGCTTGAGGGCAGCGGCATCGAGCAGGCGCGCGAGGGCGTCCGGCTCGCCGAACTCAGCTACCGCGCCGGCAAGTCCTCGCTCGTCGAATATATCGACGCGCAGCAGGCCTATGCGGCAACGCAGGCCGAGCTGATCGCGGCGCGCCAGGCCCGGGCCGAAGCCCGCGCCATCCTCTCGCGTCAGGCCGCCGCCGACGGCGATGCGGATCATCAGCCATGAGCGCGCCGAGCCTTCCAGTGGACGGGGGCATCTTCGCCATCGTCCTTCCAACTCAACAGGGGTGCGCCGCCGGTCGGCGCGCGAACCGCATCAACAGCGGAGATAGAATATGATCACCAAGGACAAGCGTCTTCTCGGCACTGTCGCGGGCGCCATGATACTCGCTGCCGTCACGGGCTTCGGCGTTGCACGCTGCACCGCCGACCCGGCGGCCGCACCGGCTGCCGAAGGCGAAAAGGAAGCGGCGAGCGAAGCCCTTCCGAGCAGCCTCGCCATCACGCCCGAAGCGATCAAGGCCGCCGAGATCGGCGTCGAGACGATCGGCGCTGGCGGACTCGGTTCGGAAATCATCTCGCAAGCGACCGTTACCGCCGCGCCGACCGGCGAGGCGATCGTCACCGCCCGCGCGGGCGGCGCGGTCACCCGTCTCTTCAAGCGGCTCGGCGATCCGGTCAGCGCCGGTGAGACGATCGCGATCGTGCAAAGCCGCGACGCCGCCCAGATTGCGGCCGAACGGATTGCCGCCGATGCGCGCTCGACGCTCGCGCAGAAAAATCTCCACCGCGAGAAGACCCTGTTCGACCAGAAGGTGTCGGCGCGCGTCGACTATGAGCAGGCGCAAGCCGAAGCCGCGGCCGCCGCGGCCGAAGCGCAGCGCGCGCGTGCCGCGGCGAGCGCCGCGCAGGTCACGCGCGATGGCAGCAGCGTCATCGTGGCAAGCCCGATTTCTGGGCGTATCACGGCCGAGAACGCCAGCCTTGGCGCCTTCGTTCAGCCCGAAACCGAATTGTACCGGGTTGCCGATCCCAGCAAGGTGCAGATCGAGGCCGCGGTCGGCCCGGCCGACGCGCAGCGGCTCTCGCCCGGAGACCGTGCGATCATCGAGCTTCCCGACGGTCGGACGATCGATGCCCGCGTGCGGGCCGTAACGCCCGGCCTTTCCGGCGACACGCGCTCGGCAACCGCCGTACTCGATGTGCCCGGGGCGTTGCAGCCGGGCCTCGCGGTCCGGGTGCGGCTGCTTCCGAGCCGCGGCGCTGAAACCGGTGGGCCGGCCCGGATCGTGATCGCCGACGAAGCCCTCCAGACGCTCGAAGGCCGCGACGTGGTGTTCGTCCGCACGAAGGACGGCTTCCGCGCGCAGCAGGTCACTGTCGGCCAGCGTAGCGCGGGCCGTGTCGAAATCCTTTCGGGGCTGAAGCCCGGCCAGATCGTCGCGACCAAGAACGCTTTCCTGCTCAAGGCCGAACTCGGCAAGGGCGCGGGCGAGGAGGAATAGACCGTGATCGCGAAACTGATAGCGCTATCCGTCCGCGCACGCTGGGCGGTTCTCTTTCTCTTTCTCGTGATAGCCGGGCTCGGCGTCTGGCAGCTCACCAAGCTGCCGATCGACGCCGTTCCCGACATCACCAACAAGCAGGTGCAAATCAACACGATCGATCCGCGTCTTTCGCCGGTCGAAATCGAGAAGCTCGTAACCTACCCGATCGAAATCTCGCTGGCTGGCATTCCGGGGCTCGAGACGACACGCTCGATCTCGCGCAACGGCTTCAGCCAGGTGACGGCAATCTTCACCGATGAAACCGACCTCTATTTCGCGCGCCAGCAGGTGGGCGAACGGCTTCTCCAGGCGGGCGAGAATCTTCCCGATGGGGCCCAGCCGCAGATCGGTCCCGTGACGACGGGCCTCGGCGAGGTCGTCATGTATACCGTCGGCTATAAATTTCCCGATGGGAAGGGCGCCAAGAAGGTCGCGGGCCAACCCGGCTGGCAGCCCGACGGCAGCTACCTGACCCCCGAGGGCGATATCCTCACCGACGAGATTGCCAAATCGGGCTATCTTCGTACGGTTCAGGACTGGATCGTCAGCCCGCAATTGAAGTCTGTCGGCGGCGTCGCGGGCGTCGATTCGATCGGCGGCTATGCCAAGACCTTCGTGGTCGAACCCGATCCGACCCGCCTCACCAGCTACGGCATTTCCTATAGCGAACTGGGCGAAGCCCTCGAACGCGCCAATCTCGCGGTCGGTGCCAACTACTACAACCGGGCCGGCGAGGCCTATCTCGTGCGCGTCGATGCACGCGTGCGCTCGGTCGACGAAATCCGCAATGCCGTCGTCGCGACGCGCGGCGGCGTGCCCGTGACGGTTGGACAGCTTGCCAATGTGAAGATCGGTGGCGACCTTCGCACCGGTGCGGGCAGCATGAACGGCAAGGAGGCGGTCATCGGGACCGTGCTCATGCTGATCGGACAAAACAGCCGCACTGTTGCGGAGGATGTTTCGGCGAAGATCGCGCAGGTGTCGAAGACCCTGCCGCCGGGCGTTGAAGTGAAGGTGGTGCTCGACCGCGCCAAGCTCGTGAACGCGACCGTCGGCACGGTTGAAAAGAACCTCACCGAAGGCGCGCTGCTCGTTGCGGCCGCGCTCTTCTTCCTGCTCGGCAACTGGCGCGCCGCGATCATCGCGGTGCTCGTCATCCCCTTCTCCTTCCTGATGATGGCGATGGGCATGAACGCATTCCGGGTGCCCGGTAACCTGATGAGCCTCGGCGCGCTCGACTTCGGTCTGATCGTCGACGGGGCGGTGATCATCATCGAAAACTGCCTCGCCAGACTGGCGCACCGGCAGGAACATGAAGGGAGATTGCTCAATCTTCGCGAACGTCTCGAGGAGACGATGCGCGCCAGCCAGGAGATGATCAAACCGACAGTCTTCGGGCAGGCGATCATCCTGCTCGCCTTCGCACCGCTGCTGATGTTCACGGGCGTCGAGGGCAAGACCTTCTCGCCGATGGCCATCACCATCATGCTCGCGCTCGTGGCGGCTTTCATTCTCGCGATCACGCTGGTTCCGGCGCTTGTCGCGCTGATGATCCGCGGCAAGGTTGCCGAGAAGGAGGTGTGGGCGATCCGCAAGTCGAAGGAGCGCTATCTCCCGCTACTCGACAAGGCGCTCGCAAAGCCCTGGGCTTTCATCGCCGGCGGCTTTGCCTTCTTCGTCCTTGCCATCCCGGCATTCGGACTGCTCGGCTCGGAATTCATTCCGCAGCTCGACGAGAAGAATATGGCGCTCGCCTCGACGCGCGTGCCTTCGGTGAGCCTCGAACAGTCGCTGGCCATGCAACTCAATGTCGAGACGGCGATTTCGAGCCTGCCTGAAGTCGAACTGATGTTCTCGAAAACCGGCACTGCCGAGGTGGCGACCGACCCGATGCCGCCGAACATCTCGGACGGCTTCATCATCCTGAAGCCGCAAGATCAGTGGCCGGCGGGCGTCGATTCCAAGGCCGATGTCGTCGAGCGTATCGAGAAGGCCGCTGGCGGCCAACTCGGCCAGCTCTATGAAGTCAGCCAGCCGATCGAGCTTCGCTTCAACGAACTAATCGCGGGTGTCCGCGGCGACGTCGCCATCAAGCTCTACGGCGACGACCTCGACAAGATGTCGCTCGCCGCGAACGAGATGGTGCGTGTGCTGCAGGGCATCCCGGGTGCGGGAAGCGTCAAGGCCGACCAGGTTGGCGGCGCTCCCATGCTGGACGTGCAGCTCGATCGCAATGCGATCGCACGCTACGGACTGTCGGTCCAGGAAGTGGCCGACACTGTGTCGGCGGCGCTCGGTGGGCGGGAATCAGGTCTCCTTTACGAAGGCGACCGCCGGTTCGACATTACCGTCCGCGTGCCTGACGCGACCCGTGTCAATCTCGACGACATCCGCGCGCTTCCTGTCCTCCTGCCCTCAGAAGGCGGGAACCGCGGACAGATACCGCTCGCCCAGGTGGCGCAGATCCGGCTGACCGAAGGGCTCAACCAGATCAGCCGCGAAAATGGCAAGCGGCGCGTCGTCGTGCAGGTGAACCTCGAAGGCCGCGATGCGGGGTCCTTTGTAGCCGAAGCGCAGGCGAAGATCGCCAATGTGAAGCTCCCCTCGGGCTATTATCTCGAATGGGGCGGGCAGTTCGAAAGCCTGCAGGCTGCGTCGAAGCGGCTCTCCATCGTGGTTCCGCTCTGCTTCGCCGGTATCTTCATCCTGCTCTACATGGCGCTCGGCACCTTCGGACGCGCGACCGCTGTGTTCCTTGCGGTGCCGCTGGGCCTCGCGGGCGGGGTGTTCACCCTCGCGCTTACGGGCATCAACTTCTCGGTCTCGGCGGCTGTGGGCTTCATCTGCCTTGCCGGCGTCGCGGTGCTCAACGGTCTCGTCGTCATGACGGCGATCCGCGAGCGGCTCGAGAATGATGTCCCGCTCACGGAGGCAATCCGTGAGGGCATGACCGAGAAGATGCGCGCGGTGATCATGACCGGTTTCGTGCCCGCGATCGGCTTCGTGCCGATGGCGATCGCGACCGGCACGGGTGCCGAAGTGCAGAAGCCGCTCGCGACGACCGTCATCGGCGGCCTCATCGCGGCGACGATCCTGACGCTGCTCGTTCTCCCCGCGATCGCAAAGGTCGTTCTCGGGGCGGACTGGCAGCCGAAGTTCCTGAAGCGGAAAGCGGAGCCGGCGGTCCAGCCGGTCACGGAATAGGGAGAGACTGTCATGACAAAAGCATCCAAGCTCTTGCGCATCTACACCGATGAATCCGCCTTCTTCGGCGATCAGCGGGTCTTCGAGTTCATCTCCGAACTCGCTCGCCAGCAAAAGCTGGCAGGCGTTACGGTGCTCGAAGCGGTTCTCGGTTTCGGTCGCTCGGCGCATCTCCACCGCAAACATGCGCTGGAGAATGACCGGGCGGTCGTGATCGAGATCATCGACGAGGAGCAGCGGCTCCGCGACTTTGCGGGGCAGCTGGGGGAGATACCCGATATCGGGCTCATCACCCTTGAAGCGGTTGAAATCCTTGGCGGAAAATCCGCCGCGGAGCCTCCCGATGTTCAGAGCTGACCGGCACCTTGCCGGTTTCCACCGCGGCGCAGGTCCCCGGCCTGCGTCGCGGACCAGCTTGCGAGAGCGAGGAGGTTACCGATGTTCTCGGTAGGCACCTCGCTCCGCCTGCGGGTTCCGATCGGTCGCGTCTGGCGACTGCTCGTCGATATCGAGCGCTATGGCGACTGGCACCCGACGCTTCGGTTCACCGATCGGCCGGGCGACGACGAGCGAGTGGACTATGTCTATGCACCGCGCGGGAAGCACGGTCCGGAATTTGCCTCCGAGGGGCGAATTACCGGTCTCGACTGGCTGACCGGCTTCTCGTGGCAGACAGGCACGCGCGGGCTTCTCGTCATCGAAGAAAGCTACCGGCTCGAAAAGCTCGGGCAGGGAGTAGAGATCACCCACCGTCTCGTATGCGGAGGTCTCTTCTCGTGGCTTGCCTATCCTATGCTTCGACGGGTTTGCAGCGTTTTTCTCAAGCGCTCGAACATGGCGCTCGAACAGCAACTCCGTCGCACGACGGTTCAGTCCCGTTACGCCCGTCCGAGTGGTCGGCGCGCATGAAGGACAATGAGATCTTGGCCGCCGGGAGCCCTTGGCTCTTTGCCCCCGCCACCCCGGTCGAGGGTCACTGGCGGTCAAGGAGGTGCGGGAGTGGGTCGCAACCCACCAAGGCTCCCGCACCTCATCCTTTCGGGAGGGGCGAGCGCCGCCTGGCTCCTCCCGGATTTGATAGAAGAAAAGGATTGCATCATGAGTGACCAGTTGCGGCTCGATATTCCGCTTCTCCTCCCCGAAGTCGCCGATACTGCCGACCGCTGCGTCGCACGCCTGACGAGCGAACTCGAAGGACGCGAAGGCGTCGACAAGGTCCATGTGGTCCGCTCGAGCGACGGTTCGCCGCCGCAGCTCTGCATTCATTACCGTCCGGATATTCTCCCGCTCGAACGCGTGCGGCAGCTCGCGCGTAGCGCCGGTGCCGAGCTCACAGGCCAATATCAGCATCTCTTTTGGGACGACCTCGAAGGCGTTGGCCACGCGCGGCGTGCGCGGACGATCGGGCTGCGTCTTCGCGAAATACCGGGCGTGATCGAGGCCGAAGTCGGCGCGGCAGGGACGCTGCGGGCAGAGTTCCAGCGCTCGGAAACCTCGGTCGACATCATCAGGAAGGTGCTTTCGGATATGGGCGTCACCCAGAAATCAGCTGCCGTCGCCGCGGCTGTCCCGGCGCAAGCCGCCCACCAACATGGCGATGATGGCCACGACCATGGGCCGGATCATGCGCATGGGCCTGACCACAAACATAGCCATACGGGCGAGGATAGCCACGACCATGGCCATGATCATGGCGGTATATTCGGCGAGCGGACCGAACTGATCTTCGCGCTGCTGTGCGGTCTCGTCCTCGGCATCGGCTTCGCGATCGAGAAGCTCGCCGCGGTGCCGGAGTGGGTGCCGCTCGCGTTCTATATCGCCGCTTATGGTTTCGGCGGCTGGTTTACCGTCCGCGAGGCCATCGAGAATCTGAAGCTCAAGCGCTTCGAGATTGACACGCTGATGCTCGTCGCCGCAGCCGGCGCCGCAGCGCTCGGCGCCTGGGCCGAAGGCGCGCTGCTCCTCTTCCTCTTCAGCCTCGGCCATGCGCTCGAACATTATGCCATGGGCCGTGCCAAGCGCGCGATCGAAGCGCTCGCCGAGCTGGCGCCTCAGACCGCAACGGTGAAGGATGTCGACGGAACGGCCCGCGAAGTCTCCGTCGATCAGCTGGCGATCGGCGACACCGTCATCGTCAAGCCCAATGAGCGACTTGCTGCCGACGGCTTCGTCGTCGTTGGCCGCACGGCGGTCAACCAGGCCCCGGTTACCGGCGAGAGCGTCCCCGTTGACAAGGAACCGGTGGCCGATCGCGCGCAGGCTGCGGCAAAGCCCGACGCACTCGACGGGAAATATCGTGTCTTCGCGGGCACCATCAACGGCTATGGCGCGATCGAGATCGCGGTAACCCGTCTTGCCGCCGATACGACGCTCGCCAAGGTCGTGAAGATGGTGAGCGAAGCGGAGACGCAGAAATCGCCGACCCAGCGCTTCACCGACAAGTTCGAGCGCATCTTCGTGCCGAGCGTGCTCGCGCTCGTGTTCGTCCTGCTCTTCGCCTGGGTCGTTGTCGACGAGCCATTCCGCGACAGCTTCTATCGCGCCATGGCGGTCCTCGTCGCGGCAAGCCCGTGCGCGCTGGCCATCGCGACGCCGAGCGCCGTCCTGTCGGGCGTTGCGCGTGCGGCGCGCGGCGGCGTGCTGGTCAAAGGCGGTGGCCCGCTCGAAAATCTCGGCTCGCTGACCGCGCTGGCGTTCGACAAGACGGGAACGCTCACCGAGGGAAAGCCGCGCATCACCGACGTCCTGCCGGCCAACGGCGTGCCGAAGGAGGAACTGCTGCGCATCGCGGTGGCGGTCGAGCGGCTGAGCGATCATCCGCTTGCCGCTGCCATCGCGCGCGATGGCGAGGCCATGCTGACGTCGACGCGCGTACCGGTAGCGGACGACCTCAACAGCCTGACGGGTCGCGGCGTCACGGCGAAGGTCGAGGGCGAGACCGTCCTCATCGGCAAGGCCGAAATGTTCGGTGCAGACGGCATCGCGCCGATCGGCGGCGAAGTGGCGACGGCGATCGCAGGCCTCCGCGAGCAGGGACGCACGACGATGGTGGTCCGTATGGGCGACCGCGATTTGGGCGCGATCGGCTTGATGGACACGCCGCGCGAGGCGGCGCGCACGGCGATTGCCAAGCTCCGCGAGCTCGGAATCGGACGGATGATCATGATCTCGGGCGATCACCAGAAGGTCGCCGAATCCATCGCCGCCGAGGTCGGGATCGACGAGGCCTGGGGCGACCTGATGCCCGATCAGAAGGTCGACGCCATTCGCGATCTCAAGGCCCAGCAGCCGGTCGCGATGGTGGGTGACGGTGTCAACGATGCCCCGGCCATGGCGAGCGCGACCGTCGGGATCGCGATGGGCGCCGCCGGGTCGGACGTCGCGCTCGAAACCGCCGACGTTGCGCTCATGGCCGACGATCTTGCTCACCTACCGTTTGCAATCGGCCTCAGCCGCCAGACGCGGCGGATCATCCGCCAGAATCTCGTGGTGAGCCTCGGCATCGTCGTCGTGCTTGTCCCGGCAACGATCCTCGGTCTCGGCATCGGCCCCGCGGTGGCCGCGCATGAGGGCTCGACGCTGGTGGTGGTCGCCAACGCATTGCGGCTGCTCGCCTATCGCGACCGCAGTGCCGGTTGAACCGCAGACGCGGCGGGCGTGGAAGACCGGAAAGGGGAGAGAGGATGAATTTCAAGAATATCTCGGCCTGGTCCATCCGGAACCCGATCCCGCCGCTCGTCATGTTTTTCGGCCTGACGGTGGCGGGCATCGTCTCCTTCCTCATGATGGGGGTTCAGAGCGATCCCGACATCGATTTTCCGGGGGCGATCGTCATCATCGCGCAGCCGGGCGCCGCACCCACCGAACTCGAGACCCAGGTCACGCAGCGTGTCGAGGCGGCGGTGCGGACGATCGAGGGGATCGACGAGCTCAATTCGACGGTCACCGAAGGCCAGTCGCAGACGTTCGTCCAGTTCGCGATCGGCACGCCGATAGACCGGGCGGTGACCGATATCCGCGACAAGATCACCCAGATCCGCAGCAACCTGCCGAACGGAATCCTCGAGCCGCAGGTCATCCGCCTCTCGACCTCGGGCAACACGCTCGCTTATTGGTCGGCCTCCGCCACCGACATGACGCTCGAGGAATTGAGCTGGTATGTCGACAATGTCGTCGCCAAACGGCTGATCGCGGTCCCCGGCATGGGCGACGCCTATCGCCGGGGCGGCGTGAGCCGGGAAATCCGCGTCATCCTCAACCCCGAGCGGATGCGCGCCTACGGCCTCACCGCCGCCGCGGTGAACACCCAGCTCGTCCAGCTCAACATCAATGCGGCGGGCGGCCGGATGGAGGTCGCGGGGTCCGAACAGGCGGTGCGCATCCTCGGCAATGCGAGCAGCGCCAACGCGCTCGGCGAGACCTTGATCTCGGTCGGCACGAACCGGACCGTGCGCCTTGCCGATATCGCCGAGGTCAAGGATCTCTACGCCGAGCAGCGCTCGGTCTCGAAGCAGGACGGGCGGCAGGTGCTGACCTTCGGATTCGAGCGCGCGAAGGGCGCCTCCGATGTCACCGTTTACGACGCGGCGGTCGAGGAGCTGCGAAAGCTCGAGAAGGAAAACCCCAAGGTCAAATTCACCGAGCTGTTCAGCGATATCGAATATACCAAGGGCCAATATCATTCGGCGATCAATGCGATGGTCGAGGGCGCGATCCTCGCGGTCGTCGTCGTCTTCCTCTTCCTGCGCGACTGGCGCGCGACGCTGATATCCGCGCTCGCCATCCCGCTGTCGGCGGTCCCGACCTTCCTGTTCATGGACCTCATGGGCTTCTCGCTCAACATGATGACCTTGCTCGCGCTCAGCCTCGTTGCCGGCGTGCTGGTCGACGATGCGATCGTCGAGATCGAGAATATCGTGCGCCACATGCGGATGGGCAAATCGGCCTATCAGGCCTCGATTGACGCCGCGGACGAGATCGGGCTCGCAGTGCTCGCGACGACCATGACGATTGTCGCGGTGTTCCTGCCGGTCGGGCTGATGCCGGGCGTCGCGGGGCAGTATTTCAAGAATTTCGGGCTGACGGTCGTGGCCGCGGTGCTGATGAGCCTCGCGGTCGCGCGCATGATCACGCCCATGCTCGCCGCCTATTTTCTCTCTGCGCAGGGCCCGCAGAAACATGGCGAGGGCCCGCTGATCGACACCTATATGCGCATCTTGCGCTGGAGCCTCGATACCAGCGGGGCCGCTGCCGCGCGTGCGCGCGGCGGGCGCTGGAAATGGCTCGCCTATATCAAGGACCACCGGCTCTGGGTGGTCGGTATCGGGGTGCTGGCGCTCTTTGCGACCATTTTCAGCTTCTCGCTGCTCCCGATGACCTTTCAGCCTTCGATCGATTCCGACACGAGCCGCGTCGCCATCCAGCTCGCACCGGGTGCAACGCTCGAACAGACCGAGACGGTTGCCGACGAGGTGACCGATCTCATGAAGCGCGATCCGCTCGTCCAATCCGCTTTGTCGCGGATCGATGTCGGCACGGCGACGGTCTATCTGAAATTGCGCAAAGACCGCGACCTCACCTCGACCGAGTTCGAAAAGGACCGCGCGCCGCGGCTGGCTGAGGTTCCCGATGCCCGCATCAACTTCCAGTCGCAGCATGGCGGTGGCGGCGGGAGCAGCCGTGACATCTCGATCACGCTCGGCAGCGACGACCCGAAGAAGCTCGAAGATGTCGGCAACCGGTTGCTTGCTCAAATGGCACGCGTGAAGGAAATCCGCTCGCCGCGTGTCGAGGGCAATCTCCAGCGCCCCGAGATCGTCATTCGCCCGCGCTTCGCGCTCGCGGCGCAGCTCGGCGTGACGACACAGGCGCTTAGCCAGTCGATCCGCGTCGCGACATTGGGCGAGATTGACCAGAACAGTGCAAAATTCTCGCTCTCCGACCGGCAGATACCTGTGCGCGTCGCGCTTGCGGAAACCGCGCGCGAGCGGCTCGATACGCTTCGCAACATGCCGGTTCCGACCCGGAACGGGGGAACGGTGCCGCTCTCGGTCGTGGCCGAGATCGGCTTCGGCGCCGGCCCGACCCAGATCAATCGCACCAACCAGGTGCGCCAGCTCACCATCGGGGCCGACCTTGCTCCGGGTCTCGTGACCGGTCAGGCGATGGAGAAAGTCGAAGCGCTGCCGGCGCTCAAGACGCTGCCCGCCGGGGTCACGCGGCTGGTCCTCGGAAGTGCCAAGTGGCAGGCCGAGATGCTGCGCAACTTCGCAATCGCGGTCGTATCGGGGATCTTCCTCGTGCTCGCTGTGCTGATCCTGCTCTATCGCAAGATCATCCCGCCCTTCGTCAACATGGGCTCGCTTCTGCTCGCCCCGCTCGGCGGGGCGATCGCGTTGCTCTTGACGGGCTACCCGCTCTCGCTTCCCGTGTTCATCGGCGTGCTGATGCTGCTCGGTATCGTCGGCAAGAACAGCATCCTCCTCGTCGATTTCGCGATCGAGGAAATGGCATCCGGGGTGCCGCGCGACGAGGCGATCGTCGACGCCGGGCACAAGCGCGCGCAGCCGATCCTGATGACCACGGTCGCGATGGTCGCGGGCATGATCCCGACCGCGCTGTCGCTCAACGGCGACGGCGCATGGCGCGCGCCGATGGCGGTCACGGTGATTGGCGGGCTCATCCTTTCGACGATGCTGACGCTGCTGATCGTGCCGGCGTCCTTCAGCCTCGCGGCGGGCTTCGAACGCCGGATGGCCCCGCGCCTGCGCCGCTGGTTCACAACGGGCGGTGCGCACGCCGACCCATCGCCTGCGGGTGTCACCGACATCGGCGCGGGGCAAAGCCCGGCGGCCGATCGATAGAGGAGTGAAGCTGATGGAGTTCGAGCGGGAGCATGACCTCCCCTATAGTCCGGAACAGATATGGGCGGTCCTCGGCGATTTCGAGAACCACCGGATTTGGAATCCCTATGTCCGGATCGAGCGGCTTGCCGAGGATCCGATCGCGATCCGCTATTCGATGCGCATGGATCCGCACAAACCCAAGTTTCTTGAAGTGTCCGCGACGGTCCTTTCCGCGCGCGCCGGCGAGGAGCTGATACTCGACGTGAAGCCGAGCTTCATCCTCCAATTCGAGGAGAGCTATATCCTGACCCGGACGCCGGAAGGGACCAGATTCCTCCATCGCTACCGCTGCCGCGGGCCCTTTGCCTGGCTCCGGCTTCCCGGCATCAAGACGAGCTTTCAAAGGATGCTCGCGTCGATCGACGGCATCCTGGTCAGCTACCTCAAGTCCAAATATAGCAAGCCGCAATCGCCGCCGCGACGGCCCAAGTCCAAGTTCAAAGGCGGTCGGCGATGATGAGCTTTCCGCTGCTCGCGCCGCACAAATGGCGTCCGCTCGGCGCGGCTTGGGCCATCGCCCTCCTGTCGAGCCTTGCCGTTCTCTTCGTCGGCGAGGTCATGGGCCAGGCGCCGTGCGACCTCTGCTGGTTCCAGCGCGCCTTCATGTTCCCGCTGGCGATCATTCTCGGCATCGCGGCGTTCAGGTCGGACCGCGCCGTCGTTCCTTATGGACTGGCGCTGGCTTTCGGCGGCGGCCTCGTCGCGCTCTACCATAGCCTGCTCTACGTCGGTGTCATTCCGGCTCCGATCGTCCCTTGTACCGGCGGCCCGTCGTGCTCGGGTGAGAGCATGGCAATCGGAGGCGTGCCGCTGCCCCTCCTGTCGCTGGCCGCATTCGCGCTCATCCTTACCCTCTTGCTCAACTTCCAAAGGAGACTGAAATCATGAACAGACGTATCGGAGTGGTGGCCACGCTTGTACTCTCGGCACTCGCCTTCACCGGGGGCGCGATGCTCTACAGCGGAACCGCCGAGGGCGAACCCACGAAGAAGGTCGTGGCGGGGCCCGTCGACAGCCTCATTCGCCCGCACTCGCCGATCATCGGCCCGAAGAATGCCCCGGTCACGATCGTCGAATTCTTCGACCCCTCGTGCGAGGCCTGCCGTGCCTTCTATCCGACGGTGAAGGGCATCGTCGCCAAATAGACGCGCTCGACGAAACCGCCCGAGCGCGCCTGGACGATCGCGACGTCGCGCTGGTTGAAATCGACCGTCCCGGTGACGTCGAGCGTCGCGGCGAGGCTGCCCATTTCGGCGGCAACCGCGCGGATGCCAAGGCTTTGCCGCGCCGAGGGATCGACCGCCACACCGGGCGCTGCGCCGCCTTCGTCGGCATATTTGGCCACGAGCTGCATATCCATGAAGGGCGACTTGCCGGGCTTGTCGAACTTCTGGTTCGGGAACATCGGGTCGTAATAATAAAGGACCTTACCGCCGTCGGAGCCGGCCGCCTCCGACGCCATCTCGTCGGTGCCGCGCTGTCCGAGCCAATAGCCCCCGCCGCCCGCCACGAGCACGGCGGCCAATATTGCGGCACGCCACCGTGCCGCCGTCGTTGCATCGGTCATCGCCGTGCCTCCCCATAAGTGTAAATGATCCGCACCGCGTCGCGGGCCACCTCGGCCTCGCGTGCCAGAGCATCGACCTCGGCTTCGGCAAGCGCGAGCGTCGACAGGAGCGCGGTGCCGAGATCGAGACGCCGCGCCCCGAAACTTTCAAGATCGAGCTGGGCGCGTTGCTTCGCGAGTGGCACCAGTCTTGTGCGCGCATTGGCAAGCTGTTCGTCGTGCATGCGGTGCATGGCGAGGTCGGCGGAAAGCGCCGCCGCGACTTCGCGCTCGGCCGCCTCGCGATCGAGGCGCGCACGCGTCGCTTCGCTCGCGCGCGCGGCAATTTTGGGGTCCTGCCGTTTTTTCGCAAACAGCGGCAGATCGATGGTCACCCCGACGGTGACGAGATCGCCAAAATTGGGTTCGCGCCGGCCGTAGGCCGCGTTCACCGTCCAGTCGGGTCGCTTGTCGGCGCGTGCGAGCCCGGTTTCAGCGTCGGCGGCTATGGTCCGTGCGTCATAGGCGCGCAGCAACGGCAAGGCGGCGAGGCCGGCGCGAAGCGCGTCGCCATCGACCGCGAGCGAAGGCAGGTCGCCCGTCGTATCAGCCGCATTATCGCCGGTGAACCGGGTGAGCTGCGCCCGGTATCGCGCGATATCGGCGGTGAGAGTGCTGCGCCGGTCGGCGAGCTGGGCGCGCAGTTGCTCGGGTTCGAGCGCCTGCGCCGGACGCGCCGCGCCGCTGGCGAGCCGGGCGGTTACCGTTGCCTGCAGATCGTCGAGCTCGGCATCGAGCAGATCGAGTTCCTTGAGCCGCTTCTTCGCGTAGTGAAGATCGATCCACGCCAGCGCGGTCGCCAGCCGGATATCCTGCGCGGCGACCGCCTGCTCGGCCTCGGCGACGTCGATGTCGGCATGTGCGCGCAAGGCGCGTGCGCGGCGCTTGGCAGGGTTGGTGAATTCCTGGCTGACGCCGATGACCTGCATCGTGAAGTCGTCGCGGTTGAACCGGCCCGCATCGGGGCCGGTCACCGGGAAATCCTTGACCGCGAGATCGAGCTTGGGGTCGGGCAAGCGGTCGGCCGCGATCGCCGCGGATGTGGCCGCATCGACGCCCGCTTCGCGCGCGCGCAGCTCGGGCGCCTGTGTTTCGGCGCGCCGAAGCGCTTCCTCCAACGACATGGGTTCGGCGCGAAGCACCGTGGGCAGCAGCGCCAGGGCGGCGGTTGCAAGCAATATGCGCATGATCTTCCCCTCTTCGGGCGTAGGCAGGTCCGCCCCCGACGCCTGCGCCGGGGGCGGCACACCGTCAGCCCTTCGCGGGCATCATATGACGAGCGGACATCGACTTCATGCAGTCGGCCGCATCGGACTCCATCATTGCGCAGTCGCAATGCGCCATCTGCGAAGCCCCGTCCTTCACCCAGACGCGCGTGCGCGGGGTGATGTTCGACTTGTTCGGTCCGGGAACGTAGCGCTCCTGCCATTCATAATGACCGCCGGTCTTCTCTTGGGCGAAGGACGGCGCGGCAAAAGCGGTGGCCGCAAGGACTGCGGCAGCAAATATCATTCTCATGGTGAATTCCTCGATTGAAAAGCTTGGAATTGCGCGGCGGAACAGGCCGGCGCGCAAAATGCAGTTCAAGCGAGGACTAGCGGTGGCTCTGGCTCGGGACCGACGCTGCGTCCAACCAGCCGCTGCACGGCAAGCGGATCGACCAGTTCGCGCCGATGACCGGCAACGGCAAGCGGCGCGGCGGGCGTGACGACCGCCAGCGGAATGGCGCAGCCCATCTTGGCGATGCAGTCGAGCGTCATTCCCTTGCACGGCTGATCGGGCTGCGAAGTGTCGACGCCCATCATCTCCGCACATTCGTCGCTCATCTGCGATGCCGTCGCGACGGTGTTTTGCATCGCCGGCGCGGACGCAAAGGCCACTTCCTGGGCCATAAGGCCCATCAATGCGCCCAGAATGAGCAAGAGGGAAAGCAAGCGCTTCACGATTGAAGAGTGGACCTTGTCAAAACTGCCGTCAACGAGAATAGCTACGTGCGTCCTCGCCTTTGTTCGCGAATGGGTCAACCAAGGTTACACAGACATCCGCATTTCGGTGCCCAGCGCGTCGAGGAGCGGGCATCCCGGGTCCAGACCGGCATCGCAGGCTCGCACGGAATCGGTCAGAACCCGTTCCATTCGCTTGAGGTCCGCGATCCGAGCGCGCACGTCCGTCAGGTGCGCCGCCGCGAGGGCTCGCACGTCAGCGCAACCGCCTTCGCCGCCTACCGCGAGTCCGAGCAACGCGCGCACCTCGTCCAGCGTGAATCCCAGCTCCCGCGCGCGGCGCACGAAGCCGAGGCGAGCCACGTCCTCCCGCGCGTAACTGCGATAGCGGCCCCGGCGCTGCGGTATCGGCAGCAGTCCGATACGCTCATAATAGCGGATCGTCTCGATGTTGCAGCCGGTACGCCGCGAGAGTTCGCCGATCTGGATCGCGCCGGTCATCGCCATCGCCAAATTACCTCTTGAGTCTGTAGCAGCTACAGATGCTACGGTGGGTCAATGGTCGTCACAAGGAGTTTCCCATGACCCAGACATCAAGACCGCCCAAGGGGATCGGCACCGCTACCTTCACGCTGGCGGGGATCGCTGCCGCCTTCGGTGTCGCTGCCTGCTGCGCGCTGCCGTTTCTCCTCGCATCGGTCGGGCTCGGCGCGGCGTGGCTCGGCGGCGTGGCCGTCGTTGCCGCGCCATATCGCACACCGCTGCTGACGATAGGTGCCTTGTGCCTCATTGCCGGAGCTGTGTTGCTGACCCGCCAGCAGCTGATCGCGGCGCGCTGCGGCGCGGGCGGCATTTGCACGCCGCGCTGGATGCGCATTGTCACGCTCGTGGGTCTGATCCTCGGTGCGGCGCTGCTATGGGCGGGTTACACCTATGTCTGACGCGGCTCCGCAACTGCTCTCGACTCTAACCTGTCCGCACTGCGGTCACCAGTCGACCGAAACAATGCCGACCGACGCCTGTCAGTATTTTTATGATTGCCGGGGCTGCAGCACTGTTCTCAAGCCCAAGCGAGGCGACTGCTGCGTCTTTTGCTCATTTGGAGACGTGCCTTGCCCACCGATTCAGGAAAGCGGCGCGGGAGCCTGCTGCGGGTAAGGGCAGCCGAGGCCTGAGACTGACCCGCCGAAGCCGTACAGCCCGATGATGGCAAGAACCCTAAACTGGCCCATCTTTGTCGCCTTCGAGCAGGTCTCGGCTTTCCTTCGCGCATGCGCTGCGCCGCCTGGCTAAGCCTTGGGCTTGCGTGACGAGCTGTGCAGGCTGATGATCTGCCATTTGCCGCGCGTCCATTTGAGGACGCTTGTCGCGACGCCATCGCGCGCGACGGTCTCGCCGCTCGGAAGGACGATCGTGTAGGAATAAGTCTCGGTTGCGATCGCGACATCGCCTTCGCCGCGCACCGAAACCTTATAGTCCCGAAAAACGAAAAACTTGAAGGCCTTGAGCTCGGGCGCGAGGTGGTGGTCGCGATAATGCGCAAAATTCCCTTCGATGCCGCCCGACTCGAATATCTGGGCGTCTGACGCGAACAAGGCTTCGGTGCCCGACAGGTCGAGGCTCTCGATCGCGTGCTTATATTGCGCCAGGGTCGCCGTCGCTGCTTGATAATCCGGGGTTGGCGCCGCGTGGACGGGAACCGCGATGACCAGCGCCAGTCCGATCACTGCCTGGGTAATATGTCTCATCCTAATTCTCCCCTTCTGTGCTTTGTCAGCATCCGTTCGCCGCGATGCTTCGGTCAGATTTTTACGAACCGCAGCCGCAGCGAATTGGCGATGACGCTGACTGACGAAAGTGCCATCGCGGCGGCGGCGATGATCGGCGACAGCAGCAGCCCGAAGACCGGGTAGAGCACGCCTGCTGCCACCGGAATTCCAGCGACATTATAGGCGAAGGCGAAGAAGAGGTTCTGGCGGATATTGGCCATCGTCGCATGGCTGAGGTGGCGCGCCCGGACAATGCCCAGAAGGTCGCCGCGCAGCAGCGTCACGCCTGCGCTTTCGATGGCGACATCGGTTCCCGAGCCCATCGCGATGCCGACGTCGGCGGCGGCCAGCGCCGGGGCGTCGTTGACCCCGTCTCCCGCCATGGCGACGATCCGTCCCTGCTCGCGCAGCCGCTGGACAACCGCGCTTTTCTGATCGGGGAGGACATCAGCCTCGACATCGTCGATGCCGAGCCGCCGGGCGATCGCCTCGGCGGTGACACGGTTGTCACCGGTCAGCATGATGACCCTTATTCCGGCCTCGCGCAGCGCCGCGAGTGCCTCGCCCGTGGTCGCCTTGACCGGATCGGCGATGGCGAAGACGCCGGCCGCCTTGCCATTGACCGCAATATAGATCGCCGTCGCGCCATCGGCGCGCAGCCGGTCGGCCGCTTCGGCAAGCGCCCGCAAATCGACGTCATATTCTTCGAGAAAGCTCGCATTGCCGAGGACGATCGCCTTGTCGTCGACGATCCCGACGATGCCCTTGCCGACCGGCTGGTCGACCCCTGAAGGTTCGACGAGCGCGAGGCCCCGGTCTTCGGCCGCCTTGACGATGGCCGCCGCCAGCGGATGCTCGCTGCTCCGCTCGAGGCTTGCGCCGATCCGGAGCAGATCCTGCTCTTCGAAACCATCGGCGACTTCGACAGCGATGACCGATGGCTTGCCCTCGGTGAGGGTCCCGGTCTTGTCGACGACGAGGGTGTCGACCTTTTCCATCCGCTCGAGCGCCTCGGCATTCTTGATCAGGACGCCGATTTCGGCGCCGCGGCCCACGCCGACCATGATCGACATCGGCGTCGCGAGCCCGAGCGCGCAGGGGCAGGCGATGATGAGCACCGAGACGGCGGCGATCAGGCCATAGGCCATGGCGGGAGTAGGACCAAAAAGCGACCATATGACGAAGGCGGCGATGGCGACAAGGATGACGCCCGGAACGAACCAGCCCGACACGGTATCCGCGAGACGCTGGATCGGCGCCCGGCTGCGCTGTGCGTCGGCGACCATCTGGACGATACGGGCGAGCATCGTGTCGCGCCCAACCTTTTCGCTGCGCATGAGCAGGCCGCCGGTCTGGTTGATCGTGCCGCCGATGAGGGCGGAGCCGGCGTCCTTGGTGACCGGCATTGACTCGCCGGTGACCATGGACTCGTCGACCGTGCCGCGCCCTTCGAGTACGGTCCCATCGACGGGGACCTTCTCGCCCGGCCGAACCCTCAGCGTGTCGCCGACCGCGACATCGTCGAGCGCGATCTCCTCGTCGCTCCCGTCGTCGCGAACCCGCCTGGCGAGCTTCGGCGTCAGGTCGAGGAGCGCACGGATCGCACCGCTCGTCGTCTCGCGGGCTCTGAGTTCGAGTACCTGCCCAAGCAGCACCAGCACCGTGATGACCGCAGCCGCCTCGAAATAGACCGCGACCGAGCCGTCGGCGGCGCGGAAGGCAGCCGGGAAGATTTGCGGAGCGGTCGCCGCGATCATGCTGTAGCCCCAGGCGACGCCCGTTCCCATCGCGATGAGGGTGAACATGTTGAGGCTCTTGTTGCGGATCGAAAGCCAGGCGCGCTCGAAAAAGGGCCAGCCCGCCCATAGTACGACGGGGGTCGCGAGCAGCATCTGGACCCAGTTGCTCGTCTGGCGGCCGACATATTCGTGGAGTCCCGTCAAATGACCGCCCATTTCGAGCGCGACGACGGGAAGGGCGAGAAGGAGCCCGATCCAGAAACGTCGCCGCATGTCGCGATATTCTTCGCTGGGGCCGTCTGATCCGGACGGCAGGACGGGCTCAAGAGCCATGCCGCAGATCGGGCAGCTTCCGGGGCCGGGACGCTGGATCTCGGGATGCATCGGGCAGGTCCAGATGGCATCCGCGGGTGCATCTCCTGCGACGGGCGCGCCTTGTGCAGTATAGCGATCGGGATCAGCTTCGAATTTGGCGAGGCAGCCTGCGCTGCAGAAATAATGATGTTCGCCGCCATGCGTCGCGATGTGCGTCGTGGTAGTCGGGTCGACCGACATGCCGCAGACCGGGTCTGTCACGCCGTCTTTCACTGCCTCAAGATGATCGCGCACCACATTGTCTCCCATCGGAATATCGAGGAGACCCTAAGGCCACCCTCAAGTTCAGCTGCCCGTCTTTTTCTGCCCCTCCGCTTGTTCGCGCCGCAAACTAGGCTCCTCTTGTCGATACGCACGGGACGCGGACGCCCCTCATTTCACCAGGCGACCAGATCACCCCGGCCGCCCAGCAAAAATTCCGCGGGAGCTGGAGCCATCGAGTGGCGGTCTGCAACGAACTGTAGCATGTCTTTCCCCGGAGCTGGCCATTCCGATGCCTTGGGACGAGAGGTCAGGTGCCGCCGGCGGGAACAAGGGGGTCTAGCGTGCCGAACCACGCGACAAGCGCAAGGATCAGAATGGCAGCGGTCGCCTCCAAAGCCAGGCTCTTTCGCATTGCTGCAAGTATCTGGTCAGGATCGGGTTCGCTGCCGGCGATCGCCGCGCTGAGCGCGGGTGTCAGGCGCCAGCGGTTGACAGCCGCGAGTGCCAGCATCGTTCCGAAAAGCACAAGCTTCGCGAGGAGCAACTGCCCATAGGGGGAGCCGAGCGACTGCCCGAGATTGGCGGCGCCGACGATCAGCTGGCCGTTGACGAGCCCGGTCGCGGCGATGATCAGAACGCAGATCGTGCCCACGACCGAAAATTGATCGAGGCTTCGCGCCACCGTTTGGAGTCCGTCGGGGCTTTCGCGGACGCGCTGCGGCGCGATCAACAAGAGGAAGGCTCCGATCGCGCCGATCCAGACCGCGGCTGCGATCATATGCAAACTGTCGCTGATTCGGTGGACGGTGCCCGCCGCGCCCTCGGTCGCGCCTGCGTGGCCGGACCAGACCAATGTCGCGATGGCGAGCGAACCCGAGACCGCGATCGTGGCGGCGGCAGCGGATGGCCACCGCGTCATCCAGAGTGCCGCCGCCAGCGCGACCAGAAGGGCGCCGATCCGCACCATCCAGCCCCAGCCAACGTCGGTCTCGCGAACGAGATCCCAGAAGGGTTGAAATTCCAGCGAAAAGAGGCTCACGCCTTGCATGGAAGCCGCGAGCGCAGCCATTCCGAAGGCGGAAAGCAACAGTCCTGCGACACCGAGCCATCGCTCGGTGCGCCAGATCGCGGCCATCGGCTGCGGCGAATGGCGTTCGCTTCGATTTAGCGCGTACAGCGGGAACGCAGCGAGGCCGGCGATGAGCATCAGGTCCGCATAAAGCGCGAACCTGATGCCGATCAGGACTGCGTCGCCCACCGCCCTACTTCACGGTAAAGCTGAACTCGCTGCCCATGCGGTGCGTGTCGGCACCCGCTGCCGACCATTTCACCTTATAGGTTCCAGGCGTGAGCGGACGCTTGGCCATGAGCGTCATCGACTTGCCGTCTTTTCCCATCGCCGACGAATAGGGAATCTTCATCGGGGCGTGATTGGCCATGCCCGGCATTCCCGTCATGACGAGTTCGGTCTTGACCGTCGACGCGATAACCTTTTCGTTGAATTTCAGGTCGATCTTGGTCACCTTCGAAACGGTCGAATTGGCAGCGGGCGTCGAGCCGACGAGCTTGGTGTGCGCGTCGGCCGCGACCGGTGCGAGAAGCAGCGCGACAGCTGCTGCGGCTGAGGGGAGAATGGACTTGAACATAAAGACCTCCAATAGCGTGTATGTCCTGCTAATACGCAATCGGCCGGCCTAACCCTCATGCTATCCGGATGAATATTGGCGGCGTGAGGGATAATCGCCGTTCGCGCGTATGATCAATGTAAGAAGTTTTGGCGAGTTGGGTCGATGGACGAAGAGCTGCACATTTTGAACCGGATCGGCCTGCCTGCCGGGCTGGACGCGCTTGACGATCGCATCATCGGCGCTCTGTCGGTTCGTCGACGCGAATCGATGGCGACGCGCCGCCTCATGGCGCTCGCTGCCTTTGTGTCGCTCGGCGTGGGGATCATTGCCGGAAGCGCCATTTCCGAACCCGCTGTCGCGGCCAGTCCGCTGAGCCCGTTCGGGCCAGCGAGCGCGCTGGCGCCCTCGACCCTGCTGGAGTCGCACTAGCCATGTCTTCGCGCCGTCTGCTTCTCGTAGGCCTTATCGCCTTCGCCGCGGCCGTTGCCGGCGTATTCGTGGGCCGGCTGGTGAGCGATGCGCCCAAGGCTAGTGAAACCGAACTTCATGCGCTCCTCCACGACCAACTCGATCTGACCCCGGCGCAGGATGCGAAAATCGACCGCATCGAGGCTGACTTTGCGCGCCGCCGCCGCGCGCTCGAACTCGAGATGCGCGCTTCAAATGTTCGGCTCGCGGAGGCGATTAAGGCCGAGCATGGCTATGGACCCCGGGTGACCGAGGCCATCGACCACACGCATGAAGTGATGGGGACGCTGCAAAAGGAAACGCTCGTACATCTTTTCGCCATGCGTGCGGTCCTCGATCGCGGCCAAGCGAAAATGTTCGACGAAAGCGTGGTCAAGGCGCTGACCGCCGATGCGCGGTGAACCCCGGCCTTTCGCAAAGTAGCGACCAGGATCTGGCAGCCTATGCCCGCGCCGGGCGCGACGATGCCTATCGCGAATTGCTGAGCCGGTACAAGGCGCCGGTCTATCGACTGATCGTCAAGCATGTCGGCGACCCCGACGAGGCGCTCGATCTGACACAGGAAACCTTCCTTGCCGGCTTTTCTGCAATGAGCCGGTATGATGCGGACCGTCCCTTTCGCGTCTGGATTGCCCGCATCGCGATCAACAAATGCCGTGATTGGGCGCGCCGACGCAAGGTGCGCGCCTTCTTTTCGCGCGCCCTGCCCCTCGAAAGCGCGCACCATGTCGCCAGCGATATACCCTCACCCGACATGGAGGCGAGCGACCGGCTGGAGCTGGCCAGAGTTCGCGGCGCGATCGCGCAGTTGCCGCAAAATCTGCGCGAAGTCCTGCTCTTGCGCGGCATGGACGATGTGAGCCAGGCCGAAGCGGCGGCCATGCTGAATGTGAGCGAGAAAACCGTCGAAACCCGTCTCTATCGGGCGCGGATGCGGTTGAGGGACCTGCTGGCTGAATCGAGTAACCAGGCTCCGGCGTGACCTCGTGCCTGCCAGTCTCGAACGGCGCTCGGTCTATTAGGCATTTTGGTGAGGGGCGACCGCCGCGGCTGCGTATGGCTTTAGGAACAATCAGTAACGGTCGGGAAGAATGATGCAGATAGACAGGCGTCGATTTGTAAATGGTGCGTTGGGCGGCGGAGCGGCCGCTGCGATGGCCGCATGGTTCCCCGCTTGGGCCCAGTCGGGATCGACCGGGATCACCGCCCCCGTTCCAACCGTTTCGGGCAACGACATCACATTGCGTATCGCACGGCAGACGATGCGCATCGACGGCAAGCTGAGCCGCGCGATCGGCATCAACGGCACGGTCCCGGCGCCGCTGGTGCGCCTCACGGAAGGGCAGACGGCGAAGCTCACCGTCGTCAACGACCTCGACGAGGATAGCTCGATCCACTGGCATGGGCTGATCCTGCCGTTCCAGATGGACGGCGTACCCGGCGTCAGTTTTCCCGGCATCAAGCCGCGATCGACCTTCGTCTATGAATTTCCGGTCGTCCAGTCGGGCACCTATTGGTATCACAGCCATTCGGGGCTTCAGGAGCAACTCGGCCATTATGGGCCGATCGTCATCGATCCCGCCGGCGCCGATCCGATCGGTTACGATCGCGAGCATGTTGTGGTCCTGTCCGACCATAGCCAGATCTCGCCCGAGGCGATCTTCCGCAAGCTCAAGGTCAATCCCGGCCATTTCAATATGCAACGCCAGACCTTATCCGGCCTCCTGGCCGGCAAGGATCAGTCGCTTGCGGAGCGCATCGACTGGGGCAAGATGCGGATGGACCCGACCGACGTCGCCGACGTCAACGGCTCCACTTATACCTTCCTCGTCAACGGCCACGGGCCGCGCGACAACTGGACCGCGCTCTTCAATCCGGGCGAGCGCGTGCGGCTGCGGATCATCAACGCCTCGGCGATGACGATCTTCAATGTCCGTATTCCGGGCCTCAGAATGACGGTGGTGCAGGCCGACGGGCTCAATGTCGTGCCGACCGAGATCGACGAAATCCAGATCGCAGTCGCCGAAACCTACGATGTGATCGTGACCCCGGTCGAGGACCGTGCGTACACGCTCGTCGCCGAGGCTAACGACCGGTCGGGCATGGGCCGCGCGACGCTTGCGCCGCGCGTCGGCATGATCGCCGAGGTTCCGCCGCTGCGCGAACGGCCGCTCGCGACGATGAAGGACATGGGCATGGGCGACATGGACATGTCGGGCGGCTCGATGGCCGGGATGGACCATTCGGGCGGCAGCGATATGGGCGCGATGCCCATGTCCGCGAGCGAACCTGCCTGTTCGCCCGAACATGCCAAGATGGGTCATTGCACGCCGGCGGGCGACAGCGGCGCGATGCCGGGCATGGATCATGGATCGGGTGGCGGCATGCAGCACAGCATGCGCGACTTCAGCGTCGCGCCGCAGGTCAAGCGCGATCCCAGCGTCCAGACGATCTCGCCGATGCCGGTCGACCGGATGGGCGAGCCGGGGCAAGGGCTCGCGGATGTCGGACACAAGGTGCTGACCTACCATGATCTCGTCGCACTCGAGCGCAACCCCGACGTGCGCGCCGCCTCGCGCTCACTCGACATCCACCTCACCGGCAACATGGAGCGCTTCATGTGGTCGTTCGATGGTGTGAAGATGTCCGACCACCACGAGCCGATCCCGTTCATCGAAGGCGAACGGGTGCGGATCAACCTCATCAACGATTCGATGATGAGCCATCCGATCCACCTGCACGGCCATTTCTTCGAACTGGTTACAGGCAAGGGCGACCGCTCGCCGCGCAAGCATACCGTGCTCGTCCAGCCGGGCGGCACCGCGAGCTTCGACTTCACCGCCGACGCGCTCGGCGACTGGGCGTTCCACTGCCATCTCCTCTACCATATGCACGCCGGAATGATGCGCGTCGTCAGCGTCCGCCCGAAGGGAGACGGCGAATGACCCGGATCGCGCTCCTCCTTGCGGGCATCGCGCCGCTCGTTTTTGCTGTTCCCGCCGCGGGCCAGTCGATGGATCATTCGATGCACGGCGCGGCGCCCACCGCGACGCCCGCTCCCTCGTCAACGCCAGAGCCCAATGCGCCGCCTGCAACCGATACGGCAGGAGGTGGGTCGATGGAGCAGATGGACCATGGCGATATGCCGGGGACGGACAGCGAGCCCTCGGCCTCGACCTGCGCACCCGAACATGCGGCAATGGGCCATTGTACGCCCGAGGCGGAGGCTTCGGGCAAGGACGCTGCGGATATGGGCGCGATGGATCATGGCACGGCGGCGCCGACCGATCCGGATTGCCCCCCCGAACATGCCAAAATGGGCCATTGCACCCCGAAGGTTGCAGACCCCATGGCTTCGATGGAAGGCATGGCAGCCGGGAGCAGCGCCAGCGGCACCGACCTGCCGCCGGGCGACGCGGTCGCGCCCGCGCCGCCCGCAGACTGGTATGCCGATCGCATTTATCCCGAGGGCGAGATGGAGCATTCGCGTCACGAGATGATGAAGGAAAATGGGGCGCAGACCATCGCTTTCATCAGCTTCAATCTCGCCGAATATCAGGCGCGCAAGGGCCGCGACGGTTTCCGCTGGGACGGCGAGGCCTGGTATGGCGGCGACATCAACCGGCTCACCGTCAAGAGCGAGGGCGAAGGCGTGTTCGGCGAAGGTATCGAGAGTGCCGAAGTGCAGGCGCTCTACAGCCGGGCGATCGGACCCTATTTCAACGCGCAGGCGGGTATCAGGCAGGATCTCGGACCCGGTCCCGACCGCACCTATGCGACCATCGGTTTCGAGGGACTCGCGCCTTACTGGTTCGAAGTCGAGGGCGCGCTTTTCCTTTCGAACAAGGGCGACGTGCTCGCCCGTCTCGAAGGCTATTACGATCAGCGCATCACCCAGAAACTGATCCTCCAGCCCATGGCGGAAATGAATTTCGCCCTGCAGGACGTACCCGAGACCGGCGTCGGCTCAGGCCTCTCGGACGTAGAGCTAGGGCTTCGCCTTCGCTACGAGGTCGTGAAGGAGTTCGCGCCTTATGTGGGCGTTGAATGGGCGCGCAAGGTCGGCGACACAGCGCGCTTCGCGCGGGCCGCGGGCGAGGATCCGAGCGGAGTCAGCTTCGTGATGGGGGTGCGGGCCTGGTTCTAGAATTTTGCGGGGTGGCAGGACGTCGAGGAGAAATGCCATGAAACCAGCCTATCGCAGCCTCGCGCTGCAGACGATCGTCAGCGGCATCATCATGTATCTGGTGATGTTCGTCATGATCGACCGCCTCTCGAGCTTCTACAACAATCTCAACATGCTCTACATGACGCTGATGATGGTGGCGCCGATGGTCGTGCTGATGATCGTCGCGATGCCGGGCATGTTTCCGTCGAGGCGTCTCAATACGGTCCTGCTGCTCGGATCGGCAGTCGCCTTCTTCGGAAGCTTCGCGCTCATCCGGACGCAGACGACGATCGGCGACACCGCCTTCTTGCGTTCGATGATCCCGCATCATTCGGGCGCCATTCTCATGTGCGAACAGGCTTCTCTCAAGGATGCCGAAATACGCACCCTCTGCCGTGGCATCATCGCGGGGCAGGCAGCCGAAATCGAGCAGATGAAGTCCATTCTCGCGAGGAAATGACATGAAAAGTCCGATCACCCGGCGCCATCTTCTTGGCTTGGTTGCGGCCGGATCCGGGATGATGCTTGCGGGCTGCAATTCCTCCTCGCGGCCCGCGGCGGCGGAAGAGAAGAATGGCAACGCGCGCACACCGGTCGCCGATGCGGCGAAGAACAGGCAGATGCTCGTATACCGCGATCCCGAATGCGGATGCTGCGAAGCGTGGGCGGATATCGCGCGCAAGGCTGGCTATCAGGTGACCGTCGAAAACCGCGCGGACATGGCTGCGGTCAAGGCGCGACTTGGCGTGCCCGACCAGCTGGCGTCGTGCCACACGGCCGTCATCGGCGGCTACGCGATCGAGGGCCATGTGCCGATGCGGCATATCGCGAGACTCCTCCACGACAAGCCACGCGACATTCGCGGAATTGCCGTGCCCGGTATGCCGCGCGGCTCTCCGGGCATGGAAATGCCCGATGGCAGTACGGACGCGTTCGACGTGATGGCATTCGGCGGCGACGGCAAGATTTCTGTATTTCGCGCCTGACGTCGCGCCACGGCTGACGCGGACGCTGCTCCGATCGGCGGCATCTCCTCTCACGCGCCGCTGCCGTGGGCGCGCGGGCTTGCGCGCAGCGCCTCGCGTCAGCGTGAACCATCCGAAATGGCCATCAGCATGCGAAGTCCGGCCTCCCGCGATTCGCGCGTCGGGCTCCTATCGTTCGCAATGGCCGCGGCGCGGAAAGCCCCAATAGGCGAGAGCCGCTGTAATTTAACTACCAGAATTTGAGATATGACTACGCGCCGCAGGTGCGGGCTCGCTCCATAGGAAAAAAAATGTCTTGGACATGAGGGGTAGGTCTTTGGCGTGCGTATAAAGCATATCCGATGCGACCAAGCGATACGAATCTAACCTATTGAAGTTAGGCAATAATTTCTATTGACCTGTATATACATTTGATGCTCTCTGCGGTTCATCACGTAACCAAAAGGGGGTTTCGCATGTCGATCAAAAAGTCACTGCTCGCGAGCGCCGCGGTGGTCTCCACTATCGCAACGCCGGTCTTCGCGCAGGAAGGAGAGGCCCCCCGGCCCGCCGCGGAGGCTAGCGATGCGGGGAGCGATATCGTCGTCACCGGCTCGCGTATCCGGCGTCAGGATCTGGCCGGTGTCGGTCCCGCCACGGTCGTTTCGGCCGAGCAGATCGAGAACACCGGTCTGGTGAATATCGAGACGGTGCTTCAGCGCCTGCCCGCCAACGCCGGCTTTGCGGGCAACCAGACCTCGGCCTATTGGGCGAACAACGGCTATGGCACCGCGCAGGTCAACCTGCGCGGTCTCGGCATCAAGCGGACGCTCGTGTTGCTCAACGGTCGTCGCCTCGTCGCGGGCGGAACCGGGGCGAACTCGTCACCCGACCTCAACATGATCCCGGTCGTCGCGCTCGCGCGTACCGATGTGCTCAAGGACGGCGCCTCCGCGATCTATGGCGCCGACGCGATGGCGGGCGTTGTCAATCTCGTGACGCGGACCGACTATGAAGGTCTCGGCCTCAGCGTTCGCCAGGGCATCACCGAAAAGGGCGACGGATCGGATTTCACCGCGGACCTGATCTGGGGCATCCGCAACGACCGCGGCGGCTTCATGGCTGCGGTGACCTACCAAAAGACCAGCGCAGTCAACATGGCGACCCGCGCACCTTGCTCGCTTGCGGAAACCACCCCCGGCACACTTGGCTGCGTCAACAGCGCCTCGACGATCGGCGGCCGCGCGGTGCTGCCGAACGGCCAGCAGATCAATTTCAATCAGGTCCTCGGCGGCAACGGCAACTTTTTCGAGCCCTACAGCGCGGCGAAGCATAATTTCAACTCGAACCCATTCCTCAACGCGGTTAGCCCGGTCGAACGTGTCAGCACGGCCTTCTTCGCTGACTATGACCTGACCGACAATATCGAGGCGTTCGGCGAATTCCTTTATACCTTCCGCAAGTCGAACCAGATTGCGACGCCGGGCACGCTGCGCAATCTGTCGATCGCGGCGAGCAACCCGACCAATCCGACCGGGCAGAACATCGTCCTCATCCAGCGGCGTCTCGCCGAGCCGGGGCCGCGGCAATTCTTTCAGGAAACCGACACCTGGCAGGGCACCTTCGGCCTGCGCGGCAAGCTGTCGAATGACTGGGGCTGGGAAGTCGCGGGCGCCTTCGGACGCAACACCGCGGTCGATGGGTCCACCAACATCGCCAATCTCGAACGCGTCCGGAACACGATCAATACCGGTGTTTGTAGCCCGGCGCCTGGCGCGGCTATTCCGTGCGGAGACTATCTCGGGTTTGGCGACCTGACTCCGCAGGTGCTTGACTATATCCTCTTCACGTCGCGCGATCGCGGCGGCAACGAGCTCGCAACGGTCACCGCCGACCTCAACGGCGATCTGTTCAAGCTGCCCGCCGGGCCCGTCTCTTTCGCGGCCGGTGTCGTCTATCGCAAGGAAAAGGGCTGGCGCGATCCCGATCCGCTGACGGTGCTCGGCATTGCCAACACCAACCAGCAAAGCCCGATCTCGGGGACGAGCATCGCAAAGGAAGCCTATCTCGAGCTGTCGGTGCCGATCTTGGCCGATACGCCATTCTTCCAAGCGCTGACAGCGGGCGGCGCGGTCCGCTATTCAAACTATGATCTGTTCGGAAGCGACTGGAACTATAAGGCCAGCCTCGACTGGGTCATCAACGACAGCTTCCGTCTGCGCGGCACCTACGGCACCGGCTTTCGCATCCCGAATGTCCCCGAACTGTTCGGCGGCGTGTCAGAAGGCAATCTGACGACGACCGACCCCTGCTCGCGTTATTCGACAAGCGGCAATGCAGGGCTGATCGCCAACTGCCAGGCATCGGGCGTCCCGGCGAATTATGTTCAGCTCGGCACGACGATCCTGACGACTGTTGGCGGCAACGAGAATCTTCAGCCCGAAAGCTCGACGACCTGGACGGTGGGGACGGTCGTCTCGCCCAAGGGCCTTATCCCTGGCCTGTCGCTCACCGCCGACTGGTTCGACATCAAGATCAAGGATGCCATCCGCGCGATCCCCGGTTCGACGAAGCTCGCCATCTGTTACGCCAGCGCCAACCTGTCGCATCCCTTCTGCGACGACTTCACGCGCAGCCCGCTGACCGGCGAGGTCACCTTCCTTTCGGCGCAGCCGATCAACACCGGTCGCGAGGAGATGAACGGCCTCGATCTTGGCCTCGTCTATAACAATGACATCGGCAGCGTGAATGTCTCGCTCGACGTCAACCTGACCTACCTCAACAAATATGTCGTCCTGCCCTTTCCCGGCGGCGCGCCGATCGATTTTGACGGTTTCATCGGCGGCGGCAACGGCGGTTATCCGAAGTGGCGCGGCTATGGCGTCCTGACCGCCGAAAAGGACGGCGTCAGCGCGACCTGGTCGACGCAGTGGATCGGCAAGGCGACCGACTTCAACGCTTCGCCTGGAGAAATCGGCTACAGCACCCCCAACGTCTTCTATCACAATCTCCAGGTTGCGTTCGAGATCGACGAGAAGACGCGTTTCCAGGTCGGTGTCGACAATCTCTTCGACCGCAAGGCGCCCTACATCCAGAGCTTTACCGATGCGAACACCGACACGATGACCTATGATCTGCTTGGGCGCCGCTTCTATGTCGGCTTCCGGACGGCATTCTGAGGCTATCGTCATGGCTATCCGCTGGCCGTTGCTTGTACGGCGAACCCATAAATGGTTGGCCCTGGTGGTCGGCGTCCAGGCTTTGCTCTGGACGCTGACGGGCTTTTATATGGTAGTTGTCCATATCGACACCATACATGGCGACCATCTGGTGCGCGCGCCGGCGACCGAAGTTATCGACCTTGCCGGCCTTGCGCCGCCCTCGCGGATCGTGGCGGCCGCACCCGGCGTTTCGGAAATCCGCTTGCAGCGATTTTTCGGGTCCCCTGTTTGGCGCGCCGAGACGCCGGAAGGCGCGAAACTGTTCGATGCCCATTCAGGTGCGCCGCTGCCTGCCCTGACCGAGTCCCAGGTCCGGGCGCAGGCGCGGCGCATCTATACGGGCGAGGGCAAGATCGTTTCGGTGCGGCTGCTTACGAAGGCGCCTCAGGAAATGCAGTCGCGCAAACCGCCTTATTGGCAGGTCGAATTCGAAGGCTGGAACCGCCCGACGCTCTATCTGTCACCGCAGACGGGCGAACTCATCTCGCGCCGGCATGCACTCTGGCGCGTCTTCGACTTCGCCTGGATGCTCCACATTATGGATTATGACGAGCGGACCGACGTCAACAACCCGCTGCTCCGCGTCGCGACCTGGAGCGCCTTTGCCATGGCGGTGACCGGCGCCTGGCTGCTGATCTGGTCCTTCAAGCGCCGAAAGAAGAAGACGGCATGAAACGCATCCGGCTGACACCGCTCTTTTTCCGTCGCATCCACAAATGGGTCGGGCTTATCCTCGGACTCCAGTTCCTGCTCTGGGCCTTGAGCGGCTCGGTCATGGCGCTCCTCGACAAGGACAAGGTCGGCGGACACGGCGGCGGGATGTCGCATGCGCATCCTTTGCCGGCCGGCGAATATTTCGACGTCGCCGCCTTGCCGCGCAGCGAACCTGTCACGGGAATACTCTTGCGCGATCTCGGCGCCCGACCGGTTTATGAGCTTCGTACGACCAAGGGCGTCCGCCTCGTCGATGCCACAACCGGTAAGGACATGCGCGTCGATGAGGGCATGGCGCGCGAGGTCGCGTCGATGATGAACGAAGCGCCGATCCAGAAGGTCAGTATACTCGCCAAGGCGAACCTCGAAGCGCGCGATCATGACGGGGCGATGTGGCGCGTCGACTTTGCCGATGCCGAGAACAGCAGCGCCTATGTGTCGCTCGATACGGCGCGCTTTCTCGTGATGCGCGGCGATACCTGGCGGACATGGGACTTTTTCTGGATGCTTCACAATATGGATTATGTGAACCGGAAGAGCTTCAATCACCCGCTGATCATCTTCGTCGCCTTTGGCGCGCTATGGCTTTCGGGGACCGGCTTCTATCTGCTCTTCAAAAGCTTCAGCCGCGCCGATTTCCGCTGGTTGCGCCGGCGCCGCAAGCCTGTGGTGACCCGCAGCACAGCCTGACCATCGGTCGTCAATCGTCGATCGAAAAGGCGGCCGAGAGTTCGAAGCGCGAGCCGGGATGGGTCAGCCAGGCGTGGCTGACGAGGCGTGAGTGGCTCCACGTGCGGCGCGTCATCCGCAGCACCGGTTCGGCCTCCGACAGCCCCAGCATGCCGTGCGTTCGCGCATCGGGCATCTCCGCGCGGACGCGGTGCTCGACCCGTTCGAGCGGCGCGGTTTGTGTCAGATATTCGTTCGGCGTCGTCTGCGTGAAGTCCATCTTTCCATAGTCGGGGGCAGCTGACGCGAGCACAAAGCGCTCTTCGAGCTGGATCGGGAATTCCGCTTCGTGATGGACGATGATCGAGTGGAACAATTTTGTCCCGACCGGCACTTCCAAAAGCGCCGCCATTTCGGCATTGGCCCGGATCTCGTCATTCTGCACGACACGGGCACGATAGACATGACCGCGCTCGCGTATTTCTTCCGCAATATTTCGGATTTCGATAATCTGGCCGATCGGTTTCGGCTCCGCAATAAACGACCCGCTACCGGCGCGGCGAACCAAAATGCCCGCAGCCTGCAGCTCGCGGAGGGCTCGGTTCGCGGTCATGCGCGATACGTCGAACTGCTGCACCAGCTCAGCTTCCGAAGGAACACGATCGCCGGGCTTTAAGTGGCCGTCCCGAACGGCGTCGCAAATGCTTTGCTTGATGGCCGCATAGCGTGGCGCAGCGCGGCTGTCCTTGTCCTCGGCTTTGCCTGACCGGGAACCGGCTGGTCTCTTTGAATTGTTTGAACCGCTTCCGGCTGTGCGAGGGCTGAAATCCATAACCCGTCTATACAGGTTGGCGCGGGGAAATTCCAAGCGGCTGAACGGGCGAAGGAAAAAATATCATGTCCCCGGTAAACCCGCCATCTCGGCCGGCGTGATGACAGGCTCGTTGCGGTCCTTCCGCTCCGAATAGCGATCGACGAGCTGGTCGGCATGGCCGCGCGTCAGCACGGTGAAGCGCACCAGCTCTTCGGCGACATCGACGATACGGTCATAATAGCTCGACGGAAGCATGCGGCCTGTCTCGTCGAACTCGGCATAGGCTTTGGCGACGCTCGACTGGTTGGGAATGGTGATCATCCGCATCCAGCGGCCGAGAATGCGCAGCGTGTTGACGCTATTGAACGATTGCGATCCTGCCGAGACTTGCATCACCGCCAGCGTGCGCCCCTGCGTCGGGCGAAGCCCCTTATAGGCAAGCGGCAGATGGTCCACTTGCGCCTTCATGATCCCGGTGATCTGTCCGTGCCGCTCGGGGCTGCACCAGACCTGGCCTTCCGACCAGAGCGAATGCTGGCGCAGTTCTTCGACCGCCGGATGATCGTCGTCGGCGATCAGGTCGGGAAGCGGAAGGTCGGACGGATCGAAGATGCGCGTTTCGCAGCCGAACAGCTGGAGCAGGCGCGCAGTCTCCTCGACGACGAGCCGCGAATAAGAGCGTTCGCGCAGTGATCCATAGAGCAGGAGGATGCGTGGCGCCGGGTCGAGCGGACCCAGCCCGAGGCCGGGACGTGACCGGATATATTCGGGGCTCAGCGCGGGAAGATGGCCGGGTTCGGCGAGCGTGCGCAAGCGGGAGAAGGTTGGGGCGGTCATGTAGGTCAGTCTTTCGCGGGGACGGATGCTGGAAACCAGCGGCGCCCAAACCAGAAGGCGACGCTCACCAGCAGGATAAGAACCGGCACCTCGACGAGCGGACCGATGACCGCGGCGAAGGCGACCGGGGATGCAAGGCCGAAGGCGGCGATGGCAACAGCGATCGCGAGTTCGAAATTGTTGCCGGCTGCGGTGAAGGCGACCGCCGTCGTGCGTGGATAATCGGCTTCGATGAGCTTCCCCATCCAGAAGCTTATGATGAACTGGACGACGAAATAGATAGTCAGCGGGATCGCGATCCGCACGACGTCGCCCGGAATAGTGACGATCTCGCCGCCTTTGAGACTGAACATGGCAACGATCGTGAAAAGCAGGGCGACGAGCGTGATTGGGGCGATCTTGGGCAGGAACCGCGTCTCGTACCAGTCGTTGCCCTTGGCGCCGGCCAGTATCTTGCGGGTCAGGAGGCCGGCGAGAAAAGGGATGCCGAGATAGATCAGCACCGCCTCGGCGACGGTCCAGAAGCTGACATCAATCACGCTGCTTTCGAGTCCGAACAGCGGTGGCAGGATCGTGAGGAAGAACCAGGCATAGACGCTGAAAAACAGGATCTGGAAGATCGAGTTGAAAGCGACCAGCGCGGCGACATATTGATTGTCGCCCTTTGCGAGCTGGTTCCACACGATCACCATCGCGATGCAGCGGGCGAGGCCGATGAGGATCAGCCCCGTCATATATTCGGGTTTGTCCGAAAGGAAGATGACCGCGAGCGCGAACATCAGAACGGGACCGATGACCCAGTTCTGGATCAGCGATATAGTGAGAATCCGCTTGTCCTCGAACACCCGTGGGAGCTCTTCATAGCGAACGCGCGCCAGCGGCGGATACATCATCAGGATGAGGCCGATTGCGATCGGGATGTTCGTCGAGCCCCACGAGAGGCTGTCGATCGCAGCGGGAAGACCCGCAAAGGTCGAGCCGAGCAGGACGCCCAGCGCCATCGCGAGGAATATCCACAGGGTCAGAAAGCGGTCGAGGAAGGACAGGCGCTCGCGCTTCGGTTGCGTCATAGAATTGTTCCTCAGCTGCCGACGCGATTGCCGGCTTCGTCGACCACCTGTTCGCCATCTTCCTTGGCGAAGGCACCCCGCTGGCGCGCAGGAATGAGGTCGAGCACCGCTTCCGAGGGGCGGCATAGCTTCACGCCGAGCGGCGAGACAACGAGCGGCCGGTTGATGAGGATCGGATGCGCCATCATCGCGTCGATAAGCGTCTCATCTTCGAGGCTCTCATCACCGAGGCCGAGGTCCGCGAAGGGCGTTCCCTTCTCTCGCAGCAGTTCGCGCGGCGAGATGCCGGCTCGATCGATCAACTGGACGAGCATCGGCCGCGAGGGCGGTGTCTTCAGATATTCGACGACATGGGGTTCGATGCCCGCATTGCGGATCATCGCGAGCGTATTGCGCGACGTTCCGCAGTCGGGATTATGATACACGATGATGTCGGTCATGATCGGATTTCCGTCAGCAGCAGGCGAGTTCGGCGAGCAGCGGCTCGCACAATTCGGGGCGTCCCTGACAGCAGTCCTTCGCGAGAAAGAGCATCAGGCCCTTCAGTGCGTCGATCTCGGCGCGCTGGATAAACTGGCGTCCGCGCTTCTCTGATTTGACCAGTCCGGCTTTGGCGAGAACCGCAAGGTGGGTGGAGAATGTGCTCTGGGTCAGTCCCGAGGCATCCACAAGTTGGCCCGTCGACAGCCCTTCGGGCTCATGCTGGACCAACAAGCGGAAGGCTTCGAGCCGGGTGGGGTGTGAAAGCGCCGCGAGCGCGGCAAGGGCGGTGTCGGTCTTCATCCATCGGGATTATCCGATAGATATACATGCGTCAAGACTCATCGGAAAAATACGATACATAGTGGCTGCTTCGCTGTAGCGCCGCCAACACGACGCCGGACGGAAGGCCTTGATTGCCCGGAGGCGGCAGGCCATTCTGTCCAATCTCCTATCCTGCAACGGTGAAAACATGGATGTCCGTCATATCGTCATGGAAGACGCACCGGCCGTTCAGGCAATTTATGCCCCTTATGTAGCCGACACGACGATCTCGTTCGAGGAGGTGCCGCCCGACATTATGGAAGTCGAACGGCGCATCGCCGCCATAGCGCCGCACTATCCCTATTTCGTGGCCGAAATGGACGGGCGGGTAGTCGGTTACGCCTACGCCTCCGAGCACCGGACCCGCGCAGCATATCGGACATCTGTCGACGTGACAGTCTATGTGTCGTCTGGCGCACAACGAAGCGGCGTAGCGCGCTGCCTTTATTCTCGTCTGCTCCCGGCGGCCGCAAGCTTGGGCTATCATGCTGCTTTTGCCGGCATCGCGCTGCCAAATGAGGCAAGTATCGGACCCCACGAATCTATGGGCTTCGAGCTGGTCGGCATCTATCGTGAAGTCGGACGAAAATTTGATGCCTGGCACGACGTCGGTTGGTGGCAGCGACTGCTGTGAGCGAGGCCGAAGAGAAGCTGAGGTAATTAGCCGATACCGGAAGAGACCTTCACCGGCAGGCGACCGTTTCTGCCAAATCCGGTCGCCGACTTGTCTATGACGCCCCGCGGCGGTTATCGCTTGCGTCTAGGAGAGCGGGTAGCACCGTTTTTTCCGGAAATCGGATGCGGTGCAAATCCTTCAGCCGGGCAGCAACGGCGGACCAGAACGTCGCCTCGGTAAATTCTCTTGCTGCAGTCAGTTCATGGATACGCTTTGCAATGACGGCCTCGGCCTCATCGCCAAATTGGCTCTCGGCCTCGCGAACGCAATCCCAGACCTCGTTTTCAGAGTGCGATTTCACCCGGAGCGACCCTCGTGATTCGACCGATTCCTTGTGCGAAATTCTACCAAATATTTTCGAACGAGTGAAGTCTGAGGCGACCACTCATAATTCAAGAGATTATCGCAAACGGCACCTGATCTTGATGAGATGACGCGTCGTTGACATTCCGACAGCGCGCGTTGGTTGGAAGGCTCGCCCAGCGGCTTGACGACTAAGCAGCCAGACGCATCGAACGATGTTTTTCAGCGCCGCGATCCAGCAGTCGTTCAACCTCGTCGGAGGTTCGCTGGACGGCAAGTTTCAGCGCTTCGTCGATGTGCACATAATCTTGCGTCACATTCTGGGAGGCATGGCCCAGCATGGCGCGAATTGTGAGTTCTGAAAACCCGAGATCGCCGGCGACGCTTCCGAAAGTATGACGAAGCGTATGCGGCGTAACGCCCTTGATGCCGGCCAACACGCATACGCGCCTCAGGCAATCACTGACCGCGGTGAACGGGCCGTGGCCGACCGCCGATGGGAACAGATGCGGGTTGCCGGCAATCTCCGGCTGCGCTTCGAGCACACGGATTGCGGCGGGCCCGATCGCGCGAATTTGCGCGCCGCCCTTGGTGTCGGGAAACATGACGTAGCCGCGATCGGGGTGCAGCCAGCTGCGGTGCATCGCTTGGCCTTCCTGACGGCGATAGCCGGTCAGGAGCAAAGTGCGCAGCACGCCAAGGGCGACCGGGTTTTCCCCGTTCGCCTCGGCATAGGCGATCGCCTTTCCGAGCATCTCGATCTCGGTGGTGCTCAGTCGCCGTGTTCTCTTCTTTCCGGCGAGTTTCTTGGCGCCAAGCGTGGGATGCGTGTCGAGCAGGCCCTTATGCTTGGCGTGGCCGAGGATCGCCTGGAGCGTGCCGACGCAGCGACCCGCGACGCCGGGGCCACCGGTTGCCTTTCCGCCACGACCTCCCGTCCGGGGCTTTGCGGTCTTGCCGTTCTTCACGTCGGTCTGCATCTGCTCGACGATCGCAATTGTGAGGTGCTTGACGATCCGGTTGCCGATCAGTGGGCCGATATGCGTGCGGATGCGGCTCTCATCCAGGTCGAGCGACGATGTTTTGATGGGGACGTTCTTTCGGCCCAGGATGTTCCCGGCCCGCGCCTCCTCGAGATACCAGTCGCACATCTCGGAAACCGTCATACCCTTGCGCACCTGGCGAGCCTTGTCGGCGGGGTCTTCTCCGACAATGACCTCAGCTAGTTTCAGTTTCGCGAGATCGCGAGCCTGGTCGACAGCCAGCACGCCAAATCGTCCGAGGTTCATACGACGCTTGATGCCCTCGGCATTTCGATACTGGACGACAAAGGTCTTGATACCCGACGCCATGATCCGAAGACCGAAGCCCTTCACCTCGGTATCCCACAGAATGACTTGTTTCGCTTTTGGCGGAACGAGGGCGTCGATGGCCCGCTTGGTCAACTTCACTATCGGCATGCGCACCTCCTGCTGGAGACACAGCCTCGAAAATCGTCCGTGTCTCCAATGTGTCTCCAAATTCGCGGGAAAAGGGGACGGCCGCAGGATACATTAGGTCGAATAGGTTTTCAATAAATTGTGTAAAAATAGGGAGATAGCGTAGTATCGGAAAGTATCGAAAAGGTAGAACGGCAAGTTGCCAAGGTTGGGGTCGAGGGTTCGAATCCCTTCGCCCGCTCCAGTTTTCTGCGAAAGCGACAATTTTTCGGTCGTCACGGGCGGGGCATGGGCTCGTCAGGGGCTTCGGCATGTTGCGGGCGCAATTCCTCTTTGCATGATTGTCCATTGACCCGTGGCCGGATGGCGGCGAGGGGATGCGATGATGGGGACCCGTTCGACCTTGTTTCCCCTCCTCGCGGGGGCGCTCCTGGGCTTGATGTCGGCTTGCGACGCTGGTGACGCGACCAAGGCGGCCGCGGATGCCGCGGCGACGCCGCGCAAATGTCCTGCGATCGCGGATACGCCGGTCAAGCTTGCTGGCGGCTCTTTCACGATGGGTGAGGACGATGTCTATGCCGAGGAAGGCCCGGTCCGCGAAACGACCGTTGCCGGTTTCTGGATCGACCCGCATGAAGTGACGAACCGACAGTTCGCTGCCTTCGTGCAAGCGACCGGATATGTGACGATTGCCGAAAAACCCGTCGATCCGAAACAATTTCGGGTGCCCGTCGAACAGATCCCACCCGACATGCTGAAGGCCGGATCGGCAGTATTCACCCCGCCCGATTTCCCGTCGAACAATTATGCCGACTGGTGGAAATATGTGCCCGGCGCGAACTGGAAAAAGCCTTATGGCCCCGCTGGCGCCGACCAGGTTGCCGACGAACCCGTCGTTCACCTCGCGTGGGACGATATGGTCGCCTATGCCAAATGGGCGGGCGGGCGCATCCCGACCGAGGCCGAATGGGAATATGCGGCGAGCGCGGGGCAGCGGTCGAAGAATGTCCAGCCGAAAGAAGCGAACAGCTGGCAGGGCGCTTTCCCGAACTACAATGCCGAAAGTGACGGGTTCAAGGGCGTGTCGCCGGTCGGCTGTTACAAACCCAATTCCAACGGACTCTACGACATGGTCGGCAACGTCTGGGAAGTGACGGCGGATTTCTTCAAACCTGGTCACAATCCCGGCGATCGGGATAATCCCAAGGGCCCCGACGAGGCCGATGCCTATGACCCGCTGAATCCGGGGATGCCGTCGCGGACCGTGAAGGGGGGCAGCTATTTGTGCGCTCCCAATTATTGCCAGCGCTATCGGCCGGCCGCGCGGCAGGGCCGCGACCCTGGCCTCGGCACGAGCAACGTCGGCTTTCGCCTCGTCTATGACAGGGCGCCGAAGGCCTGATATCGCGCACGCGGCCCTGCGCGGGCCTATCCCCGCGGCTTGAGCGTAAGCGGAAGTCCGGCGGTGACCAGTACGACCTCGTCTGCCGAAGCGGCGACCGCCTGATTGACCAGTCCGGCCGCGTCGCGAAAGCGCCGGGCGAGCGCATTGTCCGGCACGATGCCCTGCCCGACTTCGTTGGCGACCAGGATCAACAGCCCCTCGAAACGATCGATTGCGGCGCATAGCTGCGCCGTTCCGGCCGGAATATCGGCGTCGGCGAGCAGCAGGTTCGACGTCCATATTGTGAGGCAATCGACAAGCAAGACCGCGTCGCGCGCGTTGAGCGTGTCGATCATGACAGGAAGGTCGCGCGGCACCTCGACCGTGTGCCAGCGCGCATCGCGGTCGGCACGATGCTGTGCGATGCGAGCGCGCATCTCGTCGTCAAATGCCTCGGCGGTGGCGACAAAAACGGGACTGCCCTCGGCGGCTTCGGCGCGGTGCTGTGCATAGCGGCTTTTGCCCGACCGCGCGCCGCCGAGTACGAACAGCGCAGTCATGCGTCCGACGTCGCGATCCGCAGCAGGCCGTCGATGTCGGCATGCGCGGCGAATTCGGCGGCGATCTCGTCGAGCGCCGCATCGACGTCGGCGGTATAGTCGCGCCCGCCCCCCGCGACGCCGATCCGGGCCAGAAACGCGCGCCGCATCTCGGCCGACCCGAACAGGCCGTGCAAGTAGGAGCCGATGACGTTGCCCGCAGCATTGATCGCGCCGTCGCGCGTGCCATCTTCGAGGCGGGCGAATGGTCGTTCGATGCCGGGTCCCCTGGTTTCGCCCATATGCATCTCATATCCCTCGATTGCGGCGCCCAATGCCTTGCCGCGGACATGGCGCAGCGTCTTTGCGGGGGACAGCGTCGTTTCGACGTCGAGCAGGCCCAGCCCGTCGATCGCGGCGGGCACGCCTTCGACGCCGAGCGGGTCGGCGATCCGGCGCCCAAGCATTTGATATCCGCCGCACAGGCCGATGATCGGGCCGCCGCGGCGGTGGTGCGCGAGGATGTCGATATCCCAGCCTTCGGCGCGCAGCGCGGCAAGATCGGCGATCGTCGCTTTCGAGCCCGGCAGCACGATGACAGCCGCCTCGGCGGGAATCGGCCGGCCCGGCGGCACCATCATCAGTTCGATCCCGGATTCGAGTTTCAGCGGGTCGAGATCGTCAAAGTTCGATATGCGTGGCAGGATCGGGCAAGCGATCAGCCGACGGCCGTCGCGCGGGTCGGCGGGCCGTTCGAGGATTACCGCATCCTCGCTTGGCAGGCGCGCCGCTGCCTTCAGCCAGGGGATGACGCCAAAGCCGGGCCAGCCGCTGCGTTGCTCGATTGCCCGATAGCCGTCCTCGAACAGCGCGGGGTCGCCGCGGAACTTGTTGATCAGGAAGCCGCGCACCATCGCCGCATCTTCCGGCTCGATCACCGCACGCGTGCCGATGAGCGAGGCGATCACGCCGCCGCGGTCGATGTCGCCGATCAGTATGACGGGCACGTTCGCGGCCCGCGCGAAGCCCATATTTGCGATATCGCCCGTGCGCAGGTTGATCTCGGCGGGCGATCCTGCGCCCTCGACGATCACGATGTCGCACTGTGCGCGCAGCCGCGCGTAGCTTTCCAGCACCTCGGCCATCAGCGCGCCGCGCGCTTCGCGGAAATTGCCACTGCCCAGCGTCCCGCGCACGCGGCCGTGGACGATCAACTGCGAACTGCGGTCAGTCTGCGGTTTCAACAGCACCGGGTTCATGTCGCTGTGCGGCGGGGTGCGGCATGCGATCGCCTGGAGCGCCTGCGCGCGGCCGATCTCGCCGCCGTCGACGGTGACCGCGGCGTTGTTCGACATATTCTGCGGCTTGAAGGGACGGACGCGGAGCCCACGGTTGGCGAGCGCGCGGCACAGCGCGGCGACCAGCACCGACTTGCCGACGTCGGAGCCGGTGCCCTGCAACATCAGCGCAGCCACGACGCACCGCCCGCGATCAGCCACAAGAGCAGGCACGCGCGCCCATAGACGGCGAGCGCGCGATCGATATCCTCGCCGCCCGCGTGGCTGTCGCCGTCACCGATCCATGGCTTGTCGTGCATCACGCCGTCATAGGCGATTGGTCCTGCAAGCCGAAGCCCCAGTGCGCCCGCCATTGCTGCTTCAGGCCAGCCGGCGTTGGGCGACGCGTGCCGGTGCGCATCGCGTCGCAGAATGCGCCAGCCGCGACCACCCGAAACGCAGATCAGCACGCCCGCCAGCCGTGCGGGAATCCAGTTGGCGAGATCGTCGGTGCGCGCGGCGGCCCAGCCGAACGCGCGCCAGCGATCCTCGCGATGGCCGATCAGGCTGTCGGCGGTGTTGACCGCCTTGTAAGCCCATATGCCCGGCAAGCCGAGCAGGAGCAGCCAGAACAGCGGTGCAGCGATGCCGTCGCAAAAGCTTTCAGCCAGGCTTTCGATCGCCGCCCGCGCCACGCCGGCCGCGTCCAACGCGGCGGTATCGCGCCCGACAATCAAGCCGACGGCAGTGCGCGCTTGTGCGAGGTCGTCGGCGTCGATCTGTTCGCCGACCGCGCGGACATGATCGAACAGGCTGCGCTGCGCGAGCGCAGGCCAGGCAAGGATCGCGATGCCGATCCAGCCCCATGCGCCAAAGACGGCAAGCGACAGGCGTTGCGCCGCCCAGCCGAGACCCGCCGCGATGGTCAGCAGCACGAAGAGGGCAAGAATGCCGAGCGCACGCCGCACCGCGAAACGATATTGGGGGCGGTTCCACCATGCGTCGCAATGGGCGACAATGCGCGCGAACAGCCCGACCGGGTGACCGATCCGCCCATAGAGTGGCTTCGGCCAACCGAATGCGGCGTCGAGCGCGAGCGCGGTGAGCGCGATCGGTTCAGCCATTGGCGTGCATCGCGTCGAGCGCAGCGGCAAGCCGCGTCCGCGCGGCTGCATCGGCAGGCAGGCCGAGGCGAAGCCAGCGTGGCCGTTCTGCAAAGGGACGAGAGAGAATCGCGCTGCGGGCCAGATGCTCGAACAATCCGTGCGCGTCGTTGACGTCGAGCAGGCGAAAGAGCGGGCAGTCACCCACGGGCTGAAACCCCTTGTCGACCAGCATGGCGTCGAGCGTCGCCGCCTCGTTGCCGAGACGGCGGCGCGTCGCTGAAATCCATTCGCCATCGGCGTAGGCCGCCGTCCCGATCGCGATGGCCGCCGCCGACAGCGGCCATGCGCCCAGCCGCTCGCGCAAGGCGGCGACGATGGTCTCCGGCGCCAGAACGAAGCCCAGCCGCACTCCTGCGAGACCGAAGAATTTGCCGAACGAACGGAAGACAATCAGCCGTCGGTCATTGCCGACCGATGCCGCCACGCTCGATGCCGGATCGGCGTCGGCAAAGGCCTCGTCGACCAGCAGCCATCGGTCGCCGCGCGCCAGCAACGCCTGTATCGCGCCGGTGGTGACGATGCGCCCGTCGGGATTATTCGGATTGGCGAGGATCAGATGGCTCGCCGGATCGCCTATTTCCGACCATTCGACCGCGGCGCTCCCCACGATCATCGCGCCATGGGTGCGATAGCCGGGGACGACATGCCGCGCGGGGCCGCCGATCAGCGCGCCGACGAGACGCAGGCCGATTTCGGTGCCAGGCACCGCGCAGACATGCCGTGTATCGACGCCGAAACAGGCGGCGGCGACCGCTTCGAGCTGCGCCAGCGAATCGGGGTCGGGCAATCGCTGCCAGTCGAACCCCATCGTTGCCGCACCCGGCCAGGGGTGCGGATTGATGCCGGTCGACAGGTCGATCCAGTCGGAGCCGCCAAACCGGCGTTTTGCGGCCTGGAGGTTGCCGCCGTGCCAGGTCCATTCATGGCTCATGCCAGATGGGCCAGCAGCAGCGCCGCAGCGAGCAAAAGGCTTTCCACAATTTCGATCCCCGCGCCGTGCCCGTCGCCGGAAATGCCGCCGATCCGGCGCATCAGCCACCAGATCCAGAACAGGAAGGCCAGCGGCGCGGCGAGCAGAGAGGGCGAAACCCAGGCTGCCGCGATCAGAAGAAGGCTCCAGACCGCAAAATCGACGGGCCGGACGGCCCCGCGAAACTGGGAACCGAGCCCGGCATGGAGGTCGGGCAGCGCGCGCGACCATAATAGCGGCCCGATACGGGCAGCGAAGGGGGTGAGGGCGATGGCGAAAAAGGCGTGGACGTCGAGCAACGCGTGAAGCAACACGAGCTTGGCGATCAACTGCGATGCAATCGCGACCACCGCGAAGCTGCCGACGTGCGGCTCACCGAGAACCGCCAGCATGCGCGCGCGATCTTTGTGCGCCGCTCCGCTCGCATCGGCGATGTCGCCCAGCCCGTCGAGGTGCAGCGCGCCCGTCACCGCGACCCAGACGATCAGCGCTCCCAGGGCGCCCGTCCAGGGATCGATCCGTGCCCCGGCCCATCCTGCGCCGGCAACGAGCGCACCGACGATCAATCCGACCGCCGGAAACCAGCGCATCGACGCGGCGAACTCCTCGCTCGACGCCGCGACGCGCGGGGTCGGCAGCCGGGTCAGGAACTGGACCGCGACGATCAATCCCTTCATGGATAAAGGCCTGAAATCTGAGCAGTTGGTTTGTTGCTCGGCCAGACGCGGAGCGAAAGCAGCGCGGCATAGGGCAGGTCGAAGGCCCAGAGCTGGCGCTGGTCGAACCCGCAGAGGCTGTGGAGCGCGGCGCGCATCGCGCCGCCATGGGTGACGACCAGTGTCGGGACGGGCGCCAGATCCCCGATCGCTGCCGACACGCGCGCGGCGAGCGCCGACCAGCGTTCGCCGCCAGGCGGCGGATGGGCGTCCGGATCGTTCCAGAAAAGGCCGAGCGCGTCGCGATCGATGGCGCTCGCCGCACTACCGTCCCAATCGCCGAAATCGAGTTCGCGCCAGCGCGGGTCGATAATGAGCGGTTTGTCCAGCGCCGCGCCGATCGCTTTGCCCGCGGCGTGGCAGCGACGAAGGTCGGACGTAATCAGCTGTTCGATACCAAGGTCTTCGGCTTGCGCCATGCACGCGGCGATGCCTTCGCGGGTCGGCTCCCCGTCGGTGCGGCCCATCAGCAGTCCCGGGGTTTCGGGCGCGCCGTGGCGCAGAAGATGAAGCGTGAATCCGCTCACAGCGACGCCGACACCGCAGCTTCGGCAAAGGTCGCCATGCGGTCGTGCGCGGCGAGCGCGCTGCGGACGATGTTCGCGGCGACCGCCGCGCCGCTGCCTTCGCCCAGCCGCATGTCGAGCGTCAGCAGAGGCACAAGCCCCAGTCGGCCGAGAAGGCGCCTATGTCCCGGTTCGGCCGAGCAATGGCCCGCGATGCAATGGTCGACGATGGCGGGATTGTCGGCGGCAAGCGGGGCGATCGCCGAGGTGCAGATGAAGCCGTCGAGCAGCACGGGGACGCCGAGCTGGCGGGCGCGGAGGATCGCGCCCGCAATCGCCGCAATCTCGCGTCCGCCGACGCGTCGCAGCGTGTCGAACGCCGCGTGCGGCGCGTCGGCGTGAAAGGCGATGGCCTGATCGACGACCGCGGCCTTGCGCGCGACTCCATAACCGTCGATCCCCGTGCCCGGACCGACCCACTCAGCGGCGCTGCCGCCGTAACTGCGCGCGCAGAGCGCGGCCGCCGCGGTCGAATTGCCGATCCCCATCTCCCCCAGCACGAGCAGGTCGAGATCGGCGTCGACGACCGCCGCGCCGCGGTTCAGCGCATCGAGGCATTCCGCCTCGTCCATCGCAGCGTTGGCGGTAAAATCGGCGGTCGGCCGGTCGAGGTCGAGCGCGACGACGGAGAGTTCCAGTCCCGCCGCGCCGGAAAGGGCGTTGATCGCTGCGCCGCCACCCGCGAAATTGGCGACCATCTGTGCGGTCACGCCAGGCGGAAAGGCGCTGACGCCATGCACGGTGATGCCGTGATTGCCCGCAAAGATTGCGGCGCGCGCATGGTTGATTTGCGGGCGCGCCCGGCCTTGCCAACCGGCGAAAAAGACTGCCAGTTCCTCGAGCCGACCCAGCGAGCCAGCAGGTTTGGTGAGTTCACCCTGCCGCACGCGGGCATCGGTTGCGGCGCTGTCGTCCGGGCCCGGCAAATTCGCGAGTGCTGCGCTGAAGGTCTGGGCGGAAGCAAAGCGGGTCATTCGGCGATATATCCTGGTGGCGGCGTGCGCGTGATGAAATGGCCTTTGATACCGTCGGGCCAAAGCGAAAAGGCGACGCGGCCGTGCTCGCTGGCGGCATAATGAACCGCATATTCGAGGATGGCGCGTGCCGATGCCGCGTCGCCGGTGAAGCGGCCCAGCACATAACCGACCTTCCCCGGCGCGCGCAGATGGACGGTGATATGGTCCTGGCAGGCGAACAGGCACGCCATTTCCTGCACCGCGATGCCCGCGTAGCGCGGCTCGCCTGCCTTGATTTCGTTCAGCGCCGCAACGAGCCGCGCGCCGCCACGCACACCCTCGCCATCGACCTGGGCCGAACGGCTGTGGCGACAGGTGTTGCACACCACCACCGCCGGACCCGGGTCGACGCGCGTCAGCATCAGGTGGTCGCCGCGGCGGACATGGGCAGGGGCGGCGGAACCCCCGCGGCGACAAGCGCGCGATAAACGGCATAGAGCCCGATCAATATTGCCGCGTTGCGCACGAACTGTTCGGCAAGCAGGTCGGGCGCCATTGCGGTATGCAGTCCGCCGAGCACGAGCGCCCAGAGCAATATGACGCCCTTGAACGCGGTGAACCCCGCTGCGTAAGCGAGGCTGAGCCGCGCCGCGACGGAACGATGATCCGCCGCCCGCAGCGCCGCATGGCTGGCAAGCATAGCCCCGACCGCCGCGGTGCCCAGTCCGGCTCCCCACGCCAGCGTGCTCCCGTCGCGTGGATAGCCGAGCAGAACGAAACCGACGAACTGGCTCGCTGCCCAAGCGAGCAACATCAGCGCGAGGCCGTCGCGGCGGCGCATATGCACCGCTGCGAGCGCCGCGAGCGAGGGAAATGGCGTCGCGCAGCCGAGCGCGAGCGTCGTCACCATGCTCGCCGCCGTGAGCAATGCGATCCACAGCGCTGACGCGCTGCGCTGCGACACGGCGGCCATCAGAAGCGCCCCCGGATACCGGCGTAAACGCTACGGCCGATCGAGCCATAGCGGTAGGCGGTCATATATTCTTCGTCGAAGATATTTTCGGCGCGCGCGAACAGTTTCACGGCGTCCGAAAGCGCATATTCAGCGCGCAAGTCGACGAGCGTATAATCGTCGAGCCGCTGCGCATTGCTCGCATTGTCGTAGCTTTTGCCCGACCACCGTAGCGCCGCGCCGAGTTCGAGCCCGAAACCGAAAGCATAGATTGCCGATAGATTCGCCATGTGGCGCGGACGCCGCGGCAACCAGTTGCCGGAATTGGCCCCGGTTGAGCGGTCCTCGGCGACGATCCAGCTGCCATTGCCCTCGAGCGTGAACCCGCCAAGTGTCAGCGCAGCGGCGGCCTCGACGCCGTGCGCTTCGCTGCGCGCTACGTTCAGATAATAGCCGAAGCGCTGGATGGGCGGGTTGCTGCCGGGCACGGTGCAGAGCGGGTCCGTCGTGGGCGACGAGCAGCCGTTATAGATGATCTGGTTCGCCGTCGTGCGGTCAAACCAGGTCGCGCCGACAACAAGTGTGCGACCGAACAAATGCTGTTCGATCCCCGCTTCCCAGCCATGCGCCTCTTCGGGGTCGAGCCCGACATTCCCATATTCGCTGAACAGCTGGTAGAGCCCCGGTGCCTTGAAGCCTTCGCCATAGCTCGCGCGCAGCACGGTGCCGGTGGCGAGGCGCCAGACGCCGCCCGCCGCGAACAAGGTCTGCCCGCCATAGCGGTCATGATCGTCATAACGGACGCCGCCATTGAGCGTCAGACCGTCGAGTGGTTCGATGCTCAATTGCCCATAAACGCTCGTGAGTTCCGCCTTACCGCGTACAAAAGCGGGAAGCGGGATCGCCAGCGACGCCGAGGGCGAACGGCTGCGGAAGTCCGAGCGTTCATTCTCGACCCCGAAGATTGCGCTTATGCGGTCGGTAAAATCGAAGCTGCCCTGATATTCCCAGCGCTTGTTTTTGCCGTCGGCCTCGAAACTGCGCGGGCGTGCGCGGTCAGGATTGAAATTGTCGCGGTTGGTATCGGTATAGGCATAAGCGATGCGGTTGCGGAATCGTCCGCCGATGAGGTCGAAATTGAGCCCCGTGTAGCCGACGAATTCCTTGTTCAACCCAAAGTCGTTGCTGTCGGTGTTGAAGCCGTCGAATTCGACGCGGCCGCTTGAATAATAGCCGCGCACTTCGGCGCTGAGATTGTCGGCGAGCGCCAGTTCGGCGCGGCCCGAAACGCTGCTGTTGCGATAGCCGTCACGCTCGACGCCTCCGAACGCCCTGGCGTGCGACGAAATGCCGTCGGTGGTGAAACGCTGGCCGCCGATGCGCCAGGCGAGCGGCCCGGTGCGGCCGCCAATCGCGGCGCGTGCGCTGACGGTCTGACGCGATCCGGCTTCAAGATCGAAGCTGCCTTCGATGCCCTTGTCGGGCGACGCGGTGACGATGTTGACGACCCCGCCGATCGCCTGGCTCCCCCACAGGATCGACTGCGGCCCGCGCAGCACCTCGATCCGCGAAATATCCCCCGCGAGCAGATTGGTGAAGTTGAAGCCGCCGCCCGTCGACGACGGGTCATTGAGCTTCACGCCGTCGATCACCGCCACGGTATGTTCGGATTCGCCGCCGCGGATGCGCAGCGAGGTCGACGTGCCATAACCGCCGTTGCGCGACATGCTGATGCCCGGCGTGCGGAGCAGCAATTCGGTGACGCCGATGTCCTGCGCGCGGTCGATCGCGGCCTTGTCGAGCACGGCGATCGACGACGGCACTTCGTCGAGCGTCAGCGGCACGCGGGTTGCGGTGACGATGATGCTGTCGCTGTCGGCGGCGACGGCGTGCGCGGACGATGCGTCCTCGGCGGCTGCGGAGGAGGAGGCCGCGATGGCGGCAAGGCAGATCGAACTTCGGAAAACAGATTGGAACATAGAACACCCATCGACAATGCCGCCCACGCGTACGGTCGATGCGGTCGTCCTGTGGGGACGCACGACACCGCCCGCGCGCGAACGCGGCCAAGCTTGTCGTCATGCGGGTTCACCCCCGTCCGCCCGGCACACCCTGTCCGGTCGAAAGACGACGGCGACGGGCAGGTCTCCTGGCTTGCGGGTCAGCGCCGGTCGGCCGCCTTCTCGGGACCGAAGTCCCAATGGCATGTGGCCGATGGCTCGCCGCGTACAGTTGCAGGGGCAGCCGGGGTTTTCCCGTTCCCTCTTCGTCCCCGTCACCGGGGAACCTGTCGCTTGCCGCGGCCGTTAGCCCGTTTCTGCCGCTGCGGTCAATTGCTGCGATGGATTAAACGGCGCGGGGTCAGAACAGCCCCGGCAGGTCGCGCTGCGCCGCGCTGGGACGATCGGCCATCAGCATTTCCGGCCGCGCCATGGCCGGCGAGCGGCTGCTGCGCGCCGCGGCCCCGGCGCTGGCGTCGGCGATGCGGGTGGTGCAGGCCGTGCCCGAAAGAAAGCCGATCGCCGCGCGCACCGACGCTTCGCGCGGGTCGCCCAGCGGCAGGCTCAGATCGTCGTTCGCGGCGCAACTGTTCGCAATCTTCGGCGCCAGCCCGTCATAATAGTCGCTCGCACCCGCCGAATTGGCGGTGGCAAAGGCAACCACACGCATGCGGTCGTCGCATTCGGCCCGGTCGAGCGCGATCTGGCCGACCGGCTTGCCATAGGTGTTGGCGCCGACGAGCGTCATGCTGGTGCCAAGATACGGCAGCATCGAATTGATCACCAGTTCGCTCGCCGATGCGGTCGACCCGGTGCCGATGAAGGCGATGCGCGTTGGCGCGATCGATTCGGGCTGCGCCGCGAAATAGCGTGTCTCGTTATTCGACGCTTTCGATGGGCGAAAATTCAGCTGCGAGAAAATCTCGCTCGACGTGCGATTGCGTCCCAGCAGGTCGCCCATCAACTCGGCGGTCGAAACCAGTCCGCCGCCGTTGTAACGGAAATCGATGATGATATCGGTCACGCCCTGGTTCCGGAAATTCAGGAATGCCGTGCGCAGCTGCTGGTCGGCCGACGAAATGAACGTGCGCAGGTTGATATAGCCATAATTGCGCCCGCCTTCGCTGATCACCTTGGCGCCGTAGCGGTCCGAAACCGGATCGAGCGCATAGTCGGTCTTTGCCACCGTGACGTCGCGTGTGCCCGCCGCGTCGCTGATGCGCAGCACACGGCTGACCCCGGGGTCGTTGGGACCGAGCGCGCTGGTCAGGCCAGCGGTCCCCTCGGCCGCGACGATGCTCGACACGCTGCGGATATTGCCGCTTGTCGTGCCGATCCCTACGATCGCGGTCCCGCGATCGATTCCCGCGGCAAAGGCGGGGGCGCCTTCATAGGCTTCGGCGATGACGATTTGCTGGTTCGCGGCATCATAAGCCAGGCGGACACCGAAACCGGCGCTCGACCCGCTAGCGTAAAAGGCGTTCTCTTCGGCGATCGAGGTGATGTAGGTGAAGAAACGATCCTTGTTCAGCGCGCGCGCAGGCGCGACCAGCGCGTCGATATAGGATTGGACGCTGCTGTAGCTCGAAGGGCTGACGCCGTTCGCAACATCGTTCGGGAACAGATACCATTCGTCGATCACCGCCTTGGCAAAGGACTGGCGCGCCGCGAGGCCGCAGTTGGCGGTGGGTGTCGGCGTCGGCGTGGGTGTCGGCGGAACCGTGACGGTGCCGCCGCTGCCCAGGCTCCCATCGCTTCCGCCGCCGCCGCCGCACGATGCCAGCATCAACGCCGCCAGCGTCACAGCCGCGACCGACTGCCTCGACTTGCCCATCAATATTCTCCCCCCGGTGGTGCGACCCATTCGCGTAGCTATTCCATGTCAACATCGCTGCCGTCGCTGCGACCCTTAAAGCCTTGCGCGATGACATAAAGTTCGGGCGATCCCTTGCGGCTCGCCGGCGGCTTGGCGTGCTTGACCGTCGTGAAATGGCGTTTGAGCAAGGTCAGCAGCGTGTGGTCGGCGCCGCCCGCAAACACCTTGGCGACAAAGGCGCCGCCGGGCAGCAGATTTTGCACCGCGAAATCGGCGGCGGTCTCGGCCAGCCCGATCGTGCGCAGATGGTCGGTCTGCTGGTGGCCGACAGTATTCGCCGCCATATCCGAAATGACCAGGTCGGGGGCGCTGCCGAGTGCTTCGATCAGCGCGTCCGGCGCCGCATCATCCATGAAGTCCATCTCGAGGATCGCAACGCCCTCGATCGGTTCGCACGCGAGCAGGTCGATACCTGCGACGCGCGCGCGCGGGTTCGCCTTGCGCACGACCTGCGACCAGCCGCCCGGGGTGATGCCAAGATCGACGACGGCGCGCGATTTCTTGAGGAATCCGAATTTCTCGTCGAGTTCGATGAGCTTGTACGCGGCGCGCGAGCGATAACCCTCGGCCTGCGCACGGCGCACATAGGGGTCGTTGAGTTGCCGTTGCAGCCAGCGCGTCGACGACGTGCTGCGCTTGCGCGCGGTCTTGACCCGCACATGCAGGCCGCCGCCGCGCCCGCTCCCGCCTTTTCCGCTTCCGCCGCTCATTTGCGATACTCGCGGCGGGTCACCGGGATGTCGCGGCCCTGCATGGCAAGGCAGCGCAAGATCCCCTCGCGAATGCCGCGGTCGGCGACGCCGACCCGCGCCGCGGGCCACAGGTCGATAATGCTTTCGAGGATCGCGCAGCCGGCAACGACCAGATCGGCGCGCTCGCGGCCGATGCACGCGATTTCTGCGCGGTCGGCGATGCTGGCATCGGCAAGGCGGCGGCTGATGTCGCGCATCGCGTCGGACGGCACGACGAGTCCGTCGACCGCGCGGCGATCATAGCGCGGCAGGTCGAGGAACACGCTGGCGAGCGTCGTCACGGTGCCGCTGGTGCCAAGCAGGCGGAGCGATTGCCCGGCAAAGCGTTCCGCGCGCCCGGCGAAGGCGGCAAAGGCGTCGCGCGTCACCTCGCGCATATGCGCATAGGCGGCCTGACGTCCGGCGAGGCTGTCGTCGGGCAGCGGAGCATGCTCGGTCAGGGACACGACGCCCCACGGCACGCTGATCCAGTCGTGGATCTTGACGTCATCGTCCGACACGTCGACGCGCATCAGCTCGGTCGAACCGCCGCCGATGTCAAAGATCAGCGCCGGGCCGTCGCCGGGTTCCATCAGATTGTGGCAGCCGAGAACGGCGAGCCGTGCCTCTTCGGCAGCCGAAATGATGTCGAGGACAATTCCCGTCTCGCGCCGTACGCGCTCGGCGAGTTCTTCGCCATTGGTCGCGCGGCGGCACGCCTCGGTCGCAACGGCACGCGACAGCGATACGTGGCGGCGGCGCAGCTTGTCGGCGCAGATCGACAGCGCGGCGACGGTGCGGTCCATCGCAGCATTGCTGATCCGGCCGGTGCCGTGCAGTCCCTCGCCGAGCCGGACGATCCGCGAAAAGGCGTCGATGACCACGAGTTCGTCATTTTGGGGGCGTGCGATCAACAGCCGACAATTGTTGGTGCCAAGGTCGATCGCGGCATAGCTGCGCGGCCGCGTGATCGGCATCGGGCGCGCATCGCCACCCGTCTTGCTTCGTCCTTTACCCGCCGGGCTGGGCCGCGGCGGTCGCCTCGATGGCGTTGCCATTTGCCGCATGGCTATTATTACCTGTCTGCTCACGCGCCCGCAAAACCGCGAACGTGCACTTGGCAGCAAACCTAGGCTTGCCATGGCTTTAAGGCAAGCTCCTCCTCCCAATCGCCTGTGACGCAAAGAAAACCCCGCCCGGCGCGGGGCCGGACGGGGGATAAGGGGAGAGGAAATTATTGGGGGTCGGGACTGCCTCTTAACGGCAACCGTCATTCCCCTTGTCGATCGCGCGGCCGGCGATCGCGCCAACTGCGCCGCCGATGATCGTTCCGACCGTGCGGTCGCCGCGGCCGGCGATTTCGTGACCAGCAAGGCCGCCTGCAATCGCACCGATCACGGTGCCGCCGGTGCCCTTGTCGCACTGACGATAATTGCGGCGGTCACCGCGGTAATAATTGCGATTGTTGCGGTAATCGCGGCGGTTGTCCCGGCGATAGTCGCGGCGGTCATAGCGACGATCGTCGCGGTCATAGCCGCTGTAATAGCTCGAATAGCCGTCACGGTCGTAATAGCCGTTCTGCGCCGCGGCGGGAGCCGCCATCCCCAGCGTCGCGGTGGACATCAGGGCGGCGATCGAGAGGGTCACCATCTTTTTCATTGTCGTTCTCCTTCGTCGTCTTGGGCCCATCTGGGCAGTGTCGATGAAGAGGTTTTGCCCGATTCGCATTGAGCGAAGCCTGAACATGGTTGTTGGCTGATGTTCAGCTTTCTGCGGTGAGCCGCTTTCCTTTCTGCCGCCGCCGCCCTACCCCCACCGCGATGCGCCGCCTGCTCCTTGCCGCCCTGATCTTCCTGGCCCTGGGCCCGGTTCCGGGCACCGTCATCCGCTATCCGCAGGACGATATGACGCAGAGCGCCGTTTCGCGCCCGCTGGCCTTCGCTCCCGAAAAAAGCGGCAGCATGCGCTTTGTCCGTGGCTGGCGTCTTGTCAGCCCCCACGACCGATTCGGGGGCTTCTCCGCGCTGGCCCGCACCGCGCCGGGGCAGTTTCTGCTGATCGGCGACAATGGCTATTCGACCCGGCTTGCGCTCGATTCGCGCGGGGCGGTGTCGTCGGTCCGGATTCGCGCGCTGCCGACGATCGACGGCCGCCCCGCACGCAAGGCGGCGGCCGACACCGAAGCCATGTTCATCGACGCTGCGAGCGGCAAGGCGTGGGTCGCGCTCGAGGTGGTCAACCAGATCTGGCGTCTCGATGCCGGGCTTTCGCACATCGAATCGCGCCAGCAATTGCCCAGGCCGCGCTGGCCCCGGAATCGCGGCCCAGAGGCCATGGCGCGGCTTGCCGACGGGCGGACGGTCATTTTTTCGGAGGATGCCGACCATGATCCGCGGGGTCGCGAGGGGCTGATCTACACCGGCGATCCGGCGGCCGCTGGCTCCGTGCCGATTCGTTTCTATTATGATTCGGCGGGCCGTGGGCTGGTCAGCGATGCTGCGACGCTGCCCGACGGGCGAATCCTGCTCGTGCATCGACGGCTCGGCTTCAACCCCGTGTTCACCACGATCCTCGCCATCGTCGATCCTGCGGATATCGCAAAAGACGCCGTCGTGCGGTCGCGGACGATCGGCCGTGTGCCCAAGCCGCTGGCAGAAAATTACGAAGGAGCGGCGATTGCGGTCGAGGATGGCCGCATTTGGCTGTGGCTTGTCGCCGACGACAATTTCAATGTCTGGCAGCGCAGCCTGTTGCTGCAATTCGAGCTGACGGCCCTGCCGCCGCGAAAGATGCCGGACAGCAAAAAGGCGGCCCGGTAAGCCCGGCCGCCTGATTGCTTCGGCGATGCGAAAGCGCTTAAGCGGCCTTTTCGGCCAGCTTCTTCGCGACTTCCTTCTTCACCTTGCGGGCGCTGGCCGAAAGCTGGTCGTCGCCGGCCTTCAGCAGCCAGTTGTCGAGACCGCCATTATGTTCGACCGTGCGCAGGCCGTGCGTCGACACGCGCAGCTTCACGCCCTTGCCGAGCGCGTCCGACAGCAAGGTCACATTCTGCAGGTTCGGCAGAAAGGTGCGCTTGGTCTTGTTGTTGGCGTGGCTGACATTGTGGCCTACCTGGCGGCCCTTGCCGGTCAGTTCGCAGATGCGCGACATGGTCTTCGTCCTCGTCAAAAAAATTTCGGATCGGCGTCCGGGCACTTCCCGAAAAACGGGCAGAACAGGACCGGAGTGAGCCGGGAAAGGCGCGCGCTTATCGGCTTGCCGGAGATTCGTCAAGCGAATAGGGCGCATTTATGGCCGCATTTCCGCTCCCCGAACCCATGCGCCGTGCGCTCGATCTTGCCCGCATCGCTGCGGAATGGGGCGAAGTGCCCGTCGGCGCGGTCATCGTCAAGGATGGCGCGATTATCGCCGAAGGTCACAACCGCCCCCGCGAATCGCACGACCCGACCGCGCATGCCGAAATCGTCGCGATTCGCGCCGCGGCGGCGAAGCTCGGCAACGAGCGACTCGACGGCTGCAACCTTTATGTGACGCTGGAGCCGTGCGCGATGTGCGCCGGGGCGATCGCGCATGCCCGCATCGCGCGGCTCTATTATGGCGCCGACGACCCCAAGGGCGGCGCCGTCGTCCACGGCCCGCGCATCTTTGCCCAGCCCACGATTCATCACCGGCCGGAAATCTATGACGGCATCGGCGACGGCGAGGCGTCGGCACTGCTCCGGGATTTCTTCGCCGCGCGGCGCTAGCTTTGCAGCAGCTGGTCGACCCATTGCGGCACCAGCCGCGTCGCGGGGCCGTGGCGGGCCTCGTCGAACCAGTGGCTGCCCTGGCTTGGCTCCATATTGAGTTCGAGCGTGCGCGCGCCCGATGCGCGGGCCTCGCGCACGAAACCCGCGGCGGGATAGACCGCGCCCGACGTGCCGATCGACACGAACAGGTCAGCGCGGTTCAGCGCATGATAAATGTCGTCCATCCGGTACGGCATTTCGCCGAACCAGACGATATCGGGACGCAGATGGCCCGTCACGCCGCATGCCGGACATTCCGGCCGGTCCAGCAGCGGGCCGGCCCACGGGCTGCGCGTGTCGCAGGTGGTGCACCACGCATTCAGATGTTCGCCGTGCATGTGGATCAACCGCCTGGCCCCCGCGCGTTCGTGCAGGTCGTCGACATTCTGCGTGACGATCAGCAGTTCGCCCGGCCACTGGGCATCGAGCCGCGCCAGCGCGTCGTGCGCCGCGTTCGGCGTCTTGGTCTGGATCGCCGCGCGCCGCATATCGTAAAAGCGCAGGACCAGGTCGGGGTCGCGGGCAAAGGCTTCGGGGGTCGCGACATCCTCGACGCGGTGCTGTTCCCACAGCCCGCCGCCGTCGCGGAACGTGTCGATCCCGCTTTCGGCCGATACGCCGGCGCCGGTCAGGATGACGATGTTATGGATTTCGCTCATTCCGCCTCTCTATCCGTTTGGATCGGGCGAAGTCGAGACGCGCTGGCGCCGTGGCGGCCGACGGGCGTCTCGACTTCGCGCGATGCGAAGGGCTAAGGGGGGAGCGAAGGCAAGGGGACGCAGCATGACCAGCATCGGCATTATCGGCAGCGAAGGGCGGATGGGCGTCGCGCTCGCCGCCGCCATATCCGAAGCGGGACAGCGTCATTGCGGCGTCGATCGCGGCGGCAATGTCGTAAAGCTGGCGAGCGAGAGCGACGTGCTCGTCGATTTCTCCTCGCCCGCCGCGCTCGAGGCGACGCTCGACGCGTGCGTCGCGGCGCGCAAACCGATCGTCATCGGCACCACCGGGCTGGAAGAACGCCACCATTATCTGATCGACGATGCGGCGCGCGACATTGCGGTGCTCCAGACCGGCAACACCTCGCTCGGCGTGACCCTGCTTGCGCATCTGGTGCGCGAGGCGGCGGCCCGGCTCGACCCGGAATATGATATCGAGGTGCTCGAAATGCATCACCGGATGAAGGTCGATGCGCCCAGCGGCACCGCATTGCTGCTGGGACAGGCCGCCGCCGAGGGGCGGGGGATCAACCTCGACACCTGTTCAGAACGCGGCCGCGACGGCCTGACCGGCGCGCGCGGCCACGGCAAGATCGGTTTTGCGAGCCTGCGCGGCGGCACCGTCGCGGGCGACCATGACGTGATTTTTGCCGGCCCCGAAGAAATGATCACCCTGTCGCACCGCGCCGAGAACCGCATGATATTCGCACGCGGTGCCGTGCGCGCGGCGCTGTGGTTGCTGAACCAGAAGCCCGAACGCTACACCATGCCACAGGTGCTGGGACTGTCGTAACGGCGATGAAAAAGGCCGATATTTTCGAGTTCTACCGCCGCCTTGCCGAACTCAATCCGAGTCCCGAGACCGAGCTGCAATTCGGCAATGACTATCAATTGCTCGTCGCGGTGGTGCTGTCGGCGCAGGCGACCGACGTCGGGGTGAACAAGGCGACGCGGCGGTTGTTCGAGGATGTGAAAACCCCGCAGCAGATGGTCGACCTGGGCGAGGCGGGGTTGAAGCAGCATATCAAGACGATCGGGCTGTTCAACGCCAAGGCGAAAAACGTCATCGCGCTCTCCGAAATCCTTGTCCGCGACTTCGGCGGCGACGTCCCCGCCGACCGCGACACGCTCGTCGAACTGCCCGGCGTCGGGCGCAAAACCGCCAATGTCGTGATGAACTGCGCGTTCGGGGCCGAAACCTTCGCGGTCGATACGCATATCTTTCGCGTCGGCAACCGCACCGGGCTGGCGCCGGGCAAGACGGTGCTGGCGGTCGAAAAAAAGCTGGAAAAGGACACGCCCGCGCCCTTCCGCGTCGGCGCGCACCACTGGCTGATCCTCCACGGCCGCTATATCTGCAAGGCCCGCACGCCCGAATGCTGGCGCTGCCCGGTCGCCGACCTGTGCCGATACAAGCCCAAGACGCCCGCGCCGAAGGCGAAGAAGGCCGTGTGATGGGAACGGCTGCAATGGGGTGGGGAGCGGCCATTTAGGAAGTACGTGACCATCCCATCCCGCAAGCGGGAGGGGCAGCGAGACTTGCCAGCTTGCTGGCTAGTCGCAGCGGGGTGGGCCATCGCACTTTCGATGCCCACCCCCGACCCCTCCCGCAAGCGGGAGGGGAGAAGAGCGGCCGCTTCCGGTCGCTAGCCGATATTCGTCGCAGCGATCGCGGCTTTTGGCCTCGACGATTGACGCCGGCCGACGATGCGCCATAGTCCGCGTCCATGCGCAACCATACCGCTCTGCTCGCCCTCGCCGCCGCTCTGCTCGCCGCCGCGCCCGTCCACGCCAAGCCGGCCGACGCCGAAACCGCGAAGAAGATCCTGAAAGACAGCATCGCGATCCCGACTGTCGAGGGGCGCGGACAGGTGCCCAAGCTCGCGGCCTATTATGCGAGCGTGCTGAAAGCCGCGGGCTATGCCGACAGCGATATCGAGATCACCCCCATCGGCGAAACCGCAACCTTTGCGGCGACGCTCCACGGCACGACAAAGCAGAAGCCGATCGTGCTGCTGGGCCATATGGACGTCGTCGAGGCGGACCCCAAGGATTGGACGCGCGACCCCTTCGTTCCGGTCGAGGAAGGGGGGTATATTTTCGGCCGCGGGTCGGAGGATAACAAGTTCGATGTCGCGATGATGGTCGCGACGATGGCGCAGCTGAAGCAGGATGGCTTCAAGCCCAAGCGTTCGATCATCCTGCTGCTGTCGGGCGACGAAGAAACCGCGATGATCACGACGCGCGCGCTCGCCGCAAAATATAAGGGCGCCGAATTTGCGCTGAACGGCGACGGCGGCGGCGGTCTGATCGGCGAGGATGGCAAGCCCCAATATTACGGGTTGCAGGCGGGCGAAAAAACCTATGCCGATTTCATGCTCGAAGTGACCAACCCCGGCGGCCACAGTTCGCGCCCGTCGGACGTCAACGCCATCGTCCAGCTGTCGGCCGCGCTGGCGAAGGTCGGCGCCTATCGTTTCCAACCGCAGCAGAATGAGCTGACCAAGATCGGCATGCCGATCGTCGCCGATCAGGTCGGCGGCGACATCGGCGCGGCGCTGAAAGCCTTCGCCGCCAATCCGGCCGACCCCGCGGCGATTGCCAAAATCCGTTCCGACCCCGAATATGTCGGCCAGATCGGCACCACGTGCGTGCCGACATTGGTTAAGGGCGGCCATGCCGAAAATGCGCTTCCGCAACGGGCAACGGCGAACATCAACTGCCGCATTTTCCCCGGCGTGCCCGTCGAAACGGTGCGCGCCGAGTTGGAGAAGGTCATCGCCGACCCAGCGATCAAGGTGCATAGCGATCCCGACGCGAGCGCCAGCGACGCATCGCCGTTGCGGCCCGATGTCATGGCGGCGGTGACGAAAGCGGTTCATGCCCGCGCGCCGGGGCTGCCGATCATCCCGTCGATGAGCGCGGGCGCGACCGACAGCTATCATTTCCGCATCGTGGGCGTCCCGAGCTATGGCGTCGCGGGCCTTTTTTCAAAGGCTAGCGACAGCTTTGCCCATGGACTGAACGAACGGGTGCCGGTCGATGCGATTGCACCGGCGCTCGGCCATTGGGATAGCCTGCTGCGCGACCTGTCGAAATAATCAGATGAGCGCGCCGACCGCGCGCTCGACCATCTGGACCGCCGCTTCCGCCCCGAAGCTGGCGGCATCGAGCGACAATTCCAGCCATAGCCCGTCGACCATCGCGGTCAGCATGATCGCCAGCCGCGGGGCGTCCGATGCGCCGCACGCGGCCAATAATTCGCCAAGCCGGCCGCGATAACCGGCGTAGCTTTCGGCATGGATGGCCGCCATCCGCGCGTCGCTGCGTGCAAGGGCCCAAAAGGCCGTCCATGCGCCGAGCAGTTCGGGGTCGGTCACGGGAGGCCGGAAGCTGGCGGTCAGATAGGCGGCCAGCCGCGCGCGCGGATCGGCCCCCGCCGCATCCACCGCCGCCGCGAAGATCGCGTCCATTCGGTCGCTTGTTGCCTGATAGGTCGCGGCGATCAGATCGTCGATCCCGCCAAAATAATGGCGCAGCAGTCCCGGTGAGACCCCCGCCCGGGCGCAGATCGCCCGGACATTGGTCCCGGCCAGCCCCTGTTCGGCCAACACCGCGGCCGTCGCCTCGATCAGGTCGGCGCGGCGGGCGTCGGCACTTTCGCGCGTAAAGGCTTGGCGAGCGGGCTGCATATTGTTATACGGTTGTATAACAAGGAACGAGCCATGGCAACTGCACCCATTCGCGATTCGCACCCTGACCCCCTCGACGGCTGGTCGCTGCCTGCCTGGACATACGCCGACCCCGATTTTCATGCGGCGGAAATCGAACGGATTTTCCGGCCGAGCTGGCAGGTCGTCTGTCACGACAGCGACATCCCGAATGTCGGTGATTGGCACAGCATCGATTATTGCGGTGAAAGCGTGATCCTGGTGCGCGGCGCCGACCGGGCCGTGCGCGCTTTCACAAATGTTTGCCGCCACCGCGGGTCGCGTCTTGTCGACGGCGCCGCCGGCTGCGCGAAAAAACTCGTCTGCCCCTATCATGCCTGGACCTATGAACTCGACGGGCGGCTGACCGGCGTGCCCGATTCGGCGAGCTACCCGACGCTCGACAAGGGGCGGGCGGGGCTTGTCGCCGTCGGGCTGGAGCAATGGCGCGGTTTCTGGTTCGTGCGGTTCGACGATGATGGCGGTCCGTCGGTCGCGTCGATGATGGCGCCATATGAGGCGATGGTCGAACCCTATCGTTTCGAGGAACTTGGCGCGCTGGGCCGCGTCACGCTGCGCCCGCGCGACGTGAACTGGAAGAATGTCGGCGACAATTATTCGGACGGCCTTCACATCCCCGTCGCGCACCCCGGCCTGACGCGGCTGTTCGGCAAAAGCTATGGCGTCGAGGCCGAGGACCGGGTCGATCGCATGTGGGGCGATTTGATCGACCGGCCGTCGGTGAACTGGTCGGAACGGATGTATCAACGGCTGTTGCCGCGCGCCGAGCACCTGCCCGAAGCCAACCAGCGGCACTGGCTCTATTTCAAGCTGTGGCCCAATGTCGCGTTCGACATCTATCCCGATCAGGTCGATTTCATGCAATGGCTGCCGACCGGGCCGACAAGCTGCCTGATCCGCGAGATTTCCTACGTCCTTCCCGACGAGCGGCGTGAGATGAAGGCCGCGCGCTACCTCAACTGGCGCATCAATCGCCAGGTCAATGCCGAGGACACCGAACTGATCACGCGCGTCCAGATGGGCATGCAGTCGAAAAGCTTTTCGATGGGGCCGCTCAGCGACAAGGAAGTCTGTCTCAAGCATTTCTGTGCGCGGATGCGCGACATCATTCCCGAGGCGCGGCTCGAGCACGCGCCCGCCGCCGGTTGGAGCAAAAAATGACCAAAGCCTATGACGCGCTGATTATCGGCGCCGGCCACAACGGACTCGTCTGTGCCTTCTATCTTGCCAAAGCGGGGCTGAAGGTGCGGATCGTCGAGGCGCGCGACGTCGTCGGCGGCGCTGCCGTGACCGAGGAGTTCGCCCCCGGCTTTCGCAATTCGGTCGCGAGCTACACGGTCAGCCTGCTCCAGCCCAAGGTGATCGCCGACATGAAGCTCGCCGATCATGGCTATCGCGTCATCGAGCGGCCGATCAGCAATTTCCTGCCGCAGGAGGATGGCGGCTACCTCAAACTCGGCGGCGGGCTGGAGCGCACGCAGGCCGAATTCCGCAAATTTTCGGCTCGCGATGCCGCGGTGCTTCCGCAATATTATGACGCGCTCGAAAATGTTGCCGAACTGCTCCGCGACTTGGCGCTACGCGTGCCGCCGAACGTCGGCGAAGGGCTGCGCACCCTGCTCGACGGCGCGCGGCAAGGGCGGCGCTTTGCCACGCTCAGCCTCGAACAGCAGCGCGACGTGCTCGACCTGTTCACCAAATCGGCGCGCACGATGCTGGACAGCTGGTTCGAGAGCGAGGCGGTCAAGGCCGCCTTCGGTTTCGACGCGGTCGTGGGCAATTATGCCAGCCCCGACACGCCGGGCAGCGCCTATGTCCTTCTCCACCACGTCTTTGGCGAGGTGAACGGCAAGAAAGGGGCGTGGGGCCACAGCGTCGGCGGCATGGGCAAGATCACCGAGATCATGGCAAAGGTCTGCCGCGATCATGGTGTCGAAATCAGCCTCGAAAGCCCGGTCGCGAAAGTGCTGGTCGATGGCGGCAAGGCCGTGGGCGTGAAGCTGGTCGGCGGGGAGGAAATCGCCGCGGCGCGTGTGATCGCGAATGTCGGACCCAAGCTGCTCTATGAGCGGATGATGGACGCGAGCGACCTGCCCGCGGGTCACGAGCGCCGGATCAAGGGCTTCAAGGCGGGCAGCGGCACCTTCCGCATGAACGTCGCGCTCAGCGAACTGCCAAAATTTACTTGCCTGCCCGAACCCGGCGAGCATCACCAATCGGGGATCATTCTTGCCCCGACGCTCGACTATATGGACCGCGCCTTCCTCGACGCCAAACAGCATGGCTGGTCGAAGGCGCCGATCGTCGAGATGCTGATCCCCTCGACCGTCGACGACAGCCTCGCGCCCCCGGGGCAGCATGTCGCCAGCCTCTTCTGCCAGCAATTCGCGCCCGAGCTGCCCGCCAAAGAAGACGGGACTCTCCGCGACTGGGACGATGAGGAAGAGGCCGCCGCGGACTGCATCATCGACACCGTCGAAAAGCACGCCCCCGGCTTCCGCGCGAGCATCATTGCCCAGACGCGCCTGTCGCCCAAGGGGCTGGAGCGGAAATTCGGGCTGGTCGGCGGCGACATCATGCACGGCAATATGAGCCTGGACCAGCTGTGGGCGGCGCGCCCCGTGCTGGGGCTTGGCGGCTATCGCGGGCCGGTGAAGGGCCTTTATATGTGCGGCGCGGGCACGCATCCCGGCGGCGGCGTCACCGGCGCGCCGGGGCATAATGCCGCCCAGGTGATCCTGCGCGATCGGGGGTTATTCGCACCCAAGTGGCGCGTCTGAACCGAACCCCATCGGCTGCGGCGGCGCCGGACGCGTCATCCGTTCGCGCCGCAGCCGCTCGATCAGCGCGGCATCGCTGGCCGTTCCGACAAAGCGCATTTGCCGCGCGACGACCGCGAAGTCGCCAAGCGTCAGGCCGTCGAGACGATCGAGCATCGCAGGGGCTTCGTGCCCGAAGAAATGCGCGAAGGCGCGCCGCGCGCGCGCACCATCGAGCGACCGCATCCCGACCTTGAAGACGAAGCGCCGCGCCGCGGCGGGGTCGAGCTTCGCGGCATGGTTGGTCGCTGCGGCGAAGGGCAGGGGGTGCGCCTCCATCCACGTCAGCAGCTCGTTGACCTGGCTCACCTCCCATCCGCGGGTCGCGCCGCCGCGGTCGGCAAGAAGCGAATCCACCTCGTCAAAGAAGAGCATCGCACCGTGCCGCTTCGCGTCGGCGAAAGCCGCGGCGATCGCCTTTTCGGTTTCCCCGACCCATTTCGACATGAGATCGGACGCGCGCTTGACGTGCAGCGGCCGCCCAAGCTGGCGCGCAAGCGCCTGCACCGCTTCGGTCTTGCCCGTCCCCGGCGGCCCGGTGAGCAGCAGCGAGAAGTCGGCCGGGGCATCGGCGCGCGCGAGGCTTGCGAACAAGGCGGGAAGGTCGATGTCGGCGGCGAGCAGCCGTTCGTCGAACGGGCGCGTCGCCTGCGCCTCGACCGGCTCGCCGCGCATCGCGCCGAGGATCGACCCGGCAAAACGGTTCGCCGCAGCGGGATCGCCGGCGAGCGCCGCCGCGCGGGCCGCGACGCGAAACAACGACGCGGTTTCGGGTGCGGTCGCTGCGAGCGCCTGGAGCGCGGGGTCGACCGTCACCTGTTCTTCGGCGCTGACGCGCGCAAGCATCGCCGGGCTGTGCCCCGATCCGGGGAAGTCCATGCGGATCGAGAGGCTGAAACGACGCAGGATCGCGGGGTCGAGGTCGGCGATGCAGTTCGAGGTCCAGATGACGGGGACGATATTGTCCTCGACCAGCCGGTTGACGAACAGTTTTGATCCCGCGCGTTTGCGAACGCGGCCATTGTGTTCGATGCGGGCGTCGCCCAGCATATCCTCCATCTCGTCGAACAGCAGCAGCGCGCGCCCGCGCTTTTCCAGCGTGCGAAGGGCTAACCGCAAGGCGGCGATGCGGTCGAAACGGCTGGGCTCCTCGCCGTCGCTGTCGGCTTCGCCCACGGCGTGGAGCGGTTCGCCCAGCGTCGCGGCAAGAGTGCGCGCCAGCTCGGTCTTGCCGGTGCCCGGCGGGCCGTGGATCAGAATGTTGATCCCGCGCGCGCCGCGCTCGATCGCGCCGCGCAGCAGCGCGACCGCCAGCTCGGCCTCGTGGCGCTGCGCCGGAAAATCCTCCAGCGCATGGCGCGCCGTCTGGCGACGACCCAACAGGCCGTCGATCAGGTTTTCATGCTGTCCCGCGCGCGCGTCGAGCAGCCGCTCGAACGCCCAGCACAGCCCCAATTCGACCTTGCCTTCCTTGTTCGTCCAGCGGCCGACGAGATCGAGCCGCACCACGTCGGCGCTGCGGATCGCATGCGGGGCGAAGCCGGTGAGCGCACTCACCAGCGCCTCCATGTCCAGCGCCTCGCTTTCGACCAGCCGGGCGAGGCTGCGGGTCAGCGGCCCGCGCTCCATTGCGGTCGCGAGCAGCAGGAGCGCACGCTCTTCGGCGGCGAGGTCGAGCGCGTCGGCCAGCCGGTTCGCCTTCGCAAGGCTGTCGTCCGCGACCGCGCCTTCGGGCGCCGCTTGCGGACCCGCGAGCAGCATGGCGCGATCGATCGTTTTTTCCGTCAACCCGAACTGGCTTGCGCGCGTCCGGGCCCAGCCGAGCAGCGCGCGCCCGGCCTTGCTTCGGCCCGGATGATCCCGGGCGATGGCCCGCGCGAGCGCACGAGCCCAATGACTGTCGTACAACATAAAAGCTGCCTGCGGCCGGCGCGCAGACGCACTGCGCCTGCCGGCGAAAATCCTGATGGTGGAATATATTTGCGGCGCCGCCAGCGGGCGCACCGCGTCAGGAAAAACGCGCTACGACAGCGGGCGGACGCCGCAGGGTATCAAGCCCCGATGGTTCTGGCGTTCCGACACTTTGCGTCTCCGATAAGCCCGATTCCGGGCAGGTGCGTGGCGCCGTTAGGCACTTCCGCGCGATTTTGCAAGACGGTCAGCCCGCGGCGACGCTTTGCCGGCGCATCGCGAGATAGATGGGCAGGCCCGCCGCAGTCATCGCGAGGCTCCACAGGCTGGCCTCGACCCCCGCGCCGTAAAAGGCCCAGCAGCTGTAAACGAAGCCCGCAACCGTTGCCGCGACGAAACCGGCCGAAACCTTGATGGCGCCCTGGCGTTCCAGCCACAGCGCCGCGAGCGAGCCGACGATGTAGAGGATGATCGCGGTCGAGGTCGTGACCTTGACCATGAAGGCGAAGAGATCGGCGAGCCCGCGCGAATAATTGGCGTAGACGATCAGGCTCGCGAGCCCGCTCGACACGATCTGGGTGATCCAGGGGGATGCGAATTTATTGTCGCGCGCGAACGCGGCGGGAAGCAAGCGCCGGTGGGCGAGGTCGCGCGGAATGTCGCCTTGCAGCAGGACGAAGCCGTTGAGCGCGCCGAGCGCGGCGATGGCGGCAAAAAGCGCCACCACCTGCCCGGCCCCCGGACTGACCAGCCGCGAAAAGAAGGTCGCATAGGCCGCGTTTGAATCGCGCAGGACATCGACCGGCACCATCAGCGTGACCATCGTGCACGACAGGAGATAGAGGAGCCCGGTCGCGGCGGCCGCGATGATCGTGGCGCGCGGGATCGTGCGTTCGGGGTCTTTCACCCGGTCGCTGACCACGCAGGCGCTTTCAAAGCCGAGCAGCGCGAACAGCGTCAGCGTCGCCGCCGCGCTGACGCCCGACAGGCTGACCGGATCGGTCGCGGCCATTGTCGGCGGGGGCGCCGCGCCGGTGCCGAGCGCCCAGGCGCCGACCAGCACCGCGCCGATGACCGGGATAAGTTTGAGCCCGAGGGTCAGCAGCTGCGCACCGCCCGCGCGGCGAACGCCGAACAGGTTGACGAGCGTGAAGAACCAGATGCAGCCGATCGCGATCCACGCGGATGCCGCGCCCGTTTCCCCCAGCCAGGGCACCAGGATCGACAGGTTGCTGATCGCCGCGACCGCGAGCGTCGCGACGACGGTCCAGCAGCTGATCCAATAGCTCCATGCGACGATAAAGCCCGTGCCGGGACCGAATGCGGCGGCGGCATAGGTGAACGCGGCGCATCCTTCGGGCAATCTTTTGGCGAGTCTTGCGAACGCGACGGCCAGGCAGAGCGTCCCCGCGATCGACACGCCCCAGCCGATGACCGCGTTCCAGCCGAGCGGGGCAAGGTCGCGCGGGAGAAGGAACACCCCCGACCCGATCATATTGCCCATGCCGAGCGCAATGCACATCAAAAGGCCGAGCTTTTGGCCCGGCCTTTCGTTGCTGGTCATGGTGTCGGTCACCCGGTCAGAAATCCTTGCTGACCTTGATCCCGATCAGGCGCGGGCGGATGACATTGTCATAGAAGACCCCGCCGCCCGCAGTCCCGCCATCGGCATCGCCGCAAACCGTTTCGCCGCATTGGACCGCACTGTTGATCACCCCGCGGCTGTTGAACAAATTGGTGGCGAACAATTCGGCATCCCACCCTTCGCCCTTCACCCCGATGCTGACATCGGCGGTCGTGTAGGATTTGAAATTGCCGACAATGTCGTTTTCGAGCGTGCGAAGGTCGGATCGCCGCTTGCCGATATGATTGACCGCGAACTGGACATGACCGTCCAGGCCGCTGATCGGGAATTCATACCGCGCGACGGCGTTGCCCTTGAACTTGGCGGTGACGGGCAGGCGCGACCCCGACGGTGCGAGCAGGGCATTGCCGGGCGTGGTGCAGTCGAAATCGGCATTGGCGATCGCGCAGAAGTCGCGGCGGATCGTCGCGTCATTGTAGCTTGCGCCCATGCCGAGCGAGAAGCCGCCTGCCCGATAGCTGACGTCGGCCTCGACCCCGCGGATGCGCGCGATCCCGGCGTTGCGGACTTCGCTGAGGCCGTTGGCGCCCAGGAAGGACAGCTGGATATTCTTCCAGTCTTCCTGATAGACCGCGCCGTTGAAGCGGACCGGGCCAAAGCTGGTCTTCCACCCCAGTTCATAATTGTCGAGCGTGTCCGAACCATAGGGCGGCAACGAGCCGCGCCGGTTGATGCCGCCGGGACGGAAACCGCGCGACCAGGTCGCATACATCATCACATCGTCGGTGAACTTGTACGTCAGGTTCAGCTTGTGGATGAAGTCGGTCTTTTTCGTCCGTTTGTCGAGGTTGGTGCAGGGCGAGCCGTCGACGACCGCCGGCCCCTGGCAGGCATAGACCGGATTGCTGCTGTATCCAGGGTTGTTATAGCCGAAGAAGCCGACAAGGCTGTTGTCGAATTTGTAGAGACGACCGCCGCCGGTCAGCGTCAGCTTTTCGGTGATGTCGAAGCTGAGTTCGCCGAATGCGGCATAGTCGCGGTCGACGCGCAGCTGTTTGGTCAGCCAGATATTGTCGACGGTGCCCGGCACCTGCAAATCGTCGGACAGATTGTCGACGATATAATGTTGTTCGATATTGTGCGACTGGCGCTGGTAGAACAGGCCGCCGATGAAGCGGATGCGCGCGTCGGCGGGCGAGGCGACACGAATTTCGCCGAAGTTGCGGCGATAGCGGTCGATGCCCTCGATATATTGGTTCGGGCTGATCTGGTCGCCCGCATTGTCGTAAAGATAGACCGCCGAGCCAAAGAGCGCGTCGTAGAAATAGGCATAGTCCGAATAGTCGCCGCCGGTCAGCGTCAGCTTTTCGGTGATGTCGAAGCTGAGTTCGCCGAATGCGGCATAGTCGCGGTCGACGCGCAGCTGTTTGGTCAGCCAGATATTGTCGACGGTGCCCGGCACCTGCAAATCGTCGGACAGATTGTCGACGATATAATGTTGTTCGATATTGTGCGACTGGCGCTGGTAGAACAGGCCGCCGATGAAGCGGATGCGCGCGTCGGCGGGCGAGGCGACACGAATTTCGCCGAAGTTGCGGCGATAGCGGTCGATGCCCTCGATATATTGGTTCGGGCTGATCTGGTCGCCCGCATTGTCGTAAAGATAGACCGCCGAGCCAAAGAGCGCGTCGTAGAAATAGGCATAGTCCGAATAGTCGCTGTCGGTCAGCGTCTTGCGGCGCAGGTGGCCGCCGGTGACGGTCAGATCCCAGTTACCGATCTTGCCCTCGATCGTCAGCGCCGCCTGGATCCATTTGTCGTCGCTGCGTTCGGGGTTGTACTGCACCGTTTGCAGGCTGCGCGTCACCGCGCTCGACCGTTCCTGGGCAAAGCTGCCGTCGGCTTTCTGGATCTGGCCCATCAGTGTCGGCCGGATCGTCCAGTCGTCATCGAGTTCGATGCCGAGCGCGAGCCGCGCGCCATAGGTATCGACCGTATTATAGTCCTTTTCGACCAGGCCGGCGTTGGTCTGCGTGATGTCGTCGCCGGGCAGGTCGACAAGATCGTCGCCGACATATTGCTTGATCGGATAGACGCGGGTGCCCGCAATATTGTCGATATAGCCGGCGTCGTGGCGATACCAGCCGACCAGGCGCAGCGCCGCGCGATCGCTGATCCGGGCGTTGATGAACCCTTCGGCGACCCCGCCGACGCCGCCGCGCGACACGCTGTTGAGTTCCAGGCCGACCGATCCATAGGTGCCGCTGGTGTCGGGCTTGTTGGTGACGAGCTTGATCGTCCCCGCCATCGAGCTGGCGCCATAAAGCGTGCCTTGCGGCCCCGCGAGCGCCTCGACCCGCGCAAGATCATAGGCATGGATGTCGAGCGCGCCCTGGATGGTCGTGATCGGCATTTCGTCCAAGTATGTGCCGACGGTCGGCAGCGATGTCGAATGGTTGGCATTTTCGCCCGACGCGACGCCGCGGAAATAAACCTGGCTGAAGCCCGGCGCGAGCGTCTGGATCGTCACCGACGGCAGGAATTTGACGACGTCCTGGAATTCCTTGACCTGCAATTCGTCGAGCCGTTCGGTCCCGATCGCGGTGATCGCGAGCGGCACGTCCTGCAGATTTTCCTCGCGCTTCGATGCGGTGACGACGATGTCGCGGTCGTCGTTGGTGTCGCTTTGCTGGGCCAGCGCCGTTCCCGACGTGCACAGGATCGTGCCGCCGAGCAGGACAGCCCCGCTTTTGGTCAATATCGCCGATAGCTTCTGCATGGAATCCCCCTCACATGACAGTGATGTGACGTGAGAATGACGCGGCGCCGGGCAAGCGCAAGCCTTGTTGTGCGGTGCAGCGGTCGTTGGTCGAAAATGTCGTCTGCTGTTGCCGAAAGGCAACGTTTTGTCGCGCGCGATCAGCCGAAGTCGGCGGGCACGGCCGGATAAGCGCGAAGGACCGGGCCGAGCGACTGCTTCAACGGGTCGAGCCAGTCTTCATAAGGCCGCCACTGGCCGACGCCGTCGCGGTTGATCGGGCGGCGGACCTGTTCGCTCGACGCGGTTCGCACCGCGCGCGCATTGTCGTGAAAGGCCAGGCAGGCGGCCTCGAACGGTTGGTCCAGAAAGGCCAGCATCGCCTGCACTTCGGTTTCGGGATCATCGAGCAAGGCTTCGTGGATCACGCGATGGACGCGGCCGGGCTGCACCGCGTCGATGTGCGCCATCAGGCGGACATAATCGCGATAATAGCCGCCGACGTCGGCGAGGCCGTAGCTGAAGGCCTGCCCCTTCGCATAATGTTGCCGAAAATTGGAAAAACAGCAGTCGAGCGGATGGCGGCGCGCGTCGATGATTTTCGCGTTCGGCAGGATCAGACGGATGAA
>NZ_MIAM01000024.1:0-194 GCF_001830555.1 Sphingopyxis sp. RIFCSPHIGHO2_12_FULL_65_19 | reverse complement strand
GATGTAAAAGGGCTTGTCGGTCTTGCGCTGCACCGCGGTACGCTGAAGGAAGGACGCACCCAGTTCGGCGAGTTGTTCGGGTGGCGTTTCGGCCAACGCCTCGATCCAGCGCCGCCCGTCGTCGTGCATCTCGCGGCCGAGCCCGAGTGCGAGCGCGGGAATGTCGGGCAATTCCATCGTGCCCTCGATCGCCG
>NZ_MIAM01000023.1:117019-144848 GCF_001830555.1 Sphingopyxis sp. RIFCSPHIGHO2_12_FULL_65_19 | reverse complement strand
GACGCCTTCGCTGGTGATTTCCATCACCTGGATCACGCCGTCGGGATCGACGACGAAGGTCGCGCGGTCGGCAAGGCCCGAATCTTCACGCAGCACGCCAAAATTGTTGGCGAGGACGTGATTCTGGTCGCCCAGCATGTGATAGTTGATCTTGCCGATCGCCGGCGAGCTGTCGTGCCACGCCTTGTGGCTGAAGTGCGTGTCGGTCGACACCGAATAGACTTCGACGCCCAGGCCCTGAAGCGTTTCATACTGGTCGGCCAGATCTTCGAGTTCGGTCGGGCAGACAAAGGTGAAGTCGGCCGGATAGAAGAAGAATACCGCCCACTTGCCCTTGGTGTCGGCGTCGGTCACGGGGACGAACTTGCCCTGGTGGTACGAGGTGGCGTTGAACGGCTTGATCGAGCTTCCGATGATACCCATGGGAGAGTGTTTCCTTTTATTTGCTGCACTGCAAAATGATTTGCAGCGGCCAGCTATAAGGACGGACGCGCACACTCAACCCCAATTTTCCGGGCACACTTATCGATACAATCGATCATAAGCCGAGATTCGCCCAAAAAGGCGATCAGCGGCAGCGATCCTTCGCGCCCGCGAGCAGGTCGATCACCTCGGCGTCGAAATCGTCCGGGGCAACTGGGGTGATCTTGCGAAAACGGCGCGCGCAATAGGCGGCACGCGGTCCCAGTTCGGGGACATCGCGGAAATTCAGTGCGGTTCCCGCTATTCCGCCCGCAAGGTCGGGCATGTCCGACAGCACCGCCCGCACCGTGAAAACGGCGCCCGGGCGCACGCCGGGCGGGTATCGCGCGTGTCGGCTGATACACAGCGCCAGGTCATCCACTCGCCAATCGTCCGTCATAATCAACCCCATGGCTGTTACGCAGGCTTGGCGGCAGCATAGCATGATTGTGGGGCGGCCATCAGCCTGAATCGCACGCAGCGGCGTGGCGTCACCCGGGGCGTTCGACACCAAAGCCGTAGGCCGTCGCTTTTTGATCGGAACTTATTGAATATATAACAGCAACTTATCACGGAAACAGGAAGCCTTGCGCCGACGAGTGCGGGCCGTTACACCCCGCTCCGATGGCGGGGTCGAGAAGCGATCGCGCCGAAGGGAACGGCCACTGGCGCCGGAATTTGCGGGAGACAGGGGCCGGATGTACGACCTGCTGGCCGGACTGTCGGTGATCGAGGCGTCGTCCTTTGTCGCCTCGCCCACCGCCGGACTCTATTGCGCGCAAATGGGGGCCGAGGTGATCCGCGTCGACCAGATCGGCGGTGGCCCTGACTTTCGCCGCTGGCCGGTGACCGAGGGCCATGATTCGCTCTATTGGGAAAACCTCAACCGCGCCAAAAAATCGGTCGCGCTCGACCTGGGCCGGGGCGAAGGGCGCGAGCTGCTCCAGGCGCTGGTGCGCGCGACGGGGCAGTTCGTCACCAATTTCCCGGTCGGCGGTTTCCTGTCGCACACGACGCTCGCCGACGGGCGACCCGACCTGATCACGGTGCGCGTGATGGGGTGGGCCGATGGTTCGCCCGCGCTCGACTATACCGTCAACAACAGCGTCGGCTATCCGATGCTCACCGGCGCCGGCCTCGATCCGGTCAATCATGTCCTGCCCGCATGGGACTTGTTGACCGGGGCCTACGCCGCCTTTGCGCTGCTCGCCGCGATCCAGCGGCGCAGCACGACGGGCGCGGGCGGCGAGGTGCGGCTGCCGCTATCCGACGTCGCGATCGGCACCGTCGCCAATCTCGGCGGGATTGCCGAGATGCTGTATTCGGGCGCCAACCGTCCGCGGCTCGGCAATGCGGTCTACGGGCTTTTCGGGCGCGATTTCGTCACGCGCGACGGCCAGCGGACGATGATCGTCGTCGTCACGCCGCGCCAATGGGCGAACCTGGTCGCGGCGCTCGACCTGGATGAGGCGATCGCCGCGATCGAGGCGGCGCGCGGCGTGTCCTTTGCGACCGACGACGGGCTCCGCTTTACCCATCGCGACGCGCTCTATCCCGTGTTTGAAAAGGCGATTGCGGGCCGCAACCACGCCGACCTTGCCGCGGCCTTCGACGCTGGCGGCATCGTCCATTCGCCCTATCGCACGATGCTCGACGCGGTGCACGACCCCGTGCTGGTCGCCGACAATCCGATCTTTGGAACCGCCGCCAACCCCAGCGGCTTTGCCTATCCTGCGGCCGGCGCCTTTGCGACATTGCCGCAGCAGGAACGCCGTCCGCCAGCCCCGGCGCCGCACCATGGCGCACATAGCGAGGAGGTGCTGGCCGAACGCCTGTCGCTTTCGAGCGGCGAGATTGCCCGCCTGATCGATGCCGGTATCGTCGGCGTCGGATGAAAGCTGTGGAGACCGACACCGTGCCCACTCGCCGCGCCGCCATCACCGAACGCGGCGCCTGACCATGGTTGATCTGCGCCACGCCCTGACCGCCGGACAAGCCTATCGCGACGCAGCGCAGGCGGCGCTCGCCGAGCGATTGACGCGGGCGCCGATCGACCACGAACAGCGTGCGGCGCACGGCTTTTCCTGGGTCGCGACAACCGTCGCGGCGCTCGAAGCCACATGGCACTGGTCCGAAGCGGGCAAGGGCGCCAACCCGCTCGATCGCGCGATCGCAACGCTCGCCTTTGCGGAAGGGATCGGCCAGCTCGTCGGCGGACTGCCGATGGGGCAAAACGAGATTTTCCGTCCGTCCGACCTGGGGCTCGGCGCCGCGGCGCGGCGATTGGCCGATAGCTGCGCCGACCTGCTCGATGCCGACCAGGCGGCACTGCGCGCCGATGTCGCGGCCGCGCTCGCCGCGGGTCATTGGCCGAGCGAGACGCTATACGATGCCGATCTCGACGCGATCCGCGACCAGTATCGCCGCTTCACCGATGCAGCAATCATCCCGCACGCGCACGGCTGGCATCTGGCAAACGCGCTGATCCCCGATGCGACGGTGCAGGCGATGGCCGAACTCGGCACCTTTGGCGTGTGTATCCCCGAACAGCATGGCGGGCTGGGCCTGTCGAAGCTGGTAATGTGCATCGTCACCGAGGAATTGTCGCGCGGATGGATCGGTGCGGGGTCGCTCGGCACGCGGTCGGAGATTGCCGGCGAGCTGATCGCGATGGGCGGCACCCCCGAACAGAAGGCCCGGTGGCTGCCGAAGATTGCGAGCGGAGAGGTCTTGCCGACCGCGGTGTTCACCGAGCCTGATGTCGGTTCGGACCTTGGCGCGCTTCAGACGCGCGCGCGGCGGGACGGCAACGGCGAATGGGTGATCGATGGTGCCAAAACCTGGATCACCCATGCCGCGCGGTCCGACCTGATGACCCTGCTTGCGCGCACCTTGCCCGACGCCAAGGGCTATGCCGGCCTGTCGATGCTGCTCGTTCCCAAGCCGCGCGAGACCGCGACCGACGCCTTCCCTGCCGAAGGGATGAGCGGCAGCGAGATCGAGGTGCTCGGCTATCGCGGGATGCGCGAATATGCGCTGCAATTCGACGGCATGGCGGCACCGGCCGACGCGCTGCTCGGCGGGGTCGAGGGGCAGGGGTTCAAGCAGTTGATGCGCACGTTCGAGGGTGCGCGCATTCAGACCGCGGCGCGCGCGGTCGGTGTGGCGCGGCGTGCGCTCGAGCTTGGGCTTGGCTATGCGCTGGCCCGCAAGCAGTTCGGACAACCGATCGTCCATTTTCCGCGCGTCGCCGACAAGCTGGCGATGAGCCTGGTCGATTTCGTTACCGCGCGCGAGCTCAGCTATGCGGCGGCGCGCGCGAAGGACAGCGGCAAGCGCTGCGACATCGAGGCGGGCATGGCGAAACTGCTCGCCGCGCGCGCGGCATGGTCGAACGCCGACGCCGGCCTCCAGATCCACGGCGGCAACGGCTATGCGCTCGAATATGAGATCAGCCGGGTGCTGTGCGACGCGCGCATCCTCAATATCTTTGAAGGCGCGGCCGAAATCCAGGCACAGGTGATTGCGCGCGGGCTGCTCGGCGGGCGCAACTAGCCTAAAGCCAGAGCAGGGGTTGGCGCACCGGATAGTTGCGGACGACCTCACCGATCACGGGGTCGGGATCGAGCCGCTGCCAGATGTCCAGCCAGTCGCGGCGCTGCTTTGCGATGCCGCCGAAGAGCAGGCTCGGCTGGCGCACCGGGAAGCCGTCCCAATATTCGACGTCGGGCGGCAACGGCCATTTCGCCTTGTCGGCGATGTAGGGCGTCATCCACGCGACCGCCCCCCCGATCGAGCGGCCGTCGGCGGTCTTCCATTCGATAAGGCCAGGGCCGCCGAGCAACCATGCCGAGGCAGCGAGCACATCGAGGTTGAAGAGCGAATAGGCATAGGGCTTGGTGCGCGCAAGTTCGCGCGGCTGGCGGCCGTCGGGCTCGATCTGCGCGGGAATGATGATATTTCGCAATCGGGTGCGTGCAGCCGCCAGCACATCCTTTCGGCCGACCAGCGCCGCAAAGGACGCGGCCTGCAACAGCCAGCAGGTGCCGTGATTATTCTTCTCGTCGCGCTCTTCGATGCCGAAGGGCGAGGTGGTCAGCCAATCCAGATATTTGCCGAACCAATCCTCGACGCCCGCGCGGATCGCGGCATAGCCCGGCGCGTCGTTTCGCGCGAACAGGGTCGCCGCCCGGGCGACCTCGACGATCTGCAACGTGTCGATCACGCCGATCGCGCGGCCGCCGTTCACCCCGATGATCGCCTGCGCATGGTTGAGGTTCGGGTTCATCCGCGTCGCCGGATCGACGAACCAGGCGGCGAGGTGGCGCATCGCGGCTTCGGCAAAGCGTGCTTCGCCGGTGAGCTCCCACAACGCCGCGAGCGCGGGGACGGTGCGACCGAACGCGATCAGGGCGTCGCGGTGACCGTCGAACTTGTCGGGGTTCGACCGGCCGTCACGCCGGATATAGGGGCCGCCGGGGTTCGCGGGGTCGGGCCACCAATAATCGCCTTCCGAATAATAGTCGTGGCGGCCCGCTGGGCTGCGCGGGGCGGGAATGGTGGCGATGGTGCGCGGCGCGGCGGCAAGGAGGATGCTGGCTTGCGGCAGAAGGCGGCGCCGCTCGACCGCGCGAATGTCAGCTACTGTCGGCGGTTTCGCCCAAGCGGCGGGCGTGGCCAGCAAGGCGGCGATCAGCAGGGAGCGGCGCGCGAGCATCCCTCTTCCTTCAGCGGCCATGATAGCGCAGCAACAGATCGCCGTCGATCGTGCGCGGATAAGCGCCAGGGCCCCAGGCGGCGTCCGCGCGCACGAGCAGCCGGTCGAGCATATCGGTCGGCCATTCCTGCTCCTTGTGCGGCCAGTCGGCCGCGCGGCCGCGATACGCCGCGACATAGTCGGTCGCCTTGCGGAGCGAGCGCCCTTTTTCCTGGGCACCATAAAGGTCGATGCCAAGGCAGGCGGCGCTGTCGGCAAGCGTATAGGCCGCGTCGAGCGCATAGAGCGAATAATGGAAGCTGCGCGTACGGCTGAGTTCGGCAGGCAAGGCGCCGGAGGCGGAAATTTGCCGTGCGATCCGCGCCTTGGGAAAGGCGGTGAAGATCCGCTGCGCGATATCGGGACGCCGCGCAAACAGCGCGAAGCGCGCGAGCTGTGCGTCGTACCAGAGGCCATGGTTGTTCGACGCCCTGCCCTCTGCCTTGCCGTTGGGACTGGCGACCATCCAGTCGACATAATCGGCGAACCAGCCTTCAAGCGCGCGGGTCTCGGCCGGGGTCAGCGTGCCTGACGGTGCGATCAGGCCGATGGCGTCGATGACCGCGATAAAGCCTGCGCCATCCAGAACGCCTTCGGGACGGCCGTTCGACACGCCGGGCACCGCCTGCGCGAAATTCATGTTCGGGTTCATGCGCGTCGCGGGGTCGAGGAACCAGGTGCGGATCGCGCGCACGGCGCCCTCGGCATATCGGCGGTCGCCGCTGTAATAGAAAGCGAGCGCAAGCGTGTCGGTGTCGCGCGCCATGCGGCCGATCGCGGCACGGTCGAAGCGATCGCTGTCGATATCCGGATTGGTCTTGCCATCGCGGCGGACATAGGCGCCCGTCGGGTCGGCGGGGTTCGGCCACCAGTATCGCGCAAGGCTGACATAATCGTGGCGGTCGCCCGAGACAGGAAGGCTGCGCTTGTCGGCGACCGAGGCGGGCTTTGCCGCCAGCGCCTTGTCGGCGCGGGCGATCAACGCGCGATAGGCGGTGTCGATTGCCGGATCGCTCGCCCGGGCCGCCTTGATCGCTTCGAGGTCGCCGGGGCGCAGCGTGAAGGTGCGGCGTCCGCCGAACGACGCCGAATAGCCCGCGCTGGCATCGCATGATGGCGCCGCTGGCGATGCCGAAAAAGCCGCCGCCGCGGATGGTATATACGCGGCGGCGGCCAGGATAGCCCAAGGGAGTCGGGCTAAAGTCGTGGGCTTCACAGGCGGACCCGGAAACCGAAGAAATATTGCGTGCCGCTGCGCGACACTTCCGCAATGCTGTCGTATCCGCCCTTGTACATGATGTCCTGTGTGCCCGTGACGTTGAGCGCTTGCAGCTTCAGCTGGACATTGTCGGTCAGATTATATTGCGCCGAAAGGTTGAGATAGGTTCCGCCGCGGATCTCGCGGTTGGTGCCGCCGTTCGGCTTGTAATAGCCCGATCGGTAGCGGAGGTTGGCGCGCAGCGAGAGGCCCCATTTCTCGAACCACACCGATCCGCTCGCGGTCCATTTCGACAGGCCGATCAGGTTCGCCGGATCGACATAATCGCGGATCGGCGAGGTGTCGGGATATTCAAAATTGGCAAAGGCGCGGTTGACCGATCCCTGGATGCCAAAGCCGTCGAGCGGGTCGGGCAGCCAGGTGAAGGCATGGCTGGCGGTCGCCTCTATGCCGTAAAGGTGCCGCGTTTCGGTGTCGTTCGACGGCGCCACGGGGTTGATCGTAAAGGTTTCGGTCATCGGCGCGCCGCCGTCGCGGATCGTCGTGACGGTGATGTCGGTCGGGATCGGCTCTCTGGCCCCGATCACCGTGCCTTTCGCCCATTTATAATAGCCTGCGACTGAAATCAGCGTGTCGCGCGAGGCGTAAAGTTCGAGGCTGGCGTCGAGGTTCCACGCGCGCAGCGGCTTGAGGTTCGGGTTGCCCGTCGTCGCGTTGAAGATGATATTGTCGACGCCCGACGCCGAAGTCGTCGGGTTGAGGTTGATGCCGGCGCCGAAACTTTCGATCCCCGACCGCGCGATCGCGCGATAGGCGGCAAGACGCAGTTTGACCTCTTGCGACAGGTCGAAGGCGATGTTCGCGCTGGGCAGGAAATAATTGTAGCTGCCCTTGGCGCGGTTCGTCTGCAACTGACCCGCGGGATCGACGCCGATCGAATAGCTGTCGCCGACCGTGTCGATGACGATCCGATAGGGACGGCGGAAGCCGGTCGAGCTGATGTCGGTCTGGACCCAGCGCAGCCCGACATTGCCGCTGAACGGCACGCTGCCCGCATCCGATTCGAAATTTGCCATCGCATAGACGGCATAGATGCGTTCGGTGACGTCGATGTCGCTGGGGTCGCGGCCGTCCGCCGGGGTCGGCAAGGCATCGTCGCTGCCGGTGAAGGTGCGGAACAGGCAATCATTGTCGAAGCTGGCCCATTGGGTGACGTTGGTGCCCATCCCCTTCATGTAGCTGGTGGTGGTAAAGGGCACGCGGCATTGCTGGTTTGCCTGCGCGATCAGTTGCGCCGGGGTGCGGCCGCCGACCGCGACCAGCGTGTTCAGGTCGTTGTTGCGCGCATTGTCGTTGGTGCGGTGATGGTCCGAGAGCCTGCCGCCGAACTTCACCGAGGTGACGAAGCCGTCGAACTCGCGTTCAAGGTCGAGCCGTGCGGCCCAGATCCGGTCCTGGCGGTCGGTCGCGAAACGGCGGCGCGCATAGACCGAGTTGGCCGCGGTGGTCAGGAACAGATTGGGGTCGGTGATGTCGAAATTGTCGAATTCGACGACCGGCACGACATTGTCGTCTTCATAGCTCAGCGTATAGGCGACGCGGCGGTTCGACCGCATCCGTGTCTGCTTTTGCGTTTCGGTGCGATGGCTGTTGGAATAAGAGGCGTCGAATGCGACATTCCAGCGATCGGGCGACCAGATCAGGCTGACCCCGCCGCCCAGATACTCCTCGTTGCGCTGGCGCGTTTCAAGCTGGTTTTCCAGGTTCGAGTTGCCGCGATAGCTGATGAGCGCGCCGGGCGAATAGCCGTTGCTGCCGTCGCCGATGATCAGCGGCTGGACGCCCCGCAAACCTTCGGTGATGCCCAGCACGTTGCGGTCTTCGAGACTGGCGCGTTTGGAATATTGACCGTCGAACGAGATTTCAAAATCGGGCGACGGACGCCATTGGATCGCGCCGATCAGGCCGTCGCGCACTTCGGACGTATATTGGGACCGAAAGCTGCGCGACGAATTGGCGAAATAGGTGTCACCGCGCGTTTCGCCGACCAGAACGGGGGTCGCGCCCGTGCTGGGCGGGACCGAACGCGGGCCGGTGGCAAAGGTGCAGTTGGCACCTGCACCCGCCGCGACGAGCGTCGCCGCCGATCCCGTCACCATCGACGGGTTGTTCGCCGACGTATTGCAAAGCTGGAAGGTCGAATTGCCGTTGTAATAATCCTCCGGCGCGGTCGTGTCCTGCCGCTGGTAACCGATCGAAACGCCGATATCGCCCAGTCCGGTCGAGAATTGGTCGGTGTAGGAAAAATTGGCGCGATAGCCGAGCCCGTCGTGCTGATAAACGTCATTGTCCTGCGGCTGGAAATCGCCGCGCACCTCGAACTGGATGCGGCGCTTGCCATAATCGAGCGGCTTCATCGACCGGAGCTCGATCACCCCGCCGACCCCGCCTTCGAGGAAATCGGCCCGCTGCGTCTTGTAGACGAGGACGCCGTTGACCAGTTCAGACGGAAATTGCTGGAAGGCTACCGACCGATCGGGACCGGCGGTCGACACCTCGCGACCGTTGAAGTTCGAAAAGCTGAGGGTCGGGCCCAGGCCGCGCACCGAAAGTTCGTTGGCGTTGCCCTTGAAGCGGTCGGCCGAGACGCCGACGATGCGTTCGAGCGTGTCGCCGACCGAATTGTCCGGGGTTGCGCCAATCTCGTCGCTGACCAGGCCATCGACGACGACGTCGGCGTCGCGCTTGAACGCGATCGAGCTGCGCTGCGTCGCACGGGTGCCGGTCACCAGGATTTCGTCACCATCGATCGCCGTCGCGGCCGGATCGTTTGCGGGCAAAGCGGGCGCATCCTGCGCCTGCGCCGGCAAGGCGGCGAACAGCGCGGCGGATGCCAGCAGCGCGGCGCGGGTCGGCAAGGCCGATGATGACGTCATACCCTCTCCTTTTTTGGTGCCGCCGTCGCCGGGGGCGTGACCCGGTTGATACCGGTGTCAATAATATATGTAATACAACTTGCGAAATGTATTACAACTTTGAGAGGGTAAGTCAATCGCCCGCGTCGCGCACCGAGATTGGCGGGTTCGTCGCATTATTTCAACGTCTTACGTGCTTCCTCGACAAATCATACATGGCGGTTCCAGCGAGCAGATAGGCGCCGCTGCCGTAAAATTGGGTTTCCTTTGCCGACACGCTCTCGGGGCGGTCGCCGACTTGCTGGACCCAGCCGAGCATCCCGTCGGGTTGCACCGCCGCTTGCAGCGCGTGCCATCCCCGGATCGCGGCGGGTTCATAGGTCCGCCGGTCGAGAAGGCCGTTGTCGACGCCCCAGGCAAAGGCATAGGTGAAGAAAGCGGTGCCGCTCGATTCGGGCGGCGTGCCGGGATCGGTGTCGAGCAACGAGGCAGGCCAATAGCCGTCGGCCTTTTGCAATGTCACCAGCCTGGCCGACATGTCCTTGAACAGCTTTTCATAGATCGGCCGTTTCGGGTCGTTGCGGTCCATCAGCTGAAGCATTCGCACCAGGCCGCCCATGACCCAGCCGTTGCCGCGACTCCAGAATAATTTGCGGCCCTGGGCATCGCGCATGTCGAAAAAACGGCTGTCGCGGAAATAGAGATTTTCGGTGGGGTCGAACAGATAGTCGGTCGTTGCCTTGAATTCCGCATGGGCGAAATCGGCGTAGCGTCGGTCGCCGGTTGCTTTTGCCAGGCGCAGCAGCGTCGGCGGCGCCATGAACAGCGCGTCGCACCAGCACCAGCGGTCGGTGCATGTCGACGTGCCCTTGCCCGGCGCGACGGGAATGAACTCAAGGCCGATCGTGGGCCGGTTGGCGAGCACATGGTCGAAATAGGCCCGCGTCGGCGCGATAGCTTGCCGGCCCGCGCCGCGCTCCGCCGCCCACAGCCAGGCCTGGCCGATCAGCTGGTCGTCGGCGTGATAGGGCAGGTCGCCAAGCTGCCATTTTTCGGTCCGGCCGAGATCGAGCAGCGGTTTCACATAGCTTTTGTCGCGGTTTGCAAGCTCGGTCAGCGCGACCCAGAAGGTCGCTTGTTGCCAGTCGCGCGCTTCCTGCACGCTCTTTCGCGCCGCGGGCATCGTCGCCCAATTGGTGCGGTTCGCCAACTGCCAGTCGGCGACCCGGCGCGTCTGCGCCAGGATCGCGGCCGGTTGCGGCATCGCCGGTTCGGCGGGTGCCACCACGGCGGCGGGAGCAGACATCAAAAGGGCAAGGAGGCTCAGCGGCATGTCATATCCTTTGCGGGAACGGGAGTCGGCCGGCGAAAGCAAGGCGTTTCGGGGCGATCGCATGGGAAGCTTTGCGCGGGACGCGCCGACGCGCGGGGTGAAGCTGCGTCAGCCATCGCGATTCCGCCTCCCATTGCTAATGTCAGCCTTTGGCCTTGACACCGGTGACATATGTCTTTCCTTTTCGATCCAGTGTCAATAAGGTTGTCACACAACTCGCTTATGTGGCCGAAGGGGATGGAATGCCGAAAATCGTGTCAGCCCGGGTGATATTGACCTCGCCGGGCCGGAATTTCACGACGCTGAAGATCGAATGCGACGACGGCACCACCGGCGTGGGCGACGCGACGCTCAATGGCCGCGAGCTTGCGGTTGCCAGCTATCTTTCGGACCATGTCGCGCCTTGCCTGATCGGCCGCGATGCCCACCGGATCGAGGACATCTGGCAATATCTCTACAAGGGCGCCTATTGGCGCCGCGGCCCGGTCACGATGGCCGCGATCGCTGCCGTCGACATGGCGCTCTGGGACATCAAGGGCAAGATTGCCGGGCTGCCGGTCTATCAACTGCTCGGCGGGGCGGCACGCGAAGGCTGCATGGTCTATGGTCATGCCAACGGAACCAGCATCGCCGACACGATCGAGGCGGCGCTCGATTATCAGCGGCAGGGGTATAAGGCGATCCGCCTGCAATGCGGGGTGCCTGGGATGGCGTCGACCTATGGCGTCAGCAAGGATCGCTATTTCTATGAACCCGCCGATAATGATCTGCCGACCGAAAATGTCTGGTCGACGGCGAAATACATGCGCGTCGTGCCCGAACTCTTTGCCGCCGCGCGCGAGGCGCTGGGCTGGGACGTCCATTTGCTCCACGACATCCATCACCGGCTGACGCCGATCGAGGCGGCGCGGCTGGGCAAGGATCTCGAGCCCTATCGCCCCTTCTGGATCGAGGATGCGACCCCGGCCGAGGACCAGGAGGCGTTCCGCCTGATCCGCCAGCACACGACGACGCCGCTCGCGGTCGGCGAAATCTTCAGCTCGATCTGGGATTGCAAGGCGCTGATCGAGAACCGGCTGATCGACTATATCCGCGCGACCGTGCTCCATGCGGGCGGGATCACGCATATGCGCCAGATCGCCTCGCTTGCCGACCTTCATCAAATCCGCACCGGCTGTCACGGCGCGACCGACCTGTCGCCGGTGACAATGGCGGCGGCGTTGCATCTTGGGCTGTCGATCCCGAATTTCGGGATTCAGGAATATATGCGCCACACGGCCGAAACGGATGCGGTGTTCCCGCATGGCTATCGCTTCGCCGACGGCATGCTCCATCCGGGCGACGCGCCGGGGCTTGGCGTCGACATCGACGAGGCGCTCGCGCAAAGCTTCCCTTATGCCCGCGCCTATCTGCCGGTGAACCGGCTCGAAGACGGGACGATGTGGAATTGGTGATGCGGTTGATCCTGCCCGCCCTGGCCCTGTGTGCTGCGCCGGCGACAGCGCTGGAATCTGAACCGTTCCGCCCCGCCACTGCGGACGAGCAAAGCGCGCGCGCCGCCGTGTCGATCGCGGACTATCGCTTCGACGATCTGCTCTGGGAAAACGACCGTATCGCCTTTCGCATCTATGGCCGCCAACTCGAAAAGGCCGAACCGCCCTCTTCTTCGGGCGTCGATGCCTGGGGCAAGAGGGTTCGCTGGCCCTTCATGGAGCGCCAGCTGCGCACCGGCGACCAGCATGCCGATCATGGCGAGGGTTTGGATTTCTATAATGTCGGCACCGGGCGCGGCACCGGCGGGCTCGGCATCTGGTATGACAACAAGCTGTGGACCTCGCGCAACTATGTCCGCCCGCGCATTCTGCACAGCGGCGGCGATGTCGCGGATTTCACCGTCGACTATGAACCCTGGCCCGTCGATGTCCTGCGCACGGTCCGCGAGACGCGGCGCTTCACCCTGCGGGCGGGAACAAACTTCACGCGCATGACCTCGACCATCACGTCGAACAGCGACGCCGACCTGATCGTGGCGATCGGCATTTCCAAACGACCGATCAGCGGGGGCAGGCTGGGCGACGTGCGGAAAGACAGCGCGGGCGCGCGCCTGAGCTGGTGGGGGCCGGCCGACGGGGACAAGGGTCGGATGGCGGCGGCGGTGATCGTCGATCCCGCGAGTTTCGCGGGCTTTGCCGAAGATGCCGACAATTATCTGGCCCTCGTCCGCGTGCGGCCGGGACGGCCCTTCGTCTATTACAGCGGCGCGGCGTGGGACCGCGGCGGCGATTTCGCGACGCGCGAGGCGTGGAATAGCTATGTCGATGCCCAGCGTCCCGATTTCTGACCCTTTCCAGTTTTCAAACGCAATGATAACGCATCGACCATGGTGGTAACCAAGGCGGCATCGCTGGCGGACGATCTGGTCCGGCGTTTCGAGGAGCGGATCGAGACGGGCGAAATGCCGCCCGGATCGCGTTTCCCGACCGAAAAGGCGATGACCGAGGATTTCGGGGTCAGCCGAACCGTCGTGCGCGAGGCCTATTCGCGGCTTGCCGCCCGCGGCTTGCTCGAATCGCGGCGGGGCTCCGGGGCGTATGTGCCGGCCGGCGCCCAATATCGCGCCTTTCAGGTCACTGCCGAAGAGGTCGGCGAGATCGACGATGTGCTGAAACTGCTTGAAATGCGCATGGGTTTTGAGGCCGAAATGGCCGATCTGGCGGCGCGGCGGCGAACCGACGCCGACATTGCCGAGTTGCGCCGGACGCTAGACGCGATGGAGCAGAGCAGCGATGTCGATGCGTCGGTAGCTGCCGATGCGGCGTTTCACGCCGCGATCGCCAGCGCGACGGGAAACCCCTACTTCCTGCGCTTCACCCAGTTCCTCGGCGTCCGGCTCGTCCCCTCGCGTCGATTGTATCTGCAAGGCGACGACCCGGTCCAGCACCAGCGCTATGCCCATACGATCAACCGCGATCACGAGGCGATCGTCGTGGCGATCGAGGCGGGCGACCCGGCCGCGGCGCGGCGCGCGGCGCGACGCCACATCGAAAAGTCGATCCTGCGTTACCGCACGCTGAAGGAGGGGGGATAGCTCGCCCCCGACTCGACAGGCTGTTGGTGCGGATGCGTGGGCGCGTGCGTCTGGCCGAGAATGGGTCAGGCCAGAAATTAGCTATCTACCGACCTTGATTTCGACTCGTGATGCTCTATTCCAACCCCGTGCACGGCGACCCCGACAATTACATCAGCCTGCTGTCGGCGGCGCAGATCGAGACGTTGCGGCACGTTTACGAGCATAAAAATTCCAAACAGATCGCGCGCCTGATGAATGTGTCGCCGCACACGGTCGATGAGCGCGTGCGACGCGTCCTAAAAAAACTGAATGTTTCCAACAGGATAGAGGCGGCGCGTATCTTGGCGGTTAACGGTGTCTTCGACCATGTTACCCCTTATCAGCCTTTGACATATCAATTGATCGACCTAGGCGACGTTACCCCCGCCGACGATGCCGAGCCGGGGCGCAGTTCGTTTCGGCGATTATTCGATATCGGTTCGCCATTTCCTACCGCGTCCCAGCCGGCCAACCGGCATGGGTTGATGGAAAGGATAATCTGGCCGATTTTGATCGCATTCGCGACAATTTTGGCTTTCTCCGCCCTCTATTCGATCCTTGTCGGACTCGGTCGTGTGATGACCTGAATGTTCGAACCGAATGCTGCGGGGGGGAAACCGGTAGCATTCTTTTTCAAGGAAAAAGAGTATGCTGAACGAACGAGTTTCTGCGGCAAAAAAGATCGCTTCCGACCTGCATCTGGCCGAAGACGCCATCGACGAAGCGATGATCCGTATCGCCCAGCTTGCCGCGACGCTGCCCACTGCGCGCCGCGAAACCAACATGTCGGCGATCGTCGGCCAGGAAGCGATGGCGAAGGTCGCTCACGCGCTTGCCGCTGCCGGCGATGTCCGCCAGCTCTTGACCGACGCGCATCTTGCGTTGACGGTGACGCAGAAGGAAGTCGGCCTCGGTACGCGGATGTTCGGCGCGGGCGTCAAGCCGGCCGCCGCGAAGCTGGTCGACGAAGGCAGCAACGATCGCTCGGGCCTCGACGCGCCGGCGTTCGCCAAAGCAGGTTGATCCGCAAGAAAGGTTGATAGCCACAATGTGGTCCGTGGCGATCTATTATGCTGTCCTGCTCATCACGGTGGCCGTCGCAATCCGACGCGGCGGCCCCTTGGAACGATGGGCGGCCTATACAGCCTTGATCGCTTCGGTCCTCACCAGTGCCGTGACGCCTTTCCCGACCTGGACCGATATTGAGTTGAATATCTTCGTCATCGACTTGCTGGTGCTGCTCAGCTTCTGGCTCATTGCCATGAAGACGCACAGTTTCTGGCCTTACTGGATCACCGGATGGCAGCTGATCGCCATTTTCGGCCATATCCAGAAGTTCATGTTTTCGGAGATATTGGCGCGACCCTATTCGCTCCTCTCAGTCTATATATCGTATCCGATCCTGTTGCTGATCATCTATGCATCGGGTTCGTCCAGTCGGCGAAGCGAAGTCGCAGCCTAGTGTGCGTGGCTCCCCCGGGGGCATCATCACATGCAGCAATTTTCAAACCAAGAAATTGCCGAGCTGAAATCGCGCGTTGACCAGATCCAGGAGATGCTTGCGGGCCGCGCCGAAGAGCTGCCGGTCCAGGCGCGCCCGGATGTCGATGCGCGAACAGAATCGTCGCCGAAGGCCGGGCTGCTCGACCAGCTGTCGTTCAGCATCCAGATCCGGCGGATTCGCCGCAGCCATTTCGGCGCCGCCGAAATGTCGGGCCCGACGTGGGACATGATGCTCGACCTGATGCTGGCCGGCTCGCACGGCCGCGTGCTCAGCGCCAGCGACCTGGCAACCGGCGCGGGGGTTCCGCTGTCGTCGGGACTCCGCATGATCAGCGCGCTCGAACGGCTGGGGCTGGTGCATCGCTCGATCGACGAGCGCGACCGGCGGCGCACCATTGTTCGGCTGACCGACATCGGAACCGAACGCATGGCGAGCTATTTCGACAAGGTCGGCGCCGCCTCGCCGACCGGCCGCACACTCGCGGCGTGACGCCGCCGACGCGGACATCGCTACGCGGATATCGCTAAAGGCCATGGCGGGTCTGCCCGCACCGGCTATTCGGTCATTTCGCGCATCATCCGGTCGACCTTGATCATCGCCTCGCGCTTGATCTGGCAGATGCGGGCGGCGCTGACGTCCAGCGTCAGGCCAATCTCGTGCAGGTTGAGCTCTTCAAAGAAATAGAGCTGCAACACCATCTGTTCGCGTTCGGACAGGCGGCTGACGCATTGGCGCAGCGCCCCCATCAGATCCTCCTGCTCGCATTTTTCGCCTGCGCCGATGCTATCGTCGGCGGCAAGAAAGGCGCCGATATCGGTGAGTTCGTCGAGCGAGGTCGAGCGGCCGTGCGTCGCGTTGCGTTCGAGCGCGAAATAATCCTCGGCCGACATATCGAACGCCACCGCCATCTCGGCGGCGGTCGGCGCGCGCATCAGCTGTTGTTCGAGCGCGCCGCGCATCGCCTGGACGCGTTTCGCCGCGACCATCGCCGATCGGCCGACGTCGGCTTCGCGGCGCAACTGGTCGATCATCGCGCCGCGGACGCGCGTCGTGGCATAGGTGGCGAACGCAAAACCGCGTTCTTCATAATGGCGGCTGGCCTCGATCAGGGCGATCAGCCCCGTCTGGATCAGGTCGTCGAGTTCGCTTGTCCGGGACACGCGCGAAAACACCTGCCACGCAATTCTGCGGACCAGCGGCGCATATTCCTCGACCAGCGCCTCGACGCTTTCGCCATAACCCCGCGCGCGCGCGCTGCGGCCGGTCGTCGCGGCAAATTGCTCGACGGGCTCAATTCTCATGCGGTTGGTCCTCCATGTGGGCGTCCGGCCCGGGCGCGAGGCGCGGAACTTCGGCGCCGATCGTCGCGACGATTTCGGTCTGTTTGTTCGCCGGGATTTCGAGGTAGGAAATGACGGCGACGTCGGGGAAGGTGGCGCGCACGAGCCGCGACAGCGCCGACCGGCAGATCGGCGAGGCAACAAGCGCGAAGCTGCGCGTCTGCAAGAGCAAAGGTTCGACCGCCTGGCCGACCTGTTCGATGATCGTCATCGCCATGCCGTGCTCGAACGGCCATTCGGCGGCGGGGTTAGCGCGCACGGCCTGGTTCAGCAGCATCTCGACCTCGGGGCTGAACGTGACTACGGGCAGCGGCATCCGGCTCGGCACGATCGTCTGGACGATCAGCGCCCCGATGCGCTGGCGCACCGCTTCGACCAGGTCGCTTTCGCCCAGCTGCTGGGCCGACAACGCGACCATCGCCTCGGCGATCTTGCGGAAGTCGCGCAGTGGCACGCGTTCGACGAGCAGGGATTTGCACAGGCTGGCGACGCGCGGCAGCGCATAGCCTTGCGGCGACAGATTCTGGGCGAGCTGCGGATAGTGGAGCTTCAGATTTTCGATCAGCGCCTGCGCGTCGTCGATCCCGAACAGCTCGGCAGCAGCGCCGACGATGCTGTTGTTGAGATGCGTCGCGACGACGGTCGCCGGATCGACGACGGTATAGCCCGCGGCGATCGCGTCATTCTGCATCGCTTTCGGAATCCACAGCGCGTCGAGGCCGAACGTCGGGTCCTTGCACGGGCGTCCCGTAACCTTGGTGACAAGGTCGCCCGAATCGAGCGCGAGCATCTCGTGCGGGAAGACTTCGTCCTCGCCGACGATCACCCCGGCGACCGAAATGCGATAGACGTTGCCGGGCAGCGACAGGTCGTCGCTGACCTTCACCGGCGGGACGACGAAACCGAGTTCCTTCGACAATTGGCGACGGATGCCGGTGATCCGCGTCATCAGCGGCGAGCCCTTCCGTTCGTCGACGAGGGCAACGAGCGCATAGCCGATTTCGAGCTGGCACGCGCTGGCGTCGCTGACGTCGGCCCACTCGATCAGCGAGGGGTCGGGCGCGGGGGCCGCGGGTTCGGGGGCATCGGCGACGGCGGCTGCCGATCGCCGAAGCTGCCAGCCGACGGCGAAAGACAGGGCGGCGGCGGGCAGGATCAGCATCTGCGGCATCGCGGGGACGAGGCCGAGGATGAAGAGGATGCCGCCAACCGCCATCCAGACCGACGGCGTGGAGAACTGGCTGCTGATCTGGCCGCTGAGGTCGAACGGCGATGCGACGCGGGTGACAATCGCCGCGGCGGCGATCGAGAGCAGCAGCGCCGGGATCTGTGCGACGAGCGCGTCGCCGATCGCCAGCGTGACATAATTGCTGCCGGCTTCGGAAAAGCTGAGGCCGTGGCTGAAAATGCCGAGGATCAGCCCGCCGACGATATTGACGAACAGGATCAACAGCCCGGCGATCGCGTCGCCCTTCACGAATTTCGAGGCGCCGTCCATCGAGCCATAGAAATCGGCTTCGGTCGCGACTTCGACGCGGCGCGCCTTGGCCTCTTCGGGGCTGAGCAGCCCGGCGTTGAGATCGGCGTCGATCGCCATCTGCTTGCCCGGCAGCGCGTCGAGCGTGAAGCGCGCCGACACTTCGGATACGCGCCCCGCGCCCTTGGTAATCACGACCATGTTGATGATCATCAGGACGAAAAAGACGAACAGGCCGACAACATAGTCGCCGCCGATCAGCACCTGTCCAAATGCCTCGATGACATGGCCTGCGGCCGCGGTGCCCTCGTGCCCATGGACCAGCACGACGCGGGTCGAGGCGACGTTGAGCGCCAGGCGGAACAAGGTCGCGAGCAGCAGGACCGTCGGGAAGGACGAGAAATCGAGCGGCTTTGCGGCCGATAGTGCGACCATCAGGATCGCCAGGCTGATCATGATATTGGCGACGAAGCTGATGTCGAGGATCAGCGGCGAGACCGGGATCACCATCAGGCCGACAAGGATCAACATGCCGACGGGAAGCGCGGCGGCGCCCGCCATGCGCCCGATGTTGCCGAAGTTCAGGCCCGCGGTCATGCCGCGCCGCCCGACAGCGCCGCGAGCCGCCGATAGGCATCGGAGGCAAAGCCCATCGAGAGCTTTTTCGGCATAGGCTGGATATCCATCATCTGGAGTGGGGGACGGCCTCCGCCGGCGCCGGCGAGCCCGCTCGAACTGGTCGCTGCGGCGTGCCAGCCCACGGGGGCGAAGGGTTTGACGTTTTCGATCTTGCCGCCGTTTTCGAGCTTCGCGCGAAAGCGGTCGCGGATCTCCGCCAGGCTGCGCATGCTGCCGTCGGGGGCGTAAAAGACCGGTCGATTGGCGGCCGCCGCCTCGGGCATCATCGATGCGCCGGGCTGGTCGGGATTGGCGTCGAGGGCCGACAGGAATTTGGCGGCACCGCCACTCCCAAGGAAATGGGCGAGATAGAGGTCGACCGGCTCGGCCGTGCGGCCGATCCGGCTTTCGAGATAATCGCGATTGTCGCCGGTCAGCGCGGCCGCCATGTTCGACGACGCGGACGGATCGTCGCGCAGGTCGAAAATCTGCTGGCGGAGCGTGGGGTCGATCACCGTCAACCGACCCGACGCATCGCGTCCGATCGCGTCGGCGGCCCAGGCGAGCCCGTGGTTCGCCCCGTGGCGATCGAGCGTCGCAAGCCAAGTCTGCTTGGTGAACTGGTACAGCCCGCGCGCCGACGATGTCGACGCCTTCGCGGCCGGATTATAACCGCTTTCGACGCGCGCAACGTCGACCAGATAGTCGAAATCGATCCCCGATCGCGCCGACGCCTTTTGCACCGCATCCATGACGGGTGCGGCGATGCGCGATGGGCCTTGGGGATTGTTGATGGCGTTCATGGCTGTGGTTCCGCTGGTTCAGCAGACCAAAAGCAATCATCGTGCCATTTCGCCGATTGGGTGCGATATTACTTGGTTATCAGTATCTTAAAGCAGCCCCGCGCGGATGGGTTCCACGGATTTCGTGGCTCCTGTCAATCCTCTGACGCGTCCAGTCCTTCAGGATATTGACGCGCATCGCAGCGGCTTCCAGTCGTCCGAGGGTCTGTCCGATCAGCGTGCGCGCGCGCAGCTCGCTACCCACGGGGACGGCCGTGCCGCGAAACAGGATGACCGCGGTGGCAAGGTCTTCGGTCGCGGCGATGATCGCCCCGGCGTCGTGCCCGTCGAGCGCGCCGACCAGCGTGTCGAGCCGCGCCTGTATATCGTCCATTTGCGAAAGCATCATTCGGCCCCGCCGTGAAAATCGAGCATCGCGCTCGCAATGATCGCGGGGTGCACACCATAGCTGTTGTTTGCGATCGCGGTGCGGAGCGCGGCGACGCGGGCGACATCGACCGGCGGAGCCTGATCGGCCAGGCTGCTGGCGAGCCGCGTCAGCCGCGCGGTCGGCAAATGATCCTGTGCGGGCTGGAGCGGCGCGGCGGTTCGCATCGGTGCGGCCGCTTCGCTGGCGACCCGGCGCAGCGGGCCGGTGCGGCCAATGCCGCCGACGGGTCCGATCTTGCTGTCACCTGACATATTGGCCTCCATCCGGCGCCGTCAGAAAAGTGACGACGCGGTTCACGAAGGCTTTAACGGACGGCGCCCGAGCCCATTAAGGCGGCCCGTCGCAAAAAGACAAAAGAAAGGCCCGGGACGTCGGAATGCCGACAGCCCCCGGGCCATTGGGTGGCGAGCAGGCCAGGAATTCAGTTGTCGAGGCGCGCCCGGCCCGGGCCGGTGACGGTCGCGCTGAGCGATGATTTGGCGTCATTTCCCCGCAAGGCGATTGTTTCGCCGACGCGGCCATCCTGGGTCGCTATCGCGGCATAGCTGACCGAATAGCTGGGTGCGTCGATCGTGACGCGGACATTGTCGCCGCGGCGGATTACCGGCGCGGCGGTGCCGGGACGCGAAAAGCCGGTCTCTGCCGAAGCCGCTTCGGCGGTGCCCCCCTCCGGCGCGCTCAACGGCACGCGCAGGCGCCAGCCGAGCGGGGCGCAGCGCACCGCCAGCGTATGGGCATCGATCTTGGTGATCGATGCCTGTTCGGGACAGCGCGCCAGCTTGATCCGCCGATCGATCGGGGTCGCGCTGCGGCCCATGGCGTTCGCCACCATATCGGTCAGCGCGTCGATGGCCTGCCAGTCCTCATTGGCCTGCTGCGCCTGTGCGGCGACCGGGACGGTCGCGGCACAGGCCGCGAGGCAGGCAAGGCGCGTGACGGTTTTGCGGGACATGATCGATCTCCTTCGGGTCCGACGGTTCGCTCGATAATTGCAGGAACTGTGCCAGTCGCGGTTTGAAGCGCGGTCGCGCATCCCGCGATGCGGGCTCGTCGGATTTTTGACGAGCGCCGTCGCGATCGATCCCGGCGCCACAGCAAACATCGGAAATTCAGCGATAAAGATGATTTGGCACGGTGATTGCAACCTGCCTTGGTGATTTTCCGCGCGTCCGTGCCGCATCGGTCCGGACACCGTGAAAGCCCGTTGCCGCGAGGCGACAAGCGAAGGAATGGGATGATGGCATCCGAGAAGCTCTTTGGACTGCACGCGACGGCGCTCCAGCTCCGCAGCCAGCGGATGATGATGCTCGCGTCGAACATCGCGAACGCCGCGACGCCCAATTACAAGGCGCGCGACATCGACTTTGCGAAGGCGTTCGATCTGGCGCAGCAGGGCGGTTCGACCGCCCATGCCGTGGAGGGCGCGATGTCCTATCGCGTGCCGGTCCAGGCGTCGCTCGACGGCAACACCGTCGAAATGGCGACCGAACAGACCGCCTATGCCGAAAACGCGCTCGCCTACCGGTCGAGCCTGTCTTTCCTGTCGGGGCGCATCAACACGCTGACCCGCGCGATCAAGGGCGAATGACGATGAACGGCAGTTTCTCCGTTTTCGATATCAGCGGCCGCGCGATGTCGGCGCAGCTCGTCCGGCTCAACACCACGGCGTCAAACCTTGCCAACGCGGGAACGGTCGCGGGCAGCGAGGCCGGCGCCTTTCGTTCGCTCAAACCCGTCTTTCGCACGGTCATGGACGATCACGGCCGTGCGACGGTCCAGATCGACCAGGTCACGACCTCGAAAATGGCACCGTCGAAACGCCACGACCCGTCGAACCCGCTCGCCGATGCCGATGGCAACGTCTGGGAGGCCGCGGTCGATAGCGCCGCCGAACTGGTCGAGATGGTCGAGACCGCACGCCAGTACCAAAGCAATGTCCAGGTCCTCGAAACCGCGAAGGGCCTGATCAACGAAACCCTCAGGATGGGACAATAAGATGAGCGTCAACAGCATCACCAACAACAGCAACCCGGTCATTCAGCCTGCCGGCAGCGGTCAGCAGATGGGGCAGAGCGATTTCCTGCGCCTGATGACCGCGCAGCTGTCGCAGCAGGATCCGTTCAATCCCGTCGATAATACCGAAATGGTCGCCCAGATGGCGCAGTTTTCGAGCCTGGCCGGGATCAGTGAAACGAACACCGCGCTCGCAAAGATTTCGGAGCAGCTCACGGCGCAGACCCAGCTGCTCCAGGATATCAAGGCCGCCACCCCGGCGCCCGCACCCACCACGCAGGAAGGATAAGTCCATGTCATTCTACACGTCGCTTTCGGGCCTCAAAGGCGCCCAGACCGATATGTCGGTCATCTCGAACAATATCGCGAACGCCGGTTCGGTCGGCTTCAAGCGCAGCAAGGCGCAGTTCGGCGACATCTTCGCCTCGTCGCCGACGCAGTCGACCAAGATGATCGCGGGGCAGGGCACGCGCCTAAACGGCATCACCCAGCAGTTTACGCAAGGGTCGTATGAAGCGAGCGAAAAGACGCTCGACCTCGCGATCGTCGGCGAAGGCATGTTCATCGTGAAGGGCGACCCGCCGCGCGAACAGGTGACCTACACCCGCAACGGTTCGTTCGAGCCGACGCCCGATGGTCATGTCATCGATTCGACGGGTGCGAAGCTGCAACTGCTCCCGGTCGATGCCAACGGCAATGTGACCGACAATACGCTGGCCGGTGCCTTTGATTTTGAACTGCCCGACGGCGCGCCGTCGGACCCGACCTCGGCACTGGTGAACGTCACGATCGGGCTCGACGGCCTCGTCACCGCGACCTTTGCCAATGGTGAAGACCAGACGCTCGGCAAGGTTGCGATGGCGACCTTCCCGACGATGTCGGGCCTGCGCCCGACCGGCGACGCCCATTGGCAATCGACGGGCGAAAGCGGCCCGCCGACGATCGACGCCGCGACCAACGGCCCGATGGGCGCGATCCGGGCCGGTGCGCTCGAACGATCGAACGTCGATATCACCGAGGAACTGGTGATGCTGATGGCCGCACAGCGCAATTTCCAGGCGAATGCCAAGGCGATCGAGGGTGCGTCCGCGCTGACCCAGACGATCATCGGCATGCGCTGACGCCGCCCTGACCGCCGCCTGCCGGGAGAATTTCGATGGACCGCCTCATCTATACCAGCCTCACCGCGATGCGGGGCAGCATGGCCCGGCAGACGGCGATCGCCAACAATCTTGCGAACGCGCAGACGCCGGGCTTTCGCGCCGACATGGCCGAAGCGCAGTCGCTTTGGCTGAACGGCAGCGGGCTCGACGCGCGCGCGATGGCGTCCGAAGAGGTGCTGGGCGCCGACATGCGCGCCGGGACGGTGACCTCGACGGGGCGCGACCTCGACATCGCGATGCAGGGCGACGCGCTGCTCGTGGTGCAGGCGAAGGACGGCGAAGAAGCCTATACGCGGCGCGGTGACTTGCAGATTTCGCCCAGCGGGCTTTTGACCACCGGCGACGGCAACCCCGTGCAGGGCGGCCAGGGCCCGGTGACGATCCCGCCCGCCGATGCGGTCACCATCGACCAGGAAGGCCGGGTGTGGGTCGTGCCGCAGGGCGGCGATCCCGAAAACCCGCAGGAGGTCGACCGGCTTAGGCTCGCCACCCCGGCGGGTTCGGACATTGCCAAGGGCCTCGACGGCCTGTTCCGCGTCAAGGGCGGCGGCATCCTGCCCGACGATCCCGAGGCGCGGCTTCTGACCCGTTCGATCGAAGGGTCGAACGTCGCCGCAACCACCGCGCTCGTCGAGATGATCGAGGCGAGCCGCAGCTGGGATACACAACTCAAGCTCGTCAGCGACGCGCGCGACATGGACAGCGCGACCGCCAGTCTGATGCAGCTTCCGCGTTAGAGCATCACGCTTCAAGGAGAATATGACATGAGCTTCGGTGCCTTGCACGTCGCGCGAACCGGTCTGGATGCCCAGGGCTTCCGGATGCAGGTGATCGCCAACAACCTCGCCAACGTGAACACCACGGGCTTCAAGCGCGATCGCGCCAGCTTCGAGACGCTGAGCTATCAGCTGATGACCGCGCCGGGCGCGCCGTCGTCGGCCGAAAACCGCTATGCCACCGGGCTCAACCTCGGCACTGGCGTCGCGCTGAACGGCACCGCGCGGATCGACACGCAGGGCAGTTTCGCGACGACGGGCAACGGGCTCGACGTCGCGATCGACGGCGCCGGCTATTTCCAGGTCGAAATGCCCGACGGGCGGACCGGCTATACCCGCGCGGGCAATTTCGGCCGCGCACCCGATGGCACGATCGTCACGTCGGATGGCAAGCCGGTAACCCCGGCGATCCAGATCCCCGAGGACGCGACCAATGTGTCGATCGGGGCCGACGGCACCGTGTCGGCAACCGGCGCCGACGGCGCGATGACCGAACTCGGCCGCATCGAGATTGCGCGTTTCGCCAATCCGGCCGGCTTGCAGGCGATCGGCGGCAACCTGCTCGTCGAAACCCAGGCCTCGGGCGCCCCGCAAGTCGGCGGCGCGGGCGAGGAGGGTCGCGGCACGCTGCGCGGCGGGATGCTCGAGGGATCGAACGTCAACGTCGTCGAGGAACTGGTCGACATGATCGAGACGCAGCGCGCGTATGAGGTCAACAGCAAGATGATTTCGGCCACCGACGAGATGATGAAAAATGCGTCGCAGACTCTCTAGCCTGGCGATGCTCGCTGTCGCGTTCGCGCCGTTCGCGGTGCAGGCGAAAGACAAGCTGCCGCCCGATGCCTTTTCGGTCACGATGCCGATGCCATCGGCGCCGCTGCCGGCGAACGGCTCGATCTTCCAGGGCGCCTATGTCCCGCTCACCTCGGGCGGGCGGGCGGGCGCGGTCGGCGACATCGTCACGATCCAGCTCGTCGAGCGTACCGCGGCAACCAAGAGCAACGCCGCGGGCACGCAGCGCGACGGCAATATCGGCCTGACGCCGCCTGTCACGGGCCCGCTGTCGCTGTTCAACCCCAGCGATATCGCGATGGGCGGCGGACAGCAGTTCAAGGGCAAGGGCGATGCGTCGCAGTCGAATGCCTTGTCGGGCGAAGTCAGCGTGACGATCGCCGCCGTCTATCCCAATGGGACGATGCTGGTGCGCGGCGAAAAGCTGCTCACCCTCAATCGCGGCGACGAACGGGTCCAGATTTCGGGCATCATTCGCGCGATCGACATCAGCGCCGACAACCGCATCCTGTCGACCCGCGTCGCCGACGCGCACATCCGTTATGTCGGCAAGGGCGAGATTGCGCGCGCCAGCCGCCAGGGTTGGCTCCAGCGCTTCTTCTCGATGATCAGCCCCTTTTAAAAGAGGAATATGAAGTGACCCAGCGTCCGTCCCTGTTCACCCTTTTCGCGCTCCTGCTCGCCAGCCTGGCCTTCGCGGCGCCGGCGCAGGCCGAGCGCATCAAGGACATGGGCCAGTTCCAGGGCCTGCGTGCCAACCAGCTGACCGGCTATGGCATCGTCGTCGGGCTTGCGGGCACCGGCGACGACAGCCTCGATTATTCGACGCTGGGCATGAAGGGCGCGGTGTCGCGCTTTGGCCTGACGCTGCCGCCGGGGGTCAACCCGGCGCTGAAAAACGCCGCAGCGGTGATGATCACCGCCGAACTGCCGCCCTTTGCCAAGCCCGGCCAGCGTCTCGACGTCACCGTGTCGGCGATCGGCAAGTCCAAGAGCCTGCGCGGCGGCACGCTCGTGCTCGCGCCGCTTTATGGCGCCGACGGCCAGATCTATGCGATGGTGCAGGGCAATCTGGTGATCGGCGGCCTCGGCGTCGATGCCGCCGACGGATCGAAGCTGACGGTCAATGTCCCGTCGAGCGGCCGGATTGCGGGCGGCGCAACGGTCGAACGCGCGGTCGATACCGGCTTTGCGACAGCCGGCCAGCTGACCTTCAACCTCCACCAGTTCGATGCGACCAATGCCAAGCGCGTCACCGACGCGATCAACGCGGCGTTGCCCGGTGCGGCGACGATGCTGGACGGCGCGAGCATCGCCATCCGCGCGGAAGGCGGCGGCGACGAACGCATCCGGCTGATCTCGCAAATCGAAAATCTGGGTGTGCAGCGCGCGGAGCCCCCGGCCAAGGTGATCGTGAACGCGCGCACCGGCACCGTCGTCATCAACGGCGCGGTGCGCGTCGGCACCGCCGCGGTAACACAGGGCAAGCTCAGCGTTTCGATCAAGGAATCGCCGACCGTCGTCCAGCCCGCGCCGTTCAGCCGCGGCCAGACCGCGATCGAACCGTCGAGCGAAATCAGCGTCGACCAGGATTATCGCCCGGTCATGTTGGTCCGGCCGACTGCCTCGCTTTCCGAACTTGTCGATGCGATCAACCGCATGGGCGTTCCTCCCGGCGACCTTGTCGCCATCCTCGAGGCGCTGAGCCAGGCCGGCGCGCTCACTGCGGAACTGGTGATCATATGACGACGCCTATCTCTTCTGCGGGCAGCACGCCCGTGCCCGCCGCCGCCGGCGGCGGCGATGGCGGGCTGCGCAAGGCGGCCGAGGCTTTTGAAGCCGTCATCCTGCGCCAACTGATGGCGTCGATGCGGCAGGCGAAGCTGGGCGAAGACATCTTCGGGTCGAGCGCCACCGACAATTTCCGCGAAATGGCCGATGCCCGCACCGCCGATTCGATCGCCGCGACGCGTCAGTTCGGTATCGCCGACATGGTCGAACGGCAGTTCCGCGGCCAGCTTGCCGGACAGGCCGCCCGCCCTGCCGGAGGCGTGCAATGAGCGACCTGCTCGGCATCGGCTATAGCGGCCTCAAGGCCTATTCGCGCGCGCTGTCGACGATCGGCGACAATATCGCCAACGCGCAGACGCCGGGCTATGCGCGGCGCCGGCTGGAAATGATGGAAGCCGTCGGCGGCGGCAACTCCATCTTCTATCGCGGCAACACCAATCCCGGCGGCGTCGATATCCGCGGCATCGACCGAGCGGTCGATGCGTGGCTGATCGAGGATTCGCGCATCACCTCGGGCGATGCCGAACGGTCGTCGACGAAACTCGGCTGGCTGGACAAGGTCGAAGGGGCGCTCAGCGACGAGACCAACGGCATCAAGACCGGGCTGACCAAGCTTTACACCACCGCCGACCAGCTCACCTCGGACCCGTCGAACCGGACGCTGCGCAGCCAGTTCCTGCAATCCGTCGACGATATCGCGTCGGGCTTTCGCACCGCTGCGGGCCAGCTCGACAAGATGGGCGAAGGGATAGAGGGTGCCGCCGCGAGCGGGGTCGACCAGTTCAACAGCGACCTGAATGCGCTGGAACAGATCAACATCGGGCTGCGCAAGGCGCGGACCGGATCGACGAACGAGGCAAGCCTGCTCGACGAGCGCGACCGGCTGCTCGACAAATTGTCGTCGCAGGCGGGCGTCAGCGCGACCTTCGACAACAATGGCGCGGTAACGCTGCGCGCGGCCGGATCGGGCGACCTGCTCGTCGGCGGCGGCGTGGTGAACCCGATCGCGGTGACCGCCGCTGCCGATGGCCGTCTGTCGTTCAGCGTCGGCGGTTCGCCGCTCGCCATCGCGACCGGCGCGCTGGCCGGGATGGCCGAGGGGGCAAACCATGTCGCCGACCAGCGCACCGCACTCGACACGATGGCGAATGATTTTGCGAACCAGCTGAATGCCGCGCATCAGGCGGGCACCGACGCCAATGGCAATCCGGGCCAACCTTTGTTCACCGGCACCAGCGCCGCGACATTGACCGCCGCGTCGCTCAGCCCGGACCAGGTGGCCGCCGCCGATGCGTCGGGCAGCAATGGCAATATGCTGGCGCTGGGTG
>NZ_MIAM01000023.1:97016-117011 GCF_001830555.1 Sphingopyxis sp. RIFCSPHIGHO2_12_FULL_65_19 | reverse complement strand
GCGCGCGCAAGATGCCGCCGCGGCGACCCGCGCCGATGCGTCGGCCGCGGCGCGCGACGGGGTCAGCCAGGTCGACCTCGACACCGAGGCCGCCGAGCTGCTTCGTTTCCAGCAAGCCTATTCGGCTGCGGCGCGCACGATCCAGGTCGCGCGCGAAACCATGCAAACATTGCTCAGCTCGCTCTAAGGAAGGGGCAGGATCATGATCAACGCCGTGGGCAATCGCATGACGCGCGAAATCGCGCGCCAAACCAAGCTCGCCGAACAGCTGGAGCGGACGCAGATCCAGATTTCCGGCGGCAAGAAGCTGCTGCGCATGTCCGACGATCCGATTGCGGCGCGCCGCATCGCGACGATCGGCACGTCGCAGGCCAGCATGACCGCCTGGTCGTCGAACATCAATTCGGCTTCGGCGCTGGTGTCGCAGGCCGATGGCGTGATGAAATCGGTCAGCGACCTCATGTCGCGGGCGCGCGAACTGACGCTCGCCGCCGCAAGCGATACGGCCAATCCTGCCGACCGCGCCACCATCGCTGCCGAACTGGGGACGATCGCGGATGAAATCGACGCGCTGGCCGCGACGCGCGATTCCAACGGTGAACCCGTTTTCACTGCGGGACCGGCGCGCGTGATGCGGTTAGATGCCGACGTCACCTTCGCCCCCGTTCCCTCGGCGGCGGACGTCTTCGTCATCGGCGGCAACAGCCTGTCGACGGGTATCCGCGACGCGGCGGCTGCGGTCGCGGCGAGCGATAAGGCGGGGATGAACGCATCGCTCGACGCTCTTGCCACCGCGATCGGCCATGTTGCCGACGAACATGCCAAGATCGGCCTGTCGGGTGGCCGGCTGGACCGCATCGGCGACGGGCTCGCGGCGCGCGGGATCACGCTGAAGGACGAGCGATCGGTGGTCGAGGATACCGACCTCGCGGTCGCGATCGCCGAGCTCAACGCGCAGGAACTGACGCTCAACGCGGCGCAGGCCGCCTTTGCGAAGATCAACCGGCAGACCTTGTTCGATATTTTGAACTGAGCGCGCTCAATATTCCGGCGCCGCTGCCGTTAATCATCAAGACGTCCCTGAATTGTCGCGTATCCGGCCGACGCGCCGGGTCCCGAATGGAGTTTGCCCCGCATGTTTCCCGCTATCGGCATCGTCGTTCTGATCCTGCTGGTGTTCGGGGGCTTTGCGCTGACCGGCGGCAACCTCGGGCCCGTCATGCACGCATTGCCGCACGAAATGCTGATCATCGGCGGTGCGGCGCTGGGGTCGCTGATCATCGGCAATTCGGGCGCCGACCTGAAAGCGCTCGCGGGCGGTCTCGCAAAGGTGTTCAAGGGGCCGCAATATAAGAAGCAGGACTATCTCGACTGCATCCTCCTCGTCTCGACACTGATGAAGATGATGCGCACCGAAGGGCCGGTTGCGGTCGAACCGCATATCGAAGACCCGCAAAACTCGACGATCTTCCAGCAATATCCCAAGCTCCTGAAGGACGATACGCTCGTTCACCTGATCTGCGACACGCTGCGCCTGGTCGTCGTGTCGTCGGGGACGCTCGACCCCCATGCGGTCGAAGAGGTGATGGACAATGCGCTCAAAAGCCACAACCACCACAGCATGAAGCCCGCCGACGGCCTACAGAGCCTGGCCGACGCGCTTCCCGCACTCGGCATCGTCGCGGCGGTGCTCGGGGTCGTGAAGACCATGGGGTCGATCGACAAGCCGCCGGCGATCCTCGGCGGCATGATCGGCTCGGCGCTCGTCGGCACCTTTCTCGGCGTGCTCCTCGCTTATGGGCTGGTCGGCCCGTTCGCGACGCGCGCCAAGACCGTGATCGAAAGCGACAACGCCATGTACCATACGGTCAAGCAACTGATCATCGCGTCGCTTCACGGCCATCCGCAACCGCTGGTGATCGAGGCCGCGCGTTCGGGCGTCGATCATGCCAACCAGCCGAGTTTCGCCGAGGTCTTTGACGGAATGCGGGGCCGCTGATGGCCGCGCGTCCCAACATGCCGCGGCCGATCATCGTCAAAAAGGTGATCCAGGAAGCGCACGGCGGCCATCATGGCGGCGCGTGGAAGGTTGCCTATGCCGACTTCGTCACCGCGATGATGGCCTTCTTCCTGTTGATGTGGCTGCTTGGCGCGACGAACGAGAAACAGCGCAAGGCGCTCGCCGACTATTTCGCGCCGACGATCGTCCAGACAAAGACCGACAGCGCCGGATCGACCGGCCTGTTCGGTGGCGATTCGCTGGTCTCTGCTGACAAATATCCGCATGGTGCCGCGCAGACCGGGACCCGTTCGATGACGATCCCGCGCGATGCGACCGGCGGTCCGCGCGAAGCGTCGGGCCGCGAGCGCGATGCCGAATCGCGAAAATTCAACCTGATCGCCCAGTCACTGAAGGACCGGATACAGGCCAGGGGCGACATCAAGCGCCTGGCGCGCAATTTGCGTTTTACCGAAACGATGGAAGGGCTGCGGATCGACGTCGTCGACGACGCCGATTTTTCGATGTTCGCGATCGGCACCAGCCAGCTCACCCCTGCCGGCGCCCGCCTGTTTGGCGAGATCGCCAAGCCGATCGCCGAGGTCGACAACCAGGTGATGATCCGCGGCCACACCGATGCGGCGCCCTGGTCGGCAAAGGCGGGGACCAATAATTGGCGCCTGTCGGTCGACCGCGCCGAGGTCACGCGCCACTATCTGGAGTTCCGCGGCATCGCGTCGGACCGCTTTTCGCGCATCGAAGGGGTCGCCGATCGCGAACCCTATGTCCCTTCCGACCGATTCGATCCGCGCAATCGGCGCATCTCGATTACTCTCGGCTGGCGAAACCCGGCGAGGAATTAGTGCCATTTTGGCAGCATGTCGGAGATGGTTAACGCAATTGCAGGCCGATTACTTCCAATATGGTAATAACCCTTTGTTTTGAATGGGTTATGCCAGTGACGATAAGATTTTGTTTACCAGTTTCGTCAATCTCTGGGTCCATCGAGAAAGCGCCGATGGGGGGCGCGGTGGAGACTGAAATGACCGTGGGGCAGAACAACAAGCTGGCGCTCGAAGCGCTGATCATCGGCACGAGCGAGGCGACATGCCGGCTGCGCGAGATGATCCGCCGGATCGCCCGCTCGAACGCTTCGGTGATGCTCTGCGGCCCGTCGGGTTCGGGCAAGGAACTCGTCGCCCGCGCCATTCACGACGAAGGCGCCCGCACCGGCCAGGCCTTTTCCGCGATCAACTGCGGCGCGATCCCCGGCGAACTGATCGAATCCGAACTTTTCGGGCATGAAAAGGGCAGCTTCACCGGCGCCCATGCCCGTCGCATCGGCCATTTTGAAGCGACCGAGGGCGGCACGCTCTTCCTCGACGAAATCGGCGACATGCGTTTCGACATGCAGGTCAAACTGCTCCGCGTGCTCGAAGACCGGACGATCGTCCGCGTCGGCAGCAGCGAGGTGAAGGCCGTCGACGTTCGCGTCATTTCGGCCACCCACCAGGATCTCGGCGCCGCGATCGCCGATGGCAAATTCCGCGAAGACCTGTTCTTCCGGCTCGGCGTGGTTGTGCTGCAGGTCCCCAGCCTTGCCAACCGCGCCGAGGATATTCCGGCACTGATCCGCCATTTCCAGCGTCAAATGCCCGCCGATGCCAAATGCCGTTTCGACGATGCGGCGATGGCTTTGCTGATGCAGCATGGCTGGCCGGGCAATGTTCGCGAACTCAGGAATTTCGTGGAACGCGCCAGCGTTCTCCATGGCGGCGAAACGCTTGGTTTCGATGATGTCGCCATGCTTTTGAACCCCACCGCAGCGCTTGCACCGCGACGGGCTGTCCCCAGCAGCCCCGTCACGGTGCAAGCCAGCGCGGACGAATTTACGGCCCCCGCCGCGCCGCTTGGCAAGACGCCTGCGCCGGGCCGCCCGATCGACCTCAAGCGCGAGATCGAAACGATCGAACTCGAACAGATCCACGTCGCGCTCGACCTGGCCGATGGCATTATTTCGGAAGCGGCGCGCCTGCTGACGCTGAAGCGCACCACGCTGATCGAAAAAATGCGCAAATATGGTGTTCACCAGCAGGCCGCCTGAACGGCTGCGAAACACGGTTTTCAGCTCTGCTGAAAAAAGGGGGCTCTGGTCCGCTCCCGCTCCGCCCGGCCGCCCGTCCCCACCTAGGGCGGCCGGGCAACCAGCCTATCATCGGCGAATGATGTCGAGCCGTTCCGCGCCAGCGGACGGCAAAGTCCAGCCTAACGCAACTGCCGCCACGCGGCACTGACGGTCGTGATCCCTTGCAGAAGGTCGGCCAGCGCCTCGGCGCTGTTTTGCGCGACCGCTTCGTCAAGCTTGCGGCGCATGCTGCGATAGACGCGCGACAAAGCCACCGCGACATCGCCGCCCTTGTCGTGATCGAGCCCGGCGTCGAGGCCGATCAGGATCGCGCGCGCGCGGTGCGCCGGTTCGGTTGCCGACACGCGTTGCCCCTGCCGGACCATCGCGCCGAGCACACCGATCGCGGTCTCCAGCTCGTCATAGAGCATCGTGACCAGCTCGACCGGGTCGGCGGCGGCCGCGCGGCTTTCTTGCTGCAATCGGCGATAAAGTCCGGTCGCCCGGACGGTCGAGGCGGTAGCGGTCACGATCGAGGCCCCTAGTCGTTACCCTGGTTGGTCCAGAGCTTTATCTGTTGTTCGAGATAGGTCTGCGTCGCCTTGAACGCGGCGAGCTTGGCATCGAGCGCGCCATATTGTTTCTCCAGCCGCGCCCGGTAGACATCCTCGCGCTCCTCGATCTTTTCCAGCTGTTCGGTGAGCGTCTTTTTGGTGTTGTCGAGCGATTTGGTCACCCGGTCGATCACCCCGTTGGTGGCGATCGCCTTGTCGCGGATCGCGTCGAGCGCGAAAGCGATTCCGGGATCGGTCGTCTCGTTATGCGTGGCATCGCGGCGTGGGTTGAACAAGGCCTCGACCGCGCCCGCGTCGGTTTCGAGCGCCTTGGTCAGCTTTGCGTTATCGACGCTGAGCAAGCCGTCCTTCGTCGTCGAAATTCCGATGTCGGTCAGCTTGTTGATGCTGCCGTGGCTCGAAATGACCTTGCCGACGAGCCCCGAAAGCTCGCGCTCCAACTCGCGCAGCGACGTCGTCGATCCCGACAGGCTCGATGCGGCCGACAGGCTTTTCTTGAGCTGGTTATAGACCGAGACAAAGTCGCCGACCGTCTGCTTGATCATGTCGAGCGGCCGGTCGGCACCGATATCGACGCCTTGTCCGGGCGCGGCTTTTTTGAGCGTGAGCGACATGCCCGATACGACGTCGTCGACAATGTTCGTCGCGCGGCTGAACGCGACCCCGTCGAGGGTGAATTCGGCGTTGGCCGCGCTTTGCCCCAATGTCATGCCGCCGCTGGTGGCAAAGGCTGCAAGGCCGGGATCGGCGCCGACATCGGCGGCGAGGGTAAAGGCGTTGGCGGTGCCCGTCGTTCCCTTCAGGATCAAGCGGTGGCCGCCTTCGTCGGCGATGATCGATGCGGTGACTCCGGCGCCGCTGGCGTTGATCGCGCTGGCAAGGCCGTCGAGGCTGTCGTTCGCCGCGTCGATCGTGATCGTCGTCGCGACGCCGCCGACGGTCAGGGTCATGGTGCCCGCGCCGATGGCCGCCGTCCGGTCGGCGACGATGCCCGAATAATTGCTCTGCGCGCGCGCCAGCTGGTTCACGACGATCGTCGCGGCAAAGCTGTCGGCTGCCAGCCCGGCCCGTGCGGTGACGCCCAGCACGCTGTCGTCAGAGACCGTTGGCGTGCTGCGCAATGTCCCGTCGCTGACCATCAGGCTCAGCGAATCGGCGAAACCTTCGAGGTCCGAACGCGCTTGCCCCAGCGCGCTGATGCGCGTCTGGTTCGCCTGTGTCAGCGTCGCCACGCGTGCGATCTTGGGTTCGCGCGACGCATTCGACAGGTCGGTGACCAGCTGTTTGGTATCGATGCCCGATCCGAAGCCCAGGGCGTTGGCGATTGAACTGACCATGGCACAATATCCTTCGGACCCCTTAACGGCGGCGGCCGAGCGATATTAAGCCGCGCGGCGCCCTTCGGGATCGAAATGATGCGAGGGCGGCACGTCGACCGCGGGCTGGGCGATGCCGTCGGCGACCGCGCGCTCCAGCTGGAAGACAAAGGCGAGCACCGTTGCGACCGCGACGAACAATTCTTCGGGGATCACGCGCCCGGCGCGCGCGGTGAAATAAATCGCACGGGTAAGCTGCGGATATTCGAGAATCGGCACATCGGCGCCGCGGGCGAGTTCGCGGATCGACAGCGCGACGTCGCCGCGCCCGCGTGCGACCACGACGGGCGCCGCATCGACGCCCGGACGGTAACGCAGCGCGACGGAGAAATGCGTCGGGTTGGTCAGGACAACGGTGGCGTCGGACACCGCCTTGCGCGCCGATCCGCTCATCATTTCATGCGCGCGCTGGCGCTGCGCCTGCTTGAGTTCGGGGGCGCCGTCGGACTGGCGCATTTCGTCTTTCACTTCCTGCTTGCTCATCATCAGGCGCTTGTTGCGCTGGAACCATTGCACCGGCACGTCGATCAGCGCGATGACGACCAGCCCGCCGGCGAGCACCAGCATCGCGTGGCCGATCGCCTGTCCGGCGAGTCCGATCGCCGCGATCAGGTCGGTGGTTGCCATCGTCATGATCGCGGGCAGGCTGCTATCGACCAGCCAATATCCGATGGTGCCGAGCAGCAGCACCTTGGCAAGCGCCTTGGCAAGTTCGGTCGCCCCCTGCATCCCGAACATCCGTTTGATCCCGCTCAGCGGATTCATCCGGTTGCCCTTGAAATGCAGCGCCTTGCCGCGCCAACCGATCGAGCCGAGCATGGCCGGGCCCGCAACCGCGGCGCCGAGCGCCAGCGCGAACAGGCTGGCGAGCGGCAACAGAATCTCGACCCCGTTGCGCATCAGCGCCTCGGCGGGCGCGAAATCGGCGATGTCGGCGGCGGTCAATGTCAGCCCGCGGCGGACGAGGTCGCCCGCCGACTGGACGAACCAGCCGCCCGCGGCGACGATCCAGCCTGCCGCGGCGAGCATCATCAGCGCCGTCGCCAGTTCGCGCGACATCAAGACATCGCCTTCGCGCGCCGAATCGGCCAGCTTCTTCGCCGTCGGCTGTTCGGTCTTCTGGTCCTTTTCGGTCGTCCCCGTCACGCGTCAGAGTCCCGCCATCATGCGCGCGGCGTCGAGAGCGTCGGACAGGATGCGCGCCGTTGCTTCGGCCATCGCGGGGGTCGCAATGCCAAGCAGCACGATCCCGGCGAGCAAGGTGGCGGGAATGCCGACCGCGAACAGGTTGAGCGCGGGGGCCGACCGGCCGATCACACCCATGATGATCTGGACCAGAATCAGTACGAAGCCGACCGGCATGGCGATCGTCAGTCCGGCCGCGAACATCAGGCTGCCGAATTGCAACAGCCCGCCGATCGCCTCGAACGAAGGAAAGGCGCCGCCGGGCGGGAGGGCGCTGTAGCTGTCCACGATGATGTCGATGAGCAGGAGATGCCCGTCGGCGGCCAGGAACAGCGCGGTTGCGAGCATCGAAAGAAACTGGCCGACCGCCGAACTCGACGCGCCGCTCAAGGGATCGACCATCGACGCGAAGCCGAGGCCCATCGCGTTGCTGATCGCTTCGCCCGCGATCAGCGCGGCGGCCAGCCCCATCTGGAGCACGAAGCCGATCGAAAGGCCGATCACCACTTCGCCGATCACGAACAGCAAGCCGGGGACAGAGACGATGCCCTCCGGCGGCAGCGCCATTCCCGACGCGGCCACCGCGGGGACCCCGACCGCGAGCGCGATCACCAGCCGCAGCTGCACGGGCACGCTGGTCGCGCCGAACACCGGCGCGGCAATGAAGGCGGCGCCGGGGCGGATCATCCCCAGCATCCACAGCTGGAGCATCGCCTCGATATTCGGGATGTCGGCGGGGTTCATCGTTGCCCTAACGAACGAGCGCCGGGATCTGTGCAAAGATTTCGCGGGTGAAGTCGGTCAGCAGCACCAGGATGCTGCCGCCGAAGATGGCGAGGCAGATCGCCGCGACGATCAGCTTGGGCACAAAGGTCAGTGTCTGTTCGTTGATCGAGGTGGCCGCCTGTACCATGCCGAGCAGCACGCCGATAATGAGCACGGGCAGCAGCAGCGGTGCCGAGGCGAGCGCCAGAATCCACAGCGACTGCTGCGCCACCCCGATGAAATAATCGGCCTCCATGTCGCTATCCTACAAAGGAAGATGCGAGCGAGCCCATCGTCAGCGCCCAGCCGTCGACCAGCACGAAGAGCAGCAACTTGAACGGCATCGATATGATCGTCGGCGACAACATCATCATGCCAAGCGACATCAGCGCCGACGCGACGATCAGGTCGATGACGAGGAAGGGCAGGAAGATGAGGAAGCCGATCTGGAAAGCGGTCTTGAGTTCGCTGGTGACAAAGGCGGGGAGCAGGATCGAGAAAGGCACGTCCTTCGGGCTGGCATAGGTCGGCGCCTTCGCGATCTTGGCGAACATCATCAGGTCGGTCTTGCGTGTCTGTTTCATCATGAAACCGTGGAGCGCGTCGCCCGAACGCGACACGGCTTCGCCGATGTCGATCTGTTCCTGGCCGTAGGGTTCGATCGCGACCCGGTTCACTTCGCTGATCACCGGCTGCATCACGAACAGCGACAGGAAAAGGCTGAGGCCCACGAGCACCTGGTTGGGCGGCGTCTGTTGCAGCCCCAGCGCATGGCGCAGGATAGAGAGCACGATGATGATGCGCGTGAAGCTGGTCATCATCAGGAGCAACGACGGCAGCACCGTCAACAAGCTCATCAGGACGAGGATCTGGAGCGACAGGCTCAGGGGGCGGCCGTCGCCGCCGATCTCTGTCACCGCACGGTTCAGCCCGTCGGTGGCCTGGGCATAAGCGGCGGGCGCGGCACAAAGCAGCGCGGCACCGCCGGCGAGCGCCGCGGCGCGCAGCCAGAAACGGCGATCAGTCTGCATGGAAGTCGCCCTGGCCGTCATCGGCGATGCGGGTGATGCCGCTCCGCGACACCGCCACCAGGATCCGCTGCCCGGCAAATTCGATCACCGCCAGCTTCGATCCGGGACCGAGCGGCAGCACGTCGACCATTTCGACCGCGCGCGCCTTTGCGCCGCCGCCCATCAAGGGCACGCCCATCTGGACGCGCTTCCACAGCCACAGGCTGCCCCACGCCATGCCGCCGACGATCGGCAACAGGATCAGCAGGCGGAGGATATATTCGAGCATCAGGCCCTCCGCTCAAAGCCTTCGAGGCCGCGTGCCGGCGCGACGACTTCGGCGACCTGGATGCCATAGCGGCCGTCGATGCTGACGATCTCGCCCTTCGCGATGAGCGTGCCGTTCGCGTAGATGTCGAGCAGATCGGTCGCCGCTCGGTCGAGTTCGATCACGCTGCCCTCGTCGATCGACAGCAGCTCTGCGAGGGTCATCGACGTCGATCCCACCTCCACCGACACGCGCAGCGAAACGCCGGCGAGCAGGTCGAAATTGGGGGCGGCGGCGATCGACTTGTCACGCCGGTCGGCGCGAGCCGCCTTCGGGGCGTCGCTGATATCAGTCATGGTCCGGTCCTTTTTCGATATGGTCGATCATGATGGCGGCATTGCCATTGGCTTCGCCGATGCTGCCGAACGCAAAGCTGCGTCCGGCCACGGTCACCGGCACATGGCGCGGCATGGTGAGCGGGATGATGTCGCCGACTTCCAGCGCGAGCAGTTTGACGAGGCTGATTTCGGGGCGCGCGAGCACCGAGCGCACCGGCATGCGCACGTCGCGCAAGGCCTTGTCGAGCGCGCCCGACCACAGCGGATCGGCGGTGCTGGCGCTGTGCGTTTCGGGAAGCAGTTCGGCCCCGACGACACCGCGCAGCGCGGCGACGGGATAGGCGCAGACAATCGTCCGGCCCTCGAACGGGGCGCCGCGCAGCACGAAACGCTGGACGAGCATGTCGTCGTCGGCGCGCACCGCGGCAAGTTTCGCGGGATCGCCGGTGACGCAATCAAGTTCGGGTTCGAGCCCCAGCTTGTCGCGCCAGGCGGAGGCGAGTTGCAACCCCATGTCGCGGCCCAGGCGGGCTGCGAAGCGTTCTTCGGCATCGGTCAGTTCTTCGCGTTCGCCCGCGAGCTTGCCTTTGCCGCCATAAAAGATGTCGACGAGTTGCAGGATCAGCGGCCGCGCGGCAGCGAGCAGCACCGGACCTTTCAACGGCGGCGCATGATAGCGCCAGAAGATCGCCGGGGCGGCCGACGCGCTCCATTCGCCGAAGCTGGTCTGTTCGGACCCCGCGCGTTCGACCTGGATCGCCGGCGCGCCGAGGGCGCGGAGAAGGTCGCGCAAGCTGCGCGCAAACTGGGTCGCGACGCTTTCGAGCGCGGGAAAGGCATAGCCGTCGGCGGCCTTGCGCAGCAGCAGCGACGCCTTGGCATCGGCCGGTTCGGCCACCGGCGCGGCAGGCGCCTCGATGGCCCTTACCGATTTTGTACGGACGGTCACTGGATTACCAGGCTCGTGAAATAAACATTGTCGATCCCCCCGAATCCCTCCTTGTCGCGCAACACGTCGTTGATCGCGGCGGTCAGCTGACGCTGTAGCCGTTGTTTCCCCTGTGACGTGGCGAGCAAGGACGGGTCCTGTTCGGCGAGCACCATAAGCACAACCGAGCGGATCGGCACGGCCTGGCGTTTGATATTATTGATAACCTTGCCGTCATAAAAGGTGGAAAGGCTGATACCGACCTGCAAAAATCCCGATCCGTCGGCCAGGTTCGTCGTGAAGGCGTCGGTGATCGGATAATAGGTGATTTCATATTTGCGCGGGTCGACCTTGAATTTGTCGTTCGGGACCGACACCGTGCCGACCTTGGGCGGCGCTTCCTTGTCCTCGCCTTCGGCGGCGGGCGCCTCTTCTTCGGTGCTGCGCTCGACCAGCTTCGGATAATGATCCTCGGGCTTGGCCTCGTGCGCCGACAGCGCCCCGAAATAGATGCCGGCACCGGCGCCGGCGCCGATCAGCGCGACGGCCGCGACGCCGATCATCAGCAACTTCTTGAACTTGCCCTTCTTCTTGGGCTCGGCTTCGACTTTATCCTTGCTCATGGTCGGACCCTTTCTGATCAGGCAAAGCGGCCGCGGCGGTCGGCGGCGCGCTCATCGCTATCGGCCGCCGCGCGCGTTTCGGCGCGCTCGGCCGCGGTTTCTATAAGGTGGGTGGTATCGGGGGTGCCCGCGCGGCCCTGACCCTGGCCGGGCGACTGGCGCCCGGTCTCGCCGGGGGTGCAGGTCACTTCGGCGCCCGCGACGCGCACGCCCTGCTGGCGCAGCTCGTCGACAAGCCGCCCTTGCGCGGCGGTCACGATCGTCGCGGTCGCTTCATGGTGCGTATCCATTTTCAGCGACAGACCTTCATCGCTCATCTGCATGGCGACATCGAGACGGCCGAGGTGGCGCGGCATCAGGCGAAAGCTGACGTCGCCGCCGTCCGATTTGGTCGCGGCAATGTCCCGCGCCAGCTGGTCGATCCAGGCGCTGTCGCTGTCCATGTCGAGCACGCGTTCGGCGATCAGCGCCGGGGCGCTGGTATCGAAGGGTGCGGCGGACGTAAGAGCGGCGGGCTGGGCGAACAGGATGGTCATCGAAGGCGTGTCGGCGGTTTTCGTGACGGGCGCGTCGGCAGAAGCCACCGCTATCACCGCGCTGGTCGGGCGCGAAGCGGCCGGAGCGGCAGGGATGTCGGCGGCAAGCGCTTCGGGCGCCATGTTCGGCGTGGCGGCAACGGTTGCCGCCGGTTTGGCAGTCTCAGGCTTGGCGCGCCCCTCGATATCCGGAACCACCGCGGCGATGATTGCCGCCCAATTTGCGGCCGCGGGCGCCGTCGGCGTCTCGTCCGCTTTCGTGGTTTCAGGCGTCGGGCTGGTTCCAGTTGCCGCCGGCCTTCCGGCTTTGGACGCTTGGGCGGGGTCGGCGCCACCGAGCGCGACAAGCAGCGTCGCAGCGAGCGCGGCGGCATCGGCCGGTTCGGATTTTGTCGCCGCGGGCTTGACCACAACGGCGACCGTGTCCGGCGCGATGTCGACGGGCAGCTCGCCGGCCTCGGCTTCGGCCGCCAGCATCGCATCGGCTTTGACGATCGTCGTCTCACTCGGCTGCGTCAGCGCGGCCGCGGCCGCGATCGGCGCCGCCGTCAGCGGGGTCGCGGCGAGCAGCTGGCCGAAACCGGCGCCTTCGCCGCTGCCGTCGGGAACTTGGCCGATATTTGCCAGAAACGCCGCGAAGCCCGCGGGCATCGCGGCCTGCGGCGCGGGGAGGGAAGGAGCGCCCATCATGCCGCGCCCCCCTCGATCAGGCGCAGCCGCATGCCCGTCCGGGCGCGGTGCGGCCGGTTGGCGTCGCTGCGGCGTTCCTGTTCGGCCTCCGCCGATTTGCGGCTGCGTTCGTAGAGGCGGACCGCCGATTCCTCCTTCACCATCGCGCTTTGCGCGCGCACCCCCATCTCGTCGCGGCGCTGGCTCGCGCCCGCCAGCGGTGCGGCCAGGCTTTCCTGCGCGATGTCGAGCCGCATGGCGAGCTCGCCGATCGTGTTGAGCGCGCGGCCGGCAACCGCGCCCTTCGCCATCGCTAGGTCGACGCGCAGCGTTTCGAGCCGTTTGGCGAGCTCGACGAGGTTCGCGAGTTCGCCATTGGCGCGCGCCAGATTGGCTTCTGCCTGCTGATGTTCGACGGTGCGCACGCGGATGATACGTTTGCGGCGTGCGGTGCGGGCGTTCATGCGGAATATCCTTCAATCAGGGCTTGGCGGGAAATATCGAAATCGACCTGCGCCTTGGCGGGCTGCGACACAAAGGCCAGTTGGTCGGCATGGCGGGCGATGGCTTCGTCGAGCACGGGGTCGCCGCCGGCGACATAGGCGCCCATCAGCATCAGGTCGCGATTCTCTTCATAGGCGGACCAGAGCTGGCGAAAGCGGGCGGCGGCGGCGGCATGGTCGGGGTCGACCGAATCGACCATCGTGCGCGACAGCGACCGCGCGACGTCGATCGCGGGATAGACGCCCTGTTCGGCCAGCTGGCGCGACAGGATGATATGACCGTCGACGATCGCGCGGGCGCTGTCGACGACGGGATCGTCGATGTCGCCGCCGTCGGCCAGCACGGTGTAAAGCGCGGTGATCGACCCGCCGGTTTCGCGGTCGATGCCCGCGCGTTCGCACAAAGAGGGGATCAGCGCGAAGACCGAGGGCGGATAACCCTTCATCGTCGGCGGTTCGCCCAGCGTCAGTCCGATCTCGCGCTGCGCATGGGCGACGCGGGTCAGGCTGTCGATCAGCAGAAGCACCTTCTTGCCTTCGGCGCGAAAGGCTTCGGCGATTGCGGTCGCGCGCATCGCGGCGCGCAGGCGGAGCAGCGGCGGATGGTCGGCGGGGACCGCGACGACGACCGATTTCTTGCGCACGTCGGGGGGCAGCTTGGTTTCGACGAAATCGCTGACTTCACGGCTGCGCTCGCCGATCAGGCCGACGACGATGACGTCGCATTCGGTGCCCGCGATCATCTGGCCCATCAGCACCGACTTGCCGACACCCGACCCCGCGATGATCGCGACGCGCTGGCCTTCGCCGACGGTGAGCAGGCCGTTGATCGCGCGCACGCCCATGTTCAGCGCGCGGGTGACGCGGCCGCGACGCAGCGGGTTGACCTTGCGCCCCGCCAGCGGCCACTGGAACTGCGACTTGATCGGCGGACGGCCGTCCAGCGGGTTGCCCTGGGCGTCCATGATCCGGCCGAGCAGCGTCTTGCCGACGGCAACCATGCTCGACGCGCCATGCGGTTCGACGGGCGCGCCGGTGACGAGCGGCTTGTTGGTGTCAAAAGGCAGGACGAGGCTGCGGTGGCCGCGAAAGCCGACGACCTCGCCATAAACATAGTCGTTGTCCGCCGATCGGATACGCACATTGCTGCCCAGCGGCATCGGGAAGCCCGATACTTCGAGCATGATCCCCTCGTGCGAGACGAGCGTGCCGATACGGCGCGGGCTGGCGTGTGCCAGGTCGACGGGATCAAGCAACTGCTGTGCGGACAGGGCGAGGCGGCGGGTCATGCGGCTTCGCTTTCGCCGAGCGCGGCGCGCAGTTCCTCAAGATAGACCGCGCGGCCATGTTCGATCCAGCCGGTCGAGGTTTCGAGGCGGACGGTACCGCGCATCATCGCGGCGTCGCTTTCGATCGCCAGCGTCAACGGGCAATCGGCAAGCAGCGCGGCGTCGTCGGGATGGACCCACAGGGTGCGTGCCCTGTCGGCGTCGGCGACCATCGCCGCGGCGATCTCTGCCTGCGCCTGTAGCCAGTCGGCGTCGATCGGCGCCGCGGCGACGATCTGGCGCACCAGCCGTTCGACGGTCTCGGCGATCAGTTGCGCCAGTTCTTCGCTCGGTTCGTCCTGCAACGCTTCGGCACCGGCGAGCAAGGCGAGCAGCTGGTGCCGCTCGGCGACGAAGGCGGCTTCGGCAAGCCGCTGGCCCTCTGCAAGGCCGCGTGCGAACGGATCGTCGGCATCGACGGGGCTTTCGGGAGCGATTTCGGCCTCGCGCACGCCGGCGACGAAGGACAGCGGGCGAAAACCGCTGCTGCGCGCCATGGCGTCGGCCAGCGTGACGGGTGCAAAGCCGGTTTCCGCGGTGCGATCAGACATAGTCGTCGCCCCCGCCCGCAATCATGATTTCGCCGGCCGCTGCCATCTGGCGCACGATCTGCATCACGCTCTTTTGCGCGTCGTCGACGTCGGCGCGTTTGACCATCGTCATTTCGGCCATTTCGTCGCGGATCGTTTCGGCGGCACGCTGCGACATGGTGGCAAGGCACATGTCGACCATCTCGTCGTCGGCACCCTTGAGCGCGATCGCGAGCTGGGCGGCATCGACCGAGCGCAGCACGCTGCTGAGGCTCTTCTTGTCGAGGTCGCGCAGGTTTTCAAAGATGAACATCTCTTCCTCGATCGCCTGGGCGAGGATGCGGTCGTGTTTCTTGAGCGAGCGGAGCGTGCGTTCGGAGAGCTGTTTCGGCATCTTCTTCATGATCTTCGCGACGTCGCTCGGGCCGCCGATCGCCTGCTTGGCAACGCGCTGGCCGTCGACATTGGCGCTTGCCAGCACCGATTCGAGATCTTCGATCGCGGCGGCGGGAACCGAGGTCAGCTGCGCGGCGCGAAGCACGAGGTCCGCCTGGAGGATTTCGTCGAGCGTCTCGATCGCGCGCGCCGCGACGTCGGGAACGAGCACCGACAGGATCAGCGCGCCGACCTGCGGATGTTCGCTGCCGAGCAGCGCGCTGATCGCATCGACATCCATCCAGCGCAGCATTTCGAGCGACGCCGCACTCCGCTGGGGCGCGACGGCAGCCAGGATATTGTCGGCGCGGACATTGCCGACGGCTTCGTTGATCACGGTGCGGATGCGCGTGTCGGCGCCGATCGCCAGCGCGCTGACGTCGCGGCTGCGCGTCACGAAGCGGTCGAGCGCCTGCCCGATCTGCTGTTCGCTGGCATTGGCGGTGTCGAACATCGATTTCGCGAGCTGGCGGACCTCTTCGGGGGCGAGCTGCTTCAGGATTGTGGCGGCTTCGCTTTCGTCGAGCAGCATCAACAGGATGGCGGCGGCGGACGACCCGTCGATTGCGGGGGTTGCGGCGACTGTGTCCATTTCGGCGGCGTCAGGCACGGGCGCCCTCCTGCATCAGGTGGCGGACGACGAGCGCGGCGCGCGCCGAATCCTGGCGGACAAAGGCGCGGACAAGGTTGGCGCGCGTTTCATAGCTTGGCGCCTGTTCGATCATTTCGAGCGTGATTTCGCGGCCACCCTGTCCATTGGCGAGGGCGGGGCGATCGGTCGCGGCGAGCAGCGACGCCTCGAGCGCCTGATTCTGTTCGGCGCGCTTGGCGGCGCGCTCCTTGGCGGCGCGGATCATCGGGCGGCCGATGAACAGGAAGGCGAGCAAGGCCGCGAGGATGGCACCGACCTGCTGGACCAGCGGCATGAACCAGCCCTGGTCGTAAAAAGCGGGCGCGCTGTCCTCGACCTTCGCAAAGGGGCGCTGGTTGATCGCGACCAGGTCGCCGCGCGTCGCGTCATAACCGATCGCACCCTTGACCAGCGCGTCGATCTTGGTGAGGTCGGCCTGGGTCAGCGCCTTCTTGCCCTGGTTGAGCGCGACGGCGACCGAGACACGGCGCAGCTTGCCCTGCGGGGAATGGGTTACCGAAATCTCGCGCCCGACTTCATAGGCGCGCGCGGCATTTTCATTGCTTTCGGTGCCGGGTGCCGGGGGCGCGCCGGCGGGGACCGGCTGCGGTCCGGTCGCGGCGATGGTCGTCGCCTGCGGCGGCTGGTTCGACAGCGCGCCGGGGATGCCGACGGCGGGGGCGTTGCTTGTCCCGCTGGTCGAGCGGGTGATCTGTTCGCTGGTCAGCGCGCGGTCGTTTTCGGGGAAGCTTTCGCGCGTCGCCTGGCTTTCCGACATATCGACGTCGGCATGGACCTCGACGGTGTAATTGCCGGCGCCGAGCATCGGGCCGAGCAGCGTGTCGAGCGCGCGGCGGAACCGATCCTCGACCTGAAGCTGGAGCTGGAAGGCCTTCATGTCGCTGCCGCTCGCCGTGTCCGACAGCAGCGCGCCGCGCTGGTCGATCACCGACACCTGATCGGCGTTCATGCCGGGGATCGACGAAGCGACAAGGAAACGGATCGCCTGCACCTGGCCGTCGGAAAGCGAGCGGCCGTTCTGGAGCGTCAGCATGACTGATGCGGTCGCGGGTTTGTCTTCGCGGACGAACAGGCTGGGTTCGGCGGCGGCGACATGGACGCGCGCGCTCTTGACCGCGTCGATCGTCTCGATCGTTCGCGACAGGTCGGCTTCGCGGGCCGAACGCAGCGCTTCGCCTTCGATCGCGCGGCTCGACCCCATGGGCAGCGCGGCGATCAGGCTGTCGCCGCTGGGCGCGGCTTTCGGCAGGCCCTGCCCGGCGAGCGCGATACGCGCCGCGTGGAGCTTGCTGGCGTCGACGGTCAGCGCGCCGGTGGTGGGGTCGATGCTGTGTGCGATGCCCTGCGTTTGCAGCGCGTCGGCGACCGCGGCCTTGTCACTGTCGTCGAGTCCCGCGAACAGCTGGGCCTGCGGGGCGGTCTGCATGGTGAAATAGGCCAGCGCGGCGATACCGATCGCCGAGGTCATCGCGATTGCGGGCAGCGCGCGCTGTACGGCGGGCTGGCGCATGAATCCGGTCAACGGGGCGAGGCGGCCGCCAAGGACGGGGGCGGGGAGGCGGTTCGCGGACCCGTCGTCAACGGGGGTCAGAATTTGAGTTTCGGCCATGGGTTACACCGGCATGTTCATGATGTCGCGATACGCGGACAGCAGCTTGTTGCGCACTTGCAGGGTGGTCTCGAAGCCGAGCGAGGCTTTTTGCCGCTCGATCATCACGCTGACGATGTCGTGCGTGTCGCCGCGTTCATAGGCTTCGCTGATCGAGCTTGCCTTGGCCTGCTGGGCGTTGACCTGTTGCAGCGCATTGTTGATCGCGGCGCCGAAATCGGGCGTCCCGCCGGCGCCGTCGACGCCGCCCTCAGCCCCGCCGATCCCGCCGCGGCCGGCGGCGCGTTGCAGGGCCTGGTTTTGATTGAGGATCGAACTGCGCATTTGCAGCAGTCGGCTCGGGTCAATCGTGCTCATTGCTTTTCATCCGTCCTTTGCGCGGCGCTGCGCCGCACGCACCAAAGAAGAATGCAAAGCTCGTGCCAGAAATATTATTTACGTATTTTCATGCACTTGAACGATCAAGATGCTGCCCGTCGGCCGCTTTCGGCATTTTTTTGACGCACCGACTTAATCGCCCCCGCTGCCCGCCGTTACTGCTTTCCGTGACCGCTCCTCGAGCCCTCACATAACGGGAATGGCCGTCGAGGCCGGAAAGGAACAAAGATGACTGTCATCAACACCAATGTGAGCGCGCTTCGCGCCCAGAACAATTCGCGGGTCGCAGGCCAAATGCAGTCGCAGGCGATGGAACGCCTGTCGAGCGGCAAGCGCATCAACGCTGCGAAGGACGATGCCGCCGGCCTCGCCATCGCAACCCGCATGGAAGCCGCATCGCGCGGTTTCACCCAGGCCGTTCGCAACGCCAATGACGGAATTTCGCTCGCCCAGACCGCCGATAGCGCCGCGGGCAGCATCTCCGACATCCTCATCCGGATGCGCGAACTTGCGATGCAGGCCTCGAACGGCACGCTGAGCGACGACGACCGCGCGCTGGTGCAGGAAGAAGTCGGCGCGCTGATTTCGCAGATCGGCGACATCACGACGCAGACCACGTTCAACGGCAACCAGCTGATCGACGGCAGCGTCGCCACCGGCTTCGACATCCAGACCGGCATCAACGATACCGAAGTCGTGAACATCACGGTCGCCAGCCTGTCGGCGACGGGTCTGGGCGTCAACGCGGTTTCGGTCGCGACCGCTGCGGGCGCCACGGGCGCACTCGCAACGATCGACGATGCGATCACCATCGTCGCCGAAGAACGCGCCAACCTCGGTGCGCAGCAGAACCGTCTGACCTCGGCTGTCGATAATTTGACGTCGCGTGTCACCAACCTGGACGAAGCGAAGTCGCGCATCGAAGACGCCGATTTCTCGGTCGAATCGACGAACCTCGCGGCCGCCGGCATCCTGGCACAGGCATCGACCGCGATGCTCGCCCAGGCGAACCAGAGCTCGCAGGGCGTGATGAACCTGCTCCGCGGCTAAAATCCGCGAACAGTTTCAGGCTATATTCGGTTGGTCCCTTAGATAGCCTGATCCGATGCCCCGGCCCCCACAGCCGGGGCATCATTTTTGTGCGATCGGCGGGTGCCGACCGGAAGCTGCGTTCTCCTTCATCGTCACCCCGGATCAAGTCCGGGATGACGAACAAGGGAACGTCTCCTCACGACCCCAAAGCCAACGCCGCCGTCAAATAATCCTTTCCTACATTATCCGGCCGTGCCAGCCTTTGGCCCGGCTCGTTCATTTGGTGGATAACGGCGGTCGCCGTCCGACTTAAGGGTGCGGGTACGGCGGGGCGTGTCGGGCATGTCCGGCGCACCGCGACCTGCGGATCGGGCGATGCACAGGGCTGAACTTTCCTGAACTTTGGAATATGGCGCGGTCCTCGCGCCGACCGGGTCCGCGGTCGGATCGGGATCGCGAAGAAGGCACGCCACCCCAATGCCGCTGCGTCGGCCCACCCCATGCCGCGTGGCGGGTTCGTCCACCTCAGTGAAAATCGCGCGACTTGGGCAGGATGCGGACGTTGCGCGGGTGGCCGTGCTGCGCCGCATAACCGCGCGGCAGTTGTGGGTGCGCGACCTCGTCGGCGCGGCACAGGTCGGGGCGTATTTCGCGTCCGTCGCCCAGCGCGTCGAGCATTTCGGTGCGGTCGGTGATCCGCGTCGCCATCAGGTGGATGACACCCTCCTTGCTCCGCTGCACCTCGCCCTCGGCGAGCATCAGCCGCGACGCCATGACAGCGCGGCGATACCGTTCAAAATGGCGCGCCCACAGCAGGATGTTGACGATCCCGCCCTCGTCCTCGATCGTGATGAAGATCGCATTGCCCTTGCCCGGCCGCTGGCGGACCAGCACGATACCTGCGGTGCGGACGATCGACCCGTTTTTTGCCGCCGCGACCTGGGCGGCGCTCAGCACCCCTTCGCGCTCGAAATCGCGGCGCAGGAACGCCATCGGATGACCTTTCAGCGACAGCCGCGTCGTCTGATAGTCGGTGAGAACCTGTTCGACGAGCGGCGTGGGCGGCAGCTGCGCATCCTCTTCGGGGCCCAACTCGTCGCTTTCGGCCGCCTCGAACAGCGGCAGCACGCC
>NZ_MIAM01000023.1:56142-97008 GCF_001830555.1 Sphingopyxis sp. RIFCSPHIGHO2_12_FULL_65_19 | reverse complement strand
GTTCTTCGACCGGCGCAAAGGGCGCGCGCTGCGCCGCGACGATCTGCCGCGCCCACTCCTCGCGAAACCCGTCAACCTGCCGGAAACCGAGCCGCAGCGCGAGACTGCCGTCGTCTTTCCGTTCCAGGCTGTTGTCCCAACAGCTGGCGTTCACATCGACCTCGCGCACCTCGACCCCATGCTCCTGCGCATCGCGCACGAGCTGCGCGGGGGCATAAAAACCCATCGGCTGCGAATTGAGGATGCCGCACGCGAAGACGGCGGGGTGGTGGCATTTCAGCCACGACGACACATAGACGAGCTTGGCGAACGACTGGGCATGGCTTTCGGGAAAGCCATAGCTGCCAAAGCCCTCGATCTGTTTGAAACATCGGGCTGCGAAATCGGCCTCGTATCCGCGGCGGACCATCCCGCCGATCATCTTCTCCTTATATTGATGGATCGTTCCGGCATTGCGAAAGGTCGCCATCGCGCGCCGCAGGCCGTTGGCTTCGTCGGGGGTGAACTCCGCGGCGACGATGGCGAGTTTCATCGCCTGTTCCTGAAAAAGGGGAACGCCACATGTCCTGCGGAGCAGATTGAACAGTTCCTGCGGATCATGTGGCGGCGCAGGCGAAGGATAGTCGACTGCCTCTTCCCCGCTGCGACGCTTCAGATAGGGGTGGACCATATCCCCCTCGATCGGGCCGGGACGGACGATCGCCACCTGGATGACCAAATCGTAGAGTTCCCTTGGGCGCAGGCGTGGCAGCATGTTTATTTGGGCGCGGCTTTCGACCTGAAAAACGCCCACGCTGTCTCCCTTGCACAGCATATCGTAAACGTCCGAATCTTCCGCCGGAACGTTGCGGAGGTCATGATCGCCCAGATCGTGCAGCCGCATGAGATCGAAACATTTGCGGATGCAAGTGAGCATCCCGAGCGCAAGCACATCGACCTTCATCAGTCGCAGTTCGTCGATATCGTCCTTGTCCCATTCGATGAAGGTGCGGTCCTCCATTGCGGCATTGTGGATCGGCACCGTCTCGTCGAGCCGGTCCTCGGTCAACACATAGCCACCGACATGCTGCGACAGGTGGCGCGGAAAGGTGAGTAGCTGCGCGACGATCCATTGCAGCCGCGCGATATCGTCCAGCTCAGGATCGAGGCCCGCTTCGACAAAGCGTTCGACCGGCATTTCGCTGCCCCAGCTGCCCCAGGTCGTATCGGCGAGTCGCTGGGTTATGTCCTCGCTGAGCCCAAGCACCTTACCGACCTCGCGCACTGCGCTGCGCGGTCGGTAATGGATCACCGTCGCGGCGATGCCGGCGCGCCGCCGCGTGTAACGGCGATAGATATATTGCATCACCTCTTCGCGTCGCTCGTGCTCGAAATCGACGTCGATGTCGGGTGGCTCGCGCCGTTCTTCGGACAGAAAGCGGGTGAAAAGCAGATTGTTCGCAATGGGGTCGATGGAGGTGATTTCGAGCAGATAGCAGACGAGCGAATTGGCTGCCGAACCGCGTCCCTGACAAAGGATGGGCGGGTCACGCGTGCGCGCGAAATTGACGATGTCGTGGACGGTCAGGAAGTAGCAGGCGAATCTGCATTTGCGGATGAGGGAGAGTTCCTCGTCGAGCACCTCCTGCCAACGGTAGGGCAATCCGCCCGGATGGAGTTTGTTGGCCGCCTCCATCACCATATGTTCGAGCCAGCTTTGGGGCTCCCAGCCTTCGGGAACCGGCTCGTGCGGATATTCATATTCCAGGTCGCGCAGCGAAAAGGTGATGCGATCGAGAATCTTTCCGCTCTCGTCGACCGCTTCGGGGCAGGAGCGGAACAGGCGGCGCATTTCGTGCGGCGACTTCAGATGACGTTCGCCATTGGCGCGCAGCAAGCGGCCGGCATCATGGAGGTTCGTGCCTTCGCGGATGCAGGTGATGACATCGTGAAGCGGCCGTTGCTCGCGCGTCGCGTAAAGCGCGTCGTTGGTGGCGAGCATCGGAATGCCGACCCGGTCCGCCAGCGATTCCAGCCGGGCAAGACGGCGTCGATCGCGGCCGCCTCTCGGCATCGTTGCGCCCAGCCAAAGCGAGTCCGGTGCGACCTCGGCGATGCGGCGCAGGATGCGTTCATCCTTTTCGGCCGCCATCGCGATCAGGATCATATCCTCGCAGTGAATCAGCAGATTCTTGAGTTTCATCACGCAGTCGCCCTTTGTGGTGCGGCGATTGCCAATGGTCAGCATCCGCGTCAGTCGGCCCCAGCCATGACGCGTGGTCGGATAGGCGACAATGTCGGGGGTGCCGTCGTCGAAGACCAGCCGGGCGCCGACGACGAGTTTGAAGGGGGGCAGTTCCATTCCCTCTTCTGCGGCGTCTTCGTGGAGCTTGCGCAGCCCAGTCAGCGCCCGCACCACCCCCGCGACGCTGTTGCGGTCGGCGATGCCGATGCCGGTCATGCCGAGAGCGATCGCCTCGGCGACCATCTCGGCGGGATGCGAGGCGCCGCGCAGGAAGCTGTAGTTGGTCGCGGCGACCAGTTCGGCAAAGCCGGGATCGGGCGTATCGCTCATGCGAAGACCCCGTGGATATACCAGCGCGGGTCGGGCTTTTCGTCGTAAAGCCCGTGGCGGAAGAGCCAGAAACGGCGCCCCTGGGCATCCTCGACGCGGTAATAGTCGCGCGTCAGCCCGCCATTGTCGCGGCGGCGCCACCATTCGGCGGCGATGCGTTCGGGGCCTTCGTAGCGGCGCACCGCGTGCGTTGCGCGGCGCCAGCGGAAATGGTGCGGCGGGCCGTCGGGCACCTCGGCAATCACCTCGATCGGTTGCGGCGGGTCAAAAAGGTGAAAGGGGCGCGTTGGCGGTTCGCCGGGTTCGGGGCCTTGCCAGGGCTGGGGCGCGGGCGCTTCGATCGCGGGCAGTTCGAGCTGCGCCTGTTCGGGGATGTGGGTGTCGGCAGGGCGCAGCCGCCGCACGCGGCCGCGGCCGAGCCGGACGGTGAGCCGATCGACAAGCTCGTCGGCTTCCGCCTCGCGCACCGCGCCACCCTCCAGGCGGAGCTGGCTGGCGCCGAGCGTTTCGAGCCGCGGCACCGCAAGGCGGATCATGTCGAAACCGAAACCGGGGTCGAGCGGGTCGCGCAAACTGTCCATCCGTTCGGCGAACAGGCGCATGACAAGGCTGGTGTCGCGGGTCGGATGGCCGGTTTCGATCGCGATCGCCCGCGCAAGGCCGTCGCTGCGAAAAAAGGTGGCGCGGAAATGACGCCCGCCCTTGCCGCGTTTCCGAAGGTCTTCGATCGCTTCGCCGACGAGCTCGGCGAGGATCTTTGTCGCATGAACGGTGCTGCCGAGCGGCTCGGCAAAGCGGCGTTCGGCAATCACCGGCGGCGGCGCGATGCGCGGGTCGAGCGGGCTGGGCGCATCGCCGAGGATGCGGTGCAGCGCGGTCGCGGCGTCGGCGCCGAAGCGTGCGGCGATATTCGCCATCGGGCGGCTTGCAAGGTCGCCGATCGTTTTCAGCCCGGCGCGGACGAGCGCGGTGGTCGCTTCGGCTTCGAGTTCGAGTGCGGCGACGGGCAGGCGGCGGATGGCCTGCGCTTCGTCAGGCGCGGGGCGCGTCTGATAGCGCGCAAGCGCCCGCGCGGCATCGGCGGTCGGACCCAGCGCATGGCGCAGCGTGATGTCGAGGCGCGCCAGGCGCATCTCGATATCGGCGACCAGCCCCGCCTCGCCGCCGAACAGATGCACTGCGCCCGCAATGTCGAGGATCAGCCCGTCGGGGGCGTCGAGCGCGACGAGCGGGGTATAGCGCGCGCAGCCCTGGGCGAGCCGGTCGAGCCAGTCCTGATCGAGCACCGGATCGTGCGGAACGACGATGACATTGCCGACCTGCGCGCGCGCATCGGCGAGCGGCATCCCGGGGCGCAGCCCGACCGCAAGCGCCGCCGCATCGACGCTCGCGACCCGCATCGCGCCGCGCTGTTTCGCGGCGAAGATGAGCGGGGCGTCAGGCCGCTTCGGCGCCGTGCGAAGCCATCGCTCGGCGGGCAGGAGAGGGAAGAAAAGCGCCAGATAGCGTTGCTTCTTCAGGGGTTGGTCCGAAGCATTTTTCGTCATGGTTCCAGTCCAGTCGCCAGCGCGCGCCCGCGGGACCACCGCGCCAGCGCAGCAGTTCAAGGTCGAAAGCGGGGGCGCCGGGGGCGTTGGCCTCCAATGCGCGCGAGGCGGCGGCGGCAACGGCCCAGCGCGTTTCGGCGACGCTCGGCGCGGGCAGGGCATTAAGTCGCAGCATCAGCAAGGTCGTGCCGGCATCGCGCGCGCCGAGCGCGAGGCGGCGTCCGGCGGTGAGGTCGAGCAAAGGGAATTTGCCCCAGCTTTCGACAATCACCGCCGCCGATCCGGCGCAGCGGATTGCGTCATTGGCGCAAGCGAGCAGCATTTTGGGATCGGCGGTCTCGACGAGCAGCAGCCGGTCGGGATCGCCGCCGAGTTCGGCGATGCCGGGGGCATAGATATGGCCGCCCCGCTTGCCGGCGTCGGCGGGGCGCAGCCAGATTAGTGGCGCCTTGCCCGGCGTGCGCAGCGCAATGAGCGCGGCGAAGGCGGCGGCGCTCGTCGCGTCGAGCGCGTCGGCGGCGAAAAATTCATGGGTGCGCCCGGTCGCGAGCCCGCCGCCAAGCGCCTCGTCGAAGCGCGCGTGGCCGCTCGCCAGCCAACCCTCGGCCGGGCGGCTTTCCGCGCCGTCACTGGCGGCGATCCGGGCGATGCGTTGGCGCAGCCCGGCGAGAGGGTAAGACGACTCGCGCATAATCTGTTCCTGATATGTTCCATTAGCGCGCGAGCGGGGGCGATTGTCAAGATGAGTCGGCTATGCCTTCTTTGTCACCCCGAACTTGATCCGGGACCCATCTTGCCGACGTTGTCATGGATGCCGGATCAAGTTCGGCAGGACGAAGGTTAGGGGGTTGCGGTTCCCGCGCCGCTGTCGCCGCCCAGCGCCCGGAACAGCGCAATTCGCGTGCTGACGAGCAGCAATTGCGTCCCGATCTCGCTTCGCCGCGCCGAATAAAGGCTGCGTTGCGCGTCGAGACTTGCGAGGAAGCTGTCGACCCCGCCCTTGTAGCGCGCGTCGGTGAGGGTCGCGGTGTCAGCCGCGGCTTCGCTGTTCGCGGCGGCGGCGCGGACGCGCTCGGATATCGTGCCCTGCACCGCGAGCGCGTCGGCGACCTCGCGAAAGGCGGTCTGGATCGCGCCTTCATAGCCCGCGAGCGCGGCGTCACGCTGCGCCTCGCTGACCGCGACCCCCGCGCGGCGGCCGCCGGCGTCGAAGATCGGCGCGGTCGCGTCGCCGCCCGCCGACCAGCTGAACGATCCGCTGTCGAACAGGCTGCCAAGTGCATTGCTGGCAAAGCCGAGCAGCCCGGTGAGCGATATCGACGGGAAAAGCTGCGCGCGTGCGACCCCGATGTCGGCGTTGGCCGCGCGCAGGCCATATTCGGCCTCGATCACATCGGGGCGGCGCAGCAGGATTTCGGAGCTGACCCCGGCGGGCAGCGCCACCACCGACGGCGTCACTTCGGTCAGACTCGCAGGAAGCAGTGTGCGATCGACATCGCCGCCGACGAGCAGGCGGATGAGATTCTCATCCTGCGCGAGCGCGGTCCTTTGCTGCGCGATCGAATCCTCGGCGGTGGCGAGGATCTGTTCGGCCTGACGCAGATCGGTGCGCGGCGCGACGCCGCCGTCGAGCCGCGCCTTGGTCAGCCGCACACTTTCGCGCGCATTGGCGGCGGTGTCCTCGGCAATCTTCAGCAGGTCGCGGTCGGCGCCATAGGTCGCCCATGCATCGGCCAGATCGGCGATCAGCGCGAGCCGCACGGTGCGCGACGCGGCCTCGGTGCCGAGCGCGCGGTTGCGGTCGGCTTCGGTCGCATTGGCGAGCTTGCCGAACAGGTCGAGTTCAAAGGCCGTGATACCGCCGCGAAGCGAGAAATCGCCGCTTCCTCCCCCGCTTCCCCCGCCGGTGCCGCCGTCCGAATACCCTGCCCCGGCGCTGACGCCGAGTTCGGGGAATTGCCCCGACCGCGTCACGCGCACCTGCGCCCGCGCGGCGGCCACATTGGCGTAAGCGACGCGCAGGTCACGATTGCCCGAAAGCGCCTGATCGATCAGCGATTGCAGCCGCGCATCGGTGAAGATGCTCTTGTACGAAAGGACCGGCAGCGCCGCCTCGCTTTGCAGCAGATAGGCGTCGCCGACGGGCCAGCTTTGCGGAACCGGCGGGGTCGGCAACACCGTCTTCGGTGCCAAGGAGCAGCCGGCGAGTGCGAGCGTGCCGACGAACAGCAGCGAGCGCGTCCCGATCACGCCGGAACCTCCGCCGCGCCGTCATCCTTTTTCTTGCCGAAGCGGCTGCGCGCCGCGGCGAGGCCGTCGCGCACGCCGCGGCGGACGAGGACAAAGAAGAGCGGGATGAAGAAGATCGCGAGGAAGGCGGCGGTGAGCATCCCGCCGATCACCGATGTGCCGATCGCGACGCGGCTGTTCGCCCCCGCGCCGGTCGCGATCGCGAGCGGCAGCACGCCGAAGATGAAGGCGAAGCTGGTCATCAGGATCGGGCGCAGGCGAATGCGTGCGGCGGCGATCGCGGCCTCGATCACGCGCTTGCCCTTGCGTTCCTCCTGCTCGGCGAACTCGATCATCAGGATCGCATTCTTCGCTGCAAGCCCCATCGTCGTGAGCAGCCCGATCTGGAGATAGACGTCGTTTTCGAGCCCGCGCAAATTCACCGCGAACACCGCGCCGATCAATCCCAGGGGAATGACGAGCAGCACCGCGAGCGGGATCGACCAGCTTTCGTAGAGCGCGGCGAGGCAGAGGAAGACGACAAGCAAGGACAAGCCATAGAGCAAAGGTGCCTGCCCCGAGGAGAGCCGCTCTTCATAGGAAGAGCCCGACCAGGCGACGCTGGTTCCCGGTATTTCGTTTGCCATGCGCTCCATTTCATCCATCGCTTCGCCCGAACTGGTGCCGGGGGTGGGCTGGCCCGAAATTTCAAAAGCGGGAACGCCCTGGAAGCGCGAGCTGCTGCTTGGCGTTGTCGACCAGCCGACGGTGGCAAAGGCCGAGAAAGGCGACATTTGCCCGTCGGTCGAGCGAACGAACCACTGGCTGAGGTCTTCGGGTTTGGCACGATAGGGGGCATCGCCCTGGACATAGACACGCTTGACGCGTCCCTTGTCGATGAAGTCGTTGACGTAACGCCCGCCCCAGGCGGTCGCGAGCGTGTTGTTCACATCGCCATTGTCGATGCCATAAGCCGTCAGCCGCTGGGTATCGACGTCGATTTTCAGCGTCGATACGTCGGGCAGGTCGGACAGGCGCACCGAGGTCAGCTTGGGATTCTCGTTCGCCATCGCCAGCAGCCTCTCGCGCGCGGCGACAAATTCGTCGCGGCTCATCCCGCTGCGATTCTGGAACTGCATCGTGAAGCCCGCCGAATCGCCGAGTCCGCGCACGGCGCCGGGGACAAGCGCAAACACCTGCGCATCGCGTACCCCGGCCAGCGCGGCGCGGGCGCGCGTCGCAATGGCTTCGGCGCTGCGTTCCTCGCCGGGCCGCTCGTCCCAATGGACGAGGTTGACGAAACCTTGGCCGGTGTTCTGGCCCACCGCGCCGCCACCGCCGCCGCCGGCGACCAGGAACAGCGCCCCGACATTGGCCTTTTCTTCGGTCAGCATATATTTTTCGACCATATCGCGCACCTCGAGCGTGCGCGCTTGCGTCGCGCCCGCCGGCAGGCGGAACTGGACCGAAACGCGGCCCTGGTCCTCATTGGGCAGGAAACCGCTCGGCAGGCGAAGGAAGAGAAGGGCGAGCGCGACGAGCAGCACCGCATAGATGCCGAGGAACAGCCATTTGCGATCGACGACCTTGGTGACACTGCCGACATAGCGGTCGACCGAGCGGTCGAAACGCGTGTTGAAGCCGGTCTTGGCGCGTTCGAGGAATGCGTGGGCGCGCGCAAAGCGTCCGCCGCCGTCCGTGGCGCCGCCATGATCCTTGGGTTTCAGCAAGGTCGATGTCAGCGCGGGGCTCAGGATCAGCGCGACGAGCACCGACAGCGCCATCGCCGAAACGATCGTGACCGAAAACTGGCGATAGATGACGCCGGTCGAACCGCCGAAAAACGCCATCGGCAGGAACACCGCCGACAGCACGAGTGCGATTGCGATCAGCGCGACCTGCAATTCCTTCATCGACTGGATCGTCGCTTCGCGCGCCGACATCCCCGGATTTTCTTCCATCAATCGTTCCACATTCTCGACGACGACGATCGCATCGTCGACGAGCAGTCCGATCGCCAGCGTCAACCCGAACAGGGTCAGCGTGTTGATGCTGAAGCCCAGCATATAGAATATGCCAAAGGTGCCGAGCAGCACGACGGGCACCGCGATCGCGGGGATCAGCACCGCGCGCCAGCTTTGCAGGAAAACGAACATCACCAGAATGACGAGCAGGATCGCCTCGAACAGCGATTTCTGCACCTCGCTGACCGACAATTTGATGAAGGCGGTCGAATCATTGGCGTAGCTGTAGGTCAGGCCGTCGGGGAAGTCGGCGGCGAGTTCGGTCATCCGCGCCTTGACGCGGTCGGCGGTTTCGAGCGCGTCGGCGCCCGGCGACAGCGAGATCGACATGCCCGATCCGGGGTGGCCGTTGATGCGGACGATCGTGCTGTAGTTTTCGGCGCCGACCTCGACGCGCGCAATATCCTTGATCCGCACCGTGGCGCCGTCGGGCAGCGTCTTCAGCACGATATTCTCGAACTGTTCGACCGTTTGCATCCGCGACTGGGCGGTGACCGTCGCGTTGAGCATCTGGCCTTGCGGAGCGGGCAGGCCGCCGACCTCGCCCGCCGCGACTTCGCTGTTCTGCGCGGTGATCGCTGCGACGACATCGCTGGGCATCAGCGATACGCCGGCGAGCCGCTGTGGGTTCAGCCAGATACGCATCGCGTGCGGCGACCCAAAGACGTTGACGTCGCCGACGCCTTCGACGCGCGACAGCGGGTCCTGGATATTCGAGGACAAATAGTCGGACACGTCCTGGTTCGAGCGCGTGTCGGTGGTGTCATAGACACCGACGAGCAGCAGCGAGTCCGAGTTGGACTTGGTCACGCGCACGCCCTGCGCCTGCACCTGCTGCGGCAGGCGAGAGACTGCCGACTGGATCTTGTTCTGGACCTGCACCTGCGCGATGTCCGGGTCCGTGCCCTTCTCGAAGATCGCGGTGATGCTTGCCTGGCCGCGCGAACTCGACTGCGAGCTGAAATAGAGCAGCCCGTCGATCCCGGTCAGCTGTTGTTCCAGCACCTGTGTAACGCTGTTTTCGATCGTTTCGGCCGATGCGCCCGGATAGGTCGCGCGGATGTTGACCTGTGTCGGCGCGATGTCGGGATATTGCTCGATCGGCAACGAGAACAGCGCGCCCACCCCGCCCAGCATGACGATGATCGACAGCACCCAGGCAAAAATCGGCCGGTCGATGAAAAGGCGTGACATGGGCGGTTACTTGCCCTTTGCCGGGGCGTCGCCGCCCTGCGCCGCCCCCTTGGCCTGCGCGCCGACGCGCTGGGCGCTGCTCGCGGGAACCGGACGGATCGGCGCGCCCTGTCGCAGATTGCCGATCCCCTGCGTAATCACGCGCTCTCCGGGTTTAAGACCGTCGGTGACGACCCAGTTGGCGCCGACGGTGCGGTCGGCGACGATCTTGCGCCGCGCCGCCTTATTGTCCTTGCCGACCAGATAGACAAAGGCCGACCCGTCGAAATCGCGCTGGACCGCGGCCTGCGGCAGCAGGATCGCCGACGGGTTCACCACCTGGTCGAACAGCGCGGTGACGAACATGCCGGGCAGCAATATCCCTTTGGGGTTGGGAAAGCGCGCGCGCAGCGTGACGGTGCCGGTCGCCTCATTGACTGTGATGTCCGAAAACTGGACCGTCCCGGCAAAGCCATAGGTGCTGCCGTCTTCCAGACGCAGGCGTACCGACGTGCTGCCCGCCGCCACCCCGCCACTTTCGATCGCCTGGCGCAGCGCGGTCAGTTCCGCGCTCGACTGCTGCATATCGACATACATCGGGTCGGTCTGCTGAATCACGGCAAGCGGGGTTGCCTGGCTGGCGCTGACCAGCGCACCGGGGGTGGCGATGCTGCGGCCGATGCGGCCGCTGATCGGGGCGGTGATCGTGGCAAAGCGCAAGTTGATCCGCGCGGTTTCGAGCGCGGCGCCATTCTGCGCGACGGCGGCGCGCGCCATCCGCGCCTGTGCCAGCGCGTCGGTATAATCCTGTTCGGCGACGGCCTGCATCTTCGCGAGCGGTTCAAGCCGCCGCGCGCGTTCCTCGGCCGCCTGGGCGCTCGCGCGCGCGCTCGCAAGGTTCGCCGCGGCCTGGTCGACCGCCGCCTGATAGAGGCTGGCGTCGATCTGGTAGAGCGGCTGCCCGGCGCGCACGAAACCGCCCTCGGTAAACAATCGGCGGCGGATCAGGCCGTTCACCTGGGGCCGCACCTCGCTCGTTTCATAAGCGACCGTGCGCCCGCCGAGCGACGTTGTGACGGGCACCGGCTGCACCGCGACGGCGACATAGCCGACTTCGGGGGCGCCGCGGCCGCCCTTTTCTTCTTCGGCCGAGCAGGCGGCCAGCGACAGGGCCATGGCGCAGAGGGCTCCGGCGCGGAGCAGCGGCCACTTGTCCAGCATCAAGGTCAATCTCGTTTCAAGTCGCAACGGGGGAGGGAGGTTTTGCGCCTATTCAACCCATTGGCCCGCCGCTGGCAAGCCCAATGGGCGCGATGCGACAAATTACGACAATTTTTCCGTCGCACGGGTCACGGGACCGGCCGGCGGATAGTTGTCATACAAAGGCATCAGTTGTCATACAATTTTTGCTTGACACGAGCTTGGCAAATCCCGCATCATTCGTGACACCGGTTACCTTTGCCGGGCAACGATAGCGAAGACGAAGAGAGGCACCGGGCGCGCCGAAAGGCTGGGTTGCCGGAGCATCTTCGAGGGGAATCATGGGCGAGCGGGCAAAAGGTCCGCCGTCGGCGTGGGAGGATGAAGATGGCGATTCATGTAAACCGGGACTTTCGGAGATTGACGGGCCTGGGGGCAAGGCTGGCCGGCGGGGCATCGCTCGCGGCGCTGGCGATGGTGCCGGCCCATGCTCAGGATGGATCGGCCCCGACGGAAGAAGACGCGATCGTCGTCACCGGGATCCGCGCCTCGCTCGAACAGGCGGCCGAGATCAAGCGCGACGCCGAACAGGTGATGGACGTCATCACCGCCGAGGACGTCGGCAAACTGCCCGACGCCAACGTCGCTGAAGCGCTGCAACGCGTTACCGGGGTCCAGATCACCCGCGTCTTCGGTGAAGGCCAGTCGGTATCGGTGCGCGGGCTGCAACAAGTGCGCGTCGAAGTCGATGGTCGCACCTTGCTCGGCTGGTCGGCGCGGCTGTCGCCGCCCGAGAACGACCAGCTCGGCCGCTCGTCGGGGCTCGACTTGGTTCCGTCCAGCCTGTTTGGCCGCCTCGAAGTGCGCAAGTCCCCGCTCGCGAGCAATGCCGAGGGCGGGCTCGGTGGCACCGTCAATCTTGTCACGCCCAAGCCGCTGAGCTTCAAGGAGCCGACGATCTCGGTCCGCGCGCAGGGCGTCTATTCCGAAAACTCGAAAAAGTTCGAGCCCGCGATCACGGGCTTTGCAACGACCAAATTCGCCGACGGGCGTATCGGCGTCATGATCGCGGGCGAATATCAAAAGCGCACCTCGATGACGCAGACGTTCGAGCGCAACAATTTCCTGAATCGCACTTACACCGGCACCGGCGGTGGGTCTTTCCAGACCCCGGTGCTGCTGCAATATGAGCAGTTCACCGTCGACCGCTCGCGCCTCGGCCTCAACGGATCGATCCAGTTCGAGGTGACGCCCGAATTCACGATCACCGCCGACGCGCTTTATTCAAAGCTCAAGACCGGCCGGCGGCAGGATTTCTTTGCGTTCCGTCTTCCGACGGGCAGCAATCCCGTGACCGGCCGCGTCGTCGAGGACGGGATGGTCGTCGCAGGCAACGCCAACGGCACCGTCACCACCGCCGGGCAGATCCGCAACGAACCGACCGAAAGCTTCCTTTATGGCCTGAACGGCAAATATGAGGGCGACAATGGGCTGACGATCGAGGCCGACGGTTATTACAGCAAGGGCACGATCGACCAGACGATCCAGATCATCACGCTGCAAGGCACCGCGACGGTCCCCGGCGCGTTCGACTTTCGCGACCAGACGGTTCCGTCGCTGACGCTGGGCGGGACGTTCGATCCGACCGATTACGCCTCCTACAACCCCGCGAACAACGGCGTGCGCAGCAACCGGCTGCTCGGCCTGCTCGAAGAATGGACGGGCAAGCTCGACGTCAGTTACGAGACCGCCGGTGGGGTGACGATCGCAGCGGGCGTGCGCTACACCGATCTCCACGCGCGCTCGAACGCCTTTCGCAGCCAGGTCACCCCGACCCGCGAAGAGATTGAGCCCTATCTGAAGCTTGTCGATGCGGGCGATTTCCTGTCCGACCTGCCCGGCACTTTTCCGCGCAGCTTTTTAAGCACCGCGCCGACCTTCGATTATGTCTTCGACCGCGCGCAGGGGGCTCAGCCGAACCCCGATCCGAACGGCCGCTCGACTCTGCTGCCCAACCTCCAGCGCGACTATGACTTCAGCGAAAAGACGCTCGCGGCTTATCTGATGGTATCGGGCGAGGGGGAAATTGCGGGCGTCCCGTACAAGGCCAATGCGGGCGTACGAATCGCATCGACGCGCCTTTCGGTCGACTCCTATGTCAATGTCGGCGCGATCAGCACGCTGCGCAACGACAAGAACCGCTATACCAACATCCTGCCCAGCGCGAATATCGCGTTCAACGTCAGTGACGATTTCCTGATTCGCGTATCGGCCTCGCAGACGATGCAACGCGCGTCGATCGCCGACCTCGCGCCCTCGACCTTCTTCAACGCAACGAACCTGTCGGTCACCGGCGGCAACGTGAATCTCGAACCGCCGATCGCAACGCAGGCCGATGTCAGCTTTGAATATTATACGGGAAAAAGCTCGCTGATTTCGGGCGCGCTCTTTTACAAGGATGTCAAGAACTTCATCGCGAGTTTCGTCACCAGTGGTATCGACACGACGCTCGATCCGCAGGGCCGCGAACTGACCTTCTCGCGCCCCGAAAATCTTGCCAGCGCAAAGATCAAGGGGTTCGAGATCGGCATCCAGCAGTTCATGGACTTCCTGCCCTCGCCGCTCGACGGCTTTGGCGTCATCGCGAACTACACCTATTCGGACGCCGAGGATAATGCAGGCTTTCCGCTCGTTGCGGTGTCGAAGAACAGTTACAATCTGGTCGGTCTTTACGAGAAAGGACCATTTTCGGCGCGCATCGCCTATAATTACCGCGACGAGGCGGTGTTTGAATTTTCGCAGGGGCGTCCCAGTTTTGTTGGCTCGCGTTCGCAACTCGACGCGCAGGTCGGGGTCGACATCACGAAGAATATCGCGCTGTCGCTCCAGGCGCAGAATCTGCTGCCGAAAAAATCGGCGACGAGCGAGTATAGCAATTTCAACCCGACGGCGCTCAACAGCTACGCCTTGTCCGAACGGCGCTTCTCGGTCGGCGTCCGCGCGAAGTTTTGATTGACAGGTCCCCGGCATGGCGGCGCCTTCGGCCTTTCACGGGTCACGCGCCGCCATGCCAAATGGGACCGCAGGGAGTTATCGGTTCATGATTTCGGGTAATCGGCGTGCGCGCCTCGTTTCGGTTCTGGCGTTCGGTGCGGCGCTGAGTTTCCCGTCGCAGGCGCAGCCGACGGACCTGCCCAAAATCCTTGCCGATCGGGCGACGATGAAGGCGCACCCGCTGCCCGATTTCAGCTATGCCGGCTATGGCTTCGGCCTTGCGACGCTCCCCACCGACGCGGCTACGACGATCGACGTCACAGCCTATGGTGCGATTCCCGACGACGGGCTCGACGATACGAAGGCGGTGCTCCGCGCGCTGGCTGCCGCCAATGCCGTGCAGGGTAAGGTGACGCTGCGTTTTCCCAAGGGGCGGACGCAGATCACCGAAGTGCTGCGAATCACGCGCAGCGACATCACCCTCGACGGCGCAGGCAATGGCCCTGGCGGCAGCGAGCTCTGGTTCCCGCGCCCGCTGAAGCTGATCGACCAGAGCAGCGATTATGACGAGCTGCGCGAATATCTGGTGCGCGAAAAGAAGCAGCAGGTCGAACCCGAACATAATATCGACTATCTGTTCACAGAATATAGCTGGGCCGGCGGGATGATCCTCGTCGCGCCCGAAAACAGCCGACCGGTTTCCTATGACGGCAGCAAGGACGTCCGCGATCCGGTGCTCGCAAATGGCGTCGCGGGCAGGCAATTCTCGCGCACGTTGACGGTTGACGATGCGGCAAAGCTTCGGGTCGGTGACGTCGTACAGCTGCAATGGTTTTCGGTCGATGGGCCGAAAAGCCAGATATTGAAATCGCTTTACGGCGACACCGACCTGCCGATCGGATCGCATCACTGGACCTCTCCCAACCGTCCGGTCGTCGTGCAGGCGACGCGGGTCGCGGCGGTGCGCGGGCGGACGGTGACGCTCGGCGATCCGCTGCTCCATGACATCCGCGCCGACCAGCCCGCGGTGGTCGCCGACTGGACCCATCTTGCCAATGTGGGCATCCAGAATCTGCGGCTGCAATTTCCCGATGCGCCATCCTTCGGCCATCATCTCGAACAGGGCTATAATGGCATCTACATGACCGGCGTGTTCGATGGCTGGGTGCGGAAGCTGACGATCGACAGTTCGGACAGCGGCATCCTGACCGACAATGCGGCGAGCCTGACGATCGCCGACATCACCACGACGGGCACGCGGCGCGCGCACTATTCGGTCCATGTCGGCGCAGTGCATAATGTTCTGGTAAAGGATCTGAAGGTCGAAAATCCGGTCATCCACCCGGTCAGCATCAACACGCGCTCGACGCGTTCGGTCTTCCAGCGCGCGGTCGTCGACCGGGATGCGATCATCGACCAGCACAGCGGATCGAACCACCAGAATTTGTTCGACCAGATCGAAATGCATATCGACCCGAAACGGGGGACGGACGGCTGGCACTACCAGCTCTGGGTCGGCGGCGGCGCGCCATACTGGAAGCCGGGGCATGGGCTTTACAACACATTGTGGAACGCGCGGCTGGTGATGCCCGAGAGCATTCCCGACGATGCCGTCGTCGCGATCACGAGCGGGCTGGAAGGGCCGGGCGAGCGGATCGTCGGGCTCCATGCCAATCGCAAGATCCGGGTCGATTATACCCCCGCGCCCTATATCGAGGCGACGGGGCAAGCGATCGATGCCGCGCCCTCGCTCTACGACTATCAGCTCGCCCGTCGGCGGCGTTGAGGGTCAGCGCGCGGGTGGCGGCGCGACCGACTGGCGCTCGATAAAGGTCGAGGCGAGGACCGTACCTTCATCCTCGCCGCCCTTGGCGCCGGGACCGAGGAAATCGGGGACGAGCGTCTGCGCGGCGCGAACGCCCATTTCGCGGATCGGCCAACGGACGGTGCTGAGGGCCGGCCAGATATGCGTCGCGGTCGGACTGTCATCGAAACCGATGATCGACAGCTCGCCCGGCACGCCGATGCCCTTGCTGTGCGCGACGCTCATCACGCCTGCCGCCATTTCGTCGTTCGAGCAGAAGATCGCGGTCGGCGGGGCGGCCAGCGAAAGCAGGTCTTCGCCGGCTTCGATTCCCGCCGTGTAGCGATAATTGCCGGGTGCGTTCAATTCGGCGGGAAGGTCGATCCCCGCCTCGGCCAGCGCCTCGAGAAAACCCTTCTCGCGTTCGGCCGCCGAACGAAAGCCGACGGGGCCGCGCACGAAACCGATGCGGCGATGACCGAGCGCAACCAGCCCCCGCACCGCGTCGGCGACGACTTCGCGGTCGTTCGACGAGATGCAATGTTTGGCATCGTCGAGCGGCGCCGACCCGATGCGTACATAGCGCACGCCGAGATCCTCGCAGAGCGCGGCAAGGTCGTCATTCTCCGAAATCGGGGGGAGCAGCATCGCGCCGATCGGGCGCTGTTTTTCAAGAAAGGTGCGTACATCGTCGAGCAGCTTGTCGGACCCGCGATCGACCGGACGGACGAGCAGGGCCAGGTCGCTGTCCTTGATCGCGTCGAGCACCCCACGCTGGAAATTGAGCACGGTCTGCGCGTTCGGATTGTCGTGAAGCAGCGCGATCAGGAAGTTGCGGCGAAAAGCCAGCGCCCGTGCCTGCGGATTGGGAACGAACCCCAGCCTTTCGATTGCCTGTTCGACCGCGGCGCGGGTCTTGTCGGTCAGAAATTCGGATCGGTTGATCACCCGGCTGACGGTTTTTTTTGAAACGCCCGCGAGCGCCGCTACGTCGTTGATCGTCGGCTGCTTGCCCCCCGGCCCCTTGCTTTGTGCCGCCATATTCTTCTTTCCCCTGCAAGTCCGGCCGGAGCCGAGCTCGCCTTTTCTGTCTGATGGGCGCTCGAAAGCGTAAAATCAACTGTCCGGCGGGGGCGTCATCGCCTCTTGACACCGGTTACCATCAAATCTAGCAAGGCGGCAAGCCAGAAATATCGAGCGAGGATGCCCCCATGTTTTCCAAGACCTATTACGCCACCCATCCCGTGATGATGGATCAGGTGTCGAACGCGGAATTGCGCGACCGCTATCTGATCCAGAATCTGTTCCGGACGGGCGAGTGCGTCCTCAACTACACCCACGCCGACCGCTTCGTGATCGGCGGGGTCGCCGTCGGTTCGGCGCCGGTCAAGCTGCCCGCGCAGAGCGAGCCGCCCTCGGCTGTGGGGCATCCGTTCCTCGAACGCCGCGAACTTGCGATCGTCAATGTTTCGGCGGTGGAAGGCACCGTCACCGTCGACGGCGAAAGCTTCACGCTCGGCAACAAGGATTGCCTCTATGTCACGATGGGGGCGGCCGACGTCGAGTTCGCGGGCGAAGGCGCGCGTTATTATCTGGCCTCTTGTCCGGCGCACAAGGCGTTCACGACGCGCAAGCTCGGCATTGCCGACGCCAATGCGCTCGACCGTGGCAGCCTTGCCGAATCGAACGAGCGCACGATTTTCCAGCTCGCTATCCCCGGCGTCTGCGACAGCGCGCAGCTCGTCATGGGGCTGACCGTGCTCAAGGAAGGCAGCGTGTGGAACACCATGCCCCCGCATATCCATGAGCGTCGCAGCGAGATTTATTTCTATTTCGAGCTCGACAATGTCGATACCGACCGCGTCATGCACTTCATGGGCGAAGGCGAAGCGACCCGCCACATCGTCATGCAGAATGAGGAAGCGGTGATCAGCCCGCCCTGGTCGATCCACATGGGCGCCGGCACCAAATCCTATGCCTTCATCTGGGCGATGGCGGGCGAGAATCAGGACTATACCGACATGAACGTCCTCGACATCTGCCAGTTGTCGTAATCCTCTTATCGTCACCCCGGACTTGGTCCGGGGTCCAGGCGACATGGCGGAAATGGATGCCGGATCGAGTCCGGCAGGACGAAGGGTAGGAAGATGACGATGTTCGATCTCACAGGAAAAGTCGCGCTGGTCACCGGCGCGAACACCGGCATCGGACAGGGGATCGCGCTCGCGCTCGCCGAAGCGGGGGCCGATATCGCTGCCGCGGGGCGCTCGCCCGCCGATGAGACCGTCGGCAAGGTGCGCGGGCTCGGCCGCCGGGCCGAGAATTTCGCCGCCGACCTGTCGAGCGTCGGTGCGGTCCAGCCGCTCGTCGACGCGGTGCTCGCCGAGTTCGGACGCATCGACATTCTCGTCAACAATGCCGGGATCATCCGCCGCGCCGATGCGGTCGACTTCACCGAGGCCGACTGGGACGCGGTGATGGACACCAATTTGAAGACGCTCTTCTTCCTCTGCCAGAGCGTGGGGCGCCACATGATCGCGCGGGGCAGCGGCAAGATCATCAACATCGCCTCGATGCTGACCTTTCAGGGCGGCATCCGGGTGCCGAGCTATACCGCGTCGAAATCGGGCGTGGGCGGACTCACCAAGCTGCTCGCCAACGAATGGGCGGCAAAAGGCGTGCAGGTCAATGCGATCGCGCCCGGCTATATCGCGACGAACAACACCGCCGCGCTACAGGGCGACGAGACGCGCAACCGTCAGATCATGGAGCGCATCCCGGCGGGCCGCTGGGGCGATCCCAAGGATATCGGCGGGGCCGCCATATTCCTTGCGTCCTCGGCATCGGACTATGTGCAGGGCCATATCCTCGCGGTCGACGGCGGCTGGCTCGCGCGATAACAAGAAACTCGCCCTCCCGTGCGGGTAGGGTGAGCGGGGAGTGAGATGACCGACGGCCGCTTAGTCTTTTTCGGCGAATTGCTGATACGCCTGACCGCGCCGGGCAACGAGCTGTTGATGCAATCGCCGTCGCTTGCGCTTCACGTTGGCGGTGCCGAAGCCAATGTCGCGATCGGCCTCGCACATCTTGGGCATGATTGCGCGATGGTCAGCCGCGTTCCGGCGAATGCGCTCGGCCGCGGCGCTGTGGCCGCGGTGCGCGGCGGCGGTGTCGATTGCGCCGCGATTACCGACGGCGCGGGCCGCATGGGGCTCTATTTCCTCAGTGTCGGCGCCGGGCTGCGTGCGTCGGAAATCGTCTATGACCGCGCGGGTTCCAGCTTCGCGGCGACCGGCGTGGAGGATTATGACTGGGATGCGCTGCTGAGCGGCGCGCAATTGCTCCACCTGTCGGGCATTACCCCTGCGCTCGGGCCGCGCTCGGCCGAGGCCGCGCTCGCCGCCGCGCGCGCGGCGAAGCGGCGCGGCGTGCCCGTCAGCTTCGACGGCAATTATCGTGCGATGCTGTGGGAAGCGTGGGACAGCGACCCGCGCACGATCCTCTCCGAACTGATCGGGTCGGCCGACATCCTCTTCGGCAATCACCGTGACCTGTCGCTGGTATTGGGGCGAGAATTCAGCGGCGAGGGCGAAGACCGGCGCCGCGAGGGCGCTGAAGCGGGCTTCGCCGCTTTCCCAGGCCTCAAGCTGATCGCCTCGACCGCGCGCCATACGCTCACCGCCGATCATCACCGCATCGCGGCACGGGTCGACCTGCGTGAAAATTGCCATCAGACCCCCGATGTCGATGTCACCGGCATCGTCGACCGCATCGGTGCGGGGGATGCTTTCGCCGCGGGCGTGCTCCACGCGCATCTTTCGGGCGGCGATGCGCGGATGATGGCCGAATCGGGGCTCGCGCTGACCGCGCTCAAACATTCGCTCCCCGGCGACGCGAGCCGTTTCGGGCAAGCGGACATCGATGCCTTTCATGGCGGTGGGCTGGATGTCCGGCGATAGGGTGTCCGGCAAAGGGGTGACGCGGCGCGGGCTGCTCGCTGCCGGCGCGGCGTCGCTGCTGCTGCCCGCAGCGGTCAGGGCCGAAATTTTTACGCCGATACACCATGTCGGTGGCGTGGAGGCGCGCGACGGCGTCTATCGGTCGGAGCAAAGGCGGAGCACCGGCGACGGGGTGGCTTGGGCGTTTACCGGCATTCGCTACGCCCGGGCAGCGCGCTTTTCGGCACCCGTGGCGGTAGTCGAGGCCGAACAATTGCGCGGCGACATCTTCGGCCCGGTCTGCCCGCAAAAAGGCGACGGCTATCGGCCGCAGAGCGAGGATTGCCTGTTCCTCAATGTCTGGACACCCGACATAGAGGAGAAGCGCAAGCGCCCGGTGATGGTCTATTTCCACGGTGGCGCTTATTCGACCGGCAGCGTCACCGATCCGTTGAACGACGGCGCGAAACTCGCGGCACGCGGCGATGTCGTCGTCGTCACCGTCAACCACCGCCTCAACGCGCTTGGCTATCTCTACCTCGCCCGGCTCGACCCGCGGCTTCCCGACAGCGGCAATGCGGGGCAGCTCGACCTGATCGCCGCGCTGCAATGGGTCCAGCGGAACATCGCGGCTTTCGGCGGCGATCCAGGCAATGTCACCCTGTTCGGCCAGTCGGGCGGCGGCGCGAAGATCGCGACCCTGATGGCGATGCCCGCGGCGAAGGGGCTGTTCCACAAGGCGATCACGATGAGCGGGCAGCAGGTCACGGCGTCGGGCCCGCTCAACGCGACAAAGCGTGCGCAGGCTTTTCTGGACAGGCTGGGCCCGGGTGTCGACCCGGCGACCGCGCCGGTTGAGCAATTGGTCGCGGCGCTTTCGGCGACCGATCCGATCCTCGGCGGCTCTGTCTATATGGGGCCGGTGCTCGACATGACGCACCTGTCGCGCCACCCTTTCTGGCCCGACGCTGCGCCGCAATCGCTGGACATTCCGATGATGCTCGGCAACACGGTGATGGAAACGCGTGCCTTTTATGCGCCGGAAGGAAAGCAGCTTGCAGGGCTGACCTTCGACAATCTGGCGCAGCGTATCGCGTCGGAGATCAAGATCGACGCGCACCCGGAATGGATCGTCGGGCAATTTCGCACCCGCTATCCGCAGGCCGCGGCGGGCGATCTGTTCCACCGTATCGTCACCGCCGCGCGCAGCTGGCGCGGGCAGGTCGAGGAAGCCGAAGCGCGCGCGCGCGCCGGGGCGCCCGCCTTCGTCTACCAGCTCGATTTCGAGGATGCGAAGCACACCGACGATATCGGCCTCAGTTTCGGAACCCTTGCCGACCCCACCTCGTCGCAGCAGGCGATGAGCGACCGCATGATGGACGCATTCGTCCGCTTTGCGCGCACCGGCGATCCGGGCTGGCCCGCCTATGATCTGGCGAAGCGGCAGACGATGATTTTCGATACGACAAGTCGCGTCGAAAATGACCCCCGCCGATGGGAACGCCAATTGTTCGCGCGCGTGCCCTATATCCAGCCGGGAAGCTGAAGGCTCGCGTTCCCCAATATGGTCAGCCCGGCCTTTGCCGGGATGAGGGGGCGGTCATACGATCCCGTGCGACCCCAGCCAGTTCCACAGCAGCTCGGGCCAGATCGCAACGGGCAGCCCCGCGGTCTTCATCAGCCCGAAACCATGCCCGCCGCGCTCGAAGAAATGCGCTTCGACCGGGGCGCCCATGGTGCGCGTCGCGGCGCGCAGCCGGACGCTGTTTTCTACCTTCACCACCTGATCATCCTCGGCGTGGAGCAGCCACAGCGGCGGCTGGTCGGCGCGGACGTTGCGTTCGGGCGAATAGCGTTCCTCGCGCGACGCGTCGGCATTCGCGCCGATCAGTTTTTCGCGGCTCACCGCATGGCTGATCGCCGGGTCCATCGACACGACGGGATAGATAGCGGCGAGCGCGTCAGGCCGCGCCGACACGGCGTCGGCAGCATCGACCCGGTCGTAAACCCGGACATCGAAGCGCGTGAGCAGGCTCGTGGCGACCTGACCGCCTGCCGAAAAGCCGCCAAAGACGACGCGCGCGGGGTCAATACCATCGACAGGCGCGCGGCTGCGCACCAGTCGCACCACCCGCTGCGCATCGGCCAGCGGCACATCGGCGCCATGCGCCCAGCCGTCGCCGGGCAAGCGGTAGAAGAGCACATAAACGGTCACGCCGCGCTCCTTCAGCCAGCGCGCCAGCTCATAACCTTCCTTGTCGATCACCACGTAACGATAGCCGCCACCGGGCGCGAGGATCACCGCCGCGCCATTAGGCTTCGCCGGGCGGAAGATGTCCAGCCGCGGCCGGGTGATCGCTTGCAGCATCCGGTCGCTGGCGTCCGGATCGTCGCTGCGCTGCACGACTTGTTCGGAAAGCCCCGGCGGCGGCTTGATATGGCCTTCGGGCCACAGCGCGATGCTTGCGTCGGGGGCAAGGCCCGCAGGGCGGGTCCATGCGGCCTGCGCCGCCGTGCTCGCAAAGGGCAGCGCAAGGCTGGCCGCCAGCAGCGCGCGGCGATCGAGCGTCATGGCGCAGGCGCCTTGTTCGGATATGCGATGATCAGCACCAGCGGCGCGTGTCCCGTCTGGCGAATACCCACCTTGGCGCCCTTGTAGAGCCATGCCGCAGTGCCCGCCGTCAAAGCTTTCTCCTCGCCATCCGAATGAACGACGCCGGTGCCCGACAGCACATAATAAATTTCGTCATGGTCGATCGGATGCACGCCGATCGCCGCGCCGACATGCAGCGCGCGCTTGCGGAACTCGAAGCTGCGCGGGGCGGGGGCGGCGTCGCTGATCCGCCAGGCTGTGGACAGGCCGATGGCGCCATGCGGCGGCGCTTCTTCGCGCACCGTCGCGGCTTCGTCGATCACGACCATCGCCGGGGCGCCGCTGCCGGCAAGAAGGAGCGCGAGGAGCGCGCTCATCGTCAATTGCCCGTCCGTGATGCGCGGTCGCGCTGCGACAGATTTTCCTGCGGCAAGGGCGTCGACTGACCCGGATAGACCCCCGATTTCGGTTCCATCGTCGCGAGGTCCCACGCCGCGTCGACAAAGGGCGCGCGCACTTCCTTGACCTTGGGATAACCGCTCACTTCCTTCTCGTCGTCGATCACGTCGCCGCGCCCTTCGGCGACGAAGAAGAGCACGCGAATTTCCTCAGCATCGCGCGCCCAGGGGCGTGCGCCCGCGGTAGACAGCACCGATGTTTCGACATCGCGCACCGGCAGGATATGATAACCGCCCAGCGGCGCGAGCGGCGCCTTGGCGCTGATCAGCTTTGCCTGCGTTTCGCCATAGCGGCCGAATTCGGGCAGCGCCGCGCCGTGGCGATCGACGTGCAGATTGTCCTTGCCATAATAGGCGAGGTCGCCGTCGCCGCCCAGCATCAGGAATGGCAGGTCCTTGTCGGTGTCGTTGCCGCCGCGCATCACATTGCCGACCGCGGTGATCTGGCCCGTCACATAGTCGTGCCCGACCCATTCGAGGTTCATCAGGTTGTAATGCACCGCGCGGTGTTGCGGGTTGTAGATCAGATTGTTGATCATCAGCGCCTGCCCGCCGCCCTTGATCAACGGGTTGCGCTCGACATTATGCGCCCAGACATTGCGGTAAAAGACGATGCCCGTGGCATTGTCGTGGATCAGCGATCCCTTGCTGTGCTCGCCCTTGGGGTGGCTTGCGTCCGCGAGTCCTTCGGCGGCAAGATTGTTCGAAAAGGTGATGTTGTGGCTCGTGCCCTTGCGCCATTCCTCGACGCTCTTGCCGGTGAAGCGCGGCCCCGACGCCGACATATTCTCGTCGATCCCCCACATCAAAGTGCAATGGTCGATGATGACATTATGCGCCGCCACGGTCGAAAAAGTATCGGCCTCCCACCCGCTGCGCTTCGGCTGGCCGTCGACGCCGGTGTAGACGCGCAGGTGGCGCAGGATGACATCGTGCGTCTTCACGTCGATGCCCGTCCGGATCAGGGTGATGCCTGGACCCGGCGCGGTTTGCCCCGCGATGGTGAGATAGGGATGTTTGATCTCGATCGACTGGCGCCCCATGTCGATCACGCCGCCGACCTCGAACACAATGATGCGCGGCCCCGGCGTGTCGATCGCCGCCTTCAGCGACCCCGGCCCGTCGGGCGCAAGCGTCGTCACGCGCAAGATCTGCCCGCCGCGGCCACCCGGAGTCTGTGCCGCCGGACCGACCGCGCCGGGGAAGGCGAGCGGCGTCGTATCGGCCGCCATTGCCATATCCGATGGCAGGGTAAGGGCCAGAAAAAGCGCGGTTATCCAAAGCTTTTTGGGCATCCTATCTCTCCTGTTCATTGGGGTATTGACATGTTCGTCGCAATCCGCAATCTTTCTGACACCGGTTACCCCAATCGGTCAACGAGAAAATATTTCCAAGGGAGAGGGTCTGATCCGGTTCGCTGCATGTGACGGCGACCGCCATCAACCTCTGAAAAATCGACGGATGAAACGGTTAGCCAAATCGTTTTGTTCAGCAAAGTAACCGGTGTCATTCCTTGCGCGAGCGGGGGCAACGGGGCGATATGGGAGGATGATAATGGCTATTCATGCAATGCGGAGCATTCGCACTTTGACCCGACTGGCGTGCGGCGCTTCGCTTGCCGTGCTGGCGGTGTCGCCGGCCTGGGCGCAGGATGCGGTGCAGGACTCGGCTGATCCGGTCGCGAGCGAGGACGAAATCGTCGTCACCGGCTTTCGGGCATCGCTCGACAAGGCGCTGGGCCAAAAACGCGACTCGATTTCGGCGGTCGACGTCATCGTCGCGGAAGATATCGCGAAATTCCCCGACCAGAATCTTGCCGAATCGCTCCAGCGTATTCCGGGCATCTCGATCCAGCGCGACGCCGGCGAAGGCCGCGCGATCACCGTGCGCGGGCTGGGTGCGCAGTTCACGCGCGTCCGCCTCAACGGCATGGAAACGATCGCGACCTCGACCGACGGCGCGTCGGCGAACCGCGACCGCGCCTTCGACTTCAACGTCTTTGCGTCCGAGCTTTTCACCTCGCTCGTCGTCCACAAGACGGCGTCTGCTTCGCTCGATGAAGGCTCGCTCGGCGCGGTCGTCGATCTCAACACCGGCAATCCGCTCGGTGGCAAGGAGGGGCTGACGCTCGTCGCATCGGCGCAGGCGCGCTACAATGACCTGACCAAGGATGTCGATCCGCGCCTCGCCGGGCTGATCGCCTGGACCAATGTCGATCGCACCTTTGGGGTGTCGGCGTCGGTCGCCTGGTCCGACTATGGCACCGATGAGCTGGGCAACAACACCGTGCGCTGGGCGCAGGCCCCGTTCCGCAGCGTCGATGGCGTGACCTGTCTTGCGGGGTCGAACTTCGTCGCCAGTCCGTCGGCGGGCTGCGTCGAGGTCGCCGAAGCCTTCCATCCGCGTATTCCGCGCTATGGCCTTGTCAGCCACGATCGTTCGCGCCTCGGCGCCACCGCCTCGATCCAGTTCGAGCCGAGCGAAAATACCAAGATTTCGATCGACGGTCTCTATTCCAAATTCAAGGAAACGCGCGACGAATATTGGGGCGAGGTGTTGCTGCGCAGCAACGAACGCTCGATCGACCTGTCGAACTACACGATCGACGCGAACAATAATCTGATCGCCGCCGACCTCGACAATGTCTATGTCCGCACCGAACGCTATTCGCGCCAGAGCGAAACCGAATTCTACCAGCTTTCGGGCCGGCTCGAACAGCGGTTGACCGACGCGCTGGGGGTGAAGCTGATCGCGGGCTTTTCCAAGTCGCAGGCCGATATCCCGGTTGAAACGACGCTCGCCTTCGACGATCGCGATGCGACCGGATATCGTTTCGACTACACCGACATGAAATATCCGGTGCTCAGCTTCGGCCCCGGCATCGAAGATCCCACGGCGTTCCAACTCGCGGAATTTCGCGATCGCCCGTCGTATCAGACGAACAAGTTCAAGACCTTCGCCGCCGATTTCGACTGGCAGGTTGCCGATCGGTTCAAGCTGCTCGCCGGCGGTTTCTATCGCCAATTCGACTTTGATACCGTCCAGTTCAGCCGCGACAGCACCTATTGCGCGGCCTTCACCTGCGCGCCGGGCACCAACGGCCTGCCGGTGACATCGGACATCGCCGAACTCTTCAACCTCGGCGATGCCGGGCAGCCCGCGGGCAACACCAACGCCTGGATCGTTCCCGATCTCGACGCGGGTACGGCGTTGATCGATCTGTATAATCGTCCCGCCGTGCTCCAGCAGGGCCAGCAGCGCGCCGTCACCGAAAAAACCTATGGCGGCTGGTTCATGACCGAGTTTGAAACCGACGTGCTCGGCATGCGCCTGACGGGCAACGCCGGGGTGCGCTACGTCAAGACCGATCAGTCATCGTCGGGCTTTGCCAGCGGGACCTTCGTCACGGTCGACCGGACCTATGACGATTGGCTGCCGTCGTTCAACGTCAACCTGCACCCGACCGAAAATCTGATCCTGCGCGGCGCGATCGCGAAAGTGATCACCCGGCCGACGCTGGGCAGCCTGTCGCCGGGCGGCACTGTCGACCAGTTCAACTTCCGCATCACATCGGGCAACCCGTTCCTCGATCCCTATCGTGCGACGACGTTCGACCTCGCGGCCGAATGGTATTTCGCGCCGGGTGCCATCGCGTCGGTCGCGCTGTTCGCCAAGGACATCGAAAGCTTCCCGATTTCGACGTCGTTGCAGGGCACCTATGCGTCGAGCGGCTTGCCGCTGTCGCTGCTGACACCCGGCACGCCGGCCTATGTTGCCGTCGTCGATGGCGACGATCCCAATCGCCAGTTCGAGTTCCGCACCACGGGCAACGGCCCCGGCGCAAATCTGAAGGGGGTGGAACTGTCGCTGCAATTGCCTTTCTCGGTCTTCTCGGACTCGCTGCGCCATTTCGGCGTCCTCGGCAACGCGACCTTCGTGAAGAGCGACGTCGACTATACGGTGGCCGGCCCGCTCGCTTATGATCCGGCCGATAACCGCCTCGAATCGCAGCCCGCGGGCACCTATACCCAGCCGCTTCTCGGACTCGCCAAGCGCGCTTGGAATGCGACGGTCTATTATGACGACGGCAAATTCTCGATCCGCTCCTCGGCGGCGTGGCGCAGCGGCTATAATGACAGCACCAGTGGCAACAATAATATCTTTGAAGGCTATGGCAGCTCGTTCAACGTCGATGCCTCGATCCGCTATCAGGTGACCGAACAGATCGAAGTGTCGATCGAGGGCACCAATTTGACCGACGATTATCGGTATCGCTTCAACGATATTTTTGCCGGCCGAAATTACGAAAACAACCATTACGGCCGTACCTTCCTGTTCGGCGCGCGCGTCAAGATCTGACGCAAACGGGTTTGTCCCGGTGAGGCCCGGTTTCCGATTTCAGGGAGCCGGGCCTTTCTTTTTCCAAGGAGAGCAAAGTGACCGATCGCCGCGACATGCTCAAATTCGCCGGGACCGGGCTGTTGGCAACCGGCCTGTCGGGGCTTGGCACAACCGCGGCCGCATGGGCGGCGACGGCACCCGCAGCATCCGGCTCGACGCCGACATGGGCCACGGGTTTCGACGGGCAGCGCAAGGCGGATCTTGGTGACGGGCGTTTCCTCAACCCGATCATGGCCGGCGACCATCCCGATCCGTCGATCCTGAAGGACGGCGCCGATTATTATATGACCTTCTCGACCTTTGACTCCTATCCTGGGCTGGTCATCTGGCATTCGCGCGATCTGGTGAACTGGCGCCCGATCGGGCCCGCGCTCCACAAGAATATCGGGTCGGTCTGGGCGCCCGAACTCGTGAAGCACCAGGGCCGCTATTATCTCTACATCCCGACCAAGGGCCCGAACACGAGCTGGGTGATCTGGGCCGACCGGATCGAGGGGCCGTGGAGCGAACCCATCGACCTTAACCTGCCGAACCATATCGACCCCGGTCATGCGGTTGGCGAGGACGGGTCGCGCTGGCTGTTCCTGTCGGGCGGCGACCGTGTCCGCCTGTCCGACGATGGGTGCAAGCGCATCGGCGAGCCCGAACATGTCTATGATCCCTGGCGCTATCCGTCCGATTGGGTCGTCGAAGGCTTCGCGCCCGAGGGGCCGAAGATTATCCGCCACGGCGACTATTATTATATGGTGACGGCGGTGGGCGGCACCGCTGGGCCACCGACGGGGCATATGGTGATCGCGGCGCGGTCGAAGTCGATCCACGGACCATGGGAAAATTGTCCCGCCAATCCGCTTGTCCGCACCAGATCGGCCGCCGAAAAATGGTGGTCGCGCGGCCATGCGACGCTGGTCGAGGGCCCGGCGGGCGACTGGTGGAGCGTCTATCACGGATATGAAAATGGCTATTGGACCTTGGGCCGCCAGGCGCTGCTCGATCCGATCGAATGGACCGACGACGGCTGGTTCCGCATGACGGGGGGCGACTTGTCGGCGTCGATCGCGAAGCCGAAGGGCGGCGCGCTCGCGGGGCCGCACGGCATGGCGCTGTCGGACGATTTCTCGACACTCGCGCTCGGCGCGAAATGGAATTTCTTCAAGCCAGCGCCCGACGAACAGCGCCGCGCGCGCGTCGAGGATGGCGCGCTGGTGCTGGCGGCCCGCGGCAAGGCGCCCGCCGATTCATCGCCGCTGCTGCTGATCGCGGGCGACCAGGCCTATCGGTTTGAATGCGATATCGAGGTTGGGCCCGGCGGCACTGCGGGGCTGATCCTCTTTTACGACGAGAAACTCTATTGCGGGCTCGGCTTCGATGGCGCGCGGTTCGTCACGCACCAATATGGGATCGAGCGCGCCCGGCCGGTCAATCCGCATGGCGGGCGTCTGCGGATGCGCGTCACCAACGACCGCCACATCGTCACTTATGACACCAGCGGCGACGGCGGAAAGACCTGGGTGCGTTTCGACCGCGGTATGGAGGTGTCGGGATACCACCATAATGTGCGTGGCGGGTTCCTGATGCTGCGCCCCGGACTCTATTCGGCGGGGCAGGGCGAAGCGCGCTTCCGCAATTTCAGCTTTCGCGCGCTCGGCTAGGATGACGATCCGCGCCGTTTGCGGCGCCGCGTCCGGCGGGGCGGCTCATGCAACGTGCCGGGGCCTGTCCGATATTTGCTTGCTTTTGACACCGGTGTCTCTTACACCGCATGGCGGAAGAGGGAAATGAGAAAGATGCTGGCGACAAGCGATCAAGACAATGTGGCGCGCGCATTAATCGACGCGCGTGCGGGAAAGACACCGCTTACCGCCTATCCCGGCCCGATGCCGCAAACGATGGCCGAGGCCTATACGATCCAGGATCGCGCGATCGCACTCGACGGGCGCCGCGTCGGCGGGTGGAAGGTCGGACGGATCGCGCCCGACCTTGTCGAACGCTATGGCGGCAACCGCCTGACCGGCCCGATTTTTGTCGACGAGATTTTCGGTGGCGTCGCACTGCCGACGATGCCGGTCTATGCCGACGGCTTCGCTGCCGCTGAAGCCGAAGTGCTGCTCTGTTTCGGCGCGGTCGGGACGCGTGATTACGATATCGACAGCGTCCGCTCCTGCATCGCTGATGTGCGGACAGGGATCGAGATTGCGAGTTCGCCTTTCGCCGAAATCAACCTTCATGGTCCGGCGGTGACCGCATCGGATTATGGCAACAACAAGGGGTTGATCCTGGGGCCGCCCATTGCGGGTTGGCAGGACGCCGACCTGATTCATATGCCGGTCGAAATGGCGATCGACGGCGAAACGGTCGGCGCGGCGACGATGGAGGGAATGCTCGACGGTCCGTTCGGGTCGGCGCTGTTCCTGATCAACATCCTGCGCGCGCGCGACATCGCGATCGCGCCCGGCACCTGGGTTTCGGCGGGTGCGATCACGGGAATCCATGAAATCAGGCCCGGCCAGCGGGCCGAAGCGCTGTTTGACGGAAAAATCCGCGTCGGCTGCTCGATCAAGAGCTATTAAAGCAAGAAACGGGAGAGGTTTATGGCACAGGCATTCGCGGACGGAGGGACGGCGGCGCCAGTGCCCAAGTCGGGGCGATACCGCTGGCTGATCGTCGCGGTGCTGTTTGCCGCAACCACGGTCAATTATATCGACCGCACCATGCTCGGCCTGCTCGCGCCGACCCTCGGCGACGAGCTCGGCTGGAGCGAGAATGACTATGGCAACATCGTCACCGCCTTCCAGGCCGCCTATGCGCTCGGCTTCCTCCTCATGGGCTGGCTGATCGACCGTTTCGGGCCAAAGGTCGGCTATGCGATCGCGATCAGCATCTGGACCGTCGGCCATGTCGCGCACGGCTTCGCCTCTTCGGTCGTCTCGTTCATGCTGGCGCGCGTCATCCTCGGCGTTGGCGAGGCGGGGCATTTCCCGTCCGTGGTGCGCGCATCGAGCGAATGGTTCCCGCAAAAGGAGCGGTCCTATGCGATCGGCTGGGTCAATAGCGCAACGACGATCGGGGTCATCCTGACGGCGCCGACGATCTGGCTGTTCATGGTCTGGATGGGTTTCGACTGGCGCGAAACCTTCATCTACACCGGCATCTTCGGCGTGCTGCTGTTGATCCTCTGGCTCTGGCTTTACAGCAACCCGCGCGAAAGCGGGAAGGTCACCGAGGCCGAGCTGGCCTGGATCGAGCATGACCCGCCCGAAAAGATCGAGCGTCTCGGCTGGGGAGCGATCGTCACCAAGCGCGAAGCCTGGGCCTATGCGACCGGCAAGTTCCTGACCGACCCGGTGTGGTTCCTGATGCTCTTCTGGCTGCCCAAATATTTCAGCACGACCTATAATGTCGACCTGAAGGTGGTACTGCTGCCGATGATCATCATGTATCTGCTGTCCGACGTCGGCAGCATCCTCGGCGGCTGGGTGTCGTCAAAGCTGATCCAGACCGGGCACAGCGTCAATTTTGCGCGCAAGGCAACGATGCTGGGCGCGGGCTGTTGTGTGCTGCCCCTGCTCTTCGTCTCAGGACTCGAGAATATGTGGCTTGCGGTCGTGTTGATCGGAATTGCGCTCGCGGGGCACCAGGCCTTTTCGTCGACAATCCTGTCGATCCCGCCGGACATGTTCCCGAAACGCGCGGTCGGATCGGTGATCGGGCTCGGCGGCTTTGCGGGCGGCGTCGGCGGCATGATTATGGCAAAATCGACCGGGCTGGTGCTCGACGCGACCGGCGGCAATTACACGCTCATCTTCGCGGCCTGCACAATTGTCTATTTCCTCGCCGTGCTCGCGATCCATATCTTGAGCCCGCGCCTCGCGCCGGTCACGGTGGAGGCTAAGGCCTGATCGCGCGCGGTCAGCCGGGCACCAGCAATCCGCGCGCGTCGCGCACTTCGCCGTCGAGCCAGTCGATGAAGGCGCGAATGCGCGGCTGCGGCGCGACGTCGCGGTGGAGGGCAAGCCAGAAGGCGCGTGCGATCGCCTGATCGGGGCGCACGCGCACCAGTGCCGGATCGCCGCTCGCGAGGAAGCAGGGCAGCACGCCGACCCCCGCGCCGCCCGCGATCATGCGCCGCTGCGCCAGGATCGACGACGAGCGCACCGTGGCGCGCAGCCCCGGCTCGATCTCGCCCAGATAATCAAGTTCGGGCGCATAGAGTATGTCGGGCATATAGCCGATCACGGGGATGCCGGTGCGCGATAGCGGCGCGGCGGCGACCGCGTCCTGCCAGTCGGGCCGGTTGGCGGGGGCATAGATGCCCAGGCTGTAATCGGCCAGCTTGCGCGTGATCAGCGGGCCTTTCCTGGGCCGCGCGAGCAGCACCGCCATGTCGGCCTCGCGCCGCGACGGGTTGAGGAAACCCGACGAGGCGACAAGGTCGATCTCCAGCTCCGGATGCGCGGCGACGAACGACGCGAGGCGCGGGGCGATGAAGCTGTTGCCGAAACCTTCGGACACGCTGACCCGCAATTGCCCCGACAGCGCCGACCCGCCCTCGTCAGCCTTGTGAATGCGGGCCGCCGCGGCCGCCATCGCTTCGGCGTGCGGAACGAGCGACCGGCCTGCTGCGGTCAGAACAAATCCCGTCGGCGCGCGTTCAAACAGCGTCTGGCCCAGCGCGGCTTCCAAAGCCCCCACCTGTCGGCTCACCGTCGTGGCATCGACGTGCAGCGCCGCGCTGGCGCGCGCGAGCGTGCCGTGGCGCGCGACAAACAGGAAATATTGCAGCTTGTCCCAGTCCATCTGCTGCAAATATGCAGGTTGGTCCTGCAAGTCTATCCCTTGCAATCACTGCGCAACTGGGCTGTGGCAGCGACAGGATTTACCGGGAGAGCGATGCCATGCGACAGATCGACCACCACATCGTCGGCGGTGCCGGCGGCAGCGTCCGCCACGGCGACGTCTTTGATCCCAACAACGGCGGCGTGCAGGCGCAGGTCGCGCTTGGCGATGCCGCGCTTCTCGAACGCGCGGTCGCCGCGGCGAAGAAAGCGCAGCCCGGCTGGGCGGCCACCAACCCGCAACGCCGCGCGCGCGTCATGTTTGAATTCAAGCGCCTGGTCGAGGCGAATATGGACAGCCTGGCGCACATGCTGTCGAGCGAACATGGCAAGGTGATCGCCGATTCCAAGGGCGACATTCAGCGCGGGCTGGAAGTCATCGAATTCTGCTGCGGCATCCCGCATGTGCTCAAGGGCGAATATACGCAGGGCGCGGGTCCGGGCATCGACGTCTATTCGATGCGCCAGCCGATCGGCATCGGTGCGGGCATCACCCCGTTCAACTTCCCGGCGATGATCCCGCTGTGGATGTCGGGTGTTGCCATCGCGACCGGCAACGCCTTCATCATCAAGCCCAGCGAGCGCGACCCGTCGGTCCCCGTCCGTCTCGCCGAACTCTTCCTTGAAGCCGGCCTGCCCGAAGGCATCTGCCAGGTCGTCCACGGCGACAAGGAAATGGTCGACGCGATCCTCGACCATCCCGACATCGGCGCGGTCAGCTTCGTCGGTTCGTCCGACATTGCGCATTATGTCTACAACCGCGGCGTCGCCAACGGCAAGCGCGTGCAGGCGATGGGCGGCGCGAAGAACCACGGTATCGTCATGCCCGACGCCGACCTCGATCAGGTCGTCAATGACCTCACCGGCGCCGCCTTCGGGTCGGCGGGTGAACGCTGCATGGCGCTGCCCGTCGTCGTCCCGGTCGGCGACGAGACCGCCAAGCGCCTCAAGGAAAAGCTGATTCCCGCGATCGCGGCGCTGCGCGTCGGCGTATCGACCGATGCCGAGGCGCATTACGGCCCGGTGGTGACGCAGGCGCACAAGGAAAAGGTCGAAGGCTGGATCCAGAAATGCGCCGACGAAGGCGCCGAACTCGTCGTCGACGGCCGCGGCTTCAGTCTTCAGGGCCATGAAAAGGGCTTCTTCATCGGCCCGACCCTGTTCGACCACGTCACCACCGACATGGAATCTTACAAGGAAGAGATTTTCGGCCCCGTGCTCCAGATCGTCCGCGCCGCCAATTTCGAAGAAGCGCTCGAACTGCCGTCGAAGCATCAGTACGGCAACGGCGTCGCGATCTTCACGCGCAATGGCCACGCCGCGCGCGAATTCGCCGCGCGCGTCAATGTCGGCATGGTCGGCATCAACGTGCCGATCCCGGTGCCCGTCGCCTATCACAGCTTTGGCGGCTGGAAGCGCTCGGCGTTCGGCGACACCAACCAGCACGGCATGGAAGGGGTGAAATTCTGGACCAAGGTCAAGACGATCACCCAGCGCTGGCCCGACGGCTCGCCCGACGGCGGTAACGCCTTCGTCATTCCGACGATGGGATAAGCCGGCGTTGCTGCGCCGGCTGCTTCTTCCCCTGATGCTGCTGTTGCTGCTGCCGGTTCCGGCGGCGGCGCAGAAGATGATCGCGCTGTCGTTCGACGACGTCCCGCGTGGGCGCGGCGCCTTTTTTACGCCCGACGAGCGCACCCGGCGCATCATCGCCGAGCTGAAAAAGGCGAAAGCGCCCCAGGCGGTCTTCTTCGTCAACCCGGGCGCGATCGGGCAGGGCGACGGGATTGGCGGCGAACAGCGCATCGCGGCCTATGTCGCCGCGGGGCATGTGATCGCGAATCATGGCTACGGCCACAAAAGGCTGGGCACCACCGACACCGCCGCCTATCTCGCCGACGTTGACGCGGCGGAGGCGTGGCTGAAGGGGCGTCCCGGCTATCGTCCCTGGTTCCGCTTTCCCTTCCTCGACGAAGGCGGGAAGGACAAGGCAAAGCGCGACGCCCTGCGCGCGGGTCTCACCGAACGCGGATTGCGCAACGGATATGTAACTGCGGAATCCTCGGACTGGCATCTCGAAAGCCTGACGCGTGAAGCGGTGCGCGCCGGCAAGGCGATCGACCGCAAGGCGCTCGGCCAGCTCTATGTGACCTGGCATGTCGAGGCGGCCGATTTCGCCGACGCGATGATGCAGCGTGTTACCGGCCGCCAGCCGGTGCAGGTGATGCTGCTCCACGAAACCGACCTCGCCGCGCTTTATATCGCCGACCTCGTTCGCGCGCTGCGCAAGGCCGGCTGGACCGTCGTCAGCGCCGATACGGCTTATGCCGACCCGATCGGGCGGGCGATGCCTGACGTGCCATCGGCGCAAGGGACGCTGACCGAGGCGCTGGCTTGGCAGGCGGGGGTGCCCGCGCCGCGCTGGTATCGGTATAACCAGACCGATCTCGCGACCGCACTGTTCCGCGACAAGGTGCTGGGCGAAAGCGGCGCCGAATGATGATGCGCGCGATGAAACCCGCCGCCGCGCCGGGCATTTCTCCTCTCGAAGGAGATTGTCGATGACCCGCTTGATGCCGCTCGCCACTTTGCTGCTGCTCGCCGCGTGCAGTGGCGGCAAGGATGAGGAAGCGGGCCCCGAAGCCAGCGCTTCGATCGGAGCGCCGGAACCGTCCCGGCCGTCCGCGCGCGCCGAAGCACCCGCGACGGTCGATGCGGACCTGCCCGATACAACCGACAAAACGTCGCCGGCGCCCGAAACCGACACGATCGGCGATGGCAAGGCCATTCCCCCTGCGATCCGCGGCCGGTGGGCGCTCAAGGCGGCCGATTGCACCGCGAAGAAGGGCACTGACCTCACCGCGCTGACGATCGATGCGACGAACCTGCGCTTTTATGAATCGCACGGCGAACTGGCGCGCGTTCGCGACAGCGACGCGAACCGGATCGTCGCGGACTATAAGTTCAGCGGCGAGGGCGTCGAATGGGACCGGCGGATGCAGCTCAATCTTGCGGACGGCGGCAAGACGCTCGTCCGCCGCGATTCGGGCGAGGGTGCCGCGGCGGGTGCGATGCGCTATACGCGCTGCGCCGGTTGATCGTTTTTTGAAAGGGAGACACATGATGGACATCCGCATTCTGGCAATTGCCGCCGTCCTGCCGCTCGCTGCCTGTTCGCAAGAGCGCCCGCCCGTCGATTCGACCCCGCCGCCCCCTGCCGAAATGACGTGCAAGGCCGACGCCGCGCAATCCTATGTCGGTCAGAAAGCGACGCCCGACATCGGCGGCGCGATCCTGAAGGCCGCGGGCGCACGCACGCTGCGCTGGGGCCCGCCGCGCTCGGCGATGACGATGGATTATCGCCAGGACCGCGTGAATGTCCTCTACGATGACGCCTACACGATCACGCAGGTCAGCTGTGGCTGATTCCAGCCGCCGCAACCACAGCTCGGCGTCCCCGTTCGAACCCGTCTACGGCTACAGCCGTGCGGTTCGCATTGGAAACCGCATCGACGTCGCGGGCTGCGCACCGATCGAGTCCGACGGCAGCTCGACCCCCGGCGACGCCGGGGCACAGGCGGCGCGCTGCATCGCGATCATCGGCGAGGCGCTTGAGGCGCTCGGCGGCAGCTTCGCCGATGTCGTGCGCACGCGCATGTATATCACCGACGCCGCCGACGCCGATCTGGTGGGGCAGGCGCATGGATCGGCATTCAAAAATATCCGACCGGCATCGACAATGCTGGTTGTGCCCGCGCTGATCCGCCCCGAATGGAAAGTCGAAATCGAAGCCGAAGCCATTATCGAGAAATGACCATGACCGACCAGTTCCAGCTTACCGACGACCAGCTCGCCATCCAGGATATGGCGCGCAAATTCACCGCCGATCGCATCACGCCGTTCGCGGCCGAATGGGACGAGAAACATCATTATCCCGTCGACGTGTGGAAGGCGGCGGGCGAGCTGGGCTTCGGCGCGATTTACGTTGTCGAGGAATCGGGCGGGATCGGGCTCGGCCGGATGGAGGCGGCGCTGATCATGGAGGCGATGGCCTATGGCTGCCCCGCGACCAGCGCCTATATCTCGATCCACAATATGGCGGCGTGGATGATCGACCGCTTCGGCGGCGCCGCGATCAAGGATCGCTTCCTGCCCGACCTCGTCAGCATGGAAAAGATCGCGAGCTATTGCCTGACCGAACCCGGCTCGGGCTCCGACGCCGCGGCGCTCAAGACCACGGCGAAGAAGGACGGCGACCATTATGTGCTCAATGGCACGAAGCAGTTCATCTCGGGCGCGGGTTATAACGACATCTATGTCTGCATGGTCCGCACCAGCGAGGAAAAATCCAAAGGGATCAGCTGTCTGGTCATCGAAAAGGACACGCCGGGTCTGAGCTTCGGGGCGCCCGAGAAAAAACTCGGCTGGAATGCTTCGCCGACCGCCCAGGTGATCTTCGAGGATTGCCGCGTGCCCGCCGAAAATCTCGTCGGCGCCGAAGGCGACGGCTTCCGCTTTGCGATGGCCGGGCTCGACGGCGGGCGTTTGAACATCGGCGCCTGCTCGCTCGGCGGCGCGCAGCGCTGCCTGGACGAGGCGGTCGCCTATACCAAGGATCGCCAGCAGTTCGGCCAGCCGATCGCCGATTTCCAGAACACCCAGTTCATGCTCGCCGACATGGCGACCGACCTCGAAGCCGCGCGGGCGCTGCTCTATATGGCTGCGGCCAAGGTCACCGCTAACGCCCCCGACAAGTCGCGCTTCTCGGCGATGGCAAAGCGCCTCGCGACCGACAATGGCAGCAAGATCGTCAACGACGCGCTGCAATTGTTCGGCGGCTATGGCTATCTGCGCGACTATCCGATCGAGCGGTTCTGGCGCGACCTGCGCGTCCATTCGATCCTTGAGGGCACCAACCAGGTGATGCGGATGATTGTCGGAAGGGACCTGCTGCGCCAATGACCGAAGACGTCCTGATTTCGACCGACGTTCGCGTCGGCTGCATTTCGGTCAATCGCCCCAAGGCGATCCACGCGCTCAATCTCGCCATGTGCGACGCGATGATCGACGCGCTCGTCAAATGGCGCGGCGATGATGCGGTCGACGCGGTGACGATCGACCACAGCGAAGGGCGCGGCTTCTGCGCCGGCGGCGACATCCGCATGCTCGCGGAAAGCGGCGCGAAGGACGGCAAGGAGGCGCGCGCTTTCTTCCACACCGAATATCGCCTCAACCACCTGCTGTTCACCTATCCGAAGCCCGTCGTCGCTTTCATGGACGGCATCACCATGGGCGGCGGGGTCGGGATTTCCCAGCCGGCGAAATACCGCGTCGCGACCGAACATACGCGCTTCGCCATGCCCGAGACGGGGATCGGCCTGTTCCCCGACGTGGGCGGCGGCTGGTATCTGCCGCGACTCGAGGGGCGCGTCGGCGTCTATCTCGCGCTTACCGGCGCGCGGCTCGACGGCGCGGAGTGTTTGGCGCTTGGTCTCGCGACGCATTATCTGCCGTCTGAAAATCTCGACGATGCCAAGGCGCGGATCGCGGTCGATCCGGGCCGCATCGGCGGCATCTTGGGCGAGCTGTCGGTCACCGCGCCGCCCGCCGCGATCACCCAGCATATCGAACGGATCAACCGCCTGTTCGCGAGCGATACCTATGAGGATATTCTCGCCGCGCTCGAAGCCGACGGCGGTGAGTGGGCCGCAAAGGAACTCGCGACGCTGCGAACCAAAAGCCCGCAGACGTGCAAGGTGGCGCTCCGCCAGCTCAAGGAAGGCGGCGAGATGCACGACTTCGCCGAGCAGATGCGCCAGGAATATGCGATCGGCAGCCGCGTCGTTCAGATGCACGATTTTATCGAGGGCGTCCGCGCGCTGATTGTCGACAAGGACAACAGCCCGAAATGGGACCCGCCGACGCCTGAGGCGGTGACCGAAGACTGGATCGACGCGATCTTCGCGCCGCTGCCTGAAAACGAGAAATGGACCCCGCTCCCCTGACTTCGTCACCCCGGACTTGATCCGGGAGCCACGCGGTCATGGATACCTGATCAAGTCCGCGGCTACGATTATCTGGAGACTAAGAGAATGACCTACGAAACCCTCCTTGTCGAAACGCGCGGCGCCGTCACGCTCGTGACGCTCAACCGCCCGCAGGCGCTGAATGCGCTCAATTCCAGCGTTCTCGACGATCTGATCGGCGCCTTCGCCGCCTATGAAGCCGACCCCGGCCAGCGCTGCGCCGTGCTCACCGGCGCGGGCGACAAGGCGTTCGCCGCGGGCGCCGACATCAAGGAAATGGCCGACAAGCCCGCGTCCGATTTCTACCTCGAGGACTTCTTCTCGAAATGGACGAGCGATTTCGTGAAAAAGGTGCGCAAGCCGTGGATCGCTGCGGTGGGCGGCTTCGCGCTCGGCGGCGGCTGCGAGCTGGCGATGATGGCCGACTTCATCATCGCGTCGGACAAGGCGAAATTCGGCCAGCCCGAAATCAAGCTCGGCGTTGCCCCCGGCATGGGCGGGTCGCAGCGCTTGACCCGCGCGATCGGCAAGGCGAAGGCGATGGAAATGTGCCTCACCGGCCGGATGATGGACGCCGCCGAAGCCGAGCGTTCGGGTCTCGTCGCGCGCGTCGTGCCGCATGAGTCGCTGGTCGACGAAGCGGTGAAGACCGCAACCGTCATCGCCGCGATGCCGCCGATGGCCGCGATGGTGAACAAGGACATGGTCAACGCCGCGTTCGAAACGACGCTCGATCAGGGGCTGATCTACGAACGCCGCCTGTTCCAGATTTTGGCGGCGACCGAGGACAAGGCCGAGGGCATGGCCGCGTTCATCGAGAAACGCGAGGGCGTGTGGAAGGGGCGGTGATCGCCGGTATCGGTTATCTGGCGATGGGCCTGCTGCTCTTATGGGTCGGGTGGAATCACTGGCGATACCGGAAAGAAGAGACGATCAGCATTCTCGAGGCGGCCATTGTTAAGGCAACGGGCGAGGAGCCGCTGCCCACGACAAGGATTGATTGGTTCCTCAAATATCTTCAGGCCATTCTCGGTTTCATACTTGGCCCCATCTTTGCCTTTCTCGGCATCATTGTCATTCTCGGTGAATTGGAAATGTTATGAAAATCGCCTTTATCGGACTCGGCAACATGGGCGGCGGCATGGCCGCAAATCTCGCGAAGGCGGGCCATGAGGTGCGCGCTTTCGACCTTAGCGAAGACGCGCTCGTGCGCGCTGTTGAGGCAGGCTGCACCCGCGCCGCATCCGCCGCCGAAGCGGTGACCGGTGCCGAAGCCATCGTCACCATGCTCCCCGCGGGCAAGCATGTCGCCTCGGTCTATGAAGCCGATGTTTTCCTGAACGCCGCACCGGGGACCTTGCTCCTCGACTGCTCGACGATCGACGTCGCCACCGCGCGCGCGAATATCGAGGCCGCGACCGCCAAGGGCCTCGTTGCCGTCGACGCGCCGGTGTCGGGCGGCATCGCCGCCGCCAATGCCGGAACGCTGACCTTCATGGTCGGCGGCACCGACGAGGGTTTTGCGCGCGCCGAGCCCATCCTCGCGAAAATGGGCAAGGCGGTGATCCACGCCGGCGATGCCGGTGCGGGGCAGGGCGCGAAAATATGCAACAACATGCTCCTCGGCGCGTCGATGGTCGCGACGTGCGAAACGCTCGCGCTCGCGCAGAAGCTCGGGCTCGACCCCCAGAAATTCTTCGACATCGCCAGCGTGTCGTCGGGGCAATGCTGGTCGCTGACCAGCTACGCGCCGCTGCCCGGTGTCGGCCCGACGACGCCCGCCGACAATGACTATAAGGGCGGGTTTGCCGCGGCGCTGATGCTCAAGGATCTCCGGCTCGCGATGGAGGCCGCGGCAAGCGTCGACGCCGACGTCCCGATGGGATCGAAGGCACGCGAACTCTATGAGGCCTTTGTGGAGGCCGACAAGCATGGCCGCGACTTCTCGGCGATTATCCAGACGTTGCAGGGTTGACGCATTACACCCAACGCCGTTCGCATCGAGCGACGTCGAGATGCGTCTGGCGCTGTTCTGGTGTGTGTCGACTTCGCTCGACACGAACGGGCGTTGGCGTGGTCCGCTAGTAAAAGTCCGCCGTCTCGCCGCCCTCGCGGCGTTCGGTGCGATGCACCTGCGTCGGGGCCTTGCGCTCGCCCGTCCTCACCTCGATCCGGTCCCCGACACGCCGCACCTCGGCGGGTGACAGGATGCGCGCCCGCGCAATCCCGACCGCCGTCGCTTTCGGCGTCGCCACCGGGGCCGATGTCGGCACGCTGCCGGAAAGCAGAAGGACGGCGAGGAGGGACATGGCGTTCATATTCTGCCGTAACGGCAGGTGTTGCCACCGCTTTAACCCTGTATCGCAAGTTTCCGGTCGCACCTGTGGCGGTCGCGAAGCAAAAGAAAGGCCGCCTGCCCCGCGCTGGGACAGACGGCCTGCTTTTCGTAAGCGGACGGGGCTTAGAAGCCCGACTTCGCCTCTGCTTTCTCTTTCAGCAACGGCGCGATCTCGAACCCGTGCTTTTCCAGCGCCGTGACGATCTTGTCGGTGCCTTCCAGTCCGGCCCAGAACATCGGGCCGCCGCGATAGACCGGCCAGCCATAGCCATAGATCCACACGACATCGATGTCCGACGCGCGCTGCGCCTTGCCTTCGGACAGGATCAGCGCGCCTTCGTTGACCATCGGATAAAGCGTGCGCTCAATAATCTCCTGATCGGTGATCTCGCGTTTTTCGACGCCTTCCTTCGTCCGGAATTCCTCGATGATCTCGGCGACGCGCGGGCTTTCCGACGGCTGGCGCTTCTCGTCATAATCGTAAAAGCCCGCCTGCTTCTTCTGTCCCCAGCGGCCTTCGGCGGCGAGCGCGTCGCGGATGCTTTCGATGCGGTTGGGGTCGCGGTGCCAGCCGATATCGACGCCGGCAAGGTCGCTCATCTGGAACGGCCCCATCGGCATCCCGAATTCGACATGCACCTTGTCGACCTGCGCCGGCGTCGCGCCTTCGAGCAGCAGCTTCATCGCCTCGACCTGGCGCGGCTTGAGCATCCGGTTGCCGATGAAGCCGTCGCACACGCCCGCGACCACGG
>NZ_MIAM01000023.1:49819-56126 GCF_001830555.1 Sphingopyxis sp. RIFCSPHIGHO2_12_FULL_65_19 | reverse complement strand
GCTTCATCACATTGGCGGGCGAGAAAAAGTGCATGCCGAGCACGTCGCCGGGGCGGCTGGTCGCGGTCGCGATTTCGTCGATGTCGAGATAGGAGGTGTTCGATGCGAGGATCGCGCCGGGCTTCGCAATCTTGTCGAGCTTGCCGAATATGTCCTTCTTGACGTCCATATTCTCATAGACGGCTTCGATGATGAGGTCGCAGTCGGCCAGCGCGTCCAGTTCAAGCGACGGAGTGATCAGCCCCATCATCGCTTCGACCTGCTCGGGCTTGAAACGGCCCTTGGCGGCCGAGGCGTCGTAATTCTTGCGCACGACGCCGAGCCCGCGGTCGAGCGCGTCCTGCTGCATCTCGACGATCGTGCAGGGGATGCCCTTTTGCAGGAAGTTCATCATGATGCCGCCGCCCATCGTGCCGGCGCCAATGATGCCGACCTTCTTGATGTCGCGCAGCTGCGTATCCTTCGGCAGGCCGTCGATCTTCGCCGCCTGGCGTTCGGCGAAGAAGATGTGGCGCTGCGCCGCCGACTGGCTGCCGAACATCAGCTTCATGAACTGTTCGCGCTCGAATGCGAGGCCTTCGTCGAAGGGCAGACGAGTCGCTGCTTCGACGCAGGCAAGGTTAGCGTAGGGCGCCTCGAACCCGCGCCAGCGCTTGGCGTTGGCGGTCTTGAGCTGTTCGATCACCGCGACATCGCCGAACACGGGGCGTTCGCGCGTCGGGCGCGGGCCGTCGGCGATCTTGGCGCGGGCGAAAGCAATCGCATCGGCCGCCAGGCTGTCTTCGCCCGCGAGTTCGTCGACAAGGCCGAGCTCCTTCGCCTTGGCGGCGGGCAGGGGGTCGCCGGTCGATGTCATCGTCGCCGCGGCTTCGACGCCGACGACGCGGGGCAGGCGCTGCGTGCCGCCCGCGCCGGGCAGCAGGCCCAGCTTCACTTCGGGCACGCCGAGCTTCGCCGAGGGAACGGCGATCCGGTAATGACAGACGAGCGCGGTTTCCAGACCGCCGCCGAGCGCCGTGCCGTGGATCGCCGCGACCACCGGCTTCGACGCCGCTTCGATGCTGTTGAGCACCGCGTTGAAATCGGGACCGCGCGGCGGCTTGCCGAATTCGCTGATGTCGGCGCCCGCGATAAAGGTCGCCCCGGCGCAGCGCAGCACGATCGCCTTGACGCTGTCATCGGCCAGCGCCGCGGCGAAATGATCTTCGAGTCCCTGACGGACGTGCCAGCTCAGCGCGTTCACCGGCGGGTTGTTGACGATGATGACGGCGATTTCGCCATCCTTTTCCATCGTGACGGATACTGGGGTTTCATCGGTCATGGGAGAACTCCTTGGGTCTGGATGTCAGTCATCAATCGCGGCGTGGACAAGCGTCTTGACCTCGCGCCGCACGGGATAGGTGGAGGAGGGCATCAGCTGGGTCATGAAGACCATGCAAATCTCTTCGACCGGATCGACGAAGAAGCCGGTCGAGAACATGCCGCCCCAGTAAAAATCGCCCGCCGAGCCGGGAATGCCGGCGCGCGCCGGGTCGAGCGTGACGGCAAAGCCGAGCCCGAACCCCACGCCCGCATTCTCGTCCTCGGAAAAGATGCCGACACTGTGCTGCGTCAAATCGCCGCCGCCGGGAAGATGGTTCGAGGTCATCAGGTCCAATGTCTTGCGGCTGATGATCCGCACATCGCCCAGCTTGCCGCCGCCCAGCAGCATCAGGCAGAAGCGGTGATAATCGTGGAGCGTCGAGGCGAGCCCGCCGCCGCCCGAATGAAAGCTGCGATCCTTCGCCCAGCGGCTGCGCGCGCCTTCGTCAAAGCCCTGCATCTTGTCTTTGGGGTGAAAGGCATAAGCATCGGCCAGCCGGTGCTGCTGCTCGGCAGGCACCTTGAACCCGGTATCGACCATGCCGAGCGGGCCAAAGATGCGCTCCTGCAAAACCTCGGCAAAGGGCTTGCCCTCGATCCGCTCGATCACCGCGCCGAGCACGTCGGTCGCCATCGAATAATTCCAGTGCGCGCCGGGGTCGAACTGCAGCGGGATTTTCGCGAGGTCGGCGATGAAGCTGTCCATCGAATAATCGGCGTCGAAATCGTCGATCCGTGCTTTGCGGTAAGCGGCATCGACCGGCGTGCGCTCCTGGAAACCATAGGTCAGCCCCGCCGTATGGCGCAGCAGGTCGACCATGCGGATCGGCGATGCGGGCGGCCGCGTCAGGAACGGCACATTGCCGCCGCCCGCGACGAACACGCCGGTGTCCTTGAACTCGGGGCAGAACTTCACCAGCGGATCGCTCAGCGCAACCTTGCCCTCCTCGACCAGCATCATGAAGGCGATGCTGGTGATAGGCTTGGTCATGCTGGCGATGCGAAAGATCGCATCCTCTTTCAGTGCTTCGCCCGGCCGCGCCTCGCCGATGCATGAAAGATGCGCGATCTCGCCGCGCCGCGACACGAGCGTCGCGGCATGGGGTAACCGGCCGGTGCCGACATATTTGGCGGCGAGGAAGTCGGGAATGCGGTCCAGCCGCGTCGTGTCGAATCCATGTGTCATGCGTGGCTGCCTATCAGTGCGAGGTCTGGCCGAGCAACTGGCGCGTCACCGGATGCGAACTGGTGAGGCCGCCGTCGACCGCGATCGCCTGTCCGTTGACGTAACTCGCCTGATCGCTGGCGAGGAACAGCGCGACATTGGCAAGCTCCTCAGGCTGTGCGGCACGCTTCAAGGGATTGAGCTGGCCCAGCTTGTGCGTGACCTCCTTCGCCTTGGCATAATCGAAGGTCGGCTTGGTCATGCCCGTTTCGGTCAGGCCGGGGCAGACCGCGTTGACGCGCACGCCGCTGGTCGACAGCTGCTGCGCCGCGACCTTGGCAAGGTTGATCACCCCCGCCTTCGACGCCGAATAGGCACCCGGACCGGCGCCCGAATTGATCCCGGCGACACTCGCGGTCAGCACGATCGCGCCGCCACGGCCCTGGTCGACCATGGCCTTGCCCGCATGTTTCACCATCAGCGCGGGGCCGATCAGATTGACGCGCAGCGTCTCGGCCCAGGCCGCGGGATCGAAGTCGAAGATGCCGCCCATGTCGCCGATGATCCCGGCGTTGGCGAACGCGACGTCGAGCCCGCCGAAGCTATCCTTCGCGGTCGCGACGAGCTTCGCGACATCGGCCTCGACCCCCGCGTCGATCTCCAGCGCGACGGCCTCGCCGCCCGCATCCTTCACCATTTGCGCCGTTTCATGCACCGCTGCGCTCTTGTCGCCGATGACGAGCTTCGCCCCCTCGGCGGCGAAGCGCAGCGCGCTCGCGCGGCCGATGCCGCTGCCCGCGCCCGTGATAATCGCAACCTTGCCGTCCAATGCGCCCATCATGCGCCTCCCGAAATCGTGGCGCCGCCATCGCATACGATGGTCTGGCCGGTGGTGAATGCCCCCGCCTTGCTGGCAAGGAAAACTGCGGCGCCCGCAATCTCGTGCGGCTCGCCAATGCGCTTCAGCGTCGAGGCTGCGGTCGAGCGCCGCAGATTCTCTTCATTTTCCCACAAGGCGCGCGCCATGTCGGTGCGGATCAGGCCCGGCGCGATGCAGTTGACGCGCACACCCTTTGGCCCGAACTCGACCGAAAAATTGCGCGCGACCTGCATATCGGCGGCCTTGGAGATGCCGTAAGCGCCGATGATCGGCGATCCCTTGAGGCCGCCGATCGAGCTGATGATCGTGATCGACCCTTCGCCGCGTTCGAGCATTTCGGGCGCGACCATCGTGATCAGCCAGTGGTTCGACAAAATATTATTGTCCATGATCTTGCGGAACTGGTCGTCGGTGATGCCAAGGCCGGGTCCATAATAGGGATTCGACGCGGCGTTGCAGACGAGCGCGGTGATCTTGCCGAAGGCGGCGCGCGTCTCGTTGACGAGATTCTGGAGGTCGTCTTTCGACGAAATGTTCGCGGCGACCGAAATCGCCGTGCCTGCGCCGAACCGCGCGTTGAGCGCCGCCGCGGTTTCATCGCACGCATCCTGCTTGCGGCTCGAAATCACGACCTTCGCGCCTTGCTCGGCCATCGCTTCCGCCGTGGCCTTGCCGATGCCGCGCGACGATCCGGTGATTAGCGCCACCTGGCCGCTCATATCGAACAGACTCATGCGCCGGCCTTCCTTGCAAAGTCCCACGCCTTTTCGGCGAGCGGACGGACGCGTTCGGACATGTCCTTTGCGTGTTGAGAAGAGGCCGTGCCCTCGATCACGCGCTTCTTGATGCCCTGGATGATCCCGGCGAGGCGAAAGAAATTATAGGCGAAATACCAGTTCATGTCGGGCACCCCGTCGCGTCCGGTTGCGGCGCAATAACGCGCGACCATCTCGTCCAATTCGGGGATACCGAGCGCCTTGCGGTCGAGATCCTCGACCCCCGAACGGCCGCCATTTTCGGTGACCCACGCCATCGCGACATAGGTGAAATCGGCGAGCGGATCGCCCAAGGTCGACAATTCCCAGTCGAGCACCGCGAGCACTTGGGGTCGATCCTTGGCATAGATCATATTGTCGATGCGATAGTCGCCGTGGACAATGCTGGTGCGCGTCTGTTCGGGCAGGGTCGCGGGGAGCCACGCGATCAGCCGCTCCATCTCGTCCATCGTTTCGGTCTCGGCGAGGCGATATTGCTTGGTCCAGCGATCGACCTGGCGTCCGAAATAATTGCCGGGCTTGCCGAAGTCGGACAGCCCCGCGGCTTCGATATCGACATTATGCAGCGCCGCGAGCGTGTCGATCATCGCTTCATAGGTCGCGCGGCGATTTTCGGGCGTCGATCCCGGCATCGCGCCGTCCCAGATCGTGTGGCCGTCGACCATCCCCATCACATAAAACCAGCTGCCGACGACATCATCGTCGGTGCAAAGGCCATATTGGCGCGCGACCGGGAAACCCGTCTTATACAGGCCCGACTGGACCTTATACTCGCGATCGACGGCGTGTGCGGAGGGGAGCAGCGGTCCGAACGGCTTGCGCCGCAGCACATAATTGCCCGACGGCGCGCTGATCTTGTAGGTCGGGTTCGACTGGCCGCCGGCGAATTTGCCCTGCGTCAGCGGGCCTTCAAAGCCTTCGACATGGGCTTCCATCCACGCCGTCAGCTTCGCCTCGTCAAGCACATCGGCGCCCTCCGGCGCGACCGTGCCGCTGAAGGCCTTTTGCGCGTCTAACGTCACTGGTCGAAAACGATCACCGACCGTGCGGCGTCGCCCTTTCGCATCTTGTCGAAACCCTCGTTGACCTTCGCCAGCGGGATCGTCTCGGCCACGATCGAGTCGAGGTCGAGCAGGCCGCGCAGGTAGAAATCGACGAGGCGCGGGATGTCGACCGGGAAGCGGTTGCCGCCCATGATCGCACCCTGCAATTTCTTGCCCGAAAGCAGGTCCATCGCGCTGAGTCCGACCTTCTCGGACAGCGGCATCATGCCGAGGATCGTCGCGGTGCCGCCGCGGCGCAGCGACGCGACCGCAAGGCTCGCCGAGGCGGGGCGTCCGACCGCTTCGATCGCATGGTCGACACCGCCCTTGCTGATTTCGAGGATCTGTTTCGCGGCATCGTCCGACAGCGCATCGACGACATCGGTCGCGCCCAGCTTCTTTGCGAGTTCACGCTTCTCGGGAACCGGATCGGCGGCGATGATCCGCCCCGCGCCCGCGATCTTCGCGGCGTTGATCGTGGCGAGGCCGACGCCGCCGCAACCGACGACCGCGACCGTCTCGCCCGGCGTCACCTTGCACGCGTTGAAAATCGTTCCCGCGCCCGTCGTCACTGCGCAGCCGATGACGGCAGCGCGGTCGAGTGGCATCGCAGGGTCGATCGCGACGCACGCATGTTCGTGGACGAGCATCGTCTCGGCAAAGGCCGACAGGTTGAGCATCTGGTTTACCGGCGATCCGTCGGGGCGCGTGATGCGCGGGGCCGATCCGGCGGCGCGGCGCGTGTCGCCGCCCATGCACAAAGACATGCGCCCGCTGACGCAAAATTCGCAGTGCCCGCAGAACGCCGAAAGGCAGGTGACGACCGCATCGCCGACCTTCACCGTGCGCACTTCGCTGCCGACCGCCTCGACGATACCCGCCGCTTCGTGGCCGGGAATCGCGGGCAGCGGATGCGGATAGGCGCCATCGATGAAATGCAGGTCCGAATGGCAGAGCCCGCACGCGGCGGTACGGATGCGCACCTCGTGCGGGCCGCAATCGGCAACGACGATGTCTTCGATCGACAGCGGCTTGCCCGGTTCGATCAGGATGGCGGCTTTGGTCATTCAAATCTCCGTAT
>NZ_MIAM01000023.1:2842-49808 GCF_001830555.1 Sphingopyxis sp. RIFCSPHIGHO2_12_FULL_65_19 | reverse complement strand
AGGGGAGCTTAACGCGAAACGCCGACGTCGCCCGACGAAAAGCCGGGATCGCTCGCCTCGCTATGCTTGGCGAACTCAATCCGCGCGATCGCGCGTTCATGGACCTCGTCGGGACCGTCGGCGAGCCGCAAAGTCCGTTGATGCGCATAGGCCTTGGCGAGCCCGAAATCTTCCGACACGCCGCCGCCGCCATGCGCCTGAATTGCGTCGTCGATGATCTTCAGTGCCATGTTCGGTGCCTGCACCTTGATCATCGCGATCTCGGCCGCCGCCGACTTGTTGCCGACCTTGTCCATCATGTCGGCGGCCTTCAGGCACAGCAGGCGCGTCATTTCGATGTCGATGCGCGCGCGCGCCAGGCGATGTTCCCAGATGCTGTATTCGGCGACCTTCTTGCCGAACGCGACGCGCGATTGCAGCCGCTTCGCCATCTTGGCGATCGCTTCCTCCGCGACGCCGATCGTGCGCATGCAATGATGGATTCGGCCCGGCCCAAGGCGCCCCTGCGCGATCTCGAAACCGCGCCCTTCGCCCAGCAGCATCGCCTCCTCGGCATTGACGCGCACATCCTTCAGCTCGATTTCCATATGGCCGTGCGGCGCGTCGTCATAACCGAAGACGGGCAGGTGGCGCAGGATGTTCACGCCCGGCGTATTCAGCGGCATCAGCACCATCGACTGCTGCGCGTGGCGCTTCGCCGCAAAATCGGTCTTGCCCATCACGATCGCGACCTCGCAGCGCGGATCGCCCGCGCCCGACGACCACCATTTGGTGCCGTTGATGACATAATCACTGCCGTCGCGCTCGATGCGCGTTTCGATGTTCGTCGCGTCGGACGAGGCGACGCGCGGCTCGGTCATCAGGAAGGCGGAACGAATCTCGCCGTTCATCAGGCGGCCGAGATATTTCTCTTTCTGCGCGCGCGTCCCGTAGCGGTGGAACACCTCCATATTGCCGGTGTCGGGCGCCGAGCAGTTGAACACTTCGCTCGCGAAACCGACGCGGCCCATTTCTTCGGCGCACAGCGCATATTCGAGGTTGGTAAGGCCGGGGCCCTCAAACTCGAACGTCTCGTCGACATGATGGTGCGCGGCCGACTTCGGCGGCATGAACAGGTTCCAGATGCCGGCCTCTTTCGCCTCGGCCTTCAGATCCTCGACGATCTGGATCACCTTCCAGCGATCGCCGGCCTTGTCCTGCTCATTATAGGTCGGGACGGCGGGGCGAACCTTGCGCTCGATGAAGTCGCGCACCCGGTCGCGCCAATAGACCTGCCGGTCGGTAAGATCGAAGTCCATCTGCGCTTCCTTTCCCTTTACGTTTACGTAAACCCTTGGACCGATTCGCTGGCCTTGCCAAGTCCCGCGGTCCGAAAATTACATCATCCCGCCGATTGGCGACATGATCGTTACGGATGCACCCCGCTCGCGTCGGGTTCGGCGCGCGCGGCATCGCCGAGCAACGCCAGCCGCGCCTCATGGTCGGCGCGCGAAATCGGAAAGCGCCGCATCACGATCAACCCCAACGTCCCGATGATCAGCACCGCGAGCGCATAGCCGAGTGCAAGATTGCCGAGCACGTCGCTGCCGACCTCGCCCGGCTTCGCATTCGCCGGAAAGGCCGCGAAGGACAGGATCAGTCCGGCGACGAAAATCCCGATGCCAGTGGCGCATTTCTGCATGAAGAAATAGCCCGCGAAGAAAAGTCCTTCGGAGCGACGTCCCGTCTCGCTCTGCGACGCCTCGACAACGTCGGCCATCATCGACGACGACAAGATCATCAGGATGATGGAGAAGCTGTTCGACACGAACACCAGCGCGAACATCGTCGCGACGCTGGGCTTGCCGGGCAGGCCGGGAAAGATGCCCTGGATCCACGCGAAATAGATGCCGCTGTTGACGAGCAGCGCGATCGCCCCCGCAAAAATCGCCCCGTCGCGTTTGCCAAGCCTTGCCGAGAGCGGCGCGACGAGCACGAAGGCCGCGATCATCGAGGCGAACAGCAGGAAGACATAGGCGACCATCTCGCCCTGCGTGAACTGCCAGAAAAAGCCGAGCAGATAATTGTTCATCGAAAAGGTGATGCCCTGATTGATAAAGCCGAACAGCGCCGCAAATATCAGCCACAGGAAGGCGCGGTTCGACAGCGTGTCGCGCATCTCGCCGAGCACCTGCCGCAACGTTGTTTTGGGCTTCACATCGGCGACGTTCGACACCGCGATGCGTTTATGCTGCCCCGCTGCCGAAACGAGCACCGCGCCGGCCATCATCAGCGCCCCGGCGAGCGCATAGGGGAAATAGCCCGCGGGATCGACAAGACCCTTGGCGCCGCCGAAGAAAACCCCATAGGCGAGCAACAGGATGAGCAGCCCACCGCCCCAGCCGAACAGGAAGCGATAGCGCATTACCGCCGTGCGCTCGTCATAATCGCCGGTCAGTTCGGGGACGATCGCGACCGATGGCACTTCGCAGCATGACACCAGCGACCGGACGATGATCGCAAAGCCGATCAGCCACGCAACCGTCATAGTGTCGCTCATCGCGGGCGGGCTCCACAGCAACATCCATGCAATTGCGAGCGGGACGGGAGCGAGATAGAGCCAGGGCAGGCGGCGCCCCCAGCGGCTGCGGGTGCGGTCTGTGAGTTCGCCGATCACCGGATCGACGAAGGCGTCGGCGATCAGCGCGACCATGATCGCGGCGCCGACGATGCCCGCGTCGAGCCCGATCACCTGGTTGTAGAAGAGCAGCAGGAAGGTCGAAAACCCGTTATCCTTGACGCCGTAAGCGATGCTGCCCAGCCCGTGGGTGGCCTTCAGCCAGACGGGCAGGCGCTCGGGGCGCGGAACCGCGACTGTCGCCGCGCTCACGCGGAGGCTCCGGCTTTCGCCGCTTCCTCCATCGCCAGCAGGGCGTCGAACATGCCGGGGGTTTCCTTGTCCCATGCGTGGCGCTGCCCGATCGTCAGCCCGCCGTCGACGAGCAGGTGGGTGCCGGTCATGAAGCTCGATTCCTCGCTCGCCAGATAAGCGACGGCATTCGCGATATCGTCCGGCTGGCCGCCGCGCGCGACGGGCTGCGCATTGGCGCTCATTTGCGCAATCACTTCATTCGCCTGCGTCTTCAGCTCGCCCGGCACCTCGAGCGAGGCGGTGAAGATATTGGTGTTGATGAAGCCGGGGCAGATGGCGTTCACGCGGATGCCATATTGCGCCAGATCGGTTGCCGCGACCTTGCTGAGGTGCAGTACCCCCGCCTTGGCGACGGCATAGGCGATCGGCGAATAGCCCGCGCCCAAGGCCGCGACGCTCGCGGTGTTGACGATCGACGCGCCCCCATTTTTCGTGGAGGGGCGGCCCTTCATATGCGGTGCGGCATAGCGGATGCCCATCGCAACAGACTTCAGGACAAGGTCCATCGTGCGGTCCCAGCCCTCGGGCGTGATCTCGTCGATCGGCGCGCGGTCGCCGCCCGCGGCGGCATTGTTGAACACGATATCGATCCCGCCCGCTTTTGCGGCCGCAGCATTCATCAGCGCTTCGATGTCCGACGGTTTCGTGACGTCGCAGCGGATGAAGTCGATCTTGCCGTTCGACTGTTCGGCGAGTGCGCGCCCACCTGCCTCGTCGATGTCGGCGGCGAAGACATGCGCGCCTTCGCCCGCCAGTTTCAAAACCGCTGCCTTGCCGATACCCGATGCCGCGCCGGTGACGACGGCAATCTTGCCTGCGAATCGCATGACCCATTCTCCCGTTTTCTTTTGCCACTTAGCTTAGGCGCCAAAGGGGGCGCGTCAACGGCGGCCTGACCGACGCTACGGCGCCGTAACGGCAGGTGCGCCCCTCCAAGTTGACGCTTGCGTAAAGCAGCGAAGCGGACGTAGGTTTGTGCGAGAAGAGGAGCCAAAAGGATGAGCGAACTGGACGCTTTCCGCACCGAGGTGCGCGAATGGCTGGAAGCCAATTGTCCCCCCGAAATGCGTGAGCCGATCCGCGACGAGGATGACGTCTGCTGGGGCGGGCGCAAATTCAAATTCAAGAATGATGCCCAGAAACAGTGGCTCGATGCCTGTGTGTCCAAGGGTTACACGGTGCCCGATTGGCCCAAAGCCTATGGCGGCGCCGGGCTGACCCCCGAACAGACCAAGATCCTCAAACAGGAAATGAAGCGCATCAAGGCGCGCTCGCCGCTGGACAGCTTCGGCATCTGGATGCTCGGCCCCGCGCTGCTGCAATTCGGCACCGAGGAACAGAAGGTCCATTATCTGAACCCGATCGCGCGCGGCGAAATCCGCTGGTGCCAGGGCTATTCGGAACCCGGTTCGGGCAGCGACCTCGTCAGCTTGCAAACCTTCGGCGAGGACAAGGGCGATCACTGGGTCGTCAACGGATCGAAGATCTGGACCAGCTATGCCGACAAGGCCGACTGGATTTTCTGTCTGGTCCGCACCGACAAGGCGAACAAATATCAGGGCATCACCTTCATGCTCTTCGACATGGAGAGCAAGGGCGTCACCACCAAGCCGATCCTGCTGATCAGCGGCAACAGCCCTTTCTGCGAAACCTTCTTCGACGATGTCGAAGTGCCGAAGACGCAGTTCGTCGGCGAGATCAACCGCGGCTGGGACGTCGCCAAATATCTGCTCGGTCACGAACGCGAGATGATCTCGGGCGGCGGGGCCGGCGGCGACATGGTCAGCATCGGCGGCGCTTTCGCCAAGGCGTTCGGCAAGAATGAAGCCGGCGAGCTCGACGATCCGATCCTGCGCGCCGAAATGGCGGCGTTTGACGTCGACGTCTTTGCCTATCGCGCGATGGGCGAACGCTTCATGGACATGTGGAAGACCGGCCGCGCGCATCCGGCCAGCTCGAACATGATGAAATATGTCGGGACCGAGCTCAACAAGCGCCGCCACGAACTCGTCATGTCGGGCGGCGGCAGCGAAGCGCTCGAATGGGACAGCGAAGAGACGAAGGGCGGCGCAAGGGCGCGCGGCTGGCTGCGCACCAAGGCCAATTCGATCGAAGGCGGAACGAGCGAAGTCATGCTCAACGTCATCGCCAAGCGTATCCTCGACCTGCCCGGAGCCTGACCCATGCCTTTGTACCACAATGACGACCAGGCGATGCTCAAGGACAGCGTGGCGCCCTTCGTCGCCGAACAGGCACCGGTGTCGCACCTGCGCAAGCTGCGCGACAGCGCCGACGCGACCGGATTCTCGCGCGACCTTTGGGCGCAATTCACCGAAATGGGCCTGCCCGGAATGCTCGTTCCCGAAGCCCACGGCGGGCTCGGCATGGGGCATATGGAGGCGGGCATCGTGCTCGAGGAAATCGGCCGCAATCTGACCCCGTCGCCCTTCCTGTCGACCGGCGTCGGCGCGGTCGCCGCGCTGGCAAAGGCGGGCGGCACACAGGCGGGGCGCTGGCTTCCGGCCATTGCGAGCGGCGAGGCAATCGTCGCGCTCGCGATCGACGAAGGCGCGAAGCACCGCCCCGACCGCATCGCGACGACGGCGACGCGCGCCGGCAACGGGTTTCGTCTGGACGGCAAGAAGAGCTTCGTCCTCCACGGCCATGTCGCCGACATGAGCATCGTCGCGGCCAAGACCGACGGCGGCATCACCCTGTTCGCGGTGCCGAAGGATGCCACGGGCGTCACCGCCGACCCGCGCCGCTTGGTGGACTCGAGCCTCGCGAGCCATGTCACCCTTGACGGCGTCGAAGTCGATGCCGACGCGGTGATCGGCGAAGTCGATGCTGGCGGCGACATCCTCGATGCGCTGCTCGCCGCCACCCGCACCGGCGCCGCCGCCGAAATGGTCGGCGTCGGGCAGGGCGCGATGGACATGACGGTCAATTACCTCAAGGAACGCAAGCAGTTCGGCAAGCTGATCGGCGAGTTCCAGGGCCTCCAGCACCGCGCCGCGCATCTCTATGGCGAAATGGAAGTCGCGCGCGCCACCGTGATGAAGGCGCAGCTGCTCTTGGACGAGGGCAACGAGGGCGCGAAGTTAATGGTCTCGGTCGCCAAGGCGAAGGCCGGCCGCGCCGCGAACCTCGCGGTGCGTGAGGGCGTCCAGATGCACGGCGGCATCGGCATGACCGACGAATATGACATCGGCCTCTATATGAAACGCGACCGCGCCTTGGCGGAATATATGGGCGATGTGCATTATCACATCGACCAGGTTGCGCGAATGAACGGCTATTGATCTGGTTACGCCCTCCCCTTCAGGGGAGGGCAGCGAGACTTGCCAGCTTGCTGGCTTAGTCGCAGCGGGTGGGGGCCAGAGGCCTTGCGCTACGCCGCGGGCCCCCACCCCCAACCCCTCCCCTGAAGGGGAGGGGCTTAGAAAGGATAACGCCATGAACCTCCAAGACATGTTCGGCCTCGACGGCCGCATCGCACTCGTCACCGGCGGATCGCGCGGCATCGGCAAGATGATCGTCGAGGGCTATCTCGCCGCGGGCGCCGCGCGTGTCTATATCTCGGCGCGCAAGACGCAGCAGATCGAAGAAGCCGTCGCCGATTTCGAGACGCGCTACCCCGGCAAGGTCATCGGCCTTCCCGTCGACCTGTCGACCGTCGAGGGCTGCCGCGCGCTCGCCAAGGAACTCGAAGCGCGCGAAGAACGCCTCGACATCCTCGTCAACAACGCCGGCGCCGCTTGGGGCGAACCCTTCGAGGGGTTTCCCGAGGCAGGCTGGGACAAGGTGATGGACATCAACGTCAAATCGCCCTTCTTCCTGACGCAGGCGCTGCACGGGCTGCTCAAGGCGGGCGGGACGCACGAACGGCCCGCGAAGGTTATCAACATCGGCTCGATCGACGGCCAGCGCCTCAACCCATGGGAAACCTACAGCTATCATGCGTCGAAGGCCGCGATCCTCTATTTGACCAAGCGCCTCGCCGCGCGGCTCGTCACCGATCATATCCTCGTCACCGCGATCGCGCCGGGCGCCTTCCAGTCGGACATGAACAAGGCCGCGCGCGACCATGGCGACGCGGTGGCAAAGAGCATCCCGGTGAAGCGCATCGGCGTGCCCGAGGATATGGCCGGCGCCGCGATCTTCCTTGCGTCGAAAGCGGGCGACTATGTCGTCGGCGACACGATCACCGTCGACGGCGGGCTGGTGCATGGGGACGTGCGGACCAGCATCGACGCGTAACACTAACTTCTCTCTCATCGTCACCCTCGAACGAGACATGTGGCTCGTTCGACTTGATCCGGGGTCCACAGCCGCGCTGGCGGAATGGGTGCCGGATCAAGTCCGGCATGACGATACAGGGAAATTGACTCACCCATCTCCAAGGTGTATTATATAACTAATGCACCAAGGAGATTTCCCATGCGCCTCGCTTTCCTGATCCCGCCGATGATGCTCCTCGCCGCTTGCGGGTCGGAGGAAAAGAAGACCGGCGAAGCGACCGAAGTGTCGATCAACGCCGAAGGCGACGGCGGCGGTATCCGGATCAAGGCCGATCAGGATGGCGGCAAGATCAAGATCGGCGGCGACGGCGCCGCGATCGACATCGACATTCCCGATTTCGTCGATCTCGATATCGAGAGCGATTTCGACATCGACGGGGTGAAACTTTATCCCGGCAGCAAAGTCACCAAGGTCGACGTGGATGCCAGCGACAAGAATGGCATCGACAAGGCGACGGTCAAACTCGGCTTTACGTCCCCGGCCGCGCCCAAAGTCGCGGCCGACTGGATGGCGGGCGAATTTGCCAAAAAGGGCGTCAAGGTTACGCGCAGCGGCGATACGCTTGCGGGCAAGGACAAGGACGGCGCCGATTTTCGCATAAACTTCGGCCCCGACGGCGCGAACGCCAAGGGCGAAGTGGTGATCACGAAGGTCTGAGGGGCAGCCCATCCTCCCCCTTGATGGGGGAGGCAGCGAGACTTGGAAGCTTGCTTCCTAGTCGCAGCGGTGGGGGTGCGCTCTCGCCCTGAAATGGTGGGTGCAAGGACGCACCCTCATCCCCATCCAACTCTGCCTGGCGCCAAAGGCGCAAGGCTTCGTATCCTTCCCCCATCAAGGGGGCGGGAAGCCCTTACCCGCTGTTCCTGAGCGCGGTCGCGATCGCGTTGATCGTCAGCTGGATGCCCTCGGCGATGCGCGGGTCGGTCTCGCCCGCCCGGTGCCGCTTCATCAGCTCGATCTGGAGCAGGTTGAGCGGCTCGATATAGGGCAGGCGCAGGCGGATCGACGCCTCGAGCGCCGGGTTCTTTTCCAGCAGCCGCGTCTGCCCGGTGATGTCGAGCAATCCGTCATGCGCGCGGTTCCATCCGTCGCGGATGCGACCAAAAATCGTGTCATGGCCGTCGACATGCGCGGCAAGCTCGGCGTAGCGCGCGGCGATTCCCATGTCCGATTTCGCCAGCACCATTTCCATATTGCCGAGCAATGCCGCAAAAAAGGGCCAGCTCGCCGCCATGTCGGCCAGCAGCGCCTTGTCCTCGAACGCGGCAAAACCTTCGCCGGTGCCATACCAGCCAGGCAGCATCGCGCGCGCCTGCGCCCAGCTGAACACCCAGGGGATCGCGCGCAGATCCTCGATCGCGCTCGATTTGGTGCGGCTCGACGGCCGCGACCCGATCTTCAGCGTCGCGATTTCGGCGATCGGGGTCATCGCGCGGAAGAAATCCTTGAACGCCGGGGTGTCGTACACCAGGCCGCGATAGGCCGCGAAGGCATCGCCCGACAATTGGTCCATGGCGGCGGTAAAGCGCGCCGCGTCGGCATCGCTCAACGCTTCGGGCTCAAGGCTCGCGAGCAGGCTCGCCGACACCATGGCCTCCAGGTTCGTCGCCGCGCTCGCCGCGGTGCCATATTTGGCCGCAATCACTTCGCCCTGTTCGGTGATGCGGATGCGCCCTTGCACCGTGCCCGCGGGCTGGGCGCGGATCGCGGCAAAGGCGCTGCCGCCGCCGCGCCCCACCGCGCCGCCGCGGCCGTGGAACAATTGCATCGCCGTGTCGGCCTCCTCGAACACGGGGGTCAGCGCCTGCGACGCCTGGTGGAGTCCCCAGGTCGAGGTAAGATACCCGCCATCCTTGTTGGAGTCGGAATAGCCGATCATCACTTCCTGATGCCCGCGCTGGCCGATCTGCGGGCCGATTTCGGGCATCGCGAAATAGCGCGCCATGATCATCGGCGCGCGATCGAGGTCGGCGATCGTCTCGAACAGCGGCACGACCATCAGGTTCGATTTCCCCGCCGCATCGCCGCTGCGCCACAGCCCGGCTTCGCGTGCGAGGACATGGACTTCGAGCAGGTCGGACAACTCTTGCGCCATGCTGATGATCCACTGGCAGATCGCGTCATGGCCCAGCCGCGTCCGCACATCGGCGGCGGCGTGGACGATCGCGAGTTCGCCCGCGGTCTCGTCGCTCCACTGGTGCCACGGCGCGGCAAGCGGCCGGTCGCTCGCCAGTTCGGCGGTGAGCAGCGCAACGCGCGCCTCCTCATCCAGTGCCAGATAGTCGGGGCACACGCCCGAAACGCTGAGCAGTTCGGCGAGCACGCGTTCGTGCACCGCACTGTTCTGCCGCATGTCGAGTGTCGCAAGGTGAAACCCGAACACCTCGACCGCGCGGATCAGCCGCCCGAGCGCGCCGATCCCGCCGAACTGTCCCTGGCTGTTCGCCGACAGGCCGTTTGCGATGGTGACAAGGTCGCGGCGAAAATCGGCCGGCGTGTCATAGGGTGTGCCGGTCAGCGCCGACGGGCGCGGCGGCGCTTTGCCGACGATCTGCCGATAGGTCCCGCACAGCCGCGCATAGATGCCCGACAGCGCCCGGCGATAGGGTTCGTCGCGGCGGCTCGGCGCGGCGTCGCCGCTTGCCTCGGCCAGCGCCTCGACCGCATCGGGCACCGCGGCAAGGCTCGCCGACACCGACAGTTCGGCGCCGAGGTGGTGAACCCCGTCGATATAATGGCCCAGCACCGCGGCGGCGTTGCGCGCGGTCGCCATTTGCATGGTTTCGGCGGTGACGAAGGGGTTGCCGTCGCGGTCGCCGCCGATCCAGCTGCCGACGCGCAGGAAACTCGCCGGGCGCTGTCCCAGCTCGGCTTCCCAGCGGGCATAAAGCTTGGGCACCACGGGCAGGAAAACGTCGCGCAGATAGGTCAGCGCATTGTCGATCTCGTCGGCGACGAACAGTTTTTCGGTGCGCAGCGGGCGCGTTTGCCACAGCAGGACGATCTGCCGCCGGATCGCATCCTCGACGACATCGCCTTCGGGCGTTTCGTCGGCGCCGCTGTCGCGCAGCAGCATCAGCTCGGCGATGCGGTTCTTGTGGTCGAGCATCGACTTGCGCCGCACCTCGGTCGGGTGTGCCGTCAGCACCGGCGCAACGAGCGAGGCGCCGAGCAGCGCCGCGATGGCGTCGCTATCGATCCCGTCGCCCTTCAGCTTCTCGATTGCCGCCGCAACCGTCGCTTCGGGCTCGGCCGCCACGCCCTGCCGATCTTCGGCCAGGTTGGCGAGCATCGAGAACAGCATGAAACCGCGCACGAAGGCGATCGTGTCGTCGAGGCTCAGCGCATCGAGCCCCGGATCGATCGCCTCGGCCCCCGCGATGCCGCGGTGCCGGTCGACGCTCGACGAGCGGATATATTCGGTCTGGCGGAACAATTTGTCGCCGCCATAAGCGCGAATGACGTCACCGAGAATCCGCCCCAGATAGCGGATGTCGGGATTTTGCGAGATCTGGATAGGCGGGCCCATGGGCCCAGCTTGCTGCACCTGCGAAGGTGCAGGGTCAAGCCGCGCATAGCTATGCGCGGCTTATTTCAGTTCGTCTTGACGAGGGTCAGCATGCCCATATCGATCGTGCGCCGACCGTCGAACGCAACAGAGTTGCGCGTGTCGGTGATGAACATCAGATTGCCCGCCGCATCGGTGATCCGCGCCGAAACCGCATAGCTGTGGCGCGGGTCGAGCGGGCGTTGGTCGACCGTCATCGTGAACGCAAAAGGCACCTGCCGCCCGTCGGCGGTAAAGGATTGCCGCGCGATCGTTTTCGACGGCGCATCCATCAGGCTGACGTCGGCAAGCGTGATTTCGACCTGCGCCGTCGGCGGCAACGCGATGCGCTCGCGATAGGCGATGCTGCCGGTGACCGACACGGGCTGCTCGGCTGGCGTGGTCGCGCAGGCGGCGAGCACCGGCGCGGCGGCCATGCCGACGGCGAGGATGCGGGTGATGCGAACCATGATGTGTCTCCTTTTTCGATGGTTGGCGCGCGCCTAATGCCATCGAGGTGAACCCATGCTGTCGCGCCCGTTGTGCCACTATCAGCCTTCGAGTTCGACATCCCAATAGAGCCAGTCGATCCAGCTCGTATGCAGATAATTTGGCGGAAACGCCCGGCCATTGTCCTGCAACTGCCAACTCGTCGGGCGCCACGGCTGGCGATAGAGCGGCATATGCGCCTGTTGCGGCGTGCGGCCGCCCTTCTTCAGGTTGCACGGGGCGCAGGCGGTTGCGACATTTTCCCACGTCGTTCGCCCGCCAAGCCGCCGCGGCACGACATGGTCGAAGGTCAAATCCTTGCCCGACCCGCAATATTGGCACGCGAAACGGTCGCGCAGGAACAGGTTGAAGCGCGTGAACGCCGGATGCTCCGACGGCTTCACATATTGGCGGAGCGCAATGACGCTCGGGATCGGCATCGTCCGCGTCGGCGAATGAATCTCGCGCTCGTAATTTTCGACGATGGTGACGCGGTCGAGGAATACGGCCTTCACCGCAGTCTGCCAGGGCCAGAGGCTCAAGGGGTAATAGCTCAGCGGCGTATAGTCTGCGTTGAGGACGAGGGCCGGACAGCTATCGGGATGCCGGGCAAGATCGGGATGGAACATGGCTTGGTAACGCTGCCCCCTTTGATCGCGGGATGGCGCGCCACTGCCGTTCCTGCATGACACCATCATTACATGCCGCATCAGATTCTGACGTCAAGGGGGCTTATGCCCGCAAGATATGGAATGATTGCCTTTGACTCGCCACCGCATATGGATTCATTGCCATGACGATGCTGACCCGTTTCGCTCCGAGTCCGACCGGCGAGTTGCACCTCGGCCACGCCTATAGCGCGGTTCTGGCGCATGACGCGGCGCGCCGGGCGGGCGGGTGTTTCCTGATCCGCATCGACGATATCGACGGCAGTCGCTCGCGGGAGGGGTTTGTGGATGCTTCGCTCGCCGATCTCGCCTGGCTCGGGCTCGACTGGGACGGCGACCCGGTGCGCCAGTCGTCGCGGCTCGGCGATTATGCCGCGGCGCTGGACAGGCTGCGCGCCCACGGCCTCGTCTATCCTTGCTTCTGCACGCGCGCCGACATCGCGGCGAGCCTTTCGGCCCCGCATGGTCCTTCCGGCGCCCTTTATCCCGGCACCTGCCGAAATCTGCCGGAGACGACGCGCGCGCGCCGGATGGCCGGCGAAGCGCATTGCTGGCGCCTTGACGTCGCCCGCGCGGTGGGCCGCACGGGCGCGCTGCGATGGGAAGAGGCCGGACAGGGCGTACGCGTCGCCGATCCGCTCGCCCACGGCGATATTGTCCTCGCGCGCAAGGATGCGCCGGCGAGCTATCATCTCGCGAGCACGCTCGACGACGCCGACATGGGGGTAAGCCATGTCATCCGCGGCGCGGACCTGATCGCATCGACCGACGTTCACCGGCTGCTCCAGGCGCTGCTGGACCTGCCGACCCCGCTGTATCGCCACCACGCGCTCGTCTGCGGCCGCGACGGAAAGCGGCTCGCAAAGCGCGATGCGGCGGCGTCGCTCGCCTCGCTCCGTGCGGCCGGGATCGACGGGCGGGCGCTCGCCGCCGATTTGGCTGCGGGACGGCTTCCTGCTGGCTATTTCCTGCAAAATCCCTAGATAGGGGTCATGGAAATCCTGCTCATCCTTGGCGTCGTGATCGCCGCCGGCTTCGTCCTCTTCTCGCTTGCGCGCGGACTCTTCTATTTCTCGCAAGGGCACAAGGCGCAGGTTGAGGGCACCGCGCACGAGAATCAGGTGATGCAGAACAGGATGATGATGTCGCGCGTGAAGTGGCAGGCGATCACCATCATCCTGCTCGTGCTGATCGGTCTGTTCGCCGCCGGCAAATAAGCACCGCCCGCGATGGTCAAGCTGAACAAGATCTACACGCGCACCGGCGACGACGGCACCACGGGGCTGGTCGATGGATCGCGCATCGCCAAATCGGACGCGCTGATGGCGGCAATCGGCGACGTCGACGAAGCGAACAGTGCGATCGGCATCGCCGCCGCCGCGCTCGATCCGGCGAGCGACGCCGCCGCCATGCTCGCGCGCATCCAGAACGAGATGTTCGACCTCGGCGCCGACCTTGCGACCCCGCCCGACATTCAGTTCGGCTTCGGCCCGCACGACATGGCGCTGCGCATCGTGCCAAGCCAGATTGCGCGGCTGGAGGACGAGATTGACGCGATGAACGGCGCGCTGGGGGCGCTCAAAAGCTTCATCCTGCCCGGCGGCACCGAAGCTGCGGCGCGGCTGCACCTCGCGCGCGCGGTCGCGCGCCGCGCCGAACGCGCCGCCGTGGCGGCGGGTGCGACGCGCGACCTCAACCCGCTCGCGCTGGCTTATCTCAACCGCCTGTCGGACCATCTTTTCGTGCTCACGCGGCACCTCAACGCCCCGGCGGGCGGCGATGTCCTGTGGAAACCCGGCGCAACGCGCTAACGCCAACATCGCCCCGGATTCCGTCCGACCGGCACTTGTTCTCCAAATGTTCTAGACTTTCCATCGCGGCGTAACCATAATCTGGGACGCAGCGAAACCGAATCGCACCCCGGGGAATTGTCTCATCATGGCTAGCCGCACCGACGCCCAGAATCGCTCCGATCCGCTTGAATCGCTGGCATCGCGTTTCGCCGCGACGCGGCAATTATCGCTCGATCTGGTGGCACCGCTGTCCGATGCCGACGCCAGTGCCCAGTCGATGGCCGACGCGTCGCCCGCCAAATGGCATCTCGCGCATACGACATGGTTTTTTGAAATCTTCATCCTGCGCGACCATGTTGCGGGCTATTGCCTGTTCGACGAACGCTATCCCTTTCTTTTCAACAGCTATTATGAAGCGGAAGGGCCGCGCCACGCGCGGCCGCGCCGCGGCCTGCTGACGCGCCCTGCGCTCGATGAAATCCGCATTTGGCGCGCGCATGTCGATGCGGCGCTGTGCGCCGCGCTGCCTGCGCTGCCGCCCGCGGCACACAAGCTGGTCGAACTCGGCATCCAGCACGAGCAGCAGCATCAGGAACTTCTGCTGACCGACCTTAAGCATCTCTTCGCGCAAAATCCGCTTGGCCCGGCGGTGTGGGAACCGCCGATCGCGAGTGAAGTTGCGCAGTTTTCCGCCATGAAATGGATCAAGGGGGGCGAAGGCGTCGTGCCGGTCGGCCACCGCGACGATGGCTTCGCCTTCGACTGCGAAGGCCCGCGCCACGCGGCGTTGCTGGCGCCGCACGCGCTCGCCAGTCGCCCGGTCAGCAACGGCGAATGGCAGGAATTCATCGCCGATGGCGGCTATCGCACCCCCTCGTTGTGGCTCAGCGACGGCTGGGCGTGGGTGCAGGGCGAGGCGGTCGACGCCCCCGCCTATTGGGATGACGACCGCCAGTTCACGCTGTCGGGTTGGCAGGCGATCGACCCAGCCGCACCAGTCACGCATGTGAGTTTCTATGAGGCCGATGCCTTCGCCAGTTGGGCGGGCGCCCGTCTGCCGACCGAGTTTGAATGGGAAGCGGCGGCGGCGGCCTTCGACCCGCATGGCGGCCAGCAACTCGATGCCGCGGGGCCGGTGCATCCGGCGGCGGTGGCCGATGACGCGGTTCTGCAACAGATGTTCGGCAGCGTGTGGGAATGGACCGGCAGCGCCTATCGTCCCTATCCGGGCTTTCGCGCCGCGCCGGGCGCGGTCGGCGAATATAATGGGAAGTTCATGAGCGGCCAGTTCGTGCTCCGCGGCGGCAGCTGCGCGACGCCGCGCGGCCATATGCGCGCCTCTTATCGCAATTTCTTTTACCCCCACCAACGCTGGCAATTCACCGGCGTGCGGCTCGCGAAGGATCTTTAACATGGGCGTAGTGCGTCAACTTCGGCAGATCGACGCCGATGCGGCGGGGGTCGACATCGCATTTCGTGCCGATGTTCATGCAGGGCTGGCCCAGCAGCAAAAGGCGTTTCCGGCACGCTGGTTCTACGATGCGACGGGTTCTGCCTTGTTCGAGGATATCACGGCCCTCCCCGAATATTATCCGACGCGCAGCGAAACCGACCTGCTGGCCCGCCACGCCGCCGCCATGGCGTCGGCGATCGGGGCGGGGCGTGCGTTGATCGAACTGGGATCGGGCAGCTCGACGAAGACCCCACTGCTGCTGGACGCGATTGCGCCCGCCGCTTATGTCCCGGTCGATATTTCGGGGGATTTCCTGCGCGACAGCGCGCTGGCGCTCGCCCGGCGTTTTCCGGGACTTCCGATCTACCCGGTCGAGGCCGACTTTACCCAGCGCGTCGAATTGCCGCGCGAAATCGTCGATCAGCCGAAGCTCGGTTTTTTTCCGGGCAGCACGATCGGCAATATGGTGGCGCGCACCGCGATCGACCTGCTCCGCAACTGGCGCTGTGCACTCGGCGAAGGGTCGCTCCTGCTGATCGGCATCGACCGGATCAAGGATGTCGCGACGCTCGAACTGGCCTATGACGACCCCGCAGGCGTGACCGCGGCGTTCAACCTCAACCTGCTCGAACGCATCAATCGTGAATTGGGCGGCGATATCGCGGTCGAGAATTTCGCCCATCGCGCGGTCTGGGACGAGGTTCATGCGCGCATCGAAATGCATCTGGTGGCGGCGTGCGACATGGATTTCACGGTCGATGGCCGAGCCTATCATATGGCTGCCGGCGAAACGATCCATAGCGAGAACAGCCATAAATATGGTCCGCGCGACGCCAATTTGTTGCTTCGCGCATCGGGCTGGACGCCCATTGCAACATGGGATGACGCCGACCCCGCTTTCGCGCTGATCCTTGCCGAGGCGACGCCCTTTCGCTCCGCGCCCTGACCTGCGCCGGCGCCGCGCACGGCTCTTGACGGCGGAAGCCCAGGGCCTAGGGCCACAGCCACGGGTTTTCAGCGAAAGGGCAATTTATGATCGTCGGCGTCATCGGGGCGGGGCAAATGGGCGCGGGCATTGCGCAGGTATCGGCAGGCGCGGGCCACGACGTGCTGCTGTCCGACATCGACCTTGCGCGCGCCGAAGCGGGTAAGGCCAGCATCGCCAAGGCGCTCGGACGCCTGGTGGCAAAGGAAAAGATCGGCCAGGACGATGCCGACGCTTTGCTTGGCCGGATCACGGCTGTCGCCGATCACGCCGCATTTGCGCCCGCCGACCTGGTGGTCGAGGCAGCGACCGAGCGGGAAGAGATCAAGCGCGCGATCTTTGCCAGCGTCGGGCAGCATCTGTCGGCGACCGCGATCCTCGCCAGCAACACCAGCTCGATCCCGATCACCCGGCTTGCCCAGGCCGCGCCCGATCCGGCGCGTTTCATCGGCGTCCATTTCTTCAACCCGGTGCCGGTCATGGGGCTGATCGAACTGATCCGCGGCCTCGCGACCAGCGACGACACGCTCGCCAAGGTCGAATCCTATGGCCGCGGGCTCGGCAAGGAAATCGTCCACGCCAACGACGCGCCGGGGTTCATCGTCAACCGCGTGCTGATGCCGATGATCAACGAAGCGGTGTTCGCCTTGGGCGAGGGCGTCGCGACGATGCAGGACATCGATGCCGGTTGCCGTCTTGGGCTCAATCACCCGATGGGGCCGATCACGCTTGCAGACTTCATCGGCCTCGACACCTGTCTCGAAATCATCCGTGTGCTTTACAGCGGCACCGGCGATCCCAAGTTTCGCCCGGCGCCCTTGCTCGTCCAATATGTCGATGCGGGCTGGGTCGGCAAAAAGGCCGGGCGGGGATTCTACGACTGGACCGGCGAGGCGCTGGTGCCGACGCGGTAGGCTTGACGGGCATCGACGCAGCCGAACGGCGTTTGATGCGTTGGAACCATGTGAACTCAGGGGATCGATATGACCATGCGTAACAAGGCTTTTTTCGTCATCGCCGCCATTTGCTCGGCGGCTGCCATGCCTACCCAGGCCCAGCAAGGCGCGCCCGAGGATTCGACGGTCGAGGATACCGCGAACAAGGTGACCGAGCCGTTCGACGGAAAGGAAGTGCCGCCCAAGCTGCTGCAAGTCCAGGAGGCGCCCTATTCGCTCGCCGGGCTCGGCAAATGCGCCGCGATCATCCGCGAAGTGCAGGAACTCGACACCGTGCTCGGCCCCGACGTCAATGAACAGGTCGACAAGAGCCGTGCCAAAAAGCGCGAGGAAACAGCGGGCCGCGTCGCTGGAACGATCGCGGGTTCGGTCATTCCGTTCCGCGGCCTGATCGGCGAGGTAACCGGCGCGAACGCCGAACGCCGCCGCTACGCGCTGGCGGTCTATGCCGGCACGGTGCGCCGCGGCTTCCTGAAAGGCGTCGGGCTCCAGCGCGGCTGCAAGGCGCCCGCCCGGCCCTGATCTGCCGGACCGGGCTTGCTGTGGTCAGCGCGGAACGGCGACCTGACGGCAGGTTTCGGGGGCAGAGCGTGCGGCGGTGTTCCACATCGCCTCATTGCCCTTGGTGTGCAGCCGCCATCCTTGGTCATTTTCATAGATGGCGCCGCTCGCCGCGGGTGTTTGCCGCATCGCGACCTGGCGCATGCCGTTCACGCCGACAAGTGCGCGGTCGCGCACGAAATCGACCTTCAGCCGCGTGCCGCGATCGCACTGATAAAAACTACTGACGCCCGGCCCGCCGACCGAGGCGCAAGCCGACAGGGCCAGCGCCGCGGCAGCGCCGACGACACCGAATTTCATCGCAATCATGGCCTGTCTCCTCAATATCCGGAGCGGACGCACAGCACGTCGGCGAGATAGACCCGCCCGCTGACGGTTTCCATATGTTCGCGCGCCGACCCGTTCCAACCGATCGAACGGCACCAATTGTCGGCGGCCTGCGCCGCGCAACTGGCCGTCGCCGAACCGCGGGTGCAGGCCAGCACGCGATAATTGCCCTCGGCCGGCTGTGTGTGGAATTCGGCGAAATTGCCCCGTGCGACCTGATCGTTGGCCGGCGGATTCGGGTTCCAGCCGCCGCCGTTCCCGACCGGACGGATCGACTGGATCGTCAGACCGCGCAGGACGTTGTTCAGCATCGGCGTGTCGCGATCGACCGTCCGGCAATTGCCGCGATAGCGCGTCTTTTCGCAAAGCTGCCAGCGTCCTTGGGCGACACGGATCGAATTGACCGGCCAGGCGAGGCCCAGATTGGCCTTGTCTTCGCCGATGAACACCGCCGGCCCGCGATAGCCGGCGTCGCGATAAATGGTGGCTTCGGGCGGGCGATCGGGGCGGAATCGTTCGGTTTCGACGGTCTGGGCGTTCGATGTGGCGAGGAAACCCGCCCCCATCGACGCCGCCGCGGCAAGGATCGACCAACGATAAACAGATTTCATGACAACCTCCCCTTGTGCAAACGCGGCCCGGGATTCGTTATATCTGCAAAGTTACGTCATTCGCGGGCGGCTTGCAAATTTTCCCCACCCGGTCGGGAGCCGATCTGGCGGCCGCTCAGGGCGCCTGGACAGGCTGCGCAGACGGCGATGCGGGCGCGGGCGCTTCGACGGCCGGCGCAACGGTGGGCACCGGCGGCGGGGGCGCCGCGAGCGGCGGGGCGATGCCCAGCATCAGCCCCGCGAGGGCCGCCGACATCAGGTTCGACAGGCTGCCCGCCAGCAATGCCTTCAGCCCCAGCTTGGCGATCACCGGACGCTGGTTCGGGGCCAGCCCGCCGGTCACCGCAATCTGGATGGCGATCGACAGGAAATTTGCGAAGCCGCATAGGGCAAAAGTGCCGATGGCAACCGAGGCCGGCGACAATTGCCCCTGCGCCGCGCCGAGGTCGATGAAGGCCACGAACTCGTTGAGAACGATCTTGGTGCCAAACAGCCCGCCGACGATGCGGCTTTCTTCCCAAGGCACGCCGACAAGCCACATCAAGGGAGCCATTGCAGCGCCGAGCGCGCGCTGGAACGACCAGCCTTCCTGGCCGAAAATCTCGCCCAGTCCGCCGAGCAGCCCGTTCGCCAATGCGACCAAAGCCACAAACGACAGGACCATTGCCCCGACCGCGACGGCAATTTTGACGCCGGTCTGGGCACCCTGCGTCGCCGCCATCAGGATGTTGGCGGGCTTTTCCTCGTCATGGCTTGCCTCGGGCATTATCACCGGCTCAATGCCCAGATCCTTGGGATCGTCGGGCATCATGATTTTTGCCATCAAGATGCCACCCGGCGCCGACATGAAGCTGGCGGCGAGCAGATAGGGCAGCAATTGTTCGCCGATCATGCTGGCATAGGCGCCCAATATGGTCCCTGCGACCCCGGCCATGCCGACGGTCATGATCGTGAACAGCTGCGGCGGGGTCAGCCCGGCGAGATAGGGACGAATGACGAGCGGCGATTCGGACTGGCCGACAAAGATGTTCGCCGCCGCGCCCAGGCTCTCGACCTTGGTGATGCCGGTTATTTTCTGGATCGCGCCGCCAACCCATTTGATCACCAACTGCATGATGCCGAGGTAATAGAGAATCGAAATCAGCGAGGCGAAAAAGACGATGACCGGCAGCGCCGCGATGGCAAAACTGCTCGCACCCATTTCGGGCGAGGCGAGCGGGCCAAAGATGAAATCGGTCCCCGCCTTGGCGTAGCCAAGCAGGTTCGACACGCCGTTCGACATCGCCTGAATGATGTTACGGCCCCAAGGGGTGCCGAGCACGAGCAGCGCAAAACCGGCCTGAAGCAGGAACGCGGGAATGACGACACGCAGGCGGATCCAGCGGCGGTTCGACGAAAACAGGACGGCAATCGCGAGCAGCGCGACAATTCCAACCAGACCAATCAGGCTTTCCATAAATTCGTGCGTCCCCCGCAAATTGTTGCGCCTTGTCTAGCGGGCTTTGGCGGTGGGGCAAGTGCCGGCGCCACGCCCATCTTTCCAGCGCCGATAAAACCGACTATCGGGCGGCATGACCGAACCGACTTCGGCGGCGCTGCCGCGCACGCTCTCGCCCTCCCTGTTCCTTTTCACGATCATCTATGGCGGCATGGTCGTGCTCGCCGGGGTGCTGGGGAACAAACAGGTTGCTCTGGGTGACTGGCTGGCGGTGGAGGCGGGGATCTTTCCGTTCCTGATCCTCGTCGCGCTGTCGAGTACGGTGTCCGAACTTCACGGCCAATCGACCGCGAACCGGCTCGTGCTCTGGGGTTTCGTGCCGCTGATCCTGTCGATCATGCTCACCGCGCTGGTTCTCGCGCTGCCCGCGTCACCCGAAATGCAAGCCGACCGGCTTTCAGCCTTCAACACCGTGCTCGGTCAGAGCCCGCGCCTGATGGCGGCAGGGATCGTCGCTTATGGCACCTCGCAATTCCTCAACGTCACGATCTTCAGCAAGCTGCGCGGGCGTGCCGAAAATACATTGGGGGGTGCGGGCACAGGATCAACCTGGCTGGCGATCCGCGGCGCGATCGCCAGCGCCTTGAGCCAGATCGTCGACACCTTGCTGTTCGTCACCATCGCCTTTTATGGCGTGTTCCCGATTGCCAACCTGATGGGCGGGCAGATGCTTGCCAAGGTCGCCCTGTCGGTGCTCGTCATTCCCTTCGTGATCACCGGGCTGGTGGCGCTCGGCCGCGGCCTCGATACGAAGGACGCCGGATGATGTCCGTGACCGATCCTTCAAAAATGCCCGACCTGCTCGCCAAGGCCGAAACGCTCGTCGAGGCGCTGCCCTATCTGCAGCGCTACGCCGGCGAGACCTTCGTGATCAAATATGGCGGTCATGCGATGGGCGATCCCGAGGCGCAGCGCGACTTCGCTGAGGATGTCGTGCTGCTGAAAGCCGTCGGTATCAACCCGGTCGTCGTCCATGGCGGCGGGCCGCAGATCGGCGCGATGCTGAAACAGCTCGGGATCGAATCGACTTTTGTCGGCGGGCTGCGCGTCACCGACGCCGCAACGGCCGAAGTCGCCGAAATGGTGCTGGCGGGCAAGATCAACAAGGAAATCGTCAGCTGGATCGCTGCGCTCGGCGGCCGCGCGGTCGGCATTTCGGGCAAGGACGCCAATCTTGTGCTCGCCGAAAAGGTCAGCCGCACCCAGCCCGACCCCAATTCGGGGATCGAGCGGCATGTCGACCTGGGTTTTGTGGGTGAGCCGGTCGCGGTCGATCCGACGATCCTGGTCAATCTGACGAAGGACAATTTCATCCCGATCGTCGCGCCGGTTGCGCTGGGCGCCGATGGCGCGACCTATAATATCAACGCCGACACGATGGCGGGCGCGATCGCGGGCGCGCTGGGTGCGAAGCGTTTCTTCCTGCTCACCGACGTTGCGGGCGTGCTCGACAAATCGGGGGCTTTGCTCACCGACCTCGACCGTCCGGCGATCGACGAATTGAAATCGGACGGGACGATTACCGGCGGCATGATCCCCAAGGTCGAAACCTGCGTCGCGGCGGTCGATGCGGGGGTCGAGGCGGCGGTCATCCTCGACGGGCGCATCCCGCACGCGATGCTGCTGGAAATTTTCACCGCGAGGGGTGCAGGCACGCTCATTCACCGCTAAAGGCACACAATCCACTTTTACTTTGGGAGAATATTCTTGTTCCTGATGCTTCTAGGTATCATCGCCATTCTCCTTCAGGTCGCGCTCTGGATCATCATTGCGCAGGCGGTGATATCGTGGCTAATCGCCTTCAATGTCATCAACACGCACAATGATTTCGTCGCGCAGCTGTGGAATGTGCTCGAACGGATCACGGAGCCGCTCTATCGCCCGTTCCGGCGCATCATGCCGGATTTCGGCGGGCTCGACCTGACGCCGATGCTTGTCATCGTCATAATCTGGGTCCTGCAAGGTCCGGTTATGAAATACCTTGTGACCTTCGCCTACGCCAACGGGCTCGCCTAAATGACGGTTGAAACCGCGGCGCAGGTGATTGACGGCAAGGCGTTTGCCGCGGGCTTGCGCGCACGGATCGCCGATGCGGTTCCGGCCTTCCGTGCCGCGGCGAACAGGGCGCCCGGCCTCGCCGTCGTGCTCGTCGGCGACGATCCGGCGAGTGCGGTGTATGTCGGGTCGAAGGGCAAGGCGACCGTCGCCGCGGGCATGGAAAGCTTCGAGCATCGCCTGCCCGCGACCGCGACGCAGGACCAGGTCGAAGCGTTGCTGGCGCAGCTTAACGCCGACGATGCCGTCGACGGCATCCTGCTCCAGCTGCCGCTGCCCGGCCATCTCGACGAACAGGCCGCGGTTGCGACGATCGACCCCGACAAGGATGTCGACGGGCTCACCCCGGTCAGCGCGGGGCGCCTCGCGCTCGGCATCCCCGGCATGGTGCCTTGCACCCCCTATGGCTGTTTGCTGCTGTTGCAGGACCGGCTCGGCGATCTGTCGGGCAAGGACGCGATTGTCGTCGGCCGATCGATCCTTGTCGGCAAGCCGATGGGACAGTTGTTGCTCGGCGCCAATGCGACCGTGACCATGGCGCACAGCCGGACGAAGGATTTGCCCGATCTGGTCCGCCGCGCGGATATCGTCGTCGCCGCCGTGGGCCGCGCCGAAATGGTCAAGGGCGACTGGATCAAGCCTGGCGCGATCGTGATCGACGTCGGCATCAACCGCCTGCCGCCCGTCGAGGGCGCTGCAAAGGGGCGGCTGGTCGGCGATGTCGATTATGACAGCGTGATATCGGTCGCCGATGCGATCACGCCGGTTCCCGGCGGCGTCGGCCCGATGACCATTGCCTGCTTGCTCCGCAACACGCTCGTCGCGGCACATCGCCGTGCGGGTCTTGCCGATCCGGAGGGCTTTTGATGCGCCGTCTGCTGATCGCCGCGCTTGGGTTGTCGATGCTTGCGGGCTGCGCGGGGCCGGGGGATGAGTTCCGCAACCGGCCGCTGGCGGCCAATCCCAGCGCCTTCGTCGCCGCCGAAATCGGTTTCGCGCGGCTGGCGCAGGACAAGGGCCAATGGACGGCGTTTCGCGAAACCGCGCATCCCGACGCGGTGATGTTCGTTCCGCAGCGGGTGAAGGCGCGCGACTGGCTGGCGTCGCAAAAGGACCCCGTCGAAGCGGTGAAGTGGCAACCCCATGCGGTCTATGTCAGCTGCGACGGCAATATCGGCGTCACCACCGGCGCGTGGCAAAAGGGCCAGGAAAACGGCTATTTCACCACGGTCTGGCAGCGCGATCCGATGAAGGGCAAGCTCAGTTGGGTTCTCGATCATGGCGATGCGCTCGGGGCACCCCGCGAAGCGCCCGAGTTTATCGAATCGAAACAGGCGGTGTGCGGATCGCGTCCCGCGGTGCCAATCGAAGCGGGCGGCGAGGGCGATTATATGGCGGTCGGCCTGGCAGCCGACCAGACGCTCAGCTGGACATCGACCGTTCGTGCCGACAAGTCGCGCCGCGTCACGGTCCGCCTGTGGGATGGCAAGGACATGGCAATCGTAATCGACGACCAGGTCGCGGCGCCGAAACAGCCATGATCGACCTTTTCATCTCTGCCTTTGTCACGCTGTTCGTCGTGATCGATCCGCCGGGGTGCGCGCCGATCTATGCCAGCCTGACGACCGGCGCGAGCGCGGCGCAGCGCCGTTCCATGGCGATCCGCGCAACGATTATCGCGGGCCTTATCCTCGTCTTTTTCGCGATGTTCGGCGAAGCGTTGCTCAGCTTCCTTCACATCGACCTCGACAGTTTCCGCATCGCCGGCGGGATCATGCTGTTCATCATCGCGATCGACATGGTGTTTGAAAAGCGCACCGAGCGCCGCGAACAACGTGCTGAAAAGGTCATGGCGACCCCCGAAATCGAGGATGTGTCGGTGTTCCCGATGGCGATGCCGATGCTCGCCGGGCCGGGATCGATCGCGTCGGTGATGCTGCTCGTGTCGCAGAACAACGGGATCGACCGCGCCTTCGTCATTTTCGGGGCTTTGCTGCTCGTGCTGTTGTTGACGCTGGGCGCGCTGCTGGCGGCCGGACCTTTGATGCGGATTATCGGCAACAAGGGTGAAGCGGTGATCACCCGCCTGCTCGGTGTCCTGCTGGCCGCGCTCGCCGCGCAGTTCGTCATCGACGGGGTGAAGGCGAGCTTCAACCTCGGCTGATGCGAAAAGGGCGCCGCCTTCCGGCGACGCCCTTTCGTTTCCACGGGAATGGAACTTACTGTGCCGCGTTGACGTCGGCCTGCGTCACCGGCGCAATGCGGATTTCGACGCGGCGGTTGCACTGATAATCGGCTTCGCTCTGTTCGGGCGCGCATTTCAGCTGCGATTCGCCATAACCCATCGTCGCCATGCGCGCGCGCTGGATACCGCGACCGCCCAGATAGTCGGCGACCGACGCGGCACGGCGTTCGGACAGGCCCTGGTTATAGCTCTCGCTGCCGGTCGAATCGGTGTGCCCATAAACGTCGATATAGGTGCTCGGATATTCGGCGAGCGTCGATGCGACATTGTCGAGCGCGCTGCGGAACTGCGACTTCACCATCGCGCTATTCAGGTCGAAGGTGACGTCGCCGGGCATGTTCAGCACCAGCTGGTCGCCCTGGCGTTCGACGTCGATGCCGGTGCCCGCGGTGCGTTCGCGCAGCTTCTTTTCCTGCTGGTCCATATAATAGCCGACGCCGGCGCCCGCGACGGCACCGATGCCAGCGCCGACGATTTCCTCGGTCCGGCTGTTCTTGCCGCCGATCAGGTCGCCGAGCAGATAACCGCCCAATGCGCCGCCGACGCCGCCGATCGCGGCCTTCGATATCTTGCGCTCGCCCGTCACCGGGTCGGTGACGCAGCCGGTCAGCGCCATGGCGCCGATGCTCGTCAAAATCGTGAGCTTGATCATCTTGCTGTTCATTCGTTCGCTCCCTTTATCCGGCGGATGCCTCTGGTCCTCTGCACGCCGCCCTTGCTTGCCGATAACATATGGCCGACGATCTGGTTCCAGAATTTGACTGAATGACGGCTGAGCCGGGCGTTCAGGCGCGTGCCATTGTGCAATGCGACGCCTTTCGCTTATAGGGGGCAAATGACCGAAGCTGACAGGGGCCGGGCGCCGACGCGCCGCATGACCGCCCCGCCCACGACTCCCTCATGACCGCTTTTCCCTGGTCGGATGTGGTGATCATCCTGATCCTCATCCTCCTCAACGGCGTTTTCGCCATGTCCGAACTTGCGATCGTCTCGTCGCGTGCCCCGCGTTTGCAGGCTGCGGAAAAGCGGGGAAGCCGCGGGGCCAAGATCGCACGGCAACTCGCCTCCGATCCCGGACGATTCCTGTCGACGGTCCAGGTCGGCATCACCTTGATCGGCGTGCTGACGGGCGCCTATTCGGGGTCCAGCCTGGGCCAGCCGGTGGCGGAGCGGCTGCAGGCGCTGTTCGGCCTCGACGCCGAGACGGCGCTGTCGGTCGCCTTTGCCGTCGTCATCGCGCTCACCACCTATGCCTCGTTGATCGCGGGCGAACTGGTGCCCAAGCAGTTCGCGCTGCGCGCGCCCGAACGGATCGCGATCATCGTCGCGCCGATGATGTATTGGCTGTCGAAAATCGGCGCGCCGCTGGTCTGGCTTCTCGATGCCAGTTCGGCGCTGGTCTTTCGTATCCTGGGCCTCAATCGCGAATCGGAAGATCGCGTGACCGCCGAGGAATTGCACCTGATCGTCGCCGAAGCGTCGAAATCGGGCGTGATCGAAGAAAGCGAGCGTGCGATTATTTCGGGCGTCGTGCGCCTGGCCGACCGCCCGGTGCGCGAAGTGATGACGCCGCGCAAGGATGTCGACTGGATCGACGTCGCGCTTGACGCGCGCGGGGTGCGCGACAAGCTGGTCGAATCGCCGCACAGCCGCCTGCCCGTCGCGCGCGGGTCGGTCGATGATATCGTCGGTGTGGTGCAGGCGCGCGATATCGCATCGGCGCTGTTTCGCGGCGAGCCGCTCGACCTTGAACAATTGATGCGGCCGACGAAGGTCATCCACGACCAGATCGACGCAATGGACGCGCTCGAGGCGCTGCGCGCCGCCGACGTGCCGATGCTGCTCGTCCACGACGAATATGGGCATTTCGACGGGCTGGTGACGCCCGCCGACCTGCTTTCGGCGATCGCGGGCGAATTTGCGTCGGACCAGGATATCGGCAGCGAACCCTTTGTCGTCGAGCGCGAGGACGGCAGCCTGTTGATCGCGGGGTCGATGCCCGCCGATCAGATGGCCGAACGGCTGGGGATCGAGCTTGGCGACGATCGCGATTATGCGACGGCAGCGGGCCATGCGCTCGCGATCCTGAAGCATCTGCCCAAGGAAGGCGAGCGCTTTACCGACAAGGGCTGGCGTTTCGAGATCGTCGACATGGACGGGCGCAAGATCGACAAGCTGCTCGTCACCGAGATCAGCAAGCCGAAGGGCGATGAGGCCGAATAGGCAGGGCTTGAAGCCACAAAATCCCCTTAAGGACACTGCCAAACCGAGTCCTTTGTGGCTTTAAGGCTTTAAGCGGCGCCGCATCGTCGCGGCGCGCCGAATGGACGATGTCCAGATCCGGGCCGCCGACCATGTCGACCGCGCGGATGCAATATTCCTGGGTCGTCGGTGTCTCGCCGTCGGCACTGCATGGGGGATGCGATTGGTTCCGTCCACCAGTTTGGAGCACCGCGGCGCAATGCAGGAAAGCGGATTTTCAGCGGGGCCGGTGTCCGCTTTGGGGTGGGGAGCGGACGTTGAGGTCCTCCCCATCGACTTGCGATGGGGAGGGGGACCGTCCGCGAAGCGGATGGTGGAGGGGCCGCAACGTCGCGCCAATAGCCCCTCCGTCAGCGCTGCGCGCTGCCACCTCCCCATCGCAAGTCGATGGGGAGGATCTTATGTCCACAACCGGTCGCTAGCCGACAAACCTCTCTGTCCGTTCGTGTCGAGCGAAGTCGAGACACATATCGAAAGAGCGCGACGTCGAAGGGCATCTGGACTTCGCTCGATGCGAACAGGTCAGGATAGGCCAGACCATCTACTTTCGGCCGTTATCGGCAGCTACCGCGCATAAGCATCTCGCAATTCGCGTTTCAGCACTTTGCCGATCGGGCTGCGCGGCAATTCGTCGACCGTTGTAATTGCGCTCAATCGCTGCGTCTTGCCGACCTTCGCATTGCAATCGGCGCGCACGGCCTCTGCATCGGCGCCGGGTTTCAACACGACAAAGGCGACCGGCGTTTCGCCCCACTCTTCGCTCGGCATGCCGACGACGGCGGCCTCGACGACGCGGTCGTCGGCGATCAAGATCGCCTCCAGATCGCTCGGAAAGATGTTGAACCCGCCCGAAATGATCATGTCCTTGGCCCGGTCCATCAACGTCAGAAAACCGTCTTCGTCGATCCGGCCGATGTCGCCATGGCGATAGAAAAGATGCCCGTCCGCATCGTGCCAATGCATCGCCTTGGTCGCGTCGGGGCGGTTATTATATCCCGTCATCATCGCCGGGCTTCGGCCGACGACTTCGCCGACCGAACCTTGCGGCAACTCGTTGCCTTCCTCGTCGATCACCTTTGCGACGTGCCCGGGGGCGGGCTTGCCGACGGTATGAAGCTTGTCGGGGAATTGATGCGCTTCGAGGATGAACGCGGCGCCGCCCTCGGTCATCCCATAGATTTCGACGAGTCCGCCGGGCCAGCGCTGGAGCACATCGGCCTTCAGCGCGGCGGGGAAAGGAGCCGATGTGCAATATTTCATCACGAAGCTCGACAGGTCGAAGCTGCCAAAATCGTCGAGCGCCATGATCCGGCGATACTGGACGGGAACCAGCATACAATTTGTCGCGCGCTCGCGCGCCGCGAGCTCCAGGAAGCCGCGGGCGTCGAATTTCTTCATCAGCACGACCTGCCCGCCCGAACCGACGGTCGGCATGAAACTTGCCATCGTCGTGTTGGAATAGAGCGGGGTCGACAGGATCGTCACCGCGTGGGGGCCATAGGCGGGTGCGCCGCGAACGATATGCTGCCAGCGCATGGCATGGCTGTGGACGATGCCTTTGGGCGTGCCCGTGGTGCCGGACGAATAGATGATGTTGAACCCGTCTTCGGGCCGGATGTCGACTGGCACCGGGCGGGACCCCGCCAGCGACAACCAGGCGTCGAGCGGAGTCCCTGCATCGCTGCCATCCATCGCGATCAGGCTGCTCGCCGTGATGACCTGGCCTTCGAGACTGGCTCTCGCGGCGCCGTCGAGGAATAAATGGCGCGCGCCGGTATCGGCGATCATCGCCGCCATCTGTTCGCCCGTTGCGCTGTTGGTCACCAGCCCTGCGACCCCGCCGGCACGCAGCGTGCCCAGAATCACCGCCATTTGTTCGACGCTGTTGAGCCCGGCGATGGCGGTGCGGTCGCCCTTCGCAAAGCCATCCTGCTGTAACCGTGCCGCGATTCGGTCGGTCAATTGATCCAGTTCGGACCAGCTAAGCCGCCGCAATGCATCGGCAGCCGCTACGGCATCGGGACGTTCCGTCGCGTGGGCGCGGACGAGGTCGGGCAGGGTGGCGAAGTCGCCGTCAAGCATTTCGATACTGGTCATGGCCTAGGGTTAGCACAGCCGAAAGGCGGTGCAATGCCGGTGGGGCGGCGGCGCGACAACATGTTGCGGCGACGGCGGGGATCGGGAATGGCATCATCGGATATGACCGGGATGGGTGACAGGAAGTTGCTTGTCGCGGTCTATCACCCCCGGGCGGCACGCGCGGATGAACTGGGCGCGATGGTCGAAGCGACCGGATTGGCGGTGCAGTTGCTGCCGGCGCATGTCCACGGCCTGCGGCCATGGGTCGACAGCTGTTTCGACCTGCTGCTCCTCAACCCCTTCCTCGATTGGCAAGACCCTTTTGAATTTGTCCGGCTGGCGCGCTCGATCGCCGGGCGGCGCCCGCTGCTCATCCTGTCGGACCGCGACTCGCTCGACGACCGGATGGTGGCACTGGGCGCGGGCGCCGACGACGCGGTCGGGTGGACAGGCAATATGCCCGAGGTGCTGGCACGGATCGCCAGCCTGCTGCGGCGCAGCCGGATCGCCGCCGGGCAATTGGGCGAGGGCGAGCTGCGAATCGACCTGATCGACCGGCGGGTCGAACGTGCCGGACGCCTGATCCGCCTGCCGCTGCGCGAATTCGACCTGCTCGCCAACCTCGCGCGCGTGCCCGACCGGCCGCTCTCGCGCGCCGCGCTTTTGCGCGCCGTCTGGCGGATCGATTTCGACCCGGGCACCAACCGGGTCGAGGTGCATATGTCGCGGTTGCGCGCCAAGATTGACCGCGGGTTCGACTGGCCGATGCTGCATACGGTCAAGGGCGTAGGTTACACGCTCCGCTCGCGCCCCGAAAATGCCCCGTCTTGAAGAGGGCAGGTATCGGCGGCGTGGGGGTGAGGGGCTGACGTTTAAATCCTCCTCATCGCAATTCGATGGAGAGGATCTTATCGCCGCTATCGGCCGATAGCGGCCGCCCGGCTTCCAGTGCTTCGTCATGCCCGTGATGACGAAATGGGGGTTATTCGTCCCCCATTCCAAAGCGGACATCTATTATATGGAAAAGGCGCTTTCCTACATTATTCGGCTGTGCCAGCGTTCGTCTCGGCTCGGTCAATTTCGGTTCAAAAGCGGTCGCTGTCCGGTTTCGAGCAAGAACAGGGCGCGGCATGTCGGCCGAGCGCGACAAATCGGGGACTGCGTAGGGCTGACCTTTCCTGAACTTTGGAATGATTGCGCGGCGCATGGGCCGCACCCCTCGCGGGCCCGGCCCGGAAAATCGAAGATGGCAACGTCCGCTCCCCATCCCAAATTGGACATCCTCAAAGGAAAGGGCCTGACGCGACAGTGCCCGGCCGCGGCAGGCCCTCCCTACGCCCTCCCCGAATGCGGGGAGGGGGAGAGATGGTTCAGAACTGGCCGCGCAATGTCACGCCATAGGTGCGCGGTTCGCCGGGGAAGCCGACGAACAGCTGGTTCGCGGTCCCCGCCAGCCCGGACGAAGCCGGTGCGGCGACGGCGCGAAAGGTCCCGCCCCCTTGCAGCGGCATGTCGGCGCCGATCTGGTAATAGGTCTTGTTGAACAGGTTCTGGCCCCACAGCTCGACCCCCCAGCGCCGCTCGGGCCCATAGAGGCCGATGCGGCCGTTGAAGATCGCAAAGCCGTCCTGGATCTTTTCGACGTCGAGGTCGGACCCCGTATTGGTGTCGCTTTGCAGGCGCGTGTCGAGGTAGACGAGTGCGGTCATCCCCGAGCTGCCGATGGGCGGCGTCCAGCTGATCCCCGCGGTCGCGACGTAGCGCGGGGCGTTCGATACGCCGCGTCCGGGCAACTGGAACAGAACGGGCGACAGGGCTCGCCCGCCCGTGCCGACCAGGTTCCGCCGATACAGCGTGTCGACATAGGTCAGCCCCATATTGACCGACACATGGCGCGCGGGGCGCAGGAAGGCTTCGATCTCGATCCCCTTTGACCGCACGCCGGGTTTCAGTCGGTCCGGCGCGCAGGCGCCGGTCGCGGCCGATCCGTCGGCGTCGGCGCCGTTCAGATCGTCCTTGCACGCCTGGATGTTCGTGACCTCGAAATTGACGCCGTTGAAGGTGTTGAGCTGGTAATTGCTATATTCCTGATAGAAAGCGGCGACATTGACGTCGATTCCGGGGCCGTCCCATTTGATGCCGAGTTCATAGGCATCGACCTTTTCGCTCGCGAATTGCAGGTCGCTCGCCTCGGGGCGGCCGTTGCCGCTGCTATTCGCGGGCAGCGCCAGCCGCGCCGCGCAGGCCGCGTCGAACGTCACGTTGCAGGTGCGGTCGAGCGCCGAGAAGTCGAGGTTGAACCCGCCCGCCTTATACCCCTTCGACGCCGATCCATAGACCAGCCATTCGGGCGCCGGTTTCCAGCTCAGCACGGCGGTCCCGGTCCATTCATTATCCTTGAACTTCGTCCCGGCACTGCCGCGCGGCAGGTCGGGCGCGGTGCCGTTGATCACGCAGGGCAGGGTCGCCAGCGACTGGAACGGCGAGTTGACGATCAGCGGGCAGATCGCATTGTTGAAATTCGCGTCGGCATCCAATGTCTTGCGCTCGCTGGTATAGCGCGCGCCGATGGTCAGCGTCAGCACGTCGGGGACGATGTCGAAGCTGTTGTGGGTGAAGACCGCGAAGTTGCGGCTGCGCTGCGCAAAGGTGGAACCCTGATTGCCGGTGCCGTTGATCGCGAGCGCGGGTTGCCCCAGTGCCGCGGCGAGCGAACCGAAGCCGGGGCGGGCGGGGTTGGCGATCAATGCCGATAACAATGGGATCGACGCGCGGCGCGGGTCGCCGACGGGCAGCCCCGACAGCGCGGTGATCGTCCCCTGCACGACCGGCACATTCACGCACGATGCGTTGGAAGGCAACACAGCGGTGGGCAGCGCGCTCGCAAAGAGCAGGCAGTTGGCGAATTGCTCGTAATTATCGCCATAAACAATGTCGTCGTCGACATCGAGTTTCTCGTTCGCATAATAGCCGCCGACCAGCCAGTCGAGCCGGCCGTCGAACGCTTCGCCCTGCAAACGGACCTCCTGCGTGAACAGCCGGAACCGGCGATCCAGGTCGGTGCGGCGCAAGATGTCGAGGGCGCTGAAATCGGCGTCCTGGCCTTGGGCGTTCCGGTAATCGCGATAGGCGGTGATCGAGGACAGCGTCGCCGCGCCCAGCTCCCAGCCCAGCTCACCCGATACGCCCCAGTCCTTGGTGTCCGACCGATAGGTCACCCCCGGGGTGGTCGCCTGCCGCCTGACAAGGGGCGTGCCCGTCGGTGGAACCTGATGATTGGCCCCCAATGCCTGCAGGATAGGGAGCAAGCTGTTCGCCGACGCGACGGGGAAGCCGTCGGCTCCGCGCGTCAAGTTGCGGACGGGGTTCAGCAGGACGCCGCCGCAGCAATTTTCGTTGCGCTTGCTGTAATCGGCGATCAGGCGGAATTTCAGTGTCTCGCTCGGCTCGAACAGCAATTGCCCGCGCACCAGCCAGCGGTCGCGGTCATTGATGTCGGGTTCGCCGGGCGTGGCATTGTCGATAAAACCGTCGCGCTTCTGCCAGACGCCGTCGATGCGCGCCGCGACCTTGTCGCCCAGCGGCGCGTTGATCATGCCGTCGACGCGCCAATAATCGTAATTGCCATAGGATATCGAACCCTTGGCCCCGAAGGCGCCGAGTTCGGGGCCTTTGGTGACGATGTTGATCAGCCCGGCGGTCGAGTTGCGCCCGAACAACGTGCCCTGCGGGCCGCGCAGCACCTCGACGCGTTCGATGTCGCCGAGTTCGGACAGGCCGACCCCGGTGCGGCTGCGATAGACGCCGTCGATGAACAGGCCGACCGACGATTCGAGGCCGGGGTTTTCACCGACGGTGCCGATGCCGCGGATGCGGGCAGAAAAATTGACCTCGCTCGTCGCCCCCGACACGAGCAGCGAGGGGGCAACCTGTCCCAGCGCGCGGACGTCGCTCGCCCCCGTTTTTTCCAGCGTATCGCCGGTGACCGCCGAAACCGCGATCGGCACGTCGGACAATGCCTCGCTGCGCCGCGTCGCGGTGACGATGATCGTTTCGTCGTTCGTTTCGGTGCCGACGTCCTGCGCTGTGGCAGGGGCGGTCCATAGGGCGAAGACAAGCGGCAGACCCGCCGCGCTGGCACGCAGCAGGCAGGTACGGCGGTGATGGTTTCTCATGGTTATGGCCCTCCTCCACAGGATCATTGTGCGGGAGAGCGTCGCGATTTTCTATTTGCGGGCATTCTATCACGACCAGGCCGCGACAAGCCAGCATTAGCCCGTGCCGTAACGTCATTGCGACGTGCGGCGCGGCATTTATGTCACAGCTGCCAGATGTGACGGGTTGACGGATTTGGGCCGGCCGCCGGGACAAAAAAGGGGCGGAGCCCATGGCTCCGCCCCCATCATTTTCGATTGGCGCGACCTTAGAATTTGCCGCGCAGCGTCACGCCATAGGTTCGCGGTTCGGCAAGGAACTGCGAGAAGATCTGGCGCCCGCCCGGATATTGCGGATCGGCGAAAGCGGTGGTCGCCGACGTGCCGCCTTCCTGGAACGGCGAGTTGAACGCGACCTGGGCATATTGCTTGTTGAAGATATTCTGCCCCCAGAATTCGATGCCCCATTTTTCGTCGGGGCCGCGAATGCCGATGCGCGCGTTGAAGATCGCGTAGCCGTCCTGCGCCTTCTGCGGGAACAGGTCCGAACCCGTGTTATAGTCGCTGGTCATGCGACCATCGAGGTAGACGAGGCCGGAAAGACCGCTGCTGCCGATATCGGGCGTCCAGGCAACGCTGCCGGTCGCGACCAGCTCGGGCGCATTCGACAGATTGTTGCCCGGCAATAAGCGCAGCGCCTGGTCGAGCGGCGCGCCCGAATTGTTGCCGACCAGTTGACCCCGATATTTGGTCTGCGCGTAGGTCAGGCCAGCAGTCATGCGGAAATCGCGCGCCGGGACGAGCGACGCTTCGAGCTCGAAGCCTTGCGACCGGACGCCATGGCTGACGTCGTCGGTCGGGCACGCGCCGGTGGTCGCCGCCGCCGCATTGAAGTTCGGCGCGCCGGTGAACTTGCTCTGATCGCGATCACCACCATTCAGGTCGCTGTCGCAGCCGTTGATGTTCTGGACAAGGAAGACCGTGCCGTTGAACGTGTTGAGCTGGAAGCTGGAGAAATCCGACCGGAAGAAGGTCAGGCCGAGGCCGAACGGGCCGGTCGAATATTTGGCGCCGATTTCATAGCTGTCGACCTTTTCCGGATCGAACTGCAAACTTCCGACAAGTGCCTGTGCGCCGCCCGGCGTCGCCGCGAACGGCAGGATCGGCGATTTCAGGGCAGACCGGTCGAGGTTGAAACCGCCCGCCTTGTAGCCGCGCGAATAGCTCGCATAGACCATCAGGTCGTCGATCGGCTTGTACGACAGGATCGCGGTGCCGGTCCATTCGTCCTCGCTCCGCTTGTCGCGGATCGACACACCATTAAGTTCGGCGGTCGAATTGCCCTGGCAGCCGAGCCCGATCAGGCCGCCCGCGACAGCGCGGATCGTGGCGTTTGTGCTCGACAGATCGTCGAGCAACAGCCCCTGGATCGTGGTGCAGGCCGTGTTGTCGTTGGTGAAGGTCGCCGAAAACTTCTTCTTGTCGTTCGTGTAACGAACGCCGAACGTGAAATCGAGCTCGTCGGTGATGTGGAAGATATTGTGCGTGAACAGCGCCCAATTCTCGCCATTTTGGCGATAGCGGTCGTTGATGCTGCCGCGATCGCTGATCCCGTCGAGCGCCGACAATCCCGCGACAATGTCGGGACCAGCCGGGCCAAAGGCACCGAGCAGCGTAGCCTGGCCGACGCCCGGAATGACGCACGACGGGCTCGTCGGCGAATAAAGTCCCGCAAGTGCCGTTCCGGTAATCAGGCGGCAGGCCGCGAACCGCCCATAATCTTCGCCGAAGCGCAGATTGTCGCGGACGGTCAGCTTTTCATTGGCGTAGAAACCGCCGACGAGCCAGTCGAGCTTGCCGTCGAACGCTTCACCCTGCAGGCGCAATTCCTGCGTGAAGGTGTGGAACTGGCGATAGCTGTCATCGCTCGGCGCACGATAGAGGATATCGACCGTGCCGTAATCGACGTCGCCTGCCTGGCTCGACCGATATTCGCGATACGCGGTGATCGACGTCAGCGTCGCGCCGCCGAAATCATAGTCGATCTGGCCCGAGAAGCCATAATCCTTCGTCTTGCCGGCAAAGCTGCGCCCCGGGGTCACCGAAATGTCGCGGCTGTAGCCCTGATTGAACGCACCAACCGATTGGCCGAGGTCGCGCAGCACGTTGATGATGTTGTTCGACGTGGGCGTTGCGCCTGCGCCGGGGCTCGACGGCGTGTTAAGATTGCCGATATATTGGTTGACCGAGGGGCCGACGTAGGTTGCCGCGCAGCATTCCTCGTCGCGCGAGGTATAGTCGGCGATCAGTCGAACCGACAGCGCGTCGGTCGGCTCGAACAGCAATTGCCCGCGCAGAAAATAGCGATCGCGGTTGTTGACGTCGCGGTTGTTCGCGGTGTCGTTGTAGAAACCGTCGCGCTTGACCCACACGCCGTCGAGACGCGCGGCGAGCGTGTCGGTGATCGGGCCGGTGACGCTGCCGCCGAGGCGCCAATAGTCGTAATTGCCGTAAGTTACTTCGCCCGTGGCACCGAAATTGAAATCGGGCTTTTTGGAATAGATGCTGATCAGGCCCGCCGACGAGTTGCGACCGCCGAGCGTGCCCTGCGGGCCGCGCTGAACTTCGATGCGATCAAGTTCGCCCAGTTCGTTGAGGCCGATGCCCGAACGCGAGCGATAGACGCCGTCGATGAAGACGGGGACCGAGCTTTCAAGGCCGGGGTTATCGCCGACGGTGCCGATGCCGCGGATACGCGCCGAGCCATTGGCTTCCGAACCCGTCGAGGAGACGAGCAGCGACGGCGCGACCTGGTTCAGCTGGCGGATGTCGTTCGCGCCGCTGTTCTGCAATGTTTCGGCGCTGACCGCCGAAATGGCGACCGGCACATCGGAAAGCAGCTGCGAACGGCCCTGCGCGGTGACAATGATCGGGGTGTTGTCGCTGTCGTCGGTCGCGGTGTCGGCCGGGGCGTCCTGCGCAAAGGTGGGGGCTGCTACCGTCGCGAGGGCGATCGAGACGCCGAGTGCGCTGGTGCGCAGAAAGCGGGCAGCACGAAGGGAAGATGATTTCATATCGGGCACTCCTCTCAACATTTCATTATTTTTGTTGCGGAGCGAGCATAACTCAATTGCGCGGCCAATCCAGCCGAAGCCACGCTTTTGCGTCGTTTTTGATCGGGTGATGCTTTTTGGTCACAGGCGGAAAAGCGCCTGTTCGGTGAGGCTTAGGGCCTAGTTGGTCGCGTCGGCGGGGGTTGCCGTAGCGTCATCGACGCCGCGACCGGGGCACGGGAAGCGGAGATGCCGACCGCGCGCGACGAGCATCGCGGCATAGGGTCCGGGAAAATTTGCCGCGATCACCGGGTCTTCGGCGGCCAGGCCGCCCGTCAGGCTGCCGAACGCCGGCAGAATCAATCGCTGCGCATCGCCCGCGAAACAGGGCCGCGAAATCGTGCGGCCGCGGACGTTGAGCCGCAGTTTGGGGTGGAAATGCCCCGAAATTTCGGGCCGCTTCTCGTGGAGCTTGCTCTGATGGCGAAAAACGATGCCGTCGACGACCAGTTCGTCGGCGACCTCGCCGCCCCATGCGCCGCCGGTGAGCCCGTCGTGATTGCCCGCGATCCACAGCAATTTCGCTGCCGCCGCCTGCCCCGCCAATCGTTCGGCCACTGCGGGAACGATTCGTTGGGCCGCATCCCGGTCGTGGAAACTATCGCCGAGGCACCAGATCGCGCGTGCGCCGGTTTCGGCGGCGAGCGCCGCAAGCCGGTCGAGCGTGTCATGGCTGTCATAGGGGGGCAGGGGCTGGCCCAAAGAGGCATACCAGCTCGCCTTTTCCAGATGCAGGTCGGCAACGATCAGCGCGCGGTGGCGCGGCCAGAACAGCGCGCGGTCGGCCAGCATCCGAAACGGCTGGCCCGCAAAGTCAAAGGTCGGCGCGGCGGACATGGCGCCGCTATGCCGGTGCCGTCGGCGCCCCGCAAGCGCCCTAACTGCCCCGCATCACCATGTTTGCGGCGAAGCGTTGGTTGGCCCGGTGGCTCGCTTCGTCGGGCAGGTCGAACACAACGCGCTTGTTCGGGAAATCGATCTCGACCCGGTCGAACAGCGACAGGCTGTCCATACCGAGCAGCAGCGCGGGGCGCTCGTGCAGGCCCAGCGCGCGAAAGGCCTGACCGTCGGCGAAAGCGACGGGCAGGTCGTTGACGTCCATGCCGTTGATCACGATGCGTTTGATCGCGGTATGCAGTGCTGGAACGTCTTCGCCGGTCACCGCACCCAAGGTTGTTGCGGTAAAGGGAAAGCGGTTCGCGCGCTTGGCCGCGACCAACCGTTGCAGCGCCATGTTGCCGACGCTTGTCTGCGCGCCGGTGTCGACGATGACGTCGATGCGTCTGCCGTTCAGCCGCGCGTCCGACAGGATCAGCCGCCCTGCCGAATTGCGCGCGGTAACGACGATCGCGTCATCGTCGCGAATGATCGGCTGGGCGCGGCGGCGAGTTTGCAATATCTGCATGCTTTCCTTGCGGAAATCGATCAGCACACGGCGTTCCTCGAGCATGTCGACCCCGATCAGCCCCGCGGCGCCGATATGCCGCCCGAAAAAGGCGGGCGCCTCAACCGATGCGAGGTGGAGCTTGGACATCTGGAGCGCCGCGACGCGGTAGCTCGGAACGGTGGCCGATCCGCCGATCGTTGCGAGCCGCAGCTTGGCGCCCTCGGTCAGCCCCAGCCGCTGTGCCAGTTCGCGCGCGATCACCGTGCGTTCGGCGCCGGTGTCGACCAGGAACGAAAACGGCCCCTGTCCTCCGACCATCACCTTCACCGCCATGCGCCGCGACGCATCGAGATCGAAAGGCTCGATGAATGGGGCGACGATCACGGGCGGGGCAACGAGCTCGCCCGCGGCAACTGGGGAAGCGGCGGGAATGGACGCCGGGTCGGCCGGCGCCGGCGTCGCGCCGACCAGCGCGGGGGCGGCGAACAGCAGCGCACACAGGGCGGACCGCTGGATAGCTTTGGTCATCGCTGGCATCCTCTTTATGTTTGACAGTAATCTACGCTTGATCGGCCTTTGCGGCAAGCGAAACGCCGGTCATCGGTCGACGCGCATGGCCTGTTCGGCGAGTGTGTCGGCGAGTTCGCCGAGCAGCGCGTCGTCGATGTCGGCAGCGGCGACATTTTCGCGCCCGATCAGCACGAGCACCGGAATTGCCAGCGGGCTGATGCGGTCGAGCCGCTGGTGGAGCATCGTTCCTGCCGCGCGGTCGAGCAGGTCACCCAGCCGCGCGACGTCGGTCAGCCGCTCGCGGGCGTCGGCCCATGCGGCCTCCAGCAACAGATGGTCGGGTTCATATTTGCGCAGCACGTCAAAGATCAGGTCGGTCGAAAAAGTGACCTGCTTGCCCGTCTTGCGCTTGCCGGGATGCTGGCGCTCGATCAGCCCGCCGATCACCGCAACCTCGCGGAAGGCGCGTTTCAACAGATGCGATCCCTCGACCCATTCGACAAACTCGTCCTCGAGGATCGCCGGGTCGAACAGGAGCGCGGGATCGGTAACGGGGCGGAGCGACCAGATTGCAAGCGCATAGTCCGAGGCAACAAAGCCCAGCGGCTGGAGCCCTGCGCGCTCCATCCGTTTGCTGATCAACATGCCGAGCGACTGGTGGGCGTTCCACCCCTCGAACGGATAGGCGACGAGGTAATGCGCGCCTTCGTGCGGAAAGGTTTCGACGAGCAGTTCGCCGGGGCGCGGCAGCACCGACCGCAGCGCCTGCATCTCCAGCCAGAAGCGGACATCCTCGGGAAAGCGTTGCCAGCTTGTCGGATCGCCGAGGAAGCCTCGCACCCGGTCGGCCAGCCGCGTCGAAAGCGCCATCCGTGCGCCGACATAGGAAGGGATGCGTGCCGGCTTCGTCGTCGCGCGGACAAGGATATCGCTGTCGCGGATACCCTCGACCTCAAGGCTGAGGCCGGCAAAAGCGAAAGTGTCGCCTGGGGTTAGCGTGCTTGCGAAATATTCCTCGACGCTGCCGAGGCGCCGGCCGTTTTTGAACCGCACGTCGAGCGTCGGTGCGTCGACGATGATTCCGGCGTTCAGCCGGTGCTGCGCGGCGAGTCGCGGGTGTGCGATGCGCCAACCGCCTTCGCCATCGGGCGCGAGTCGGCGGAACCGATCGTAACTTTTGAGCGCATAGCCACCGTCGCGGACAAAGCCGAGCAACCGTGCGAACATGTCCGCATCGATCCAGCGATAGGGCGTCGCCGACCGGATTTCCGCGAGCAGTTCGGCTTCCTTGAACGGAGCGGCACAGGCAAGCGCCATGACATGCTGCGCGAGCACGTCGAGCGCACCGGGGCGAAAGCGGTCGGCGTCGCGCTCGCCCGCGTCGACCGCATCGAGCGCCGCCTGCGCCTCCAGATATTCAAAACGATTGCCCGGCACGATTAGCGCCTTGCTCGGCTCGTCAAGCCGGTGGTTGGCGCGGCCGATGCGCTGGAGCAGTCGCGACGACCCCTTGGGCGCCCCCATCTGGATCACGCAATCGACATCGCCCCAGTCGAGCCCCAGGTCGAGGCTGGAGGTTGCCACCAGCGCGCGCAATCGCCCCTCGGCCATCGCCGCCTCGGCACGCTGGCGCGCCTCGCGGTCGAGGCTGCCGTGGTGGATCGCGATTGGCAGTGACAGGTCGTTGACCTTCCACAGCTCCTGAAAGATCAGCTCTGCGAGGCCGCGGGTGTTGCAAAAGATGATCGTGGTGCGGTTCTTCGCGACCTCCTCCATCACCTGGTGAACGGCATAGCGCCCCGAATGCCCCGCCCATGGCACCGCGCCCTCGGGCAACAGAATGTCGATGTCCGGATCGGCACCCGCCTCGCCTTCGACCAGCGTCACCGCGTCGACCTCGCCTTTGGGAGCCAGCCAGCTGCGATAGGCGGCGGTATCGGCGATCGTCGCCGACAGGCCGACACGGCGCAGCCCGGGCGCGATCATCTGAAGCCGCGCGAGCGCAAGGCTGAGCAGATCGCCGCGCTTGCCCGGCGCAAAGGCGTGGATCTCGTCGATCACCACCGTCTTCAAATCGGCGAACATCGTGAAACTGTCCGGATAGGACAGCAGCAGCGACAGCGATTCGGGTGTCGTCAGCAGGATGTTGGGCGGCCGACTGCGCTGCCGCGCCTTCTTGTCCGAACTTGTGTCGCCGCTGCGGCTTTCGACGCTGATGTCGAGGTCCATCTCCGCGATCGGGCCGAGGAGGTTGCGTTCGACGTCGGCCGCGAGGGCTTTCAGCGGGGAGACATATAGCGTGTGCAGCCGGTCGGTGGGGTGCCGCGCCAGGTCGACGAGCGTCGGCAGGAAGCCCGAAAGGGTCTTGCCCGCCCCGGTCGCGGCGACGAGCAGCGCACTCTCGCCGCTCTCGCCCGCGCCCAGCATATCGACCTGATGCTTCCTGAGCCGCCAACCGCGCGCGGCGAACCAATCGGCGAAAGGGGCGGGAAGGGCGGGCGGCGGCATGGCAATGTCGTGTCACAGGCGCATCGCGTGAGCAACTGTGCTAGGCGGATGCGATGACCGACGATCTGCGGAGCCATATCGACGAGGCCATGACGCTGGCCGCCGCGCAGCTCGGCAAAGGGCGCGTTGCCGATTATATTCCGGCGTTGGCGAAGGTCGATCCGGCCAAGCTCGGTTTTGCACTCGCGCTGCCCGACGGCACCGTCCACGCCTCGGGCGACGCCGACGAACCTTTTTCGATCCAGTCGGTGTCAAAGGTGTTCACCCTGGCGCTTGCGCTGCGCCGTGTCGGCAGCGACCTGTGGACCAGCGTCGGGCGCGAGCCGTCGGGCAGCGCGTTCAATTCGGTCGTTCAGCTCGAAAGCGAACAGGGCATCCCGCGCAACCCGCTGATCAACGCGGGCGCGATCGCGACCACCGACCGGCTGATCGACGGGCGAGCCGGCGATGCGGTGGCCGAAGAAATTGTCGATTTCATGCGCGCGCGGGCAGGCGACGACAGGGTCGAAATCGACTTCGACGTCGCCTTTTCCGAATCCGAAACGGGCGCCCGCAATCGCAGTCTGGCGCATTTCATGGACGCGTTCGGCAATCTTACCCATCCGGTCGAAACCGTCGTCGGGGTCTATTTCCGCCAATGCGCGATCGCGATGAGCTGTCGCCAGCTCGCCCGCGCCGGACTGTTTCTGGCGATGGAAGGCCGCGACCCGTTCACCGGCGAACAAATCGTCGAGGCGCACCGTGCGCGCCGTATCAACGCGATCATGATGCTGTGCGGGCATTACGACAACAGCGGCGAATTTGCCTTTCGCGTTGGCTTGCCGGGCAAGAGCGGCGTCGGTGGCGGCATCCTCTGCATCGCGCCGGGGCAGGGATCGATCGCGGTCTGGTCGCCCGCGCTCAACGAGGCAGGGACGTCACTCGCGGGCGCCGTCGCACTCGAACATTTCGCTTACGCCGCCGGCTGGTCGGTGTTCGACTAAACCTAGTCGTCGTTGAGCAGCGCCAGCTTCACGCGCGCGGTGCCGCTGCGGTGCATGCCGATTTCGCGCGCGGCGGCGTGGCTGACGTCGATCACGCGGCCGCGCGAAAAGGGACCGCGGTCGTTGATGCGGACGATCACGCTGTCGCCGTTCGACATATTGGTGACGCGCACCATGCTGCCAAAGGGAAGCGAACGATGCGCCGCGGTGAGCTGGCCGGGATCGAAACGTTCGCCGCTGGCGGTGCGGTTGCCGGCGAGTTCATTGCCGTAATAGCTCGCCATGCCGCCGTCGATTTCGGTTTCGATGCTGGTTGGCTGAACGATCTCGGCGATCGGATTGCTGGTGATTTCGACTTCTTGCGCAGCGGCCGAAGCCGTCAGCAGAAGCGGTATCATCATCGCAGAAAAGACCCGCATGACATCATCCCCTTGTCAGAGGAGCGCCAAAAGCAGCGGCGGCCTGACAAGGCAAGCCGCCGCGCGTTGGATTGCAGTGATTTTACGCCCGGATGTGCGATTTCTACGCTTCGGGTGGAACCGTGACTGTAATTATACGTCGAGATTCGCCACCGACAGCGCGTTGGTCTGAATGAAATCGCGCCGTGGTTCGACTTCGTCGCCCATCAATCGTTCAAAGATTTCATGCGCGACATCGGCTTGTTCGGCCTCGACCCGCAGCAGCGAGCGGTTCGACGGATCGAGCGTGGTTTCCCACAATTGCTCGGCATTCATTTCGCCCAGCCCCTTGTAGCGGCTGATCGCAAGGCCCTTGCGGCTGTGCGCGAAAATCGCCTCGAGCAATTCGGACGGGCGCGTGATCGGCGTGACTTTTCCGGTGGCGGCGGCGGGCAGGTCGCTGTCGTTCGCTTCGGCGTCGTTATCCGCGGTTTCAGCCGCGGCGACCGCGGCGGCCTCCGCAGCAATGGCTGCGGCGCTGCTGCCCTTCACCAGACGGCCGGGATGGGCGTAGGTTTCGGCCTGCTCGCCCGCAAGCTTGTGGAGGCGGCGTGCTTCCTGGCTGGCGAGGAAGGCGGCGTCGATCGCATGATGATCGCTGACCCCACGCCAGCGCTTTTCGAGCGTATAGCCGCCGCCCGCCGCGACGATCGTCCATTTCGCTTCGGCACCGCCGGTCAGCGCGCGTTCGGCGGCGTTGAGCCATTCGGCGGCTCGCGCGCCCGCAGCGGTGCGGCCGGCGCTGTCGAGTTCGGGGTCGAGCGCGCCGTTCAGGGCCAGGGCTTCGACAAGATCATAATTATGGCCGCGCGGGACGTAGCGCATCAGCGCGCGCAGGCGGCGGCCATGCTCGATCAGGTCGCGCAGGTCCGCGCCCGACCGCGCGCCGCCCGTGGTCTCCAACATCAGCGCGTCGATACCGCCATCGACAAGGTAATTTTCGAGCGCGGTGTCGTCCTTCAGATAGACCTCACTCCGACCTTTCGCGACCTTGTAGAGCGGCGGCTGGGCGATGTAGAGGTGCCCACCCTCGATAATCTCGGGCATCTGGCGATAGAAGAAGGTGAGCAAGAGCGTGCGGATATGCGCGCCGTCGACGTCGGCGTCGGTCATAATCACGATCTTGTGATAGCGCAGTTTTTGGAGGTTGAACTCGTCGCGGATGCCGGTCCCGAGCGCCTGGATCAAAGTCCCGACTTCCTTCGACGAGATAATACGGTCGAAACGCGCGCGCTCGACGTTCAAAATCTTGCCCTTCAGCGGCAGGATCGCCTGTACATGGCGGTCACGGCCCTGCTTGGCCGATCCGCCTGCCGAATCGCCCTCGACCAGAAAGAGTTCGCATTTGGTGGGGTCGCGTTCCTGGCAGTCGGCGAGCTTGCCGGGCAGCGAGGCGATATCCATCGCGCCCTTGCGCCGCGTCAGTTCGCGCGCCTTTTTCGCGGCTTCGCGCGCCGCGGCGGCGTCGATGACCTTCTGGATCACCGCCTTGGCATAAGCGGGATTTTCCTCGAGCCATTCGGTCATCCGGTCGGCCATCAGGCTTTCGAGCGGCTGGCGCACTTCGGACGAAACCAGCTTGTCCTTGGTCTGCGACGAGAATTTGGGATCGGGCAGTTTGACCGAGACAATCGCGGTCAGCCCTTCGCGCATGTCGTCGCCGGTCAGCGAGACTTTCTCTTTCTTGAGAATGCCCGACTTGTCGCCATAACCGTTGATCGTACGGGTCAGCGCGGCGCGGAAGGCCGCCAGATGCGTGCCGCCATCGCGCTGAGGAATGTTGTTCGTGAAACACAGCACATTTTCATAATAGCTGTCGTTCCATTCGAGCGCGACGTCGATGCCGATGCCGTCGCGCTCGCTGCTGATCGCGATCGGATCGGGCAGCAGGGCATTTTTGTTGCGGTCGAGATATTTGACGAACGCGGCGATTCCGCCCTCGTAGAACAGGTCGTGGCTCACATGTTCGGCATGACGCGCGTCGACCAGCTTGATCCGGACCCCCGAATTGAGGAAGGCCAGCTCGCGATAGCGATGCTCGAGCTTCTCGAAATCGAACTCCAGCACATTTTTGAACGTCTCGGTCGACGCCTGAAAGGTGACGCGCGTCCCCTTCTTGCCAGCCGGGGCGGGACCGTTGACCTTCAGCGGCGCTACCGAATCGCCATGCTCGAAACGCATCCAATGCTCTTCGCCGTCGCGCCAGATCGTCAGCTCAAGCCATTCGCTGAGCGCGTTGACGACGCTGACGCCGACGCCGTGGAGGCCGCCCGACACCTTATACGCATTGTCGTCGCTGGTGTTCTCGAACTTCCCGCCGGCGTGGAGCTGGGTCATGATGACCTCTGCCGCCGAAATGCCTTCCTCGGCGTGAATGCCGGTCGGGATGCCGCGGCCATTGTCCTCGACGCTGACCGATCCGTCGCTGTTCAGTGTGATCAGGACCAGGTCGCAATGCCCCGCGAGCGCTTCGTCGATCGCATTGTCGCTGACCTCGAACACCATGTGATGCAGCCCCGACCCGTCGTCGGTGTCGCCGATATACATGCCCGGCCGCTTGCGCACCGCATCCAGGCCTTTGAGAACCTTGATCGAATCGGCGCCATAGGCATTGGCGTTGGGCTGGTTGGAAGGTGCGCTCGGCGCGTGATTTTCAGGCGTGTCCGTCATAGCGATTATATAGGGTCGAAGGCGCAAAAACCCAAGCGAAAATGCGGCTCTCGGCCATATCGCGACGAGCGTTGCGCGCACGCGCTGCGGCGGCTAGTTTCGGGGGTATGAAACATCGTCTCTTCCTGCCCATCGCCACCCTTTTGTTCGCTTCGCTTGCCGGATGCAGCCAGCCTGCGCCGCCCGCCGACAATGCGCCCGCCGTGGCGGGCGAACCGCTGGCGACGCGAGCGGTGATGATCGGCACCGAAGGGCCCAGCCTGCCCGCCTGTTCGAGCATCAGCCGGGTGCGTGAAGGTGGAACCGACGTCTATTGGGCGCCGAACGAGCTGCGTGCGGTCAAGGCGAAGCTTGCGGGCGGCGCCAACGTGTCGCTGTGCGAAGCGGCCGAAAATGACGCCTGGTTCGGCATCGTTTTTGCCGCACCCGGCACCGATCCGGACATGTGCGGCGTCGGCAGGTCGGTGCAGAGCGCGCGCGAATATCAGGGCCCGTGCCGCTGGGGCTGGATCAAGGGCGGGACCGTGCAACTCGGCGGTTAAGGCCACAAAAGCCCCGTATGTGCGTGTTCGATTTGTGTCCTTTGTGGCCTTAGGAACCATGCCGGCTATTGCGCGCGCATAGGGAAGGTCGACGATCCAAAGAACCCGTTCAAAGGCCGGCACCGCCGGATAATGTAGGAAAGCATTCCTTTTTTGTCTCGAAACGACCGGTTGCGGACATTTTTTCTTCGTCATCCCGGACTTGATCCGGGATCCATCACGGCGCTGAAATCATGGACCCCGGATCAAGTCCGGGGTGACGAGAGGGCGGAGCGGACGTCCCCTCTCCACCCCAAAGCCGTCCCGCCAATTATCCCCGGCAATCCTCGATCACCCGGCCGATCTCCGACTGCACGGGCAGCGTCATGGCGCCGCCGCCCGGCGTCTCCAGCGCGAAACGGCCGCGGCTGAACGCGATGCGGTCGAGCCGCGGGTCGCGGGCCGCGAGGTTCGCATTGCCGCCTTCGAAGCGGACCTGGTCGGTGCCGGCGCTGGTGCGCAGGCTGACATTCCCGACAAGTGCCGAGGTCATGCGGATCGCCTCGCCGCTGCACGTCATCGTCAATAGCGGATTCGCGCTGCCTGTCGGGACAAAGGCTGCGGTGCGGCTGGCCGCATCGTAACGCCACGCACCGGGATCGACCGCGCGGTCTTCCCAGCCTTTGGTCGACGTCGGCAGCGGTGCGGGGGTCGGCGCCGGGGCGACCGGCCGCGGTGCCGGGGGCGGGGCTTCGGGCTGCGGGATCGCGGCGCAGCCCGCGACGATGAGCATCAACGCCCCCCCGATGCCATAGCGAAAACCCGCCTGCTTGCCTGTCATTGTCAAAATCCCTGCCAATCAATCACTTCGTCCAGCGGCGCGCGCGGCACCGCCCATTGGTTCACCGCAGCAGCGGGATCGGCGTGGCCGATCGCCAGCCCGGTGAACAAAATCTGTCCGTCGTCGAGCGCCAACGTACGGCGCACCGTCGCCCCGTACATCGCCCAACATTCCTGCGGGCAGCTTGCGAGCCCATGTTCGACGAGCAGCAGCATCACCGATTGCAGCCACATGCCCATGTCCGACCATTGCGGTGGACCCATGATGCGCGAACAATGGAGGAAAAGCATCACGGGTGCGCCGAAACCACGGTAATTGTCCATGAACTGAGCGAGGCGCCCCGCCTTGTCCTCGCGCGGGATGCCCAGCGAGGCGTAGAGCGCCTCGCCGACGCCGAAGCGGCGGGCGTCCCACGGTTCGGTCAGCCCCTTGGGATAGATGTCATATTCGGGCTCATACCCTTCGCGTCCCATCGCGATCCGGACCGCGACTGCGTCCTTCACCGCCTGCCAGGGCGCCCCGGTCAGCACCGTGGCCTGCCACGGCTGGAGGTTGCCGCCCGAGGGCGCGCGCTGCGCCGCGGCGAAAATCTCTTTGAGCAACGCGGGGTCGACGGGCTTGTCTGTGAAAGCCCGCACCGAACGGCGCGCGTGCAACGCTTGCGTCACATTGATGTCAGTCGCTGGCATATTTATCCTCTCGCCGTTTCCCGAACAGCAGCTTGCGTTCGAGCCGGGCTTTCAATTGGCGGTAATAGGAAAGCAGGAACACGTCATCCTCTTCGGCGACGGGTCGTCCAATCTTGGCGCGGATCGTGTCGGCGACGTCGCGCATCGCGCGCGGGTCGCGCCCGCGCAAGACACGCTCCAGTTCCTGCAACTCGAAAATGCCGTAGACCGCGAGCTCGGCCTCGCTGAACGTCATCGCATCGCCCAATGCATCCGTCGCGATATCGGCGTCGAGCTTGACGCGCTGCGCCATCACCACCCACGTCCCGGCAATCAGGTCGCCCATCCGCATCCGATCGCGATTGAACAGCAGGAACAGGCTGAGCGTCAGCGACCAGAGCACGCCCGCCA
>NZ_MIAM01000023.1:335-2671 GCF_001830555.1 Sphingopyxis sp. RIFCSPHIGHO2_12_FULL_65_19 | reverse complement strand
CCGCGCGCGACCCCAGCTCGAACCCGATGAACCAGAAGGTACGGAGCAGGAAGGCCCCCATCATCCAGATGACTTCGGTCACGTCGGACTGCGCGGCGACGCCGATCCACAGCATCAAGAGCCAGAACAGCAGCAGCGCGAGCTGGATCAGGATCATGTCGATCAACAGCGCGCCAAAGCGCAGCCCGGCGCTCGCAATCTTCAGTTCCAGGTCGACGCCTTCGGGCGTCACGAAATGGCGGATCTTCTTTGCCCGCGCGGTGCGCGATTTTGCGTTGGAGGCGGCGGCGGTCATGCCACATCCTCGCGGCGGGGAATGTAATAATAGGCGAGCCAGAACGACAGCATCAGCGATCCGATGGCATAGCGCAACATCGTGTCGGTGATCAGCTGGCGCCCGAAGCCTTCGAGCAGCCCGGCGGCGAACAGCATCAATATGACGCCGACCATCACCTTGCCCGCGGTGCGCCCGGCATCGGCCGCCGCCTGCAACCGTCCGCGCGCGCCGGGGAAGACGACCGCGGCGCCGATGCGCAACCCGGCCGCCCCCGACAGCGCGGCGGCGAACAGCTCCGTCGTGCCGTGGATGAACAGCCAGCCACCGAAATCAAAGCCTAGCCCTTTGGCGGAAAAGACCGCCATCATCGCGCCGAGCCCGATCCCCTGATAATATTCGAGCATCATCGTCGGGATTCCGAACGCGAAGCCAAGCGCGAAGGACAGGATCGACACCTGGCTGTTGTGGGTGAACAAATATGTCGCGAAGACGTGCAGCCCGCTTTCGCCCTTATCCGCCGCCGCCTTGCCATGCCCCAGCGTCGACTGAAGGAATTCAGCGGTCGCGCGCGGGTCGCGGCCGCCCGCCATCTCTTCGTCGACGAAGTTGAAATACCATTCGGGGTTGCTGGCGACGAGCGAATAGCTGGTCAGCGCGCCGAGCAGGATGATCAGCGCGATGATCAATGTTTCCTTCCACACCGATCGCACCGCGGCGGGCCAGTCATAAAGGAAAAAACGGCGGAGGCGGCTCAGCCGCGTCTCGCGCACGCCATAGACAAGGAAATAACCGCGGATCGACAGGGCTTCGAGATGCTCGAGCAGAGCCTTGTCGAGGCTCGTAGCGCGCGCGATCGACAGCGACGACAGCGTGGCGCGATAGAGAAGGGGCAGTTGCAGTAACTCGTCGCTGGTCAGCGCCTTGGCGCCCTTTTTCTCCAGCTTCGTCAGCAACAGGTCGAACGCGATCCAGTCGGCTTCGCGCTCGGCACGAAAGCGGCTCGTCGAAAAGCCGGGGGCGTCGATCGCGCGGGTGGGGGCTGAAACGGGAATCACAGTGTGCCTGTCCGCTTGATGCCCAGATAGGCCTCGACCGCACTCGCGCCCATGGCGTCGGCAGGCACCTCGATCACGTCGGCGCCCAGCCGCTGGAGCCGGGCGATCACCAGCTCGCGATTGCGCAGCATCGCCGCCGCGACGTTCGACCGGGTGACGTCGGCGCCGGTTTCGGGGCGGCGGCGTTCCTCGCTTTCCACTTCTTCATCCTTGATGACGACGAACAGCAACCGATGCTTCTTCACCAGCCGCCCGGCGGCACGGATCATCAGGTCGGCGCTCGTCGCGTCGGCAAATTCAGTGAACAGGATGATCAGCGAGCGGCGATTGAGTTGCGCCGACAAGCTGGTCAGCGCGAGAGTGAAATTGCTTTCCACATGCGCATAGTCGATCAGGCTCGCCGCGCGCTGCAACGCTGGGAAATCTTGCGTGTGCATATAGGCGGGGGTCAGCGCGTGCGGCTTGGCCGCGAACGAAAACAAGCTGATCCGGTCACCCAGTTTCAACCCGACATAGGCGAGCAGCAGCGCCGCCGACACCGCGCGGTCGACGCGCGGCATCCCGCCCACCGGCTCGGCCATTGTCCGCCCGCCGTCGATCGCCAGCACGACGCGGTTGTCGCGCTCGACACGGTATTCCTTGGCGAGCAGTTTGACGTGGCGTGCCGACGCGTTCCAGTCGATAGCGCGGCGGTCCATTCCCGGCTGAAATTCGGCAAGTGCCTCGAACTCGGTGCCTTCGCCGCGGAAGCGTTGCTGGCGAAGGCCGAACCAGCTGCCCCGCTGGAACAGCCGGCTGCCCTCGTCGGTCACCGCGCGCAGGCTGGGGACCACGTTGATCGCGCCGCTGATCGCAAATTTGCGCTGTTTCCACACCAGCCCCAAGGGTCCCGCCCAGCGAATCCACAGCGCCTCGACCAATGCCTGCCCGCGCCGCGATGCGGTGAGCGACAGCGTGCGCGTCAGCGCGTTGGCATCGGCCGATTTGTGCATATCGGCGGCAAG
>NZ_MIAM01000023.1:0-320 GCF_001830555.1 Sphingopyxis sp. RIFCSPHIGHO2_12_FULL_65_19 | reverse complement strand
CAGCCGTTCGTCGAGCGCCAGCGCGATTTCGGCGCGGGGCGGCAAAACGGAGGCGCCAGCGACCAGCGACAGGTCGAACGGATCGCCCACCCCCACCTGCGGCGGAAAGCGCGCGTCGAGCGTCAGGTGGCGCGGATTCGCCCCGGCGATCGTGTCGACGATCAGACAAGCAAGGATCACGGCGATCCAGCCGGGCGCCACCAACCACAGCTCGGGCCGGACCAGCCCGAGCGCAAGCGCCATCGGGGCGCCCAGCAGCAGCAGGTAAATCGCCCGGCGGGTCGGATAGATCACCGGGGGACTTCCTCGCGTTCGAGCAG
>NZ_MIAM01000022.1 GCF_001830555.1 Sphingopyxis sp. RIFCSPHIGHO2_12_FULL_65_19 | reverse complement strand
CGCTTCCTTGACCTCGTCGAGCTTGAACGGCTTGATGATCGCCTCAATCTTCTTCACGCTTTTCGTCCCCCTTTGGGCATTTCATATCGCTCGCAGTCAGAGCCGGATCAGGCCTGCCTGTCCGGTTCGCACCTGTGAGTCGCTGCGAGGCCCCATCATCTTGCACCAATCAAGAGCCGTGCCAATTGGCGAATCGCAAGCTTTCGGTAAGATTTGTGACAGGATGTTGCGTGGTTGCTTAAGGGGTAAGCAACGGGTGCGATGCGGTGCCTAAAAAAGTGGCATTGCCTTCTAATATCCTCCCCACCGTTGCGCGACGGGGAGGATTATCGGATCAGCGCCCCATTGGCGCCGTGCTGTCGGCCAGATTGGCCTTCGTCCAGTTCGACCGTTCGATGACATAGGCGCGCAGCGCCTCGGCGTCCTGCGGGGTCAGCACGCTGGCGAAGCTGACCATGCCGCGCTCCTTCAGCGCGCCGCCGATCACGACGCCCTTCCAGGCATCGGCATTGGCGAGCGTACCCGAAACCCGCAGGTCGGGGGTGAAGCCGTTGCCGATCGCGCTGTCGCCGTGGCAGACGATGCAATAGCGTCCGAAATGTGCCTTGCCCGCCGCGACCATCGCCGGGGTGCCGATCATCGGCGGGGGCGTCCAGGCCAGTGCCGTCGATGCGGGCGGGGCAGGGAGCTTCACCGTGCCGCCGATCTTCATCACGACGATGCGCGGAATATTGGGCACCTTGCGTGTCACGCCACCGGCGACTCCGGCGACGAGGGGGAAGGCGCCGCCCTTGCTCGTCTGAAAGGCGACATATTGCACCCCGCCCACGCGGAAGGTCGAAGGTGCGCTGACGATCCCCGATTGCATGTCGAGGTCGAGCAGCTGCCTGCCGGTATCAGCGGCATAGGCACGGAAGCGCCCGGTGCTTGTTCCCTGGAAGACGAGATTGCCCGCCGTCGTCATCGTGCCGCCATTCCACGCGGCGGGATGATCGACGCTCCACGCGACTTTCCCCGTGCGCGGATCGAAGGCGACGAGCCGGCCGGTGGTTGCTGCGATCGCGGCGCGATAGGCGGCTTTGTCGTCGGGAAGCATTGTCTTGTTGAGGGAGGTTCCGACGTTGAAGCCGAGCACCTTGCGCTTGTCGAGTTCGTCCATGTCCTGAACATAGCCCTGCGGGATCTGCTGCGCCGGGATGTAGACGAGGCCGGTCGCCGGACTGTAACTCATCGGGTGCCAATTATGTGCGCCGAGCGCGCCGGGGATCGCGATGAAGGGCTTGCCGGTCTTGTAGAAACGCGCTTCTGGGTTCTCGATCGGACGTCCGGTCTTGAGGTCGTAGCCGGTGGCCCAGTTGATCCCGTCGACGAAGGGCTTGGCGTCAATCAACCTGCCGGTTGCGCGGTCGATGGTGAAGAAGAAACCGTTCTTCGGCGCATGATACAGCACCTTTGTCGGTTTGCCGTTTACCGCCTGCTCGGCGAGGATGATCGGCTGGGTTGCGGTATAGTCCCACGTCTCGGCCGGGGTTTCCTGATAGTGCCATTTATAGGCGCCGGTCGTTGCGTCGAGCGCGACGACCGAGGAGAGGAACCAATTGTCGCCCTCGCCATTCGAGCGCGTGCCGTGGTTCCACGGATTGCCGTTGCCGACGCCGAGATAGACCTGGTCGAGATCCTTGTCGTAGACGATCGCGTCCCACACCGTGCCGCCGCCGCCCGACGTCTGCCACTCGCCCTTGTCGGACCATGTGGCGTTGGCCTTGGTGGCGAAGATGTCGTCGCTCGCGGCGCCGTCTTTCGCTTTGGTGGGGTTGGGTGCGGTGTAGAAGCGCCACTTTTCCTTGCCGGTGTCGGCATCGTAAGCGGTGACATAGCCGCGCACCCCGAATTCGGCGCCGCCGTTGCCGATCAGCACCATATCCTTCACGACGCGCGGGGCGCCGGTGATGGTGTAGGGTTTCGACGCGTCGAAAGTCTGCGTCGACCAAAGTTCCTTGCCGGTCTTTTTGTCGAGCGCGATCAGGCGGCCGTCGAGCGCGCCGACGAAGAGTTTGTCGCCCCACACCGCGACGCCGCGGTTGACCACGTCGCAGCAGGCCGAAACCGCGCGTTCGCCGGGAACCTTGGGGTCGAACTTCCACAGCGGCTTGCCCGTCGCAGCGTCCCAGGCGCTGACTTTCGACCAGGCGTGGGTCACATACATGACACCATCGACGACGACGGGCGTGGCTTCCTGTCCGCGCGCATCGTCGAGGTCGGCGGTCCACGCGACGCCAAGCTCGCCCACATTCTGGTCATTGATGTCGGTAAGCGGGCTGAAACGCTGCTCGTCATAGCTGTAGCCAATACCGGCCCAGTCGTCGCCGTTGCCGCCGGTCTTGAGCAGGGTCTCGCTGGCTTTCTCGGCTTCGTCGAGCGATCCGGTTCCTGTTATACTGTCATTCTTCGATGCGTTGCATGAAGCCAATGCCAGTGCCGCGCCGCCCAGCAGCGCGGCCGTCCAGACCCGTTTCGCCATCCCTTGCTCTCCCGTTCGACGCCTATCGTTGACGTTAACGTCAAGACTGCGCGCGATGTGGCGTGGGTGCAAGGGGGAAAGTGGAGGGTGGGTGGAGGGGGCTCGCCTTCGTGGACCCCGGATCAAGTCCGGGGTGACGAAATGTGAAACGTCTTGCCGATCAGGTCCAAGGCGGCGCGTTCAATCCTGTGGGGCTCGCGGTGAAAATCTCGCAGCCGGTTTCGGTGATGCCGATGCTGTGCTCGAACTGCGCCGAGAGCGAACGGTCGCGCGTCACCGCGGTCCAGCCGTCGGGCAACATCTTCACCGCATATTTGCCGGTGTTGATCATCGGCTCGATCGTGAAAAACATGCCGGGGCGCAGTTCCGGGCCGGTGCCGGGGCGGCCGGCGTGGACGACTTCGGGGGCGTCGTGGAACATCTGGCCGAGGCCATGGCCGCAGAAATCGCGGACGACCGAATAGCGGTGGCGTTCGGCGTGCGTCTGGATCGCGTGCGCGACGTCGCCCATATGGTTGCCGGGCTTCGCCTGCTCGATACCGAGCATCAGGCATTCGTAAGTGACCTCGACGAGGCGCCGCGCCTTGATGGGAACATCGCCGACCAGATACATGCGGCTGGTGTCGCCGTGCCAGCCGTCGACGATGCTGGTGACGTCGATATTGACGATATCGCCCTCGCGCACCGGCTTGTCGTCGGGGATCCCATGACAAACGACATGGTTGATGCTGGTACAGCAGCTGTGCGTGAAGCCGCGGTAGCCGAGGGTGGCGGGGATTCCGCCCCTGTCGAGCATCATCGTGCGGACGAGATTGTCGATTTCGGCCGTGGTGACGCCTGGCTGGACGAAGGGGACGAGCGCGTCGAGGATTTCGGCCGACAGCCGTCCCGCCTTGCGCATCCCGGCGAAGCCGGCTTCGTCGTGCAGCTTGATCGTGCCGTCGCGGACGCGGGCGGGCGCCGCAGCGTCGGCGGCGGTTACGGAGACATAGTCGTACATGGGAAGGGATATAGTCGCTGGAGGCTGAAAAAGCGAGGGGTGCAGAATTCGACCACCTTCAAAGAAAGCGTGTGTCCCCGCCTTCGCGGGGACACACTCACCTAAAACGCTCTGACGCGCTTATTCTGCTGCCTTGTCGAGCTTCGTCTTCGCCTTGCCCTTGCCGGCCTTGGGCGCGGCGGGGGTGATCTCGAAGGCGAGCGGATTGCCGACATGGGCATCCTCGCCAGTCTTCATCTTCACCTTGACCTCGCCGCCATGGACCAGCTTGCCGAAGAGCAGTTCCTCGGCGAGCGGCTGCTTGATCTTTTCCTGGATCAGGCGGCCCATCGGACGCGCGCCATAGAGCTTGTCATAGCCCTTGCCGGTCAGCCATTCGCGCGCCGCATCGTCGAGCTGGATATGGACGTTGCGGTCGGCGAGTTGCAGCTCGAGTTCGAGGATGAACTTGTCGACGACGCGCGCGACGACCTCGGGCGGCAGGTAGCCGAAGGGCACGATCGCATCGAGGCGATTGCGGAATTCGGGAGTGAACATGCGCTTCACCGCCTCTTCCTGCACATCCTCGCGCGTCGACTGGCCGAAGCCGATCGATTCGCGCGCCATGTCGCTGGCGCCAGCATTGGTCGTCATGATCAGGATGACGTTGCGGAAATCGACGGTCTTGCCGTGGTGGTCGGTCAGGCGGCCGTTATCCATTACCTGCAACAGGATGTTGAACAGGTCGGGATGCGCCTTTTCGATCTCGTCGAGCAGCAGCACACAATGCGGGTTCTGGTCGATCGCATCGGTGAGCAGCCCGCCCTGATCATAACCGACATAGCCCGGCGGCGCACCGATCAGGCGGCTGACCGAATGACGCTCCATATATTCGCTCATGTCGAACCGCTGGAGCGGGATGCCCATGATCGACGCAAGCTGCTTCGCCACCTCGGTCTTGCCGACGCCGGTCGGACCCGAAAAGAGATAATTACCGATCGGCTTTTCGGGATCGCGCAGGCCTGCACGGCTCAGCTTGATCGCCGACGACAGCACCTCGATCGCGGTGTTCTGGCCGAACACGACGCGCTTGAGGTCGGTTTCGAGGCTGGCGAGCGTCGCCTTGTCGTCGGTCGACACCGATTTGGGCGGGATGCGCGCCATCGTCGCGATCACCGCCTCGATCTCCTTGGCGGTGATCGTCTTCTTGCGCTTCGACGGGGCGACGAGCATCTGCATCGCGCCGACCTCGTCGATCACGTCGATCGCCTTGTCGGGCAATTTGCGATCATTGATGTAGCGCGCCGACAGGTCGACCGCGGCGTTGATCGCGTCGGGGGTATAACGCACCTGGTGATGCGCCTCGAACGCGCTGCGCAGCCCGGCGAGGATCTTCTTGGTGTCCTCCAGCGTCGGCTCGACCACGTCGATTTTCTGGAACCGGCGCAGCAATGCGCGGTCCTTCTCGAAATGGTTGCGGAACTCCTTGTAGGTCGTCGAGCCGATGCAGCGGATCACGCCGCCCGACAAGGCGGGCTTCAAGAGGTTCGACGCGTCCATCGCGCCGCCGCTCGTCGCGCCCGCGCCGATGACGGTGTGAATCTCGTCGATGAACAATATCGCGTGCGGCAGCCCTTCGAGTTCGGTCACGACCTGTTTCAGGCGCTCCTCGAAATCGCCGCGGTAACGGGTGCCCGCAAGCAGCGCGCCCATGTCGAGCGAATAGATCACCGCGGGCAGCAGCACCTCGGGCACGTCGCCCTCGATGATCTTGCGCGCCAGCCCCTCGGCGATCGCGGTCTTGCCGACGCCGGGATCGCCGACATAGAGCGGGTTGTTCTTGCTGCGGCGGCAGAGGATCTGGATCGTGCGGTCGACTTCGGCATTGCGGCCGATCAGCGGATCGACCTTGCCGATTTTGGCCTTTTCATTGAGATTGACGGTGAACTGGTCGAGCGCGGTTTCCTTCTTGTTCTTGCCGCTGCTGTCCTTGTCCTTCGCCTCTTCCTTTTCCTCCGGCTCGGCCTGCGGCGAGGGCTTGCCACCCTTGCCGACGCCGTGGCTGAGGTAGGATACCGCGTCGAGCCGGGTCAGGTCCTGTTGCTGGAGGAAATAGACCGCATAGCTTTCGCGTTCGGAGAAGAGCGCGACGAGGACGTTGGCGCCCGTCACCTCATCCTTGCCCGACGACTGGACGTGCAGGATCGCGCGCTGGACAACGCGCTGGAAGCCGCTCGTCGGGGACGGGTCGCTGTGCCCTTCCACCTTCAGGCTGTCGAGTTCGGTGTCGAGATAATGGACGACCGCCGATTGCAGGTCGCCGAGCGCGACGCCGCAGGCGCGCATCACTTCGGCGGCATGATCATCGTCGATCAGCGCGTAGAGCAGATGTTCGAGCGTCGCATATTCGTGGTGACGCTCCGAAGCGGCCTTCAAAGCGTTGTGCAGGGTCTTTTCGAGGCTTTCCGAAAAGGACGGCATGGTCTTCATCTCCTTGCGGGGACCAGGCCGGGGAGAGCGGCCCCCTTAGGACGGCAAGGTGGCGACGCCGCGGCTCCTCCGCAAGGGAAAAGCGGTCGGCTTTGTGAAATTACGATGACGGGGGTTTCGTCATGGGTAACGCGCCGCTGCGGATCGGCGAAAATTCCGCGGCGCGTGTCGCGCTTGCCCGTGGGTTAAACCGCGGGCAGGCGCTCGATTTCGGGGGCACCTGCGAGGCATGGGCCGAGTTTTGCGCCGAGGGTACGGAAATGGTCCGACGCGCGGTGCGCTTCGACCGCCGCCGCATCGTCATAGCATTCGAGCACCTTGTAAACGCCCGTCTCTTCGGTGCGGAACAGCCGGTAAAAGCTGTTGCCGGGCTCGTTTGCCGCGACCGCGGGCGCGAGCTCGGCGAAAACGCCTTCAAACTCGGCTTCTTTCCCGGGCAGCACGCGCAATGTGGCGATCACTCCGATGGCACTCATGTCATTCTCCCAATTTGATCATCGCTTGAGGTCGGGATCGACCTCCCAACCCTCCTCGACCTGGACGCCGAAGCTGTTCAATATCATCGATACCTGTGTGTATTGACCGACGGTCATCACCAGGTCCATGCGGCCCTTGTCACCGATCGGCGCGAGCGCAGCCCAGCTCGCTTCGCTGACGAAATGGTCGGCGACCAGCTCGTCGGTTGCCCGCAGCATCGCGCGGTCGAGATCGCTCCAGCCGTCGGCATCGGCACCGGCCTTGATGCGCGCGATCTCGTCCTCGGAAAGGCCGCAGTCGAGCCCGATGCGTTTGTGCTGCGTCCATTCATAGCCGGATCGGCAATTATAGCCGGTGCGCAGGATGACGAGTTCGCGGTCGCGCGGGCTCAGCGCGTTGCGCCGCGACAGGATATAATTGCCCCAGCCGAGAAAGGCCGTCAGCGCCTTGGGCGCATGGGCAAGGGTGCGGAAGATGTTCAGAATCTTGCCGCCCCCGACCTTGCCCCCAACCACACTGGCATCTGGGGCAAGGAAAGGTTCGAGCGCGGCGCGCTGGTCGGTATCGAGCCGGGCCAGATCGACCGGCTCGATACGCGGAGCGTTCAGACGCAAATCAGAAGACCTCGAACAGGCCCGCTGCGCCCTGGCCGCCGCCGATGCACATCGTGACGACGGCATATTTGACGCCGCGGCGCTTGCCT
>NZ_MIAM01000021.1 GCF_001830555.1 Sphingopyxis sp. RIFCSPHIGHO2_12_FULL_65_19 | reverse complement strand
CCGGATCACGAAATTGGCGCCGGTGCGCCCCTCGCGAAAAAAGGGATAGCTGCCGATCGCGACGCCCGGATAATCCTTTTCGCCCAGGCGCAGCAGGTCGGCAATTTCGCTTTCAGGCGCCCAGGCACCGATCGTCGCGGCCACCAGCGGCGCGCCGCCCTCCAGCTCGCCGGTCAGCGCGTCGAGCATCCCCGCGGTGATGTGCGGCACCCCCGCCATAACGAACACATTGCCGATGCGAATGCCCGGCGCGCCTGACATGCGGTTGGGGATCAATTCGGCGCCATCGGGGACGCGCGCCATGCGCAGCCGCGCCTCGGTCAACTCGCTGCCGCGTGCGGTGTAATAGCGTTCGAGGATCGCCCGTGCCGCGGGGTGGATGACGACGCCGACGCCCAGCGCCCGCGCTACCGCGTCGACGGTGATGTCGTCGTGGGTGGGCCCGATGCCGCCGGTGGTAAAGACATAGTCGTAACGCGCGCGGATCGCATTCAGCGCGTCGACGATTTCCTGCTCGACATCGGGGACGATGCGCACCTCGCGCAGCCTTATCCCCTGCACGTCGAGCCAGGTCGCGATCTGCGCGACATTCTTGTCCTGCGTGCGGCCCGAGAGAATCTCGTCGCCGATCACCAGCACGGCGGCAGTCCAGATGCGTTCGTCGCTCATGGCTTTGCCTTAACCCCGAACGATGACAAAACAAGCCCGATGGAACGGCAAACATGTTCCTGATATGTTCGCGCCCGAATCGAACCGCATGGGAGAAGCACGATGGCCGAAGACCTGATTTTCTATACCAATCCGATGTCGCGCGGACAAATCGTGCGCTGGATGCTCGAAGAGGTCGGCGCCCCTTATGAACCCCGCATCCTCGATTATGGGACGTCGATGAAGGACGCCGCCTATCTGGCAGTGAACCCGATGGGCAAGGTTCCGGCGATCGTCCACGGCGGCAAGGTCGTGACCGAATGCGCCGCGATCTGCGCCTATCTGGCCGATGCGTTCCCCGAAAAAGGGCTTGCCCCCGCCCCCGCCGACCGCGCCGACTATTATCGCTGGCTGTTCTTTACCGCGGGGCCTGTCGAACAGGCGATCACCGCGAAGCATTTCGGGGTCGAACCCGACGCCGACCAGCAGCGGATGGCCGGATTCGGCTCGCTGCCCGCCGCGCTCGACGCGCTCGAAAGCGCGGTCGCGGGCAAGGCGTTCGTCGCGGGCGACCGCTTCAGCGCTGCCGACGTCTATATCGGTAGCCAGATCGACTGGGGGCTTCAATTCGGCACCATCGCGTCGCGCCCCGCGTTCGAGGCCTATGTCGCACCGCTGCGCGACCGCGCGGCGTACAGGCGCGCCAAGGATATCGACAATGCGTTGATCGCCGAGATGCAGGCAGCGAGTCCCAGCTAGGGTCATGACCCTGGTTTCCCGGTCCAAATACCGTTCGTGCTGAGCTTGTCGAAGCACCGATCTTCTTTGAAACGTCGCCAAGAAAGACCAGCCCTTCGACAAGCTCAGGGCGAACGGTTTCTGGTTAAGGCAGCGCCTTCAGCAATCCGGCGGCGAGCGGCGCGAGCCGCCGGACCTGCGGATCCTGCGATTCGCTGGCCGCCACATAGACCGCGTCGCCAAAGGCGCTGCTGTTATGCACCGCTGCCAACCCTGCGGCGCTGGCATAGGGCGCCTTCCAGCGCGGAGCGTCGTTCGGATGCAGCGTCTGGAACCACGCAGCCCAGGCCGCATCGTCGATGTCGGGCCGTTTCGCCAGGAACAGTAACGGTCGCGCCAGCCGCCGCGCCTCGCCATGGACATAGGCGTGCGATCCCGGCGGCGCGACCTGCGCCGCGATCGCGCCCAGCAACACGTCGGCATCGGCGCGCGCGAGTCGCGGGTTGAGCGCGAGCTGCATCGCCAGGTCGGCGCCATGCGCGACGCCGTGCCGCCAGCCCTCGCCCGCAATGAAACCACGATAATCGGTCACGCCGCGCAAGTAGGTCGCGCCGGTGGCAACCAGATCATGCAGTTCAACCGCACTCAGAAAGGGTTCGACCCGGTCGGCGCGCGCGACTTCGGACAGCGCGAGTGCGGCGAACGGACGGCGAAACCCGCGCCCATCGTCGGGGCCGACGGTGGTTGCGGTCAGCCGCGCCAGCGCGTGGCGCATCTGGGCGACGGTCAGATGCCGCCCGCGCAGTCCTTCGGACCAGAGGGTGAAAGCGAAATCATCGCGCACCGCCGGATCGGGATCGCCCAGGCAGGTCGCGAGGGCGTCGAGATCGGCAAGGCTGGCCTTGGCAAAGAAGGTCGCGGCATGGGCTTTGAGGTCGCTGGCCGCGGGCCGCGCCACGACGCACGTCGGCGCGGCGTCGGCCGAGTGGGCGACGGGGCGGCCCGACAACGCGGCCGCGGCGAGAATCACGATGCGAATCACGTCATTTCCCCAAAGAAAAAGCCCGGCGAATTGCTCCGCCGGGCTTCTGTGTCATGCCTGTCCGCCGCTGTTAGTCGCGGCTGCCCATGAGGTTGAGCAGGAAGGTGAACATGTTGACGAAGTCGAGGTAGAGCGTCAGCGCGCCCATCACCACCGACTTGCCGACAAAGTCGGTCCCGCGGACATAGAAATACATGCTCTTGATCTTCTGCGTGTCATAGGCGGTCAGGCCTGCGAACAGCAGGACACCGATGACGCTGATCGCCAGGGCAAGCGCGCTCGACTGCACGAACAGGTTGATCAGCATCGCGACGAGAATGCCGACGACACCCATGATCAGGAAGGTACCAAAGCCCGAAAGATCTTTCTTGGTCGTGTAGCCATAGAGGCTGAGACCAAGGAAGGCCGCGGCGGTCGCGAAGAAGGTCGTCGCGATCGACGTTCCCGTAAAGGCGATGAAGATCGTCGACATCGACAGACCCATCACCGCGGCATAGACCCAGAACAGCGCCTGTGCCGCCGTCGTCGACAGCTTGTTGATGCCAAAGCTGAGCACCAGCACAAAGGCCAGCGGTGCGAGCATCACCACCCACATCAGCGGTGTGCCGACCATCGAGGCGGTGAAGCCCGACTGAAAGGCCAGCAGCGCGACGATGCCGGTCAGCAGCACGCCCGACGCCATATAATTGTAAACCGACAGCATGTACGACCGCAGGCCGGCATCGACGGCCTGGTCCATTGCGTTCGCGCCGGCCCCAAAACCGGAAGCCGCCATATGGGGGTCGTTCCAATTCGCCATTTTTCATCTCCATAACCGGCCAGCCCATACCGGCCGTATGCAACAATATCGGGGGTTTCCGCTCCTGTTTCAAGCGAAACCGGACAAGGGCCATTTTATGGGCTTGGCGGCGGTAAGGGGTCGCGGTCGCCCGCCGCGCCGCTTATGCTGCGCGCCATGTCCACGCACCGCCTGTTCGTCGCGCTGCGCCCGCCGCGCGAAATCCGAGAAATCCTGCTCGCCGCCATGCATGGCATCGCCGGCGCGCGCTGGCAAAGCGACGACCAATTGCATCTGACGCTGCGCTTCATCGGCGACGTCGACCGGCACAAGGCAGAGGATGTCGCGGCGGCGCTGGGGCCGCTTTACGCCCCGGCGGTGACCGCGCGCGTGGCGGGCGTCGGATTGTTCGAGCGGCAGGGGCGACCGCACATGGTCTGGGCGGGGGTCGAACCGCATGCGCCGCTCGCGGCGCTGCACCGCAAGGTCGACCAGTTGCTCGCGCGCGTCGGCGTCGCGGCGGAAACGCGCGCCTTCACCCCGCACATCACGCTGGCGCGGCTGAACCGGGGCTCGGGGCCGGTCGCCCCCTTCCTCGCGCTCAACAGCGACCTTTCCAGCCCGGCATTCGACTTCGGCCATGTCACGCTATACGAAAGCGAGCTCGGCCACGGCGGATCGCGCTATCACCCCGTCGCCCGTTATCCGCTGGACGGCGAAAATTCGGCGACCAGCGCCGCGGCCACCGCATCGACATCGTCCCAGGTCGCGGCGAAGCCATCGTCCTTGCCATAATAGGGATCGGTGACGCCCTCGCCCCGGCGTCCGGGCAGCAGGTCGAGCATCAGCCGCAGCCTGGCGGTCGCGCCCGCGGGACGCACCGCTCGCGCGTCGCGCAGATTCTGTTCGTCGGCGGCCAGGATCAGGTCGAACCGGGTAAAGTCGTCGGCCGACAATTGGCGCGCGCGCAGATCCGAAATATCGGTCCCGCGGCGCCGCGCCTCTGCCTGTGCGCGGCGGTCAGGCGCGCTGCCGACATGCCAGTCGCCGGTTCCCGCCGAATCGAGCCGGGCGTCGATCCCCGCCCTCGCAAAAGCGGCCCGCGCGGCACCCTCGGCCAGCGGCGAGCGACAGATATTGCCGAGACAGAGGAAAAGGATCGCCGGTCCGGTTTTTCGATCGTTGCGCATATGTTGCTCCTTCGCACAAAGTTGAACGGACTTTCAACTTGCGCCTTCGCGCGGCTCTGCTAGCCATGATCGCGAAGAGATAATGGGTCAGGGAGAGGGTTGCGAGATGGCCGAGACCGCCAGCGAAAATGTCACGTCCGGCGCACTGGCTTCGGCCGAGCCGCAAGCCACAGGTTACAGCTGGTATGTCCTGTCGGTACTCGTCATCGTCTATATCCTCAATTTCATCGACCGGCAGATCATCAGCATCCTCGCGGTCGACATCAAGGCCGATCTGGGGCTGACCGACGGCGACATGGGGTTTCTCGGCGGCGCCGCCTTCGCGGTCTTCTACGCGCTGTTCGGCATCCCGCTCGGCCGCCTTGCGGACAATTGGAACCGGGTCAAACTGCTGTCGATCGGCCTGACCCTGTGGTCGGCGATGACGGCGCTGTCGGGCTTTGCTTATAACCAGCTGACCCTGACGCTGGCGCGCATGGGCGTCGGCGTGGGCGAGGCGACGGCGAGCCCCACCGCCTATTCGCTGATTTCCGATTATTTTCCCAAGCGGCAAAAGGCGACCGCGCTCGCGATCTATTCGTCGGGGCTCTACCTTGGCGGCGGCGTGTCGCTGTTCATCGGCGCGCTGATCGTCGAGGCGTGGAACAAGGCCTATCCGGTCGGCGGACCGGCGGGGCTGGTCGGCTGGCAGGCCGCCTTCCTCGCGGTCGGCATCCCCGGTCTGCTGCTCGCGATGTGGGTCGCGAGTTTGCGCGAACCCGTGCGCGGCGCGATGGACGGGACTCCCAGCCCCAGTTCGCCGACGCCGTTCGCCGAATTCGGCAAAGATCTGTCGATGATCGTGCCGCCGCTGACGCTGATCGCTGCCTGGCGGCGCGGCCCCGCGGCACTGGCGATCAACATCGGCTTTGCCGCCGCGATCGCCGCCTTCGCCTGGTGGATGATCCGCCTGACGGGCAATTTCCCGCAATGGTCGGCGGTGGCGCTGGGCTATTATGCGGTCTTTTCCTGGGCGAGCGCGCTGCGCGCCCGCGATCCCGCGACCTTCAAGCTGATCTGGGGGACACCGGCCTTCATCTGCACGACGCTCGGCTACGGCCTCGTCAGCCTCGCCGCCTATGCGCTTGCTTTCTGGTCGGCACCCTATGCCGAAATCATCCTGGGCTTGCCGAAGCAGGAACTGGCCTTCATCCTCGGCGCTAACGGCGCGCTGAGCGGTTTTGTCGGGGTGATCATCGGCGGGCGGCTGGCCGATGCGTTGCGCGCCAAAAACCCCGCCGGGCGCATTTTAATGATCATCTTTGGCGTCGTCGCGCCGATCATTCCGATCTGGATCGGTTATACCACCGACAATGCAACGCTGTTCTACGTCATGAATTTCCTGGCCGGTATGTTCGGCGCGACGGCGCTCGGCGCCGCCGCCGCAACGACGCAGGACCTGGTGCTGCCGCGGATGCGCGGGACGGCGACCGCCGCCTTCTTCCTCGGCACCACGCTCGTCGGCCTGTCGTTCGGGCCCTATATGGTCGGGCAGATTTCGGATCTGGCGGGCACGATCGTCGATGGCAAGCCGGTCGGCGACCTGCGCACCGGCATCTTGTCGCTGATCGGCGTCGCGCCGATCGCTCTCGCCCTGCTGCTCTATGCCTATCGCGCGGTGCCAGAGGCCGAAGCGACGATCGCCGAACGCGCAGCGGGCGCCTGACCGTCTCGGTCGCGGTGCTCGCCCTCGGCGAACCGCGACCCATGAGGCTGCCGCCCCTGTCGCGCCTGCGTCGGAGCAGTGCGACAGGAGCGGTCGCCAAATTCCTCAGGCGCCCTCTTTCACGATAACACCGCACGCGACGCGGCCACCGCTGTTGCCGCTGGGGTCGGTCTTGTAATCATCGGGTCCGGCATGGACCACGAACGCGGCGCCGTCGGCGTCGAGTAGCCCGCCGTCGCCCTCGAACCGCGAGCCGACCAGCCGCAGCGTCGCGCGACCGATCTGGTCGGGTTCGACGACAAGGTTGGGCAAGTCGCCATGATGCGCGCCCATCGGATTCTCGCGGCCATGCTGTGCCCCGGTGGGGTTCCAGTGCGGACCCGCGCTGGCGAAATCGGGTGCATTGCACTGGCCGACGGCATGGACGTGCATGCCGTAAGTGCCGGGGCCAAAGCCGCGCGCGACCAGTTCGACGCGAAGCCCGCTGGCGTCACGATAGATGTCGGCGCGGCCGCGGTCGGCGCCTTTGGCGTCATAAAGCTGCGCATAGGCATCGGGCGCGGGCATCGTGGCCGTGTCCTTCTTTCCCATTCCGGCGCAACCGGCGAGGGCAAGAGCAGCAATGACGGCGCCCCCCCCAGCCACGATCTGTTTGCGGCGCGAACCCATCATCATCTTGCTGCTCCCTGCTATGCGCTGGAATCGGAACGTCGCGACGGCGCGTTTCGATCCCGGTTCGCCGACGATGCCCGCAATCGCCGTCCATTCCAAGGGGATAGTCGGCCGAGGGATGGAGAACGGATATTCGGCTACCCATATTGTCGCCCCGGACCGGCTCCGGCGCTCGCGCGCCACAGCCCGCTATGGACCGCCGATCAGGTCCGGAGTGGCAATGAAACACAAACCCCTAATCGGCCTCCCGCCGCCCAGCTCGTACAAAAAAGGGCCGCGGATTGCTCCGCGGCCCCATATTTTTGCCTGACGGCCCCGATCAAAGATCAGAAGACGCGGGCATATTGTTCGTTGCCGACGAAGCCGAGCTTGCCGACGCCGCTACGCTTGATCACCGCCAAAAC
>NZ_MIAM01000020.1 GCF_001830555.1 Sphingopyxis sp. RIFCSPHIGHO2_12_FULL_65_19 | reverse complement strand
CGGCCGGTGGTTGCCCGACAGTCCGATGCCGCCGAAAGGCGCGGCCGAGGACGCGCCGTTGGTCGGGCGGTTCCAGTTGATCACGCCCGCGCGCGCATTCGCCCAGAACTGGTCGTAAAGCTGCGGCGTGCCGCCGATCAGTGACGCCGACAGGCCGAAAGCGGTGTTGTTCGCCTCTGCAATCGCGGCTTCAAAGGTGCCGACACGGATCACTTGCAGCAATGGTCCGAACAGCTCGACGTCGGGGCGTTCGGGCATGGCGGTGACGTCGATGATTCCGGGGGTAAGGAATGGCCTCCCCGCAATCGGCCGCGTCATATGGCGGATGACCTGCCCGCCGTTGGACATCAGGATCAGAAAGCTTTCGGTCAGGCCATCGGCTGCCTCATTGTCGATGACCGGCCCCATATAGGGTGCGGGGTCGGCATGCGGATGATCGACGATCAAACGGTTTGCCAGGTCGCGCACCTCTTCGATCAGCCTGTCGGCAAGGCTGTCGCGCACGATCAGGCGGCGAGCATTGCTGCACCTTTGTCCGGCGCTGAGAAAGGCCGACTGGACGACGAGCACCGCAGCGGTGCGGATGTCGGCGGTATCCCAGACGACGATCGGGTTGTTGCCGCCCATTTCGAGCGCAAGCATCTTCCCCGGCTGGCCCGCAAACTGGCGGTTGAGCGCCAGGCCGGTGCGCGCCGACCCGGTGAACAGCAGGCCGTCGATGCCTTCGTGGCCCGCGAGTGCCTTGCCTGTTTCGGGACCGCCGATCACCAGGCGCAGCGCCTCTTCCGGCACGCCGGCGCTGTGGAACAACTCCACAAGCTTGGCGCCGACCGCGGGGGTTTTTTCGGACGGTTTGAAGATCACCGAATTGCCGGCGATCAGCGCAGGGACGATATGACCGTTCGGCAGGTGCGCGGGGAAATTATAGGGTCCAAGAACCGCAAGCGCGCCATGCGGTTTGTGGCGCACCGCGTTGCGTAGCCCCATTGCGCCCTCGATTCGCCGGTTCGGGGTGCGTTCGGCATAGGCGGTGACCGAAATATTGACCTTGTTGGCGACCGATTCGACCTCGGTACGCGCCTCCCACAGCGGTTTCCCGGTCTCGCGCGCGATCAGGTCGGCCAGCGTTTCGCCCTCCGCCTTCACCCGGTCGACGAAGCGGCGCAGTGTCTCGGTGCGAAAGGTGACGGGTTTCGACGCCCATTCGGGCCAAGCCCGGCGGGCGATTTCCACTTCGGCATCGACATCGCTGACCGGACCGCGCCACAGCTCTTCGCCGGTTGCGGGTTCAAGGGAAATCAGGGTCTCGCTCATGGTCGCTCGGCTCTTATCGGTGAATGCGGGTGGCGGCAACCTGTGGCGGGTGGATGTGACGGATTGCTTGCGCCGCGCGGCGCGGTTGGCGATAGACACGGGATGAGTCCTGCACGCCGGGACGTGACCGAGACAGCAAACCGAGACAGCAAGCAAGGGGACGCGCCATTCTGGCAAAACAGGACAGCCGCCGCGACTGGTCGGATCAATATTGGTGGTCGTCCGACGGCGTCAGGCTGCACGCGCGCGTCTATGCGGGGCCCGACGGCAGCGAGACCGCGCCTCCGATCCTGTGTATGCCGGGGCTGGCGCGCAATGCCCGCGATTTCGAGGCGCTGGCACCACACGTCGCGCAGCAGCGCGCGGTGATCGTGATCGAATTTCGCGGCCGGGGCGAAAGCGCATATGCCAAGGACCCGATGACCTATGTCCCGCTGACTTATGTGCAGGATGTCGTCGCGATGCTCGACGAACTGGGAATAACCCGGTTCGCGGCGATCGGCACGTCGTTGGGCGGGCTGGTCGCGATGCTGATGGCGGCGACGCTGCCGGGGCGGCTGGTCGGCGCGGTGCTGAACGATGTCGGACCTGAGCTCCAGGCCGCCGGGCTCGAGCGAATCCGCGATTATATCGGGGCGGGCGGCAGCCAGCCGACATGGATGCACGCGGCGCGCGCCTTTGCTGACCTCAACGGCGCGGTCTATCCTGGCTATGAAATCCACGACTGGTTGCGGCTGACCAAGCGGACGCACAGGTTGACCCCCGAAGGGCGTATTGTCACCGATTATGACAAGCAGATCGCGGCCCCGCTGCGCGTGCCGAACGGCGGGGAGGCCGGGGTCGATCTGTGGCCCGCATACCGCGCGCTCGGCGATGTGCCGCTCCTGATCCTGCGCGGCGCGCTGTCGGACATATTGGCGCGGTCGGCGAGCGAAAAGATGGTCGCCGAACTGCCGCGTGCCCGGCTGGTTGAGGTGCCGGGGGTCGGCCATGCCCCGACGATGGACGAAGCCGAAGCGCGTGCCGCGATCGACGCGTGGGTCGCGGACCTGCCCCGCGCGTGACTGGGGCACATGCGCCCGCGCGGCTGCTGCATCTTCACTCGAGCTTTTCGCTGGGAGGCAAGGAAGCGCGCGCCGTCCGGCTGATGAACCTGATGGGTCCGCGGGCGCGCCACACCATTTTGTCCGCAGTGCCCGATGCGATGGGAGCACAGCGCGCGATCGACCCGGACATTGATGTCGAATTTCCCGCCAACGCGCCGCCGCTGCACGGCAAGCCCGGCCCCACGCGATACCGCAATCTGGCGCGCTATATGCAGCAGTTCGACCTGGTGCTCAGCTATAATTGGGGCTCGATGGACGGCGTGATGGCGCACCGCCTGTGTTCGCGATTTTGTGCGGTGCCACCGCTGATCCATCACGAGGATGGGTTCAACGAGGACGAGAGCGTCCGCCGCAACTGGAAACGCAATACCTTCCGCCGACTTGCACTGCCCACGGCAGAGGCGCTGGTGGTGCCCTCGGCGCTGCTTGAACGGATTGCGGCGGACGAGTGGGGCGCCCGGCGGCATACGGTCGTGATCCGCAACGGGATCGACGTCGCTGCTTATCGAGCCGCGCCGTCGGTGGCTATTCCGGGGCTGGATCGGCGCGACGGAGACGTCGTCATCGGCACGGTTGCGGGGCTGCGGAAAGTCAAGGATCTGCCGCGTCTTGTCCGCGCGGTCGCCACATTGCCCGCAAACGTCCGGCTGGTCATCGTTGGCGAGGGCCCTGAACGTGCAGCAATCGCTGCCGAGGCGGCGGCGTGCGGGATTGCCGATCGGCTGGTAATGCCGGGTTTCATGGGACAACCGGCACGCTGGATCGGGCATTTCGACCTGCTCGCGCTTTCGTCGCGCAGCGAACAGGCGCCCATTGCGGTGATTGAGGCGATGGCGGCGGGATTGCCGGTGGTCAGCCCCGACGTTGGCGACGTGGCTGCGATGGTGGCGGCGGAGAACCGCCGCCTTGTCGCCGCCGGCGAGGCTGATTTTCGCGCGGGTTTGGCCGAACTCGTCGCCGATGCGGGCTTGCGGACGGCGATTGGCGCGGCCAACCGGCGCGCCGCCGAGGAACGCCTCGACGAAACAACCATGGTGGCGGCCTATGAATCGCTCTATGGTTGCGCGCTCGAAGGTCGCCGCCTCTTCTCTCCCGAATAGGGCGCGCAACCATTGACTTTCCTTGCCGCGTTCCGCTTACGGAAACGGCAAAGGGGCCGGTTTGCCGCGCGCGGCCGGTGGAGAGAGAGAGACTTGGGAATGTTTAAAGGTTTGAAGCCCATCCTTTACGGCGGACGCGAAGTCTGGCCGCTGGTCGAGGGTGGCAAAGGCGTGTCGGCAACCAACCATATGTCGAGCGGTGCCTGGGCGGCGGCCGGCGGCATCGGCACCGTGTCGGCCGTGAACGCCGACAGCTATGACGCCGAAGGCAAGATCATTCCGCAAATCTATCGCGCGCTGACGCGCCGCGAGCGCCACGAAGAGCTGATCCAGTACGGCATGGAGGGCGCGGTGGCCCAGGTCCAGCGCGCGTACGACGTGTCGGGCGGCAAGGGCGCGATCAATATCAACGTGCTCTGGGAAATGGGCGGCGCGCAGCAGATCCTCGAAGGCGTGCTCGAACGCACCAAGGGGCTTGTCGCGGGCGTCACCTGCGGCGCGGGCATGCCCTACAAGCTCAGCGAAATCGCCGCGCGGCACAATGTCCTTTACCTGCCCATCATCAGTTCGGCCCGCGCCTTTCGCGCGCTTTGGAAGCGCGCCTACAGCAAGGTTCCGCACCTGCTCGGCGCCGTGGTGTATGAGGACCCCTGGCTCGCGGGTGGGCACAACGGCCTGTCGAACGCCGAAGATCCGCTGGTGCCGCAAGACCCCTATCCGCGCGTCGCCGCGGTCCGCGAAACGATGCGTGCCGAAGGGATTGCGGACGATGTGCCGATCGTGATGGCGGGCGGCGTCTGGTATCTGCGCGACTGGGAAAACTGGATCGACAATCCCGAACTCGGCCAGATCGTCTTTCAATTTGGTACCCGCCCGCTGCTGACCGAGGAAAGCCCGATCCCGCAGCAATGGAAGGACCGGCTTCGCACGCTCGACGACGGCGACGTGCTGCTCCATCGTTTCTCGCCCACGGGTTTCTATTCCAGCGCGGTGCGCAACCCGTTCCTTCGCGATCTGGAAGCGCGTTCGGAGCGTCAGATCCCTTATTCCAAGCAGGAAGCGGGCGACCATATCGTCCAGCTCGACGTGGGGGTGAAGGGCAAGAATTTCTGGGTCACCCCGCACGACCGCGCCCGCGCGCGCGACTGGTTTGCCGAAGGATATACCGAGGCGCTGAAGACCCCCGACAATACGGTGGTTTTCGTGACCGAAACCGACAAGGCGGTGATCCGCAAGGACCAGACCGATTGCATGGGCTGCCTGTCGCATTGCGGATTTTCGTCGTGGAAGGACCATGACGATTACACCACCGGCTATCTTGCCGACCCGCGCAGTTTCTGTATCCAGAAGACGTTGCAGGACATCGCGCACGGCGGCGATGTCGAGCAGAATCTGATGTTCGCGGGCCATGCCGCGTTCAATTTCAAGACCGATCCCTTTTACTCGAACAATTTCACCCCGACGGTGAAGCAGCTTGTCGACCGGATTTTGACGGGGGACTGATGGTTTGGCGGGGCGGGCTCAGGCCCACCCCTCCAGCACCTGGTCCGGCGGGCGATGGCCGTCGCACCAGGCGCGGATGTTCGCGATGACCTTTTCGCCCGACGCTTCGCGGCCCTCGATCGTCGCCGAGCCGAGGTGCGGCAGCAGCACGACATTGTCGAGCGCGAGCAGCGCCGGATCGACGGCGGGCTCGTGCGTATAGACGTCGAGCCCGGCGCCCGCGATGCGGCCGGTCTGGAGCGCGGCGATCAGCGCCTTTTCATCGACAATCTCGCCGCGTGCGGTGTTGATGAGATAGGCCGTCGGCTTCATTGCGGCGATGCGCGCGGCGTTGACCATCTCGTGCGTTTCATGGGTGTGCGGGCAATGGATCGTGACGACGTCGCTGATCCTGAGCAGCGTATCGACGCTGGCGTGATAGCTCGCGCCCAATTCCTCCTCGATCGCTTCTGGCAGGCGTCGGCGGTTGTGATAGTGGATCGACAGGCCGAAGGCGCGCGCGCGGCGCGCGACGGCGAGGCCGATGCGCCCCATGCCGACGATGCCAAGCAATTTGCCGCCGACGCGGTGGCCCAGCATCGCGCTTGGCGCCCAACCGGCCCATTGGCCCGACCGCATCATTTTCTCGCCCTCGGCCAATCGGCGGGGCACGGACAGGATCAGCGCCATCGTCATGTCGGCGGTATCTTCGGTAAACACGCCGGGCGTGTTGGAGACCATGATCCCCTTTGCGCGCGCTGCGGCGAGATCGATATGGTCGACCCCGGCGCCGAAATTGGCGATCAGCTTCAGCCGGTCGCCCGCCGCGGCGAGCACGTCGGCGTCGATATTGTCGGTCACGGTGGGCACGAAGACGTCGCAGTCGGCGACCGCGGCTTTCAGTTGGTCGGTCGAAAAGGCGGCGTCGTGCGCCGACAGCGCGACGTCGAACAATTCGGCCATCCGTCCTTCGACGTGCGGCATCAGCTGGCGGGTGACGATGACGCGCGGGCGTTTCGGGCGGGATGAATCGGGCATGGCCGCCGATAGAGCGCGGCGCGGCACTATGGTCAAGAGCGCGGGCGCGGAAAGCGCCGCGAAAAGCTGGGGATGAACGCAGCCTTTTGCGCGGTGAGCGGTTGAAATGCGGATATGAGTTTGACAAGGCAGAGTGATGACCAGCCGCCAGATAATCGCCATTGCCCTGTTGACGGCAACCGTGGGACCCGCCGCCGCCCAATCCGAGGTCGAAGTGCCATATTGGGCGTCGATCAGCGTCGATGAAGCGCGGATGCGCAAAGGGCCGTCACCCGACGTTCCGGTGATCTGGGAATATCGGCGCAAGGAATTGCCGGTCAAAGTCATTGCGCGCCATGAAACCTGGCGCAAGATCGAAGACCCCGACGGAACGCGCGGGTGGATGGCGGCCCGACTGCTCAGCCGCACGCGAACCGCGATCATCACCGGCGAGATCCGTCCGATGCGCGAAGATGCCAGCCTGTCCGCCGCTGTGGCGTATCGCGCCGAACCTGGCGTCGTCGGACGGATCACCGATTGTAAGGGGGGCTGGTGCCTGTTCGACGTCAAAGGCCGCAAGGGCTGGGTCCGGACCGAGCATATCTGGGGCGACTGATCGCCCATGCAAAAAGGGCCGGACGATCGCTCGTCCGGCCCTTTTTCTATTCAGCGTTTAGCGCCACCGGAAATGGTTGCGATAGACCTTGATGACCCGGCCGTTGCGCTCGTTGACGAGCAGCAGGTCGTTATAGTGGCGGACATAGGTCAGGTTGCGACCGGCGCGCGGCACGCCCCAGCGGCTGTCCCAGGTCGGGCGATAGCTCGGCGCGTAATAGTTGGAGCGCAGCGTCGAACCGACGCGGAACTGCTGATAGCGGAACGGGGCGCGATAATTCTGGTAACGCGTGTCGCGGCGCCAGTCGCGGACTTCGTCGCGATAGTCGCGCTTGGCGTCGCGATATTCGCGGCGTTCCTCGCGAACGTCACCGCGATCGCCATAACGCTGTGCATCGCGCAGCTCGCGCCGTTCTTCGCGAACGTCACGACGCTCTTCGCGAATCTCGCGCGTCTGTGCCTGCGCCGCCACCGGGACCATCATCGCGGCGATCAGGCCGGCGGTGAGAAATTTCATCCTCTTCATTGTGCCATTCCTTTGCATCGTCAGGGGGGAGGGGATCTGCCCGATGACTGGGAATGGATTACGCGAGTCGATTTGAATTGTTCCGGAACGGAGCGTTTATTTTCAGGTCATTAGTGTCGCAATTTGTCGCGGCCAAAACGACGAAACGGCGCCGTCCTGCGACGGCGCCGTGCAACCTTCTGACGATGAGGGATTCAGACGAGTTCGATCGCCACCGCGGTCGCTTCGCCGCCGCCGATGCACAAGCTGGCGATGCCGCGCGTCTTGCCATGGCGCTGGAGCGCCGCGATCAGCGTCGTGATGATGCGCGTGCCGCTGGCGCCGATCGGGTGGCCCAGCGCGGTCGCGCCGCCGTGGACGTTGATCTTTTCGTGCGGAATGCCAAGGTCGTGCATCGCGAACATCGCCACACAAGCGAACGCTTCATTGACCTCGAACAAATCGACGTCGCCGATCGACCAGCCGGTCTTGGCGAGCAGCTTGTTGATCGCGCCGACGGGGGCGACGGTGAAATCCTTCGGTTCCTGTGCGTGCGCCGCGTGCGCGACGAGGCGCGCGACGGGCTTTGCACCCTTGGCGTCGGCGACCGACTGGCGCGTCAGCACCACGGCGGCAGCGCCGTCCGAAATCGACGAGCTGGTCGCTGCGGTGATGGTGCCGTCCTTGGCAAAGGCGGGCTTCAGCGTCGGGATCTTGTCGGGCATCGCCTTGCCGGGGGCCTCGTCGGTGTCGACAATGACGTCGCCCTTGCGACCCGAAATCGTGACCGGCGCGATTTCGGCGGCAAAGGCGCCGTCAGCGATCGCGCCCTTGGCGCGGCTCAGCGATTCGAGCGTATAGTCATCCTGCGACTGGCGGCTGAGTTGATAGGCATCGGCGGTGTCCTGCGCGAAGGTGCCCATCGCACGGCCCGCTTCATAGGCATCTTCCAGCCCGTCGAGAAACATATGGTCATAGGCGGTGTCATGGCCGATGCGCGCGCCGCCGCGATGCTTCTTGAGCAGGTAGGGCGCGTTCGTCATCGATTCCATGCCGCCCGCGACGATCAGGTCGACGCTGCCGGCGGCGAGCGCCTCGGCGCCCATGATCACCGTCTGCATGCCCGAACCGCACACCTTGTTCACGGTCGTCGCCTGCACCGACTTGGGCAGGCCCGCCTTGATCGCGGCCTGGCGGGCCGGCGCCTGGCCGAGCCCGGCGGGAAGCACGCAGCCCATATAGATGCGCTCGATATCGTCGCCCGACACACCTGCGCGTTCGACCGCCGCCTTGACCGCGGTCGCGCCCAGATCGGTCGCGCTCGCGTCCGACAGGCTGCCCTGCATGCTGCCCATCGGGGTGCGCGCATAGGAGAGGAAAACGACGGGATCGGTGGCGGTCATGGCAAGAGACTCCGTAGGGGAAAACTGGTCGGCGGCCCGGTTAGCGGAATTGCTGCAATTGCGAAAGGGGCAGGGGAAAGATGGGAGGCCGGTTTGATCTTGCAACCCGACCGCGCCGACACCGCCATGTCAAAGTTCAGTGAAGTTCAGCCCAATGGCGAT
>NZ_MIAM01000019.1:63123-68362 GCF_001830555.1 Sphingopyxis sp. RIFCSPHIGHO2_12_FULL_65_19 | reverse complement strand
CTTCGTCGTCGATCCCGACGGCGTGATCCAGGTGATGGAAATCACCAGCGAAGGCGTCGGCCGCAATGCCGAGGAACTCGTCCGCAAGATCAAGGCGGCGGTCTATGTCCGCGCCAACCCCGGCCAGGTCTGCCCGGCGAAGTGGGAAGAGGGCGCCGAAACGCTCGCCCCCTCGATCGAACTCGTCGGCAAGATCTAAGCCGGCCAAGCCGAGAAAAAATGGTGTGCCCCCGCGAAGGCGGGGGCCCATCTCCCGACGGAGCAAAATCGCACCGACAGGTGATGGATCCCCGCCTGCGCGGGGATGCACAACTTCCTATTGCCTTCAGGATACTCCCCATGCCGATGCTCGACGCCAACACGACTGCTCAGCTTAACACCTATCTCGGCAATCTTCGCCGTCCGATCGAGCTGGTGGCAAGCCTCGACACCTCGTCCAAATCGGCCGAGATGCGTGCGCTGGTCGAAGAAGTCGCGGCACAGTCGGACCGCGTCACCGCGCGCTTCGACGGCGACGATGCGCGCCGCCCCTCCTTCGCGATCCGCGGCGATGAGGGCCGCGCCGAAGCCGTTTTCGCGGGCCTGCCGATGGGGCATGAATTTACCTCGCTGATCCTCGCGCTTCTCCACGTCGGCGGCCATCCGCCCAAGGAAGACGCCGAACTGCTCGATGCGGTGCGCGGGCTGGAAGGCGACTTTGTGTTCGAGACCTTCTTCTCGCTGTCGTGCCAGAATTGCCCCGACGTCGTGCAGGCGCTGAACATCATGGCGGCGCTCAACCCTAATATCCGCCACACCGCGATCGACGGCGCGCTGTTCCAGGACGAGGTCGAGCGGCGTCAGGTGATGGCGGTCCCCGCCGTGTTTCTGAACGGCGAACCTTTCGGACAGGGCCGCATGGATCTCGCGCAGATTGTCGCCAAGCTCGACACCGGCGCGGTAGCGCGGACCGCCGAGAAGATCGCCGCGAAAGAACCGTTCGATGTGCTCGTCGTCGGCGGCGGACCCGGCGGCGCCGCAGCCGCGATCTACGCGGCGCGCAAGGGCATTCGCACCGGCATCGTCGCCGAACGCTTCGGCGGACAGGTGCTCGACACGCTGGGGATCGAAAATTTCGTCTCGGTCCAGCACACCGAAGGCCCGAAGCTCGCGGCGCAACTGGAAGCGCATGTGAAGGATTATGACGTCGACGTCATGAATGTGCAGGAAGCCGCCGAGCTGATTCCCGGCGGCGCGAACGGCCTGCACGAAGTGAAGCTGAAGAGCGGCGCGAGCGTCAAAGGCAAGACGGTGATCCTGTCGACCGGCGCGCGCTGGCGCCAGATGGGCGTCCCCGGCGAGGCCGAATATCGCAACAAGGGCGTTGCCTATTGCCCGCACTGCGACGGCCCCTTGTTCAAGGGCAAGCGCGTCGCGGTGATCGGCGGCGGTAATTCGGGCGTCGAGGCGGCGATCGACCTGGCCGGGCTCGTCGCGCATGTGACGCTGATCGAGTTCGACAGCCAGCTTCGCGCCGACGCGGTGCTCCAGACCAAATTGCACAGCCTGCCCAACGTCACCGTCATCACCTCGGCACTCACCACCGAAGTGCTCGGCAATGGCGAAAAGGTCGTCGGCCTGCGCTACCGCGACCGCAACCGCGACGAAGAGCATCTGATCGAGCTGGAGGGCATCTTCGTCCAGATCGGCCTCATCCCGAACACCGAATGGCTCGGCGATGCGGTGGCGCTCAGCGATCGCGGCGAAATCGAGGTCGACGCACGCGGTGCGACGAGCCAGCCTGGCATCTTTGCCGCCGGCGACGTGACCACCGTGCCATATAAACAGATCGTCATCGCGATGGGCGAAGGGTCGAAAGCCGCGCTGTCGGCCTTCGACCACCTGATCCGGTCCTGACCGGCGTCGGCGGGCCCACCGCCTTCGCCGTCATGCAGAGCCTGCACGGCTCGATCGCCCCCGCGCCGGTCGTTGGCGCGGGGGCGTGTTGAATCGGGGTCCGCCATGGCGGAACAGGACCCCCATATTGCCTGCTTTTGGCGCGCCCGGCGCATCTATCGGGCGGCGAGAAACGCTCCTCAGCATGCCGAAATGCCGATTTTAGCCGATTGACGGGTTAGCGGCCCGCAAAATTTGCAACTCGGCCTCTTCTGAAAAATCCATTTTTTCCAGATATATATACCAAAATTCATGAAACGGATCGTGACAAATTTTCCACAATTGAAAATTATGTCCATATCAGGTTTGCTTTTTCCATTCAGCCCGACTTTATTGAAATCCGCAAAGGCGAGGGCCGTATGAGCCTTTGGTGAAAAAACAAAGACCGTCACCGGGCAGCAGGGTTTCGCCGTCAATCAGGCAAAGGGGATATCTATGAAGGCCGTTCAATCCTGCTGGTACGCGGGCACAGCACTCTCGATGCTGGTCGCCATGACCCCGGCCCATGCCCAGTCGGTCGATGCCGCGCCCGAAGCCGCTGCGGCGGACGATGAAATCATCGTCACCGGATCGCGCATCCAGCGGTCGGGGTTCGACGCACCGACCCCCACCACCGTGATCGGCGAGGCGGAGCTGGCGCTGGGCAACCGCCCGAGCATCGCGCAAGTGCTGAACGACACGCCCCAGTTCCGCGCCACATCGACGCCGTCGACGACGCCCGGCAACACGAACAGCGGCGTTTCGACCGCCGACATGCGCGGACTGGGTTCGGTTCGCACGCTGACCCTGCTCAACGGGCATCGCTTTGCCGGGGCCAACGATCTCAACATCGTGCCGCAGAGCCTGGTCAAGCGGATCGACGTCGTCACCGGCGGCGCATCGGCCGCATGGGGTTCGGGCGCCGTCGCGGGGGTCGTCAACATCATCCTTGACGATGATTTCACCGGCTGGCGCATGGGCGTCCAGAGCGGCATTTCATCGCGCGGCGACACGGCACGTTATGGCGCCGACATCGCGTGGGGCACCGACTTTGCGGGCGGACGCGGTCATTTCATGGTCGCGGGCGAATATATGAACGAACGCGGCGCGCTGAGCCGCGACGATCGGCCCAATCTCGAATCGGGTCTTTTCCAGCGCCCCGACGGCCAGCTCGAACTGGTGCGCGATCCCAATTCGACGCAGCTCTACAACGGCGGCTCGATCCTCCGGGCCACCGGGGCCCCCTATAATCTGGTGTTCAATCCCGACGGAAACATCGGCGCCTTCCCGCTCGGCAGCGTGACGCAGGGAGTCACGACGATCGGCGGTGGCGGCCAGAACATCTTTGATTATGTCGCGGTCAGCACGCCTTATGAGCGCATCAACCTGTTTGGCCGCGCCAGCTACGACATCACCGACTCGCTGAAAATCTGGGCCAATTTCAGCTATCACCGCATGTCGGCCGACTATAGCTTCTTCCCCGAAACACCCGCCGTGGTCATCATGCCCGACAATGCTTTCCTGACCCAGGCGAACCGCGACCAGTTGGCCGCGGGAGGCGTCGCGGGTCCGTTCCTCCTCGGCCGGGTGCTCGACGACGTCGGCGCCGACAGGGTGATGACGTTCAAATACAGCCGCCGCAACCTGGAAGGCGCGATCGGGCTGAATGGCAGCTTCGGCGATGGCTGGAGCTATGACGCCTATTACAATCATGGCGAAATCCGCCTCAACCAGGGGCTCAATAACCAGCGGATCAAATCGCGCTTTACCAATGGCGTCGATGCGGTGCTGGTGAACGGCACGCCGACATGCCGGATCAACGCGGACGCTTCGACCACCAACAACGACCCCGGGTGCGTACCGATCAACCTGTTCGGCAATGGCAGCATTTCGGACGCGGCGGCGGCGTGGGCGTTCGGCGGGTCGCAGTTGATCTATACGATCAAGCTCGACGCCGCGGGCGCCAGCGTGTCGGGCCAGCCCTTCGCAACCTGGGCGGGGCCGGTCGATATCGCCGTCGGCACCGACGTCCGCTGGGAAAAGCAGGTGACCAATTATGTCGACCCACTTTCGCTTGCCAATGCGCTGGGCACGCTGAATTCGTCGGCAACCAACGGCAGCTTCAACGTCAAGGAAGCCTTTGCCGAAGTGAACGTCCCGCTGCTCGACATCACCGATGTGCTGAAGCTCGAAGTCAATGGCGCCGCGCGCTATTCGGATTACAGCACCAGCGGCGGCATCTGGTCATGGAAGACCGGGGGAACGTTGCGCGTCGTCAACGATCTGCTTCTGCGCGCCGTCTATTCGCGCGATATCCGTTCGCCCAGCATCAACGAATATTTTCTCAGCCGCTCGACCAATATCGGCACTGTCTTCGACCCGTTCCAGGGGCCCAACGGCACGGTGCAGAACAATGTCGTCGTCTATGGTGGCGGGAACATCAACCTGACCCCCGAAATTGCCCATACGCTGACGCTCGGCGGCTCTTACTCGCCGTCCTTTGCGTCGGGGCTGCGCCTGTCGGTCGATTATTACGACATCGACATCGACAATGTGATCACGACGGTCACCGCGAACGACATTCTCAAACAATGTTTCGCAGCCGCCCCGAACGATCCGACCTGCCAGGGCACGATCGTCCGCGAAGCCAATGGCACGATCGGTTCGATCACCAACGGCTTTCGCAATCTTGCCAATTACAGCACGCAGGGCCTCGACATCGAGGCGTCGTACCGGATGCCGCTGGGCGACGGCACCCTGTCGTTCCGCGCACTCGCCAACCATGTCTTCAACCTGAAGATCAACGGGAATGACGTGTCGGGCTTTGTCGGCGGCGACACCGCCTTTTCGACCCCGAAATGGCGCGGCACAGGCACGATCGCGTTCGACAATGACAGCTTTGGCGCGAACCTGCGCGTTCGTTATGTCGACGGCGGGCTCGACCGTCCGCTGACGGTGGTGAACAATGTCCCCGTTCCGATCGTGAACAACAAGGTGGGCAGCCGCACCTACATCGACCTTGGCGTCCAGTTCAAAGCGGGGCCATTCACGCTGTTCGGAAACGTCAACAATTTGTTCGACCGCGACCCGCCGATCGCACCCTATACCAGCCCCAACTTCGACGTGATCGGCCGTTATATATCGGGCGGCGTGAAGCTGAACTTCTGACCCTTTCTTGCAGTCAGTCCCGGGGGGCGGCGGTGTCTTGCAGATACCGCCGCCCTCTTTTTTTTGGCGGACCGGAACGGCGGGTCTGGGGAGGGGAGCGGACGTTGAGGTCCTCCCCATCGACTTGCGATGGGGAGGGGGACCGTCCGCGAAGCGG
>NZ_MIAM01000019.1:17461-63028 GCF_001830555.1 Sphingopyxis sp. RIFCSPHIGHO2_12_FULL_65_19 | reverse complement strand
TTCGCTCGACACGAAAGGGTTAGGATAGGCCGGACCGTCCGTTATCGGTCGACCCCGGCCACCTGCCCGGAAACCCGCTGCGGGCGAGCTGGTCGGGCACCGCGTCGTCACGCTGGCGCGCGCGCGCCCTAGGCCGGGGAACAGCGACTTGGCGGAAGGGGGCAAGCGGCAATGCGAAAGGGCGGCAAGCCGCCACTTTCCGGCCGAAACCCCGATTGCCAGATGCTATATCAGTAATTCACCGTCATCGCGATCAAGCCGAATGTCCACGCGACATATAGCGGCATGATCGTCGCAAGCAGCAGGAGCGATGCCCAGAGGATGCGAAACCAGCCGCGCTTTTCGCGGGTCGCGATCCGCAGGTTCCACGTCGCGAGCGCGGCGCTTCCGACCAGGATGACCAGTCCGCCGATCTGGAGGAACCACAGCCAGGGATCATAGGACGGCAGCGCCTTCAGCGTCGATATGCTGACAATCCAGGCGATGACCAGTGCGAGCACCAACCCGGCGGCGACGCGGACGCCGCGATAGACACGCAGCGCCCGGGGCTGAAGCATCAGCGGCGCCTGAAAGCGACGGCGGATGAGCGCCGCGACGGGCCACTGGAGGACGGTGATCAACAGGATGCCCAGGCTGCCATACATCGCGGGCATGATCCACGCGGCCGATTTCGACACCGGCGCCCGGTCGAAAACCATGAACGGCGAGAGGCCGTCGATGCTCCAGCGCACGACCCGCCCGTCGACGACCTGCGCAGCGAGGCGACCGTGACCATTGGCATTGTGCCACACGAACGGCGATGTCTCGACCCAATTTGCCGGCTTGCCGTTCAGGTCGCGCGCGGCGGGGACGATGAGTTCGCCCTTGGGACCGACGCTGATCTTGACCTGCCCGAGCAACGAGGCGATCGCGTAGAAGTTGGTTTCGGCGCGGCGGCTGTTGAGCCAGTTACCGACGAGCATCTTCGCATGTTCGGCCGACGTCTTCGCATCGACGCGCGTGCTCGGCATTTCGCCACCGGGGAAATAGCGGTCGGCGAAATCCTCGAACAAGGCGCGGCGAACCGGACCGACCGAGCCCTGCTCGCCGGTCGCGTTGAACGACATATAGAGGCCGACATCCTCGTCCAGGAACAGGTGCAGCGCGGTGTGGAACAGCTGCGGGTCACCCAGATGCGCGATCACCTGGCGACCGTTGATGTTGGTTTCAAAGAAACCCAGCTCCATGCGGTTGAGCGGCGGCAGGATGGTCAGCGGCGTGTCGTGCATCATCCGTGCGGTTGCGGGCTTCATCAGCCCGGCGCCTTGATCGAGATGCGCGATCATGAATTTCGCCATGTCGGCGCCGGTCGAGGAGAGGCCGCCAGCGGGCGACGGGCCGACGATTTCAAACTTCGACGGCCCCGCCGAAAGCTGGCGATAGCCCGTCGCCATCCACGGCGCGAAGCGCCCAGGCAGCGGCTGGCGAAAGGTCGATTGCGCCATGCCGAGCGGGCGGAAAATACGCTGTTCGACATAATCGTCGAACGGCATTTTCGTCACGCGTTCGACAATATAACCCGCAAGCGCGGTGCCATAGTTGGAATAGGAGGGCGTCGTCCCCGGCGTATAAATGCGGCTCGGAATGCCGCCCTTCACCAGTTCGCCGAGCGGGATCTGGAATTTCCTGTCCTCGAACATGGTCAGCTTGCCATGTTCCTCGAACCCCGCGGTGTGCGTCATCAGCTGACGCATGGTCGCAGGCTTGCCGTCCTTCAGCGGGATTTTGAAATCGAGGTAGGTGTTGACGTCGGCGTCGAGGTCGATCTTGCCCGCCTCGACCTGCTGCATCACCGCGGTCCAGGTGAACAGCTTCGACACCGAACCGGGGCGGAACATGGTGCGCGCGGGATCGACGGGCGTGCGCTTGGCGGCGTCGGCATAGCCGAAGCCGCGCTGCGTCAGCACCTGTCCATCCTTGACCACGACGACGACCGCGCCGGCCAGGTCACCGCGCCGAAGCGCGAAGGGCATGAAGCCGTCGAGCCAGCGATCGACATCCTGTTTCGTCAGCCCCGCCGCCCCCGGCGCGGGCGTAGCGGGCGTCGACGCTGGCGCGGGTGCCGTCGGAACCGATGCGCGGGTCGGCGCCAGCGGTGCCGCCGGCTTCGACGCCGCGGTGCCCAGCATCATGACCAGCGGCAGCAGCGCCAACAGCTTGAACGAGCGCATCGTCATTCTGCCGCCGCCCGCATCACGACGCCGCGCGCCATGACGAAACCCATGGTTTCCAGCGCCCGCACGTCGTTCAGCGGATCGCCCTTCACCGCCACGATGTCGGCCGATTTCCCGGCGGCGATCGTGCCGATTTCGGTTTCGAGCCCGGCATGCGCTGCCGCCCATACCGTCGCGGACTTGATCGTCTCCAGCGGTGTCAGCCCGGCCTTCACCATCAGCGCAAATTCGCGGGCATTGTCGCCATGCGCCGACACCGCGCTGTCCGTTCCGAACGCGATGCGCACCCCGCCTTGGTGGGCACGGCGCAACGCATCGACCATCAGCGGACCGACGGTGCGCGCCTTGGCGCGCACGGCGGCGGGCATCCATGCCGCTTCTTCGGCCTGCCGCGCGACGGTGTCGCCCGCCAGCAGGGTGGGAACCAGGTAACTGCCCTTCGCCTTGAACAGCCGGATCGATTCGGCGTCCAGATACGTGCCATGCTCGACCGAATCGACCCCGGCGCGCAGCGCGGCGTTGACGCCATCGGTGCCATGGGCGTGTGCCGCGACCTTGCGGCCGAGACGGTGCGCAGTGTCGACGATGGCCGTCAGTTCGGCATCGCTCATCTGCTGGCCGAGCCCCGCCGCGGTGTTCGACATCACGCCGCCGGTCGACGCGGTCTTGATGACGTCGGCGCCCTGCTGCACCGCGAGGCGCACCGCGCGCGCGCAATCGTCGGCCCCCGAACACAGCGTGGGCGATCGGAACAGGTCGATGATTTCCTGACGATAGCCATGGACATCGCCGTGCCCGCCATGCGCCGCGACCCCGCCCGCGGCGATGATCCGCGGCCCGGCGACCTTGCCCGCCGCGGTCGCATCGCGCAGCGCGTTGATCGCCTGCGGATCGGACCCCAGATCGACCACGGTCGTGAACCCCGCGCGCACCGTCCTTTTGGCAAAGACGATCCCGTCGAACGCCTGGTCGACCGCCGATTTGGTCACCGCGTCGAGTCGGCTCGTCGGGCTCGATTCAAAGGTCAGGTGGACATGGCTGTCGATGAAGCCCGGCATGACGAACTGGTCGCGAAGATCGACGACCTTGCCGTCACCGACGAAACCGTCGCGAATGGCGGCGATCTTTCCCGCCTCGACGACGATGGTCTTGTTCGTTTCGACGCGGCCGCTGGCGGGATCGGCCAGCAACCGCCCGGCGTGGATATAGGTCGCGGTCGGCTCTTGTGCTGCGACCGGCTGGATCAGCGCCACCAACGCCAGTGCGGCAAACATCGTCTTCATCGCGTCTCTCCCTGTCCCTTGTTGCGTTCAGCGTTGCGTTCAGCCGAGGTCGCGGCCCCAGATCGCCTCGCCGCACCAGGCATTGCCGTCCACATATTCGATCGAGGGTGTCCGGTCGGATGCGAGGAAGATCGGCCCGTCCAGATCGACGATGTCGCATAGCTGGCCCAGCACGAAGGCGGGCGCCATCGAGAGGCTGGAGCCGACCATATTGCCGACCATCACCCCCAGCCCCCGTTCGCGGGCGTGCCGGGCAATCGCCAGCCCTTCGGTCAGCCCGCCGCATTTATCGAGCTTGATGTTCACGACATCGAACCGGCCGACCAGCCCGTCGACATCGGCCAGCGTCAGGGCGCTTTCGTCCGCCGCGATCGGGATTGGACATTGGTATCCGGTGAGGTCGGCCTCGCGGCCGCGCGCCAGCGGCTGTTCGAGCAATTTGACGTCGGCGGCGACCAGCGCCGCCACCAGCGCATCGAGGTCACCGATCGCAAAGCCCTGGTTGGCATCGACGCCGATCCAGCATTCGGGCCGCGCCGCGCGCACCGCCTGGACCCGCGCAATGTCGAGGTCGAGGTCGCCGGTGAGCTTGAGCTTGAGCGCGCGCGCCTGGGCGTAGCCGCGCGCTCCGTCGGCCATCGCATCGGGATCGTCGGCACCAAGCGTGAAGGTGGTGCGGAGCGGGCGAGGTTCGGCAAGACCGGCAAGTTCCCAGACCGGAACACCGCTCTTCCGGGCTTCGAGTTCCCACAGCGCGCAGTCGAGCGCGTTGCGCGCGCCGCCCGCGGGGAGCAGCCCCTGCAACGCCTCTCGCGTGATGCCCGCCTCGATCGCCCCGCGCACGCCTTCGATGGCCGCGGTCATCGCGGGCACATCGTCGCCCAGATAATAGACCCCCGACGCCTCGCCGCGCCCGCTATGAACGCCGTCCGACAGCGTCACGAGCACCACCGGCGTGTCGGTGAAGACATGCCCCGAGATACGGAACGGCTTGGCAAGCGGAAGCGATTCGATCGCGAGGTCGAGCGACAGGGCAGCAGTGGTCGTCATCAGATTATCCTTTGTCGGTTCACGGCGCCGACGCGGTCGGCGCAAGCGCCGCCGCGATCCGCGACAGATGTTTGTTCCAGTCGAATATATGGCCTTCGGGCGTCCAGCCGAGACGGACGATCACGGCGTCCTGCGACGGGATCGCCGCGACGATCTGGAAACTATGCCCGCGCGCCATCACGGTATCGGCGGGCAGGTCGGGATAAAGCTTGCGCCGCTCGCCCGCCGGTTCGGGGTGGTTCAGCCACAGCTGCGCGCCATAGACGGGGCGCGGCGCGGCGGCGGTCGGCGCGACCGCAAAATCGATCCATTCGCGCGACAATAATTGCTTGCCGCCGATCTTGCCCTTGTTGAGATGGAGCAGCCCGTAGCGCGCCCAGTCGCGGGCGGTGGCATAGGCGTAGGAGCTGCCGACCTGCACCCCCGTGTCGTCGGGTTCGATCAGGGCGCTGGTCATGCCGGCGGGCGCGAACAGTCGCTTCTGTGCAAAGCGCGTCATGCCGTCCAGCGTCCCGCCGGTCGCCTGAAACACGATGCGGGAGAGGATGTTTGTCGTCCCCGACGAATAGCTCCAGTTCGTGCCGGGCGCGTCCTTCAGCGGCTTGGCCGCCGCCATCGCCCCCATGTCCCCCGCCTCGAACAGCATCTTGATCGAGTCATTGCCGGGGACATAGCTTTCGCTGAAAGTCAGCCCGCTCGACATCGTCAATAGTTGCCGCAGCGTGATCTTCGCGCGCGGGTCGCCCGCGCCTTGCCATTCGGGCACCGGCGCGGGTTCGTCGAGTTTCAGGACGCCGTCATCGACCAACAGCCCGACGAGGCTTCCCATGATGCTCTTCGACGCGGACCAGCCGAGCATCTCGGTGCCCTGGTCGAACCCCGGTGCATAGCGTTCGGCGACGATCGCTCCGCCCTGCACCACGACGATCGCGCGTGTGTCGGGATAGCCGTCCTTATTCTGTTCGTCGAAGGCGGCGGCTACTGCCTTGTCGAGCGCGGCGCGGTCGATCCTCGCTTCGGCCGCGGCTTGCAATTTGGGCACCGGAGCATCGCCGACCGGCCAGGGCTTCGCGGGGTTCCGGCGCATCGGCTTGAGCCGCTTCGCCTGCGTATCGAGCGTTTTGGTCGAGACATCGCCGGTCAGCAGCGTGCAGCCCGCAACCGGGCGATAGAGCGCGGTGCGCGTCGCGGCACCCGGCGCCGATGCGGTCACGGTGCGCGCCTTGCGGTCGATCGCCAGCGTCACCGCCGTCATGAACGGCGCGAACGCGCGGATATCGTCGCGCAGCACATCGGCCTCGGCGCGCTCCGCGACGTAGATGCTGGCGCACGCAATCTGCGCCGCCACGGCGGTGCCAAGATCGTCGGGTGTCGAAATCGCCGGGGCGGCGGCAAGGGCCGGTGCCGACGCGGCAAGCGCCAGAACGAGGGTGAAAACGGACCGCGCCATAGCTCAGACCCCGCAGCTGTGGCGCAGCACCGCGCCGGCCTTGGCGCCGGTGTGTTTGCCGCCCGCGATGGTGACGACACCGTTGACGATGACCGTCTCGATCCCCGTCGGCGACGCGGTCGGCTTGTCCCAGTTCGCGACATCGTCGAGCTTGTCCAAGTCGAACACCACGATATCGGCGCGCATCCCGTCGCGGATCAGCCCGCGGTCGGTCAGCCCCATGCGCTGTGCGGGCCAGCCGGTCATCTTGCGCACTGCATCCTCGAGCGTCAGGACCGGGCGGCGCTTCACATATTCGGCGATGATACGCGGGAAAGTGCCGTAGGCGCGGGGGTGCGGCAGGCCGAGCGCATCCATCTCGCCCGCTTTTTCGGACGCCGCAGCGTCGCTGCCGATGCTGACCCACGGCTGTTTGATCGCGGTTTCAATGTCCTGCTCGCTCATCATGAAATAGAGCGCGACCGAGCGGTTCGGCAGCCCTTCCAGCAAGATGTCCCACGCCACATCGGCCGGGTCGCGGTTCAGCGCCTTGCCGATTTCGGCCAAGCTCTTGCCATGATAGGGGCGATATTTGTCGCTGAACCCGTTGGCGAGCCGCACATTGGCAAAGCCGCCCGACGCGTGGACGAGGTTCGACCAGCCGGGCATCGAGCCCGCGGCGACCTCCTTCTTCATCCGCTCGCGCACCTTGGGATCGCGAAGCCGTTCGATGCCCTTCTGGACGCCGTCGGCCCACACCCAGCTGGGTGCGATGATTTCGAGCCCGGTGCCGCCCGCGGTGTAGGGATAAAGGTCCGCTGCAACATCGACGCCGCGCGCGCGGGCCGCGTTGATCGTCGCCACCGCCTGCGGCATCAGCTTGCCCCAGCCGGGCGCAAAAGCGGCTTTCAGGTGGAAAATCTCGACCTTCACCCCGCCCTTTTCGCCAATCTCGATCGCTTCCTCGATCGCCTGAACCAGGCCCTCGCTTTCGTCGCGCATATGCGTGGCATAGAAGCCGTCGCACTGCGCCGCGACCTTCGCCAGCGTGACGAGGTCGGACGTCGTCTGGAAACTGCTCGGCGGATAGATCAGCGCGCTGGTGATACCGAACGCGCCATTCTCCATCGCTATCTTCACTTCGCGGCCCATCGCCTCCAGCTGAGCGGGTGTCGGCGATCCGGCGCCGTCGCCCATCACCTTCACGCGCGCCTGCGTCGCCGAATAATAGGTGCCATAGTTGACCGAGATGCCCTGTTTTTCCAGCTGGTTGAAATGCGCCGGAATTTCGGCCGCCTCGGCTGGCGGCCCGCCTTCGCCGGCGATGACCGTCGTCACGCCCATCAGCAGCTTGTTCTCGGCCGCGCCATTCTTGACGAGGACGCGGCCCGACTGGTCCATCATGTCGATGAAGCCCGGCGCGACATATCGTCCCGTCGCGTCGATTTCCTTGGCGCCGCGCCCCGTCACCCGGCCGATCCGCGCGACCCGGCCGTCCTTGACCGCGACGTCGGCGCTGACCCAGGGGTTACCCGCGCCATCGAGCACGCGGCCGCCGCGGACCACAATGTCATATTCCGGCGCCGGCGTGTTCGCAGCGAGCAGCAGCGGCAGCATCGACATGGCACCCAAAAGGATCTTACGCTTCATCATCATTCTCCCTGCCGGCGCGGGGGCGCCGATGATTTTCGGTCGGCGGCAACGTCGCCATTTGCGCTGCCCTTGGCGTCGGTCCGGACCGCGTCGATCACCTCGCGCACCGCGGCAATCACGACGTCGGGGCGATCGACCTGGATATAATGGGTGGCGTCAGGCACGATCTGTTGCCGCCCGCGCGTTGAAAATGCCGCCTGCTCGGCGTGGAGCGTCTTCCATTCCTGCTTGAAGCGCGCGCCCTCTTCGGCTTTCAGGCCCAATCCTTCCAGCTGCTCGGGCTTCATCGGCGCCATCGCGGTCAGCACGATCAGCGGCCGGTTGCCAAAACTCCGAACCGCGCGCGCCTGATCCATCGTGCGGTCGAAACCATCGAGTTCGGAGGCTGAACCGCGGATCGACGTGCTCGCATAGGCCGCCGACTTGACCAGCGCCGCGCCCAGCCGCTTGGTCGCGGCCGGGGTCCGAAGCTGCGGCTTGTCGCCGCGCGCAATGACGAAACGGACGATGCCGGTCCACGCCAGCGCCTTGGCCGTGTGGATCAGCGTCGACGCCCGCTTGGGGTGAACGTCGATGCGCACAACCTTCCCCAACCGTGCGACCTGGTCGGGGTGCGACGGATCGACCATCGCCAGCCCGGCCACCTGGTCGCCATATTTGCCCACATAAGTGCGCGTGTAGGGGCCGCCGATCGAATGGCCGACGAGGACCAGCGGATCGGATATACCGGCGCCCTTCAAAAGCTTGTGCAGATCCTCGGTCACCGCGGCGGCATCCTGCGGCCCATCCTTGGCGTCGCTCCACATGATGCCCGCCCGGTCGTATGCGCAGGTGCGCGTGATGCTGGCAATCTCGTCATGGACCAGCGTCCAGTCGGTCGTACCGCCGGTGCCGAGGCCCGATTCCAGGATGACCGTCGGCGACCCGGTGCCGCGGCAATCAATGTGCATCTTGCGCCCGCCGATATCGACCAGCTTTCCGGGCGGCGGATAGGACGCCGCGGCGTTCTTGCGCCCCAGCGCCTCGTAAATCGAACCCACGACGACGAGCAGGACCAACAGCGCGAGCAGCCCCAGCAAGATACGCTTCATCCAGCGCCGGAACCGCGCCCATCCAGTCACTTTCGTCACGTCGCATTCCCCTGCACGGCGGGTTGTGGCTGTTGTTTCCGGCTGCGAACGAGCCGGTACAGGCCAATCGTCAGCAAGGGCGCGACATAGACGGCAAGGAACACCCACGACAAAAAGCGGTAGCCATTGGCGATCAACGTCACGAGGCCGAAGCGATCGGCCAGGAACATGCAGCCGATCAGCAGGGCCGCCGCGATGCCAGCCCGCGCGCGCTTGCCGAGCGGGGCATGCCCCCGCGACCGGCGCGCGGCATCGACGCGCTCGTTAATCGCATGGACCGACCCCGCCCCGCTTTCGAGCAAAGCGGCAAAGATCATGAACTGGAACAGCAAGTGGAACAGCGGCATGTCGAGTTGCCGCAGCATGAAATCCGACGGCAGCGTCTCGTCCATGATGCCCGGATAGAAAGCGATCATCGCAACGAAGAAGAGGATCGCCGGCGCCATCGCGAGCGGCCCCGCGATCAACCCCGAAACGACCGCGTCGCGCTGGCTGGTCAGGTGACGGATGACGGGCAGGATCACGACCGCGCCGATGACATTATAGCCGGTATAGGTCAGTCCGCCGAGGAGCCAGCCCTCCGAGGGCGCCGGAATGGCGAAGCGCGCCGCAATCTCTTCGCCGAAACTGCCGAGTGCGAGGACCATGAACAGCGCGTAGACGCCGTAAAGCAGGAAGGAGACATATTTGAACAGGCCCTCGACCGACGCATTGCCAAAGGTCACGAACAGCGCGATCGACGCCGCGAGGACGGCGGTGCCCACGAGCGGCGGCCAGCCGAAAATCGACGCACCGATCTCGCCCGCCGCGGCACCGAACACCGCGAGCACCAGCGTCACGAGGAGGACATAGCCGATCTCGAAGAGAATCCAGCCGCGACCAAGCAGTTCTTCAAAAAAGCTTCGATAATCGAACGCCTGCACCGCGCGCGCGAACGCAAAGGTCGTGGCGCAGATAAGACTCCACAACAGCATCGCAAGCAGCATCGCCGCCAGGCCGCCCCACGGCCCGCTGGGCAGGAAAAATTCCGCAAGCTCGCGCCCCGTGGCATAGCCGCCGCCGATGACAACGGCTTTGAACGCGAACCCCGGCAACAGGAAACGCTGGAACCACGAGGAACCAGCGCCATCTGCCGGGGCGGCCGCCACGCTCATGCGAGGCAGCTGTCCACCAGGCGGGCAAAGGCGTCGCCGCCGCGGATCGGGTCGGCGACCGGCAATCCCAACCGGCGGCTTTCTTCGGCCATCAGCGCGTTCGCCTCGGCCTCGCCCATGTGCGAGGTGTTGAACGAAAGGCCGGCGCAGCGGATCGCGGGATTGGTCCGCGACCCGAGCCGCAGGTTGAGCCCGATCGTGTCCTCGATCCCCGGCACCGCATAACCCGGCGTGCCGAGCATTTCCGTGCGGCCCGGCTGGTGGCAGACCACGATGACATCGGGCTGGCTGCCGTGGAGCAGGCCGAGCGATACCGCCGCATAGGCGGGGTGCATCAACGAACCCTGCCCTTCGATCACATCCCAATGGTCCGCGGCCGCATCGGGGCTGAGCACTTCCGCCGCCCCGGCTTCAAAATCGGATACCACCGCATCCATCGGAATCCCGCCGCCCGCGATCATGATCCCGGTCTGCCCGCTCGCGCGAAAATCGACGTCGACCGCGCGTGCCGCAAAGGCGCGCGCCAGCGCCAGCGCGGTATATTTCTTGCCCAGCGCGCAATCGGTGCCGACGGTGAGCAGCCGCTTGCCCGAACGCTTGCGCCCCGTTCCGACCGGCAGGCCGCTGGGAGGGTGGCGTATGTCGATCAGTTGCCGCCCGAGCCGCGTCGCGGTGGCGGCCAGCGCCGGGACGTCCGCCAGGCGGATGTGCATTCCGCTGACGATATCCAGCCCGGCTTCGAGGGCTTCGACCAGCGCGGGAACCCAGCTTTCGGCAATCACGCCGCCGCTGTTGGCGACCCCGATGAGCAGCGCGCGCGCGCCGCGTTCAACCGCTGCTGCGGGCGTCAGCACCGGCAGTCCCGTGCTGACCGTCGCGGTAGGCAGGGCATATTCGCCGACGCATTTTTCCGGCGCCCAGTCGCGCAAGCCATAAGCCGTCTTGGCGAAGCCCGGCTCCGTCGTATCGCCGAGGAACAGCAGATAAGGCTGCGGCAGATGCAAGGCGCCACCAGCGGTGTCGAGGGAGGTTTGGATGTTCACGTCTCTCACCAATAATCGGGGAAGGGCTGACGGCGCGTTGACGGCGCCGGGAACGACCCTTTTCCTGTTGACCTGTTCGGGACATTATTTTCAGATTTTGATAATTGCAATAGAAATGGAGAATTTTCTTTGAAGCGGGCGCAGGCGGCCGCCTTTCCGGACGACCTGCGCGCCATCAAAAGCGGGTGCCGAAGCCGATCAGGTGAAAGCCGACACCGACCCACAGCAAAACGACCGCCGCGATCAGCATGACGATGCCCCAGAATTTGGCGAAACGGCCGCGGGCTTCGGTCCAGACGTGCCGGATATTCCAGACCGCGCTGGCGAACAGGCCCAGAAACGCAACCGGGGTCACGAGCTGGAGCGCGATCAGCACGCCGTCGAGTTCGCCGTTCAAGGACGAGAAATCGCGCACGAGCCGCGAGACGAACAATATCCATCCGGCGACGACCGCCACGGCAAGCGCGGCGAAACCGCGCGTGAGCCGATAGCTTTTGCGTGCCGCGGGTGAGAGGCCGGACGCGACGCCATAACGCCGCCGCACGAGCGCCGCCGCGGGCCAGGCGATCGCGGTCAGCAGCAGCGCGCCGAGGCTGACCAGGAAGGCGGGGGTCAGCCACGCGGTCGACAGATACCAGGGCACCCGGTCGAACGCGACATAGGGCGATCCCGAATCGAGGCTGAACCGGACGACCCGGCCATTGTCGACCTGGGCGGCGAGGCGCATCTTGCCGCCCAGCTCGCGCCAGACGAACGGTTCGATTTCGACCCATTTCCGGGCTTGTCCGCCCAGCCCCGGCGACAGGCTCAGCACGATCCCACCTTCGGCATCAAGGCTGACTTTCACCTGTCCGGCCAGTTCCATCGCTTTCAGGAAGCTCGATTCCAGGCGGCGGGTCTTGTTATAGGTGCCGACCATCAGCCGCGCATGGTCGCGCGCCGTCCGGGCATCGACGCGCCCGTCGCGCAGCGTAAACGGGAAATAGCGGTCGGCGAAGGCGTCGAACAAATGGCTGCGGATCGGCCCCGACACATTCTGCCTGCCCGCCGCGTTCATCGACATATAGATGCCGACCTTCTCTTCGGGGAAAATCCACAGCTGGCTATGAAAGTTCAGGCTGTCGCCCGCGTGCGAGAGCGCCTTGCGGCCGTTGATATTCTGTTCGTAGAAACCGAGCGCCATGCCGTTGAGCGGCGGGATCAGGCGCAGGATCGTGCGATGCATCTGCGCCGCGGTCGCGGGTTTCATCAACGCCCCGCCATCGGCCAGATGCGCGATCATAAAACGCCCCATGTCGGCACCCGAAGCGGTCATTCCGCCCGACGGCGAAAGGCTGCTCAGCTCGAACGGCCCCGGCTTGCCGGACCCCAGCATATAGCCGCTCGCCATCAGCGGCCGCAGCGAGGCGGGAAGCGGCTGGCGAAAGCTCGATCGCGTCATGCCCGCGGGAGTAAAAATGTGCCGCTCGACATAATCGTCGAACGAAAGCCCCGATACGCGCTCGACGATATAGCCGGCCAGCGATGTGCCGAAGTTGGAATAGGCCGGCGTCGTTCCCGGCGCAAAGATGCGATACGGCACCTGGCGCTTCAGCGCCGCTCCCAGCGACGGGACCTTTGCCGGGTCATAGCTGTTGAGCCCGCGCTGCACCTCCTCAAAGCCTGCGGTGTGCGTCATCAGGTTCCGCATCGTAACCGGCTTGCCGTCGAAGGCCGGAATCCGGAAATCGAGATAGGCGTTCACATCGCGGTCGAGATCGATCTTGCCCTGCTCGACGAGCTGCATCACGGCGGTCCAGGTGACCAGTTTCGACACCGATGCCTGTCGAAAGAGCGTCGTTTCGGGATCGACCGGCCGCCGCGTCGCGACATCGGCAAAACCGAAACCGCGCTGCGTCAGCACCGCGCCATCCTTGACCACCACGACCACCGCACCCGCCGCATCGCCGCGCTTCAGCGCATAGAGCATATAGCCGTCGAGCCATGCGTCGAGGTCAGCTTTCTCCAAGCGGGGTATCGCCGGGATTGCGGCCGGACGCGCCAAGGCATCAGCCGTTATCGGACCCCCGCACAGGACGAACAAGACCGCGCCCAGCCATCCCCACAAACTCCGGCCCCGCATTCGCTCCCCCTTTTTCCCGACGGCGGCCATCTGCCGCTTACAAATTTCTCAATTTGAAATATTTTCAATTTTGAGCATAAACATCCTGTTTGGAAATTTGTCAACGGCGCGCACGGCCATCAATCCCACGCCCGGCGGGAACAGGATGCAGCAGCCGAAGCCGCACAGTTTTCGATCGATGAAAAAGATCCCGGCCGCGTCCGGCGGACCGGCCCGTCTGCGGCGCAGGCGCCGGTTCAGTCCGTCAGCTGTTTTTCGCCCTCAATCGGATGGAGCACCGATTTCAGATCGGCGTCGGTCGCCGAACAGACCGACAAAATGCGGCAGGGGCCGTCGCCGACAGCGACATAGCCATGCCCCATCGACGCGTCGAAATAGACCGAATCGCCCTTCTGGAGCAGCGAGGGTGCGTAGATGTCGCTGTGAAACTCGCACTCGCCTTCCAGAACGAGAACATATTCCTCGCCCGAATGGCGCATCAAATCCCCGAAATCCTCGATCGAGCGCACTTTGATGTCGATGATCATCGGGTTGAGAAGCTTGTTGAGAAGGTCCGCCGACGGATAGGTATAATTATAGGTCGCGGTCTGGATCGACGGCCCCTCGCCCGCGGGGGTGATGCTGCGGCGTCCGGTGGCGGTGTGCGTCGCGGCGGGCAAGGCCGTCGCCGCGGCGAAAAGCCGGGTGATGTCGATTTCGAGTCCCTGGCTCAGGCGCAGCAGCTTTTCATAGCTGAGCGACATCTTGCCTGTTTCAATCTTTGACAAAGTTGAAACAGGGATGCGAGTCCGCTCGCTGACGTCCGCGAGAGTCCAGCCCCGTTCGATCCGCAATTCGCGAAGGAATGTCCCCGGATTGCTGTCCACGGCGGTCCGGCGCTCGCCTCCCGGCGAACGTGACTGGCCCGCTGGCGACGCCTCGGTCCTTTCCATCGTTTTTCTCATCTAGCACATATTTGCGCATTTCGCCCGTCGATCAAGCGCCGATGACGTCAATCCGCGCGATCCCGACCCAGAAAGCGCGCGCTTCAGATCGGGTCATAGGGAAAAACATGCGCCGACACCTCGTCTGCGCGCGCAAAATCGGGGCGGAAGGCCGGAATCAACTCGTCGGCGATGGCTTGCGCCGTCCATCCTTCGATTTTTGCCATCGACCGGATCGGCCGCGGCTTGGAAAACAGCAATATCTCGTTTTTGCGCACACTGAAAATCTGGTTGGTCACATCCTTGGCGCGATCGGACGCAAGATAGGCGACGAGCGGCGCGATCTTGTCCGCCGACATTTCCTGGAGGCGCTTGACGCGCTCCTGCTGCTCGGGCGTTTCGGCGGGGATCGACGAGGTCATCCGGCTCCACGCAAAGGGCGCGATGCAGTTGGACCGCACCCCGACGCGCGCCATGTCGAGCGCGATCGATTGCGACAGGGCGACGACGCCCAGCTTGGCCGCCGCATAATTGGCCTGTCCCAGATTGCCGATCAGCCCGCTGGTCGAGGTGAAATGAATGAAGCTGCCCGACTGCTGTTCCCGAAAATAGGGCGTGGCGGCTTTCGACACGTTGAAAACGCCGGTCAGGTTGACCTCGATGACGCTTTTCCAGTCCTCGTAACTCATCTTGTGCCAGATGGTATCGCGCAGGATGCCCGCGTTGTTGACGACCGCGTCGATGCGGCCGAAGCGCGCCACGGCGTCGTCGATGATGCTCGCGGCCTCTTTGGGATCGGCGACATTGCCGAAATTCGCCGTGGCGCGGCCGCCCGCCGCGACGATGTCGTTGGCGGTCGCCTCGGCCGGGGCGGCGTCGCCACCGTCGCCTGCTTGCGCGACGCCGGGGTCGTTGACGATGACCGCCGCACCCTCCGCCGCACAGTGCAGCGCGAGTTCGCGCCCGATGCCGCGACCCGCGCCGGTAATCGCCACCACCTTGCCGTCCAATATCCTCGCCATACGCTCTCCTCTTCCAGGCCGCGCGTAAGGGCACCGCCGCTCCATTTCAACGGCTCCATCGCCGGCCGCCCGTCCGAACCGGCAGCACACCCCTTCCCGGCCAACCGCAAGCGGCGTATAGGCGATCGTCCCTGGGCCTTGCGCCTTCATTCTTCCGGACAGGATCGCCCCATGTCGTGGCCGACGGGTACGCGCGCACTTCTGCTCCACAATGCCAAAGCCCGGCAGGGCGAAAGCGCATTGCAGCCGGTGCGCGACCGGCTCGCAGCCGGCGGGCTGGCGGTCACCGTCGAGCCGTTTGAGAATCTTCCCGAAATCGCCCGCGACATCGCCCGGCTGCACCGCGAGGCCGATCTGATCGTCGTGTGCGGCGGCGACGGCTCGATCTCGTCCGCGGCACCGGCCGTTATCGAAAGCGGCTTGCCGCTCGGTATCATTCCGGCGGGAACCGCCAACGACCTCGCGCGGACCGTTTCGATTCCCCTCGACTTTGCCGCCGCCGCCGATGTGATTGCGGCCGGACACCGGCGGCGGATCGACGTCGGCATGGTCAACGGCCATGCCTTTTTCAACGTCGCGAGCATCGGCCTCAGCAGCGAACTGGCCCAGAAACTGGACCCGGCGATCAAGAAGCGATTTGGCCGCCTGGGTTATACCGTTGCCGCGCTGCGCATATTGGCGGGCGCCAAGCGATTCCGGGCGCGGATTACCGAAAAGGGCCGCAGCACGACGGTCGGAACCTATCAGATCGCGATCGGCAACGGACGCCTGTATGGCGGCGGCAATGTGGTCGAGGAACAGGCCGCGATCGACGACGGCCATCTCGATCTCTACAGCCTCGAAATGCGGAATTTGTGGAAACTTGCGCTGATGCTGCGCGCGTTCCGGTCGGGAACGCACGGCGCCTGGAAAGAGGTTCGCACCGCCAAATGCGTCGCGTTCGACATCGAGACGCGGCGCCCGATGCCGATCAACACCGACGGCGAGATCGTCACCGCGACCCCGGCCCATTTTCGTGTGCTGCCGCGCGCGATAACGGTGCTGGTGCCCGCCGCCGAAGCCGAGATCGAGGCAGCGCGCCCCTTCCCGCTCTATCACCGCTGACCCTGCGCGCGCGATGAGGTCGCGGCGTCGCGGCACCTTGCGCCGCGCGTTCCTGCCCTTGCCGCGCGCCGACTGACAGCGTCCCGCCATCTTTCGGATCGGCCGCGCTGCGCCATCATCCATACTTGACTAATCGGTCAGTTTTGATTTATCTGACCAAATAGTCATAAACAGGCGGGCGGGGGTAGATCATGCCATTGATCAAGGTCGAAGACATGGCGCATGTGCGCTTTGCGGCGCCCGACCTTGCCGCGATGCGCGCATTTCTCGAAGATTTCGGGATGACCGTTTTCGAGGAGGGCGGCCGCCTCTATGGCAAGGGCAGCGATGGTCGCCCCTTCGTCCACGTCACCGAGCGCGGCGACGCGCGGTTTCTGGCGATCGGACTGCGGGCCGAAACGATCGCCGATCTCGACCGGCTGGCGGCGGCGGAAGGCGTGCCGGTCGAAGACCTGGATGCCCCCGGCGGAGGCCGCATCGTGCGGCTGACCGATCCCGACGGTTATAGCGTCGAAATCGTCGCCGGGCAGGCGAAGGGTCGGGCAGCGCCCGTTTTTCCGGATCCGCCGCGCAACACCGCCGCCGCGAAACCCCGCTTTCGCAATAGCGTGCGGCTCGATGCCGCCCCGGCGCATGTCCGCCGTATCGGCCATGCGGTGCTGAGGGTGAGCGATTTTCGCGCATCGGAAGCCTGGTACAAGGATCGTTTCGGTTTCCTGACGTCCGACGAGGTCGAGGCCGCAAAGGATGTGCCGCTCGGCGCCTTCATGCGCTGCGACCGCGGCGACAAGCCCGCCGATCATCACACGCTGTTCCTGGCGCAGTTGCCGGGCGAACCCGGCCTGCTGCACGCCGCGTTCGAGGTCGCCAATTTCGACGATCTGATGCTGGGCCACCAATATTTGAAGGCAAGGAAACGCCAGCCGGCGTGGGGGGTCGGTCGTCACATCATGGGCAGCCAGATCTTCGACTATTGGAAGGACCCGTTCGGCAATGAACTCGAACATTGGACCGACGGCGACCTGTTTACTGCGGACGATCCGCCGCAAAAGCTGCCGATGAGCGCCCTGCTCGCGGTGCAATGGGGCAGCCCGCATCCGATGCTCGCCGGCAAAAGACCGCCGCCGCCCGCCCTGATCGCCTTCATCACCGCCTTGCAATTGCGCCTCAAGCGGCTGTTCCGCCGCCGGGCAAAAGGAATCTCTGCATGAAACTCGCCACTTATACCGCCAATGGGCAAACCCGCACCGGCATCGTCGTCGGGGACCGGGTGATCGATACCGGCATCGATGGCACGATGATCGACCTGATCCGCGACTGGGAGAGGCTGAAACCGGGACTGGAGGCAAAGGCAGCCGCGGGCGGCGGCGTGCCGCTGTCGTCGGTCAAGCTGGAAGCGCCGGTGCAGCGGCCGGGGAAGATCTTCGCCATCGGGCTCAACTACGCCGACCATATTGCCGAATCGCAGATGGCGACGCCCGAACGGCAGGTCTGGTTCACCAAGGCACAGACCAGCGTCAATGGCCCCCATGATCCGATCGAGATCGCCAGGGGCACGATGACCGCCGACTATGAGGTCGAACTTGTCGCCATTATCGGCAAGGGCGGCAAACATATCGCGGCATCGGACGCGCCCGCCGCGATCTTCGGCTATTGCGTGGGCAACGACGTGACCGAACGCATGTGGCAGCACGCGGTGCCGCAATGGTCGCTCGGCAAAAGCTTTGACACGCATGCGCCGATGGGGCCGTGGATCGTCACCGCCGACGAAGTGGGTGACCCCCACGCGCTGGGATTGCGCTGTTTCGTCAATGGCGAAAAGCGGCAGGATTCGGACACCAGCCACCTGGTCTTCGACATCTGGCAACAGGTCGAACATCTGTCGGTCGGCATGACGCTGGAGCCGGGCGACATCCTGTTCACCGGAACGCCGGGGGGCATCGGCGCCGCGATGGACCCGCGTCGGTTCCTGAAGGCAGGCGACGTCGTGCGCTGCGAAATCGACGGCATCGGCGCGATCGAGGCCACCATGGTCGCCGAAGGCTGAGGCGCCGATGGTCCGCAAAACCCTGTACGCGGCGCTGGCGCTCGTCATCGGCCTCGCATTGATCGGCTACCTCGGCCGCGATCGCCTGATCGACGCGTCGATCCGCGGCAAGCTCCAAGAACAGCCCGACATGGCCTTTGTCGCGAACGACGGACGCATCCGCGTGCTGCTATGTGGCACCGGCTCCCCCGAAGTCAGCGCCGCAAAGGCGCAGGCTTGCACGCTGGTGTCGGCGGGCGGGCGGATGTTCCTGTTCGACGTCGGCGATGGCGCGGTGCGGTCGCTCGAACAATCGCATGTTCCGCTGAACAGGCTGGAACGGGTCTTTATCACCCATTTCCATTCGGACCATTTCAACGATCTCGGCACGCTGATCAACGCCGGCTGGATTTGGGGACGAACGACGCCGCTTGAGGTCGAAGGGCCGGTCGGGATGCGCGCCGTGCTCGACGGGTTCGCGCAAAGCTATGCGCTCGACGAAGGCTATCGCAGCGCCAACATGCCGCATCTGGCCGAACGGCGCGGCGTCGCGTTCGGCAAGCCGTTGGAAGTGGCATTTACCGACGGCCAGCGCAGGGTCCGGGTCTATGACAAGGACGGCGTCACCATCGACGCCGCGCTCGTCGCGCACGACCCGGTCGCGCCGGCCCTCGGCTATGTCTTTCGATATCGCGGCAAGAAAATCTTCGTCAGCGGCGATACCGAAGTCAGCCCGGTCAACATGGATGCGATGCGCGGGGCCGACCTCGCCGTCCACGAATCCTATGCCGCGCATATGGTGCGGCGCGCCGTTCCGCAGATGAAGGCGCTGGGGATGCAGTTCGAGGCCGAAGTCGCGACGCGCACCATGCCCTATCACGCCGACAATATCGCGCTCGCGAAGCAGGCACAGGCGGCAGGCGTCAAGCATCTGCTGCTTACCCACCTGATCCCCTATCCCGACAATTTTGTCGTGCGGCGCCTCTATGTCGAGGGGATGGCCGATTACTATAAGGGCAAGCTGACCGTCGGGCAGGACGGGATGGTGATCATCCTGTGACGACCGCGGTGCGATGCGTCGGGGGAAGCGCGCGATGAGCGGGTTCGACTGCGACGTGCTGATCGTCGGCGGCGGCCCGACCGGGGTCACGCTCGCGATCCTGCTGGCAAGGCGCGGGGTGCGCGTTCTCGTCGCCGAGAAGGAGGCGGCCATCTACCCCCTCCCCCGCGCCGCGCACATCGACCATGAAGGCATGCGTATCCTGCAAGAGGCGGGGGCGGCCGACGCGGTGTTTGCGACCAGTCGCCGCGTCGCGCGCTACGACTTCCTGAACGCAAAGGGCGCGGTGCTGCTAAGCTTCGGCAGGTCCGACCAGATCGGCGCCGGCGGGTGGCCGGCCGCCAACATGATCCACCAGCCGTCGGTCGAGGCGGCGCTGCGCCAGTCGCTGGCCGGATTGGACCCCGCGGCGCTGAAGGGCCGGTGGACCCTCCAATCCTTTGCCGAGGACGACGATGGCCTGCGCGCGCAGATCGCGACGCCGGATGGCGAACGCACGGTCCGGACGCGCTATCTCGTCGGCGCCGACGGCGCCCGTTCGCCGGTTCGCGAGGCGTCGGGAATCGCCTTTGAGGATCTGGCGTTCGAGGAACCCTGGCTGGTCGTCGATGTGCTGGTCGACGATCATTCGCGGTTGCCCGCAGCCAATATGCAGATCTGCAACCCCGATCGGCCGACGACCTGCGTTCTGATGGGCGAAGGGCGGCACCGCTGGGAATTCATGATCAAGCCCGGCGAGACCGCCGAACAGGTCAGCGACGATCGCTTCGTCGAAAAGTTGCTCGCGCCCTGGAACGTCACCGGGGCAGTGCGGATCGAACGCAAGGCGGTCTATACCTTCCGTGCCCGCGTCGCCGACCGCTGGCGCAGGGGCCGCATCCTGCTGGCGGGCGACGCCGCGCACCAGACCCCGCCCTTTGCCGGACAAGGGATGTGTTCGGGATTGCGCGACGCCGCCAATCTCGGCTGGAAACTGGCGGCGGTGGTGAAAGGGCAGGCCACCGATGCGCTGCTCGACAGTTACCAGCCCGAACGGGCGCCGCACCTGCGCGCCACGATCCGGATGGCGATCATGATGGGGCGGATGGTCTGCACCACCAGCAAATGGGCCGCCTTCCGACGCGACCTGACCTTCAAACTGGCGCGCCTGCTTCGCAAACTGCCGGAAGGGCCGTCTGCCTATCCGCCGATTTCGACCGGCACGATCCTGACAGGCAGCCCAGCGGCGGGCAGCTATTTCCCGCAGCCGGTGGCCGCCGATGGCGCCCGCCTCGACGACGTGCTCGGCGCCGACCATTGGTTGATTTCGCGTGCCGACCTCGACGCGCCTCGTCTTGCCTCCTTCGCGGCAACCCTGTCCCTCTGGTTCGATAAACATCGCGCAGAAGCGGTGCTCGTCCGGCCCGACCGCTATGTGTTCGGAACGGGATCGCCGCAAATGCTGCGATCGGCGTGGGCCGGTTTCGTCGATAAGGACATCGACAGCAGCCCATTGGCGACGGGAGATTAGTCCGGGCCGCGCGAAAGTGCGCGGCCCGGTGGAAAGCGTTCAATCCATTGTCGTTTTGAAGCTCGGCGGGAATACGCAGGGCCCACATCCAGGTTCCCCAACGCGCATCTTATGTCCACGCGACGAAGGCCTGGCGGTGTCGGCCGGGGGGTTTTCTTCGATCGGCAGGTCATGGGCCATGCACGCGATCGGATGACGCAATTCGGGCGATGCTTGCCCGCGCGGCTGATTATATGATAGTCATCATATAAAGGGGTCAGCGATGCGATATGCCGATAGTCACAAGGCCGGATCAAGAAGCCGCATTCTGAAGGCTGCGGCCCAGCAGCTTCGCGCCAGGGGACTCCACAAGGTGTCGGTTGCGGATGTGATGTCCGACGCTGGACTGACGCACGGCGCCTTTTACGCGCATTTCGGTTCCAAGGATGCGCTGGTTGCGGGAGCGGTGCCGGAGATGTTCGGCGATGCCGGCGACCGCGCCGGCGGAATTGCGGAACTATCGGTGCACGCGGGGGAGGATCTTCGCGCGGCCTTGCGGACTTTCCTGGAAAGCTATCTTTCTGCATCGCATCGCGACAGGCCCGATCGCGGCTGTCCCTTGCCGACCTTGGCGGCCGATATAAGCCGGGCCGACGCGCGCATCCGGGACAATTTCATTGTCGGCCTCAACCGGATGACAGGGCGGATCGCAGACGCATTGTCGCGCCTGCCCCGCACATATCCCGATACCGATGCCAGAATTCTGGTCGCGCAAATCGTCGGCGCCGTCAGCTTGGCACGGGCACTCGGCCCAGGCGCCCCATCCGATGCCATCCTGCGCGATTGCCTCGACGCGAGCATCGAAAGGCTGGGGCTGTGAGCGCCGATGGCGGGGTCATCCACATGGGCAGCGGAGCCGCGCCCGCCGAAGCGGGCATAACCGCTTCTGATCGCGCGCGACCTGCTTCGTCGCCCGACATAAAGGGGGAAATGCTGCTTTCGGGCGCGATACTTCCCACCTTGCTGCGCCTGACCCTGCCGAACCTCATCGCGCTTTGTTCGGCCACGGTCGTTTCCATCGCCGAAACCATTTATGTCGGTTCGCTCGGCGTGGCCGCGCTGGGCGGCATCGCGCTCGCCTTCCCCATCTTCATGTTGATGCAGATGCTTTCCGCCGGAGCGATGGGCGGCACCGTGTCGGGCGCGGTGAGCCGCGCGCTCGGTGCAGGAGACCGCGATCGGGCGCAGGCGCTCGCGCTCTGCTCGCTCGTCATCGCGGCCATATTCGGAATCATATTCACCGCCGCGGTGCTGGCTTTTGGCCCCGCCATATACCGCATTTTGGGCGGATCGGGCGCGGTGCTCGATCAGGCACTCGCCTTCTCCAACGTCGCCGCCTGGGCCATCGTCGGAATCTGGCTGACCAACACCCTCGCGTCCATCGCACGCGGTTCCGGAAACATGGTCGTCCCTGCGGGAACGCTGCTGGCTGCGGGGCTTTGCCAAGTCGTTGTGGGCGGGGTTCTGGGACTGGGCTTGGGACCATTGCCTCGGTTCGGCATCGCGGGCGTGGCCGCGGGCCAGCTCGTGGCGTTCTCCTTCGCCGGCGCTTTCCTCCTGTGGCACCTGAGATCGGGCCAAGCCCGTCTTCCCTTACGCGTCGCAAGCGGACTCTTGTCGATCGAGCGATTCCTCGACATTCTGCGCATCGGCGCGGTTGCGATGCTGTCGCCGCTGCTATCGGTCGCCGCAATCCTGGTCCTCACCGGGCTCGTCGCGCGCTTTGGGCCGCAAGCGCTTGCCGGCTATGGCATTGGGGTACGGCTGGAATTCCTCCTGATCCCGATTGCCTTTTCGGTCGGAGTCGCATCGGTGCCGATGGTCGGGACGGCTATCGGAGCCGCCAACCTTCATCGCGCGCGAAAGATCGCGTGGACCGCGGGCGGCGTGGCGGCGACCGCGCTGGGCCTGCTGGGCATGATCGCCGGCTCCTTCCCCTGGCTCTGGGTCGACTTGTTCACCAGCGTGCCCGTCGTGCGAGACACGGCTTATGCATATTTGCAGATCGCGGCGTTCGGCTTTGCTTTTTTCGGCCTCGGACTTTGCCTCTACTTCGCGTCGCAGGGCGCGGGCCGCGTCGGCGGCGCGATCATCGCCCAAGCGCTGCGCCTGGCCGTCATTATCATCGGCGGCGCGATTCTGGTCGAACGATCGGCTCCTCTATCGGGCGTCTTCGCGCTTTCGGCCGGAGCCATGGTCTTGATGGGCCTTGCAACCGCGCTGTTCGTCCGGCTTAGCCGGTGGGGATGAATGCAGCGGGGCTGCGGGACGAATTGGCGAAGGGTCAATCGCCCGGCTCGACGACCGCAAGGCGATCAAACGCGACCCGAAGCCCGGCTATTGGGTCCAGGTCGTCGGCGGCATCATCGCCCGCAACCGGACCGAAATGCGCGAAGGCGATGGCGCCGCGATCACCCTCGAAAATACGCTTTTCATCGACGCCGACACCGAAGCCGAAATCCGGCTCATCGACTTGCCGTAACGGGCCGTTGCAGACCTTTGGCCGCGCCCGGAATATGGCCGTCGCCCTGGGAACAGGGGGTTTTGCTGGCTTCGATTCGGGCCGCGGGTGGACGAATTGCGCGCGCAACAACATGGCTTCACGAACGCGATGCCTACCCGGCAAAATGCTCGCTTCCGAACCCATATCTGGATTCAAATCAAGTGATTGAAATGCAAGGAGAAATGGCGCACCCGAAGGGATTCGAACCCCTGGCCTCTGCCTTCGGAGCTAGAACCACAACGCTACGACAGGCTTACCAATCCAACGCTAGAGTACGATAACACGCTGTTTATACAGCATTTTATTGATCGTAAGGGTTCTCTGTGCTACGCCAACGACACCCACAGTTTTCGATACGGTGGTGAGATTTTGGTGAGTTTTTGAGCCCGCACTAGCGAGGTACTTATGTCGAAACTTACGAAAACCGTCGTGGACAAGTCCGAACCACGCGACCGTCAATACACCGTTTGGTGCGGCGAGCTGAAGGGCTTTGGCGTCTTCGTCCTGCCCTCCGGCACCCGGACCTACTTCGTCGATTATCGAAACGCCAACAATGTGCGGCGGCGGATGAAGCTGGGCCGGCACGGACAGATCACCGCCGAGCAAGCGCGCACGCTGGCCATTCAAGCCCTGGCCGAAGTCTCCAAGGGGAACGATCCCCTCGAAAACCGGAACAGCGCGCGCAAGGCGATCTCGGTAAAGGAGCTTTGCGAGCTGTATATCGCGGAACTCGAAGCCGGCCGCATCCTCGGCAAGGGCGGGCGGCCGAAGAAGGCCAGCACCAAGATCACCGACCTCGGCCGGATCAACCGCCACATCATCCCACTCCTGGGCAAGAAGCGCGTCACCCACGTCACCAAGGCCGACGTGACGACCATGATGAAGGACATCATGGCGGGCAAGACGCGCGGGATCGAGAAGACGGAGAAACTGCGCGGTAAGTCGATCGTACGGGGCGGCATCGGCGTCGCTAGCCGCACCGTCGGTCTCCTGGGTGGCATCTTCACCTATGCACGGGATGACCTGGGCATCATCGAGGTCAATCCGGCGCATGGCATCCGCAAGCCCAAGGACGCCGTGCGCCAGCGCCGTCTGAACGAGGACGAGTATCGCGCCCTCGGGCGCATCCTTGCCAATGCCGCCGAGGATGAACGCTACACGCGCACCGTGGAGATGATCCGTCAGATCGCCATGTCGGGTTGCCGGCGCAGTGAGGTCATCAAGCTGCGCAAAACGGAACTCGACACCGTGGGGAGTTGCTTCCGGTTCGAGGATACGAAGGAAGGTCAGTCCGTGCGGCCGATGGGCTTGCCGGTGCTGGAGTATTTCGACGAGCGGGACATGAGCGGCGACAGCCCCTATGTGTTTCCCGGCGAGCGGAACCTGGCCAAGCCGTTCGGCAGCTTCCCTCGGCATTGGGAAAAGATCTTCGCCGGGACGGAGCTGGCGGACATCACCGCTCATGTACTGCGCCACAGCTTCGCCAGCCTGGCGAACGACCTTGGTTTCACCGAGATCACCATCGCGGCGCTTCTCGGCCATGCCACCGGCTCTATCACCAGCCGTTATGTGCATACGCTCGATGCAGCCCTCGTCATGGCGGCCGATACGGTGTCCGGCTACATCCATGCGCTGCTCAATGGTGCTGAGCTGACACATACACATTATGCGCTTGATCGGGGCTCGCGTAAGGCTGCGTTGGTTCGGTTTCTGACGCCCCATCAAGACTCAACAGCACAAGCTGAAACGTCACAACGGCTGGCCGCCTGACAATTGCACACGATGGTATGGGATGCAGGCCGCTCCTAGACCGATGCGGCTTTCATCCCCAAAACTGTCTAAAGAACAAGAGGTCGGCCGGGTCATTATCCATCGGCACATAGGCATATTGACATACATTATATGAACACATATTGATGTGTTTAATGTATATGTCATGAAAGCTCGATAATGGCCCACTCGCACGCCGACCATGGTCATGGCCACGATCACGACCACGATCATTCGCACACGCCGACCATCACCAGCGACAATGAGCGCAAGGTGCTGCTGTCGTTCGGCCTGATCTTCACCTTCATGGCGGTCGAGGTCGTGGGCGGTCTGCTTTCAGGGTCGCTGGCGCTGCTGGCGGACGCCGGCCATATGATGACCGACGCGGCGGCGCTGGCGCTCGCCTATGCCGCCTTCCGTTTCGGCCAGCGCGCGGCTGATTCCAAACGCACCTTCGGCTATCTGCGTTTCGAGGTGATCGCCGGCTTCGTCAACGCCGTCACCCTGTTCGCGATCGTCGGCTGGATCGTCTATGAAGCCTGGCAGCGCTTTCAGGAGCCGCAGCCGATCCTTGCCGGCCCGATGTTCGGGGTCGCGATCGCGGGGCTGCTGGTCAATATCCTCGTCTTCTGGATTCTGACGCGCGGCGACAGCGAGCATGTCAACATCAAGGGCGCGGCGCTCCACGTCATGGGCGACCTGCTCGGCTCGGTCGGCGCCGTGGGCGCGGCGATCGTGATCTACCTGACGGGCTGGACGCCGATCGACCCCATCCTGTCGGTGGTCGTCTCCCTGCTGGTACTGCGTAGCGCATGGAAACTGGCGGGCAAGTCGCTGCACATCCTGCTCGAAGGCGCGCCCGACGGCGCGGCGCCGGAGAAGATCGAGCGCCATATTCTGGAGCATGTGCCGGGCGTGGCTGCGGTCGGCCATATCCATGTCTGGTCGATCACGTCGGGCCGCACGCTGGCGACGATGCACGTCCGACCGGCGAACGACACCGAGGCCCGCGTAGTGGTGCGTGCAGTGGAACGCGAGTTGGAGAGCCATTTCGAGATCGAGCACGCCACTGTAGCGGTGGATTGGAACGAGGAAGGCGAGACGTGCAGCCTCGCTCCCGGCAGCAAGCGGGATGAGGGACGCGGACCTGGGCACGACCATCCCAGCCACAGCCACGGCGGCGTGAAACACGCTTGCTCCCACTGATAGGCGGACGTTGGTGCAGCCTATCTGAAATGCTCTGTCAGACTGCCTCCCGGTGCCTGAAGGTGGCTCTTGGCAATGAACGGGAACCAAACGCCCGCAGGAACATCGCTGTTCTCACTGCCGCGCAAGCCTTGGGCGGCGCCAGCCCGCCGATCGTGATGTCGCTCGGCGGGCTGGTCGGTCAGCAACTCTCGCCCGATCCCGCCTGGGTTACCTTCCCCGTCAGCCTGTTCGGACTCGGCCTTCGCGACCACAGCGGCTGTTTCCTTTCTTGCCGGCACGATCTTGCACAGCTCGGGTTGGATGGCGATCAATTGGCTGATTTTCCCGGTAATCGCGACGAGCCTCATTCCGCTGCTGCTCCGGCAAGCCGGTTCCACAAGTGCAAGGGGATGATCGAGGAAAACCGGCAATTGGTTGGCTAGCGGGTGGTCAAGGCTGGCCCTAGAAGGATCATAAATCTACACATCGTCATATATTCACGTATAAGAGGCTCCTGATGTCCGACACCACCAACTCTGACGATCATGGCAATCCTAAGCATTCTCAGGGACTGTCGAGCCACGACGTAACGATCCTGGCCGAAACTTTCCGCTTGCTGGGCGATCCCTCCCGCCTGCGTATTCTGCTCTATTGCCTGCAAACGCCGCGATCGGTGGGCGACATCGCCGAAAGCCTCGATCTGTCGCAAACGCTGGTCAGCCACCATCTGCGCCTCCTGCGCGGCGCGCGCCTCGTCCGTAGCGAGCGACACGGCAAGCAGATATTCTATGAAGTGGCGGATGCCCATGTGAGCACCATGCTCATCGACATGGCCAGCCATATGGATGAGGATCACGACGACGAATGATCGCGCCCAGTAATATTTGTTCACAGAAAGACAGGAGGACCGGCGCACCTCGATCAGGCCCGCCGGTCCGATAACCATATCCCTCAGAACCAGGACCGGATTCCGATCAGGAAATTCCACCCACCTCTGCTTTCAGCGCGGGCGCGGCGAAAATCCGCCGTGTCGCCAAAGGCGCGTTCATATTTCACGCCGATATAGGGCGCGAACTCCGGCACGAACTGGTAGCGCAGACGCAACCCCAACTCGGCGGTGGACAGCCCGGAACCGATGCCCAGCTCGGGAACGTCCTGCGCGGAGAAGTTCAGTTCGGCGGTTGGCTGGAGGATCAGCTTCTGGGTCAGGCGCTGGTCATATTCCGCTTCGATTCGCGCGGTGACGTCACCCTTGTCGGACAGGAACAGCGCACTGTCGATCTCGAACCAGTAAGGGGCAAGGCCCTGAACGCCGATGACAGCGTAGGTGCGGTCCGGTCCGGACCGAAAATCGTGGCGTATGCCGGCCTGGAGGTTCCACCACGGATCGAGCGCGTGGCTCCAGAGCGCCTGCGCCTCGACACTTTCCGGGCTGTCGTCGAAGTGGCTTTCGCCTTCGGTCTTGAGCCAGAGCTTGTCGATATCGCCGCCATACCAGCCCTGCACGTCCCAGGCATAGCCGTCCTTGCCCTTGCCGATCACGGCTTCGAGCTGATCGATCAGGATATTGTGGCTTTTGATATCGCCATGTTCGCGGCGCACGATTTCGCGCGCCGGAGCCATGGCCGCCGCGCCGAATATGGCATCGGCGGCGTGATCGGGGCCGCCCATGGCCGCCGCCGATGGCCCGCGCACCGGCGGGTCGGGAATGCCCGGTTCATGGCCTGCATGGGCCTGGTGCGCTTCCATCGGCGCGGCTGAAGGCATGGCGTGGCCGGCATGAGGATCGGGCGCTGCGGAGGGTTCCGGCGGCATGTCGTGCCCCGCATGGGGATTGCCTTCGGCACCGTCCATACGATGCCCCGCATGGGAATCGGCCGGGTCCTGCTGTGAGGCGCCAGCATGACTCCGGTGATCGTGTTGCGCTCAAGCGGGAGTCGCGACGGCGAGGAGAGCGATGCCCACGAGCCGCATCATGCCGCGTCTCCGTCGAGCGGACGGACGGTGACGACGCGAAACATCCCGGCGTGCATGTGGAGCAGCAGATGGCAGTGAAACGCCCAGTCGCCGGGCGCATCGGCGGTCAGGTCGAAGCTGACCTTGCCGCCCGGCAGCACATTGACGGTGTGCTTGCGCGGATAGCTGCCGGTATGACCGTTCACCAGTTCGAAGAAATGGCCGTGCAGGTGGATGGGATGGGTCATCATCGTGTCGTTGATGAGGGTAACGCGGGCGCGTTCATTGCGCTCGAAGCGGATCGGTTCCACGCCCTCGCTGAACTTCTCGCCATCGAACGACCACATGAACCGTTCCATGTTGCCGGTGAGGTGGACCTCGACCGTGCGCTGCGGCGGGCGCGTGTCGGGATTGGGCGTCAAGGACATCAGATCGCGATAGGTCAGCACCTTATGGCCGACATCTTCGAGGCCCAGCCCCGGATCGCCGGTGCGATCGACCGGCGCCATGGCGATGGCGTCCACGCCCACACCGACCTTGACGCTGTCGGGAACCAAAGACTTGTCACGCATGTTCATGCCGCCCATCGAATGGGAACCGCCATGATCCATGCCGCTGTGATCCATCCCGCCATGGTCTGCTGTCACCGCGTCTGCCCCGGCCGCCATCGCGCCATGGCCCATGGCACTATGGTCCATTCCCGCCATTGATCCGTGGTCCATGCCGCCCATGCCCATGTCCTTCATGGTGAGCGTGGGACGCGGGCGCAGCGGCGGAATCGGCGCCGTCATCCCCATACGGGATGCGAGCGTGGCGCTCGCCATGCCGGAACGATCGATCGATTCCGCCACCAGCGTGAACGCCTTGTCCTCGGCGGGTTCGATGATGGCGTCATAAGTTTCGGCATTGCCGATCTGGAACTCGTCGACCGTTACGGGTCGGACATTCTGGCCATCGGCGCTGACCACCGTCATCGGCAGGCCGGGGATACGGATATTGAAGATCGTCATGGTGGCGGCATTGATGAAGCGCAGCCGCACCCGCTCGCCGGGACGGAACAGGCCGGTCCAGTTCTCCTGCGGGCCATGACCGTTGATGAGATAGGTGTAGGTGACGGCCGTCACGTCGGAAATGTCGGTGGGGTCCATCCGCATCTGCGCCCACATGGCGCGGTCCGATGCCGACATTTCCTCCTCGGGGCCGCCCTTCATCATGCCGAACAATGTCTGTTTCTGGCGATTGAAGTAGCCGCCTTCCGCCTTGAGCTTGGTGATGAGAGCGTGCGGATGCAGGAACGTCCAGTCGCTCAGCACGATCACATGCTCGCGATCATAAGCGATCGGATCGGGCTCGGCGGGATCGATCACGATCGGACCATAATGGCCCTGTTGTTCCTGAAGGCCGCTATGGCTGTGATACCAATAGGTGCCGCTTTGCAGCAACGGAAAGTCATAGACGAAGGTCGAACGCGGCTTGATCCCCGGAAAGCTGAGGCCGGGCACGCCGTCCATCTGGAATGGCACGAGCAGCCCGTGCCAGTGGATCGAGCTGTCCTCGTCGAGCGTGTTCTCGACGTGCAACCGCACATTCTGCCCCTCGCGCAGCCGGATCAGCGGCGCGGGCAATACACCATTCATAGTCACGGCGTGACCGGTCCGCCCGCCTACGGTGAAAGGCGTATTGGCAATCCTGAGGTGAATATCCTCGCCCGAGAGTGTGGGCAGGGTCGGTACAAGCCCGGTCGAGCCGGTTCTGGCCCAGGCGGGAACAAGCCCCGTGATGCCGAGTCCGGCTATGCCGATGGCTCCCGCTCGTAAAAACGACCTGCGCTCAATGAATGGTGTCATGTCTCTATGTCCTGCAGGTGCCCGATTTTCGGAAACGGGAACAAGGGCCGGAAATGCCGGACGGACGACAGCCGTCATCCGCCCGGTCGGACCTGGTGGTATGGCTACGCCTCCCTATGCCACTTCAATAGCGCGCGCGGGATAGCCGTCCTCGGCGAGCGCGACTTCGATAGCTTGCGCGCTAGCCACGGTATCGACCGTGACCTTCTTGTCCGCGATACTCACCTCGACCTTCGCATTGGCGTCGATCGCGGTGATCGCTTGCGCGATGTGCTTGATGCATGAACCGCAGCTCATGTTTTCGACGTGGAATTGCATGGGAAATCTCCATTGTTCCTGACAACGGATCACAAGCTAATCTTTCCCATCGTTGGAGGGTCAAGGCCGTTTTTCGCGGTCGCTATCGGAAAGGAGATCACGGCCCTACCGTTGAGCCATGTGCTTGCGAGGGCGGCTTGCTCTCATCAGGTCAGGATATATTTTGCCCTTGACCTTCCCATCATTGGAACCTGCATCTTGCGACAAATTCCAATCGTGAAGTGTGGAGTATCGAGCCATGATAGCCGCAGAAACCCTGAGAGATTCGGACGAATCCATCGATTCGGCGATCAGCTTGCCGATTGAGGGCATGACCTGCGCGTCCTGTGTGGCCCGCATCGAACGGTCGCTGAGCAAGGTCGAGGGCGTACAGTCCGTCAGCGTCAATCTGGCGACCGAACGCGCCGACATTCGAGCAAACGCCGACATTCGAGCAAACGCCGCCGTCGACCGAAAGGCGCTGGTGCGGGCCGTCGAGGCCGCCGGCTACAGCGTGCCATCTGTCGCCGGCATCGAACTGGCGGTGGAGGGAATGACCTGCGCATCCTGCGTCGGTCGCGTGGAGCGGGCGCTCAAAGCTGTCCCCGGCGTCACCGAGGCGATAGTCAACCTAGCGACCGAACGCGCGAGCGTGCGCGGCGCGGCCGATGTTGAGGCGCTCATCGCAGCGATCGCGGGCGCGGGCTATACAGCGCGCCCAATTGAGGCCAGCGTTTCTGGCGACGAGGAAGCGGCCGAGCGGAAGGACGCCGAGCGCCGGGCGCTGAAGCGCGATCTCACCCTTGCGACCGTACTGGCGCTGCCGGTGTTCCTGCTCGAAATGGGCAGCCACGTCATTCCCGGCGTCCATGGCTTGATCGACCGCACGATCGGCATGCAGGCAAGCTGGTATCTCCAGTTCGTCCTGACGACGCTGGTGCTCGCCTTCCCCGGCATCCGTTTCTACAAGGCGGGCCTGCCCGCGCTGGCGCGGCTGGCGCCGGACATGAACTCGCTGGTTGCCGTCGGCACGCTGGCCGCCTACGGCTATTCGCTGGTCGCGACTTTCGCGCCCGGTCTGCTGCCCGCCGGGACGGTCAACGTCTATTATGAAGCGGCGGCGGTCATCGTTGCGCTGATCCTGTTGGGCCGTTACCTCGAAGCCCGTGCAAAGGGCCGCACCTCCGAAGCGATCAAGCGGCTGGTGGGATTGCAGGCCAAGACCGCCCGCGTGCGCCGCGACAGCGCGGTGTTCGAGGTTTCCATTAGCGAGGTCATCACCGGCGACATTATCGAAGTGCGTCCCGGCGAGCGCATCCCCGTCGATGGCGAAGTGACCGAGGGCGAGAGCTATGTCGACGAGTCGATGATCACCGGCGAACCCATCCCGGTCGCCAAGGCTGAGGGCGCCACGCTGGTCGGCGGCACCGTCAATCAGCAGGGCGCGCTGGCGTTCCGCGCCACCGCCGTTGGCGGCGCGACGATGCTGGCGCAGATCATCCGCATGGTCGAGCAGGCGCAGGGATCGAAGCTGCCGATTCAGGCGCTGGTCGACAAGGTGACGATGTGGTTCGTCCCCGCCGTGTTCGGTGTGGCGGCGCTGACTTTCGCAGCCTGGCTGTGGTTCGGCCCGTCGCCCGCACTGACCTTTGCACTGGTGAATGCGGTCGCCGTGCTCATCATCGCCTGCCCCTGCGCTATGGGGCTGGCGACGCCGACCGCCATCATGGTCGGCACCGGGCGCGGAGCGGAACTGGGTATCTTGTTCCGCAAGGGCGAGGCGCTGCAACTGCTGAAGGACGCCAGGGTTGTCGCGGTCGACAAGACCGGCACGCTGACCGAAGGTCGTCCCGCGCTCACCGACCTGCAAGTGACGGACGGCTTCGACCGGGCGGCGGTGCTGGGTCTGGTCGCCGCTGTCGAGGACAAGTCGGAGCATCCGATCGCCCGCGCAATCGTCGACGCGGCCAAGGCGGAAGGTATTGCGCTGCCCGCGATTACCGACTTCGACTCTATCACCGGCTTCGGTGTCAAGGCGGTGGCGGGTGGCGAGCTGGTCCAGATCGGTGCCGATCGCTACATGCGCGAGCTTGGGCTGGACGTGGCCGCCTTTGCGGAGACAGCACAGCGGTTGGGGCAGGAAGGCAAGTCGCCGCTCTATGCCGCCATTGGCGGGCGGCTTGCCGCGATCATCGCGGTGGCCGATCCGATCAAGGCGACCACGCCGGCAGCCATCGCGGCGCTGCACGCGCTCGGCCTCAAGGTTGCGATGCTGACCGGCGACAACCGCATGACGGCCGAGGCTATCGCCCGCCAGCTCGGTATCGACGAAGTGGTCGCCGAAGTCCTGCCCGAAGGGAAGGTGGAGGCGATAGCCCGGCTCAAGGCCGAGCATGGCCGCGTCGCCTTCGTCGGGGATGGCATCAACGATGCGCCCGCGCTGGCGGCTGCCGATATCGGCCTAGCGGTCGGCACCGGCACGGATATCGCGATCGAGGCGGCCGATGTCGTGCTGATGTCGGGCCATCTGAACGGTGTGGCGACGGCCATCGCCCTGTCGCGCGCGACGATTGGCAATATCCGCCAGAACCTGTTCTGGGCGTTCGCCTACAACACGGCGCTGATCCCGGTCGCGGCAGGCGTGCTCTATCCGAGCCTGGGCATCCTGTTCTCGCCGGTGTTCGCGGCGGGTGCTATGGCGATGTCGAGCATCTTCGTCTTGGGTAATTCGTTGCGCCTGCGCGGTTTTCAGCCACGCGAGACAGGAGGAACGGCATGAACATCGGACAAGCCTCCAAGGCGTCGGGCGTCTCCGCCAAGATGATCCGCTATTACGAGCAGACCGGCCTCATTCCGAAAGCCGATCGCAAGGACTCCGGCTATCGCGATTACTCGCCATCGGATGTTCATATGCTGCGGTTCATCCGGCGGGCGCGTGATCTCGGTTTCTCGGTCGCGGAGATCAACGATCTTCTGAGCCTCTGGCGGGACAAGGCCCGCCAGAGCGCCGATGTGAAGCGGATCGCGCAGGCCCATATCGCCCAGCTTCAGGAGCGGATCGAAAATCTGAACCAGATGGCCGCGACGCTCGGAACGCTGGTGGATTGCTGCGCGGGCGATGATCGGCCTGACTGCCCGATCCTTGCCGATCTGGAGGAACCCGGCGCCGCGCCAGCATCCGTGCCGGCGGCAACGGGCCGCCTTCGGCACCGACCGTAAACGAATCAGATATTCGACACCGCTCCACGATGCGGCGCCGCTCCCGCTAAGCCGTGGTCAACAAGTCCGACAACAAGCGGACGCGTTGATCCCGAGTGGTGCGGTCGCCTTCAGAAAAACGCTGACGCCATAACCTATGGCGACCACCCCGCCGATTTGCAGTAGGTCTCGTCGTGAAGGGCGGCGCTTCTCCGTCATGTGTCGTCCGGGGTCGCGCCTCCCAGCGCCCGGATCAAGGCGATTGCCGTTCGGGCGCGATCATATTCGACCGTGATGCTGGCGCGTTGCGCGGCGAGCGCGGCGGTTTGGGCCGTCGTCACCTCCAGATAGTCGGCCGCGCCGTCGCGATAGCGATCAAGCGCCAGGCTCTCAGCCCGCGCCGCCGCTTGGGCGGCTATGCGCTGCTCGCGATCCTGACCCGTCAAGGCATCCATGCGAGACAGGGCATCCTCCACCTCCCGGAACGCATCCAGCACGGTCTGGCGGTAGCCCGCGGCGAGTTCTTCATAGTCCGTCCGGCTGATGGCCAGCCGCGCTCGCCGTCCGCCACCGTCGAACAGATTGAAGATCGTGGTGATCGGCCCGAGCGCCCAGAAACCAGTATCCGCGCTGACGATCGGCGCCTCGACCGCCTGATACCCCGCGCCGAGCCCGAGGCTGATGCGCGGATAGAAGGCGGCCCGCGCGACGCCGATCCGCGCATTGGCGGCGACCAGGCGGCGCTGCGCCTCGGCGATGTCGGGACGGCGCTGAAGAAGTTCGGAGGGCAGGGACGGCGGCAGGTCAGGCAGCGCAAGGCTTCGTTGCGCGGGATCGATGGCGAAAACAGAGGCGCTCTCGCCAACCAGCGCCGCGATCCGGTTCTCGATCCCCGCGCGCTGCGCCCGTAGCGCCTCCAGACGGGCGCGGGCATCGGCGAGCTGGGCCGTCGATCGGCTACGGTCCACGCCAGAGGCAATGCCGCCTTCGTGGCGGGTGCGGATCAAATCATCGGCGCGCGCATAGGCGGCCACGGTCCTGGTCAGCAGGACCTGCTCGGCATCGACGGCGCGAAGTTGGACATAGAGATCGGCGACCGAAGCCTGAAGGCTGAGCCGCGCCGAGCGCAAGGCGGCCTCCTGCGCTTCGGCATCCGCCGTAGCGGCGCGCACGCTGTTGCGGACCCGGCCCCAAAGGTCCAACTCATAATCGAGACCAACACCGAAGAGGATCTGGTTCGCGATTACGGGCTCGCCAGCTCCGATCGATCGTCCGGCTGAAAGCCGCTCGCGCGAAGCCCCGCCGGTCAGATCGACATTCGGCAACTGGTTGGAGCGGTCGAGCCGTGCCGCCGCCAACGCCCGGTCGTAACGGGCAAGCGCGGCCGCGAGCGTCGGGGTCCGCTCGTCCAGCCGCGCCATCAGCTCGTCGAGCACCGGGTCCGCGAATCCGCGCCACCACTCGCCACGGTCTAGATGATCGCCGGGCGCGGCCGTCGTCCATCCTTCCACATGGCGGAAGCTTGCCGGGGTCTCGATTGCCGGCGTTTGCATCGGCGGCAGGGTGGCGCAGCCGCCGAGGCCGATCGCGGCGACGAATGCTATCCTAGCGCTGCGCATTCGGAGCCGCCGGTTGCCGTGCGGGAACTACCCGGACCTTGTCGCCGGTGGCCAGCGCGTCGGGAGGGGTCTGAACGATGCGGTCGGTTGGACGTAGCCCCGAGATAATCTCGATGGTCGCGCCCTGGTCGCGACCCACCGCAACCTCCCGAAGCGCGACCTGACCCTGGCCATCGACCACGGCGACCCGCGCGCCGTCGGAACCGAGGATCAGGGCGCTCGCCGGCACCTGGACCGTTTCGGCGCCGCCAGGCACGGACACCCGCACCTCCGCGTAGCTGCCGGGTCTCAGGCGTCGAGCGCCGTTATCGACCAGAAATTCCACCAGCATTGCGCCGGATTGGCGGTCCACCGCCTCGGAGAGACGGGACAGTGTGGCCTCGAACACCTCGCCCGGTCTGTCAGGCACGGTGAACATCGCTTGCGTGCCGCGCACCAGCCTTCCCGAAAAAGCTTGCGGTACGCGCACATAGAGGCGCAGGCGGCTGACGTCGGCAACGGTGAACAAGGGTTCCACCCCCGGCGCGCCCGTCTGGACCAAGGCGCCGAGCTGGGCCGAGCGGCTGGTGACGACGCCATCGAACGGCGCCGTCAGCCGCGTAAATCCGGTCAGCGCCCTCAGCCGGCCGACGTCCGCCTGAGCGGCCCGTGCGCGCGCATCGGCAGCGGCAAACTGCCCCTGCCGCTCATCGGCTTCCTGCCGGGACACGGCGTCCTTTTCGAGCAGATTGTTCCAGCGCGCCGCCGTGGTTTCGGCCAGCCCGCGATCAGCGGCCGCGGTCTGATAGGCCGCCTGGGCCTGCGCGAGCTGCTGGTCGATCTCGGGCGCATCGAGGATGGCGAGCGTTTGCCCGCGCCGCACCCGGTCCCCGATGTCCGCGCGCCATTCGCGCACATAGCCGCTCACCCGCGCGTTGATCGCGGCGCGATTATAGGGATCGAGACTGCCCGGCAGCACGATCTCGCCTCCCTCGGACACGCGGGGCTGAACCAGGCTGACGGTGGGCAGCGCGTTCTCGGCCGCGATGGCTGCCTGTTCGCTTTCGGCCATGCCGCGCGAAACGAGGCCGCCTCCGACCAGTGCGGCAATCACGAGACCGGCCGCGCCGAGATAAAGGCCGGCGCGCTTCTTTGGGGTTGGATCAGACATGCTGGAGTTCAAGCTCCCTTGCGGGTGAGGAAGGCGCGCCCTTGCGATGGGCGATGCTGAACAGCGCCGGCACGAGCAGCAGTGTCGCCACGGTTGCGAAGATCAAGCCGCCGATCACCGCGCGGCCGAGCGGAGCGTTCTGCTCGGCGCCCTCGCCGATACCGAGCGCGATGGGGGTCATGCCGATGATGATCGCGAGCGCGGTCATCAGCACGGGGCGGAAACGGACCACCGCCGCCTCGATCGCGGCGCGGGTGGCGTCGCCGGTCTCGGCTAGGCGTTCGCGTGCGAAGCTGACCACCAGGATGGAGTTGGCGGTGGCGACGCCCATGCACATGATCGCGCCGGTGAGCGCGGGCACGGAGATGGTCGTGCCGGTCACGAACAGCATCCAGACGATGCCGGCGAAGGCGGCCGGCAGCGCGCCGATGATGACCAGCGGGTCGATCCAGCTCTGGAAGGTCACGACGATCACGAGGTAGATGAGGATAATCGCGCCGATCAGCCCGAAAGCGAGACCGGAGAAGGCGTGGTTCATCGTCTCATATTGTCCCGCCAGCGTGACGGTTACGCCGGCCGGGCGCTCGGCATCCATCTCGGCAATGATGCGATGAATGTCGCCGGCCACGGCGCCCAGGTCGCGAGCCTGCGGCGTGGCATAGATGTTGATGACCGGCTGGATGTCTGCTCGGCTCGCTACGTTGATGGTCGTATTGCGAGTCACGGCGCCAAGACCGCCCAGCGTCTGGGCCTCCCCGGCGCCCGTCGCCGAAACCGGCAGCGCTTCCAGCGCAGCGATCGTGTCGACCTCCAGTTCGGGGACTTGCGCCACGACAGGATAGGACACCCCGTTTTCGGGATTGAGCCAGTAAACCGGCGCAGACTGCTGCGTGCCGGCTAGGGCGGTCGCGACGCTGGTGGTTACGTCACGCTGGTTGAGCCCGTATTGCGCGATCCGCGAGCGATCGATGTCGATGTTGAGCTGCGGCGCGCGCGAGGATTGCTGGAGTCGGGCGTCGGCGAGGCCGGGCACGGTCCGAACGCGTTTGAGGATCGCTTGCGCATAAGCTTCGTTCGCCGCGAGATTCCGGCCGCGCACCTGGATATCGATCGGCGCTGGCGAGCCGAAGTTCAGGATTTGGCTGGTGATGTCGGCAGGCAGGAAGGAGAAATCAACGCCCGGAAAGCTCACGGGCAGCTCGCGCCGCAAAGTGGCGACATGCGTGTCCGTCGCGGTTCGGTTCCGCCCGAGCGAGATGAGGATATCGCCCTCGTTCAGTCCCACCGTCCCCGTATTGTTGTAGATGACGTTGAGCAGCGCGGAGGACATTCCGACATTGGCGACGACCGATTCAACCTGCTCGGCGGGGATCAATTCGCGCACCCGCGTCTGCACCCGCGAGATCAGCGCCGTGCTGTCCTCGATGCGCGTGCCTGCCGGCGCGCGCACATGCAGGGTGATTTGCCCAGCATCCACAGTGGGAAAGAAGTCGCGGCCAAGTGTGGGAATGAGCAGCAGCGACGCCACCATCGCGCCGAGGAACGCCGGGATGAAGATGCGCCGTGCGGACATCACGCGGGAAAGCACCCGCCCGAAGCGGTCCTTCTGCCTGTCGAACCCGGTCGAAAAGCGATGCTGGAACCGGACGAGTGGATTGCGCGAGCGGGCGCGCTCGGCCTCTTCGCCCTCCCGATGCGGGCGTAGCAGATACATCGCCATCGTCGGGATGAGCGTGCGCGACAGGATGAACGAGGCGATCATCGAGAAGATCACCGCCAGTGCCAGCGGCACGAACAGATAGCCTGCGACGCCCGGCAGGAAGAACATCGGCACGAAGACGATGCAGATGCACGTCACGATCACGAAGGCGGGCGTCACGATCTGCGCCGCGCCGTCCATGATCGAGCGTAGAACCGGCTTCCCTTTCTCAAGGTGCCAGTTGATGTTCTCGATCGTGACCATCGCGTCGTCGACCAATATGCCGATGGCCAGAGCCAAGCCGCTCAGCGTCATGATGTTGATCGTCTGGCCGGTCGCGCTCAGCGCCAACAACGCGGCGAGGATCGCCAAGGGTATCGTGGTCACGATGATGATCGTCGATCGCCACGATCCCAGAAACAGCAGGATCATCAGCGAGGTCAGCACGGCGGCCAACACACCCTCATAGGCCACGGTGGAGACGGCCGCCTTCACCAGCACCGACTGGTCGCCGATAAGCTGGACGCGCAGCGTTTCCGGGAGGCCCTCGGTGATCTGTGGGATACGCTCGCGAACCGTATTGACGATATCGATGGTTGAGGCCGCACCGCTCTTGAGCACGGTCATCAGGACTGACCGCTGGCCTTCGACTTGGACGATGTTCATTTGCGGCGGCGCGCCGTCGCGGACTTGGGCGATGTCGCGCATGGTGATCGTCGCGCCGTCGACCACGCGAACTGGCAGATTGTTCAACTGCTCGACCGAGCCCGGCGCATTGTTGAGCCTGACGGTGTATTGCAGGCCGCCGACCTTGGCGAAGCCCGCCGGGATGATTTGGGTTTGCGCGGCAATCGCCGCCGCGACGTCGCCGGCGGACAGGCCGCGAGCGCGCAGCGCCTCAGGGTCGATGTCGATCTGTATCTGACGCTGCTTGCCGCCGAATGGGAAGGGCATGGCGACGCCCGGCACGGTGATGAGCTGCGGGCGGATTTGATTGACGCCGAGATCGTAGAGCTGCTGTTCGCTCAGCCCTTCGCCGGAGAGGGCGAGCTGGACGATCGGCACGGTCGAGGCGTCATAGTTGACGATGAACGGCGGAGAGATGCCCGGCGGAAGCTGACGCAAAATGGCCTGCGAGATCGACGTGACCTGCGCGGTCGCGGTGCGAATGTCCGCGCCTGGCTGGAAGTAAATCCGCACGACGCCAACGCCGTTCATCGACTGGCTCTCGATCCGGTCGATGTCGTTGACGGTCGTGGTCAGCACGCGTTCGAACGGATTGATGATCCGTCCGGCCATGTCCTCGGGCGACAGCCCATTATAGGTCCAGGCGGTCGCGATCACCGGCACGCCGATGCGCGGGAAGATGTCGACCGGCATCCTCAGAACGGACAGGATGCCGAGGCCAAAGATCAGCACGGCCATCACGATGAAGGTCAGCGGTCGCGTTAGCGCGACCCGCACGAGCGCCATCATCGTGGCTGGTTCCGAAACATAGGTGACTTGCTAGGCATCGCACGTCCTCCCGCGAGATCGCGAAAATGGGCATGCTCCCGTCTTGCGTGATCGTGATCGTGGTGGCTGTGGGAATGGGGCATGTCGATCTCAAACGGAGCCATAAGATGTGCACATGAATATGTGTTCATTTGTTTGATGTCAACTCGATGCAGTCAAGCACCACCATGAGCTGGCCGTGGCGATGACGAGCAAATGGCAGCGTCATTTTTGCGCTCGGAGAAGCCGATGACGGCGTCGGCGGTTGAGGGACGGCTTCAGGAATCCGGGAATTCCTGACTTTCCGCATTGATTCGTTTGTTGCCGCAGACCGATGCTTCTTCCAACGTTTGGAAGGTCAAGGGATGAATCACTTCGGGCTCACGTCGGACCTACGCCGCCGGTACGTTGCTCGATGACTATGTGCAGTCGGGCACCATGGCCGCCGACCAAGCGGCGCTTCTAGCCGAAGTCGCCAAGGGTCCCGACCGCGTCGTCATCATTGAGGACACGCGCGAGCTTCAATGCGCCGCGCCTAATCTCGTCGCGATGCGCACCAAGGATGGCATTGCGACGCTCGACGCGCCATGCCGGCGTGCCCCTTCGACCTATCGCCTATCCTTTCATATTTATCTATATTCATATGAATGATTGTTGAAAATAATCCTTGACCTTGCCAACGCTGGAAGCCGCAAAGCGAACAGGAATCGATCAGACGCCGCGGAACGGATGAACAAGGCGCGGCACAGTTGAAAGGCAATATCATGCCGACAAAAAGCGCACTTCTCCTGGCTTCCATAGCCTTGGCTATTGGCGGCCTTACGTCAGCTTGTAGCAAATCGGGCGGCGATCAGGGCGCACAAGCGGCGGCAGCGCCGCAAGTGCCAGTAGCGCAAGTTGTCGTGCGCGAGCTTGCCCCCTCGGCCGAGTTCAACGGTTCGCTATCGGCGCCCCAGAGCGTCGAGTTGCGGCCCCGCGTCAGCGGCGCAATCGTCTCCGTCCATGTCCCCGAAGGCGTGCTCGTCAGGAAGGGGCAGCTTCTGTTCCGCATTGATCCGCGACCATTCCAGGTCGCGCTCGATCAGGCGCAGGCGCAGCTTCGTCAGGCGCAAGCCTCCGCAACGCTCGCCGAAAGCAATTTCACCCGCTCGGAACAACTCGTCGCGACCGGCGCAATCTCGCGCAAGACTTATGACGACGCGCTGGCGCAGCGGAACGCCGCACGCGCACAGGTGCAGGCCGGTAGCGCGGCCGTAGCCGCCGCACGGCTCGACCTTTCCTTTACGCAGGTCACGGCGCCGGTCGGCGGCCGGGTCGATCGCGTGCCCTCGGACCTTCTGGCGCGCCGACCCGACATCCGCGCGGTCGAACATACGCTGCGCGCCGCCAACGCGAATATCGGCGCTGCCCGCTCAGCGTTCTTCCCGACGATCAGTCTGACCGGCTGGGCGGGAACGGCGAGCGCGAGCCTCGACGATCTGTTCTCATCGGGGTCGGGCGCATGGAGCTTCATGCCGCGCATCACCCTGCCGCTTCCAATCTTCGGCGGCAGCGCGCTGAGAGCCAACCTCGATCGCGCGGACGTGCAGAAACGGATCGAAATCGCCAACTATGAGAAGGCGATCCAATCCGCCTTCCGCGACGTGGCTGACGGGCTCGCCGGCAAAGGAACCTTGGACGCCCAAATCCGATCGGAAACGCAGCGGGTCGATGCCAGCCGCAATGCCTACAGGCTCGCGGAACAGCGGCTCAACTCAGGCGAGGATGACAACCTCGCCCTGCTCGACGCGCAGCGCACGCTTTACGGGTCACAGCAAGCCTTGGTCCGCTCCAAGCTGGTGCGGCTCAGTAATCTCATCAATCTCTACAAGGCGCTGGGTGGCGGCTGGACGGAGTTCACGACACCGCCTGATGATCCGTTAGCCCGGTGATTGAGCTGCGCCAGCTCCGCTACCTGATTGCGGCGGCCGAGGCCGGTAGCTTCAGTCGCGCGGCGCGCAGCATAAATATCAAGCAAGCAACGCTCAGCCGACACGTCCTCGAAATCGAGAAGCGGCTAGGCATGGCGCTGTTCGACCGCAAGACCCGCGGTGCCACTCTGACTCCGAATGGCAGAACCTATCTGCGAACGGCACAGCGCATCGTGAAGGAGTTCGAGGAACTGAACAACTGGGTCCGCGCCACGAACAACGGCCACGTCGGCAAGCTGGCCGTAGGCTTCTATACGTCCTTCTCCGCCGGCAACTTGCGGGCAACGCTCAGCGAGTTCGGCGAACGCCACCCCGAGGTCAAAGTATCCGGCTTTGAACGCGATCGGGATATGCTGTTGGCCGGGATCGAGAATGGCCTGCTCGATATCGCGATCATGATTGGGGAGGCCTCCTATCGGGGTCTGATGAGCCGTTCTTTCTGGAGTGAGCGCATATTTGTAGCAATGCCGGCAGGCCATCCACTCACCCAATGCGAACGCATCCATTGGCCCGACCTGACCGGCGAACACTTTTTGCTGACCGAACGAGATCCCGGCCCAGAGACCCGAAACATCCTCATGGGCAAACTTGGGGTCCCCGGTTGCATGCCAGAGATCGACATGCAGGATATCGGACGCGAGACAATGTTGAGCGCCATTGCGCTCGGTGGGCGTCTCTCGATTGTCGCCGAATCCGCCTTGGGTATCCAAGTGCCAGGCGTAACGTTCAGCGAAATCCACGACAGTCATGGACATATGCGGATCGGCTTCTCGGGCTATTGGCGTGAAGACAATGACAACCCCGTCTTGCTGCGCTTCCTTGATCTCGTGGCCGGTCGCTATTCGCTGCCGCCCATTCTGATGCCGCAGCCATCACATCACCAACCGGAAAAGAAATAGCCATGACACGAAGCAAGACACTCTTCATCGTGCTGGTCGCGCTGGTCATCGGATTCGGCGTGGGCTTCGTGCTGCGCCCGGTGATCATGCCCGTCGAGCGTGCGCCGGCCCTCGCGAGTCCGGCCCCCGCCGCACCGGAGCCGGCCGAACCGCGCGGGACGCAGTATTTCGCGGCGCATCTCGATGAAGCACGGGAGATCGTGGGGCAATGCGCGGAAGGCTCGGTGCGGGGCAGCGAGTGCGCCAATGCCGAGCAGGCCGTGATCGAGGCGGAAGGCCGCGACCGCTTCAAGAAGTTCATGGGCAACTGACGGCAGGCGGCGCGCTCTCACTTCCCCTGCGCGCGGTGCCGGCGAAAGGCGCGGTCGGTTTCCATGAACCGGGCGAGCATCGGCGCGACCAGCTTGTCGGGCGGGACCGGCGCTCCCCCGGTCTCGGCTGCGAGCGCGGCGGCATAGGCGACGAGATCGCGATGCACGGCGGCGGGCAGCTCCACGGAGAGCTTGACCGGCCGATCGTCGGCCAGCGGCCCCAACTTCAATTTCGTCATCGTGTCGCTCCGATCGGTTCAAGCACCAGGTCGCGCGTGATGACCACGCGCAACGGATGCCCCGGCCGGATGGTGAGCGTCGGCTGCACATTGAGCTGCCGACGCACGATCTGCTGGCCGGTCTGGTTGATGGTGTCCTGCGAGCCGCGACGCAGTGCGCGAGTAAGTTCGTCCTCGCTATCCGCGCCCAATTCGGCGCCGACGCCGAGCAGTGTCGAAACGGCGGCGGCTTTCAGCAGATTGCCCCAATGCTGGTTTACGCGATCCTGTAGGCCAGCATATCCGGCCGCATCAGCGCCGGGCTGGCGCTCGAGAACGATCGAGCGGCCGTCCGGCAATATCAGCCGATCCCATGCCAGCAGCACGCGCGCCTGCCCGGCGGCGATCTCGCTGTCATATTCGCCGATCAGCCGCGTGCCCTGCGGGATGAGCAGGATGCGGCCCGTAGGGCTGTCATAGACGTTTGCCGTTACCTGGGCGGTGATCTGGCCGGGAAGGTCCGAACGGATGCCGGTGATGAGCGCGGCAGGGATGATGCTGCCGGCCTGCACGATGTTGGGCGAGGCCGGCGCCACGAGGCGTTCGACGCTGACCGTCCGCTGATTAGACGCCTGCGCCAAGAAGGCTCGCTTGGCGGCCTGGTCGCCCTGCGCCGTCTCGGCAGGTTGCGGTGAGGCAGGAGCACCAGGCGCTGCCGTCGCGAGGTTCGGCAAAGACGGCATCGCAGCGGCCCCGGCGCTGCTGCCACCCAAGAACACGCCGCTCATGCGGGCGGCGTCGCGCTCCTGCTGCGCGCGCTGGCGGGCGGCTTCCTCAGCCTGCGCGCGCGGATCGGGCTGGGCGCCGACCGGCGGGACCTGGACATTCTCCCCGCGCTGCTGGGCCGAGACGATCGGGCCGCCGAGGTCGCCGGGAAGCGGCGGGCCGAGTTTCGGCGCTTGGCTATAGTCGCGCGGTCCCGACGTGATGGTCTCGGACGTGGCGCGGCTGTCGGTGTTGTAAAGCTCCTTGGCCTCCTTCTCGCCGGCCGGCTTGAGCGCATAGATCAGTGAGCCGCCGATCCCGAGGCCGGCGACGACGCCGAGGGCGGCCAGCGCCTTGCGCGACAGGCGCATGACGCGCGGCGGGTTGCCGCGAAGCTGGAAGGCTTGCGGATCGGGGCGCGGCGCTTGCGGTGCGGCCGCCTCGGGCGGGGAATTGTCGGCGGGATCGGTCACGGCCGCCCCCTGCGCCCATTGTCGCGCACGATGCGGACGCGCTGCTCGCCGCGCCGGTCGCCCAGGCGCAGCTCGGCGGCGGCGAACAGCCGGTCCACCACCATGTAGCGGCCCTGCACGCGGTAATTAACTAACTCGGCATCGCCGGCCGCGCCGGTCACGAACAGCGGCGGCATCTCGCCCTGCGAGATCCCGGCCGGAAACTCGATGAACACTTGGGCTGCATCATCGAAGGCGCGAACCGGCTTCCACGGCACGCGGTCGCCCTCGATCCGGTAGCGGAAGTTGAGCGCCGCGAGGTCGAGGCCGGTCGCGACGGGGGCAGCGGCGGCATTGGCGCCGCGCAGCGCGATGAGCTGGTCCTGCGGATAGGTCCATGAGACCGAGGCCATGTATGTCGATGCGGTCGCGCGCAATTCGATGTGATAGGTGCGCCGGTCGGTATTGATGACGAGGTTCGTGGAAATGTCGGGGCGTGTTGGCTTCGCCAGGATATGCACGCGCGCCGTCGCGCCGCTGCCGCTCACCGTGTCGCCGATGATCCAGCGCACGGTGTCGCCGGCCGCGACCGGCCCGGGCCCCACGAGCTGCTCGCCTTCCTGAAGCGCGATGTCCGTCACCTGGCCGGGCGCGGCATAGACCTGATAGAGCGCGCCGTCCGTCCAGGGATATTGCTGGATGGCGTTGAGGAAACCGTCGCGCACCGGCTGCACGCGGGCGGCCGCGTTGGCGGCCCCGACACGGCGGCGCGGATCGGCGGGCTCGGAAGTCGCTGCCCCGGCCGCGACCGGCTTCAATTGGCCGGGGAGCGGCAGGGGTTCGGGGATCGTCACCACCTCGACGGCGCGGAGCGGTTCCGCGGCCGGCGTCGCCGCGATCTCGCGCGGCGGATCATCATAGCGAATCGCGGGCGGCTTCGCCGATGTGGTGGCGCAGCCGGCGAGCGCGGTGGCGGAGACAAGCAGGACCGCCGAGGCGGAACGGCGAAATGGCGTGTGCGTCATTGCGACAGCTCCCTTGACCAATTCAAAGCGTTGACGAAGACGCCGAGCGGATTCTTGCGCAGGGCGTCGGGGGTGCGCGGCGGCTGCACGACGATGGTGAGGATCGCCGACCAGCGTTCGGTGGCGGCAAGGCTGCCGTCCTGATAGCGGCGCTCGGTCCAGGCGACGCGGAAGCTGTCGGGCGATGCCCGGATCACGCTCGACACGTCCACCGCGACCTGCACCCGGCCGACATTGGCGAAGGGGTCGTTGGCGCGGGCGTAGTCGTTGAGCGCCACCGCGCCCCGATCGGTCGTGAAGTCGTAGGCGCGCAGCCAGTTCTGGCGGACGATCACCGGATCGGCCGGGATCGCCCTGACCTGCTCGATGAAGCGGGCGAGATGGAACGCAATTTGCGGATCGGTCGGGCGATAGCCCGCCTCGGCGGGGGCGACGGCCTGGGCCT